>JBJKVN010000001.1:0-14779 GCA_045562595.1 Tepidiformaceae bacterium
AGCCGAGCTGAACACCAGATGAATTATCGCAACGGTATGCAGGAAATATTGAAACGGTTAGCCGAACCTTTTACAGCAGATACGGTGAATTTGATGATGGCCCATCTTGCAATGAGCGAAGGTACATTGGATGGATCGGAAAGAAAAGCAGAGACAGTAATTGATTATTGTCTTGACGTTGATCAGCTTCCTTCAACTGCACAGTATTGTGCTTTAGGTCATTATCACAAACGTCAACGTTTGCAGGGAGGGGCGGGTGAAGTTTGGTATTCAGGTTCACCTACGCAGCTGAATTTTGGTGAGCAGTCTGACATTCAGGGTGTAAACATTTTTGAAGTTCAGGCAGGCCAGGTGCTCAAGCAAGATCAGATTGTCCAGGTTTCCCTTAATTCTGGTTATCAGCTGAGAACAATTTCCGGGAATCTTCCCCAGTTAGAATCTTTACTTCAAGAAAAAGGTCCTGACTTGCTTTCAGAAGGGGTTTTTTTAAGGGTTAACGTTGAGGAACCACAACGCACGGGATTAGCCCAGGAAGTCAGGGAGCTTTTTCCTAATGCTGTTGCAGTGCAGACGTTATCAACAATGATAGAAGAACCTCAAATTGCCCGTGATTTGCATGGTTTAGACCCGCACGATCTTTTTTCTGATTATTTGAAAAGTAAAAAGGTTCAGGACGAGCGATTACTAAGTCTTTTCGATCAGTTATATGTGGAGGCGTCGAATGAGACCTCTGCTACTTGAAGTCGAAGGCTTCTCCTCATTCCGTAATAAAACTGTAGTTGATTTTAAGGATGCAAATTTATTTGCGCTTACTGGTTCGACGGGAGCCGGGAAATCTTCCTTGCTTGATGCTATTTGCTTTGCTCTTTACGGTTCTGTTCCGAGGTATGACGTAGGAGAAATTAAATCTCTTATGCATAGTTCGGTCGACGAAACTCGTGTAATGCTGGAGTTCGAGGTTCAAGGGAAAAAGTATACGGTTGTTAGAGTCCTGCGTAAGCAACAAGGAACCCCGAGAACTAAAGAGTGTCGACTCGAGTGTGAGCATCCTGATTATCCTGATCCTGTTCTTGCGAGTTCGCCAAAACAACTTGTTGAAACAATTGAAAATCTTCTAGGTCTTACATTTGGTGAGTTCAAACGTTGTGTGATATTGCCGCAAGGTGAATTTGCAAGCTTTATGAAGGCTACAGCAGGTGATAGACAAAATTTGCTGAAAAGATTGTTAGGTCTCGAGTATTTTGAAGAGATACAGAAACGAGCTCGAGCCAGGTTCCAAAACCATTCTGGTCAGGTTGAAAGTCTAGATCAGCAGCTTGAGCGCTTACAAAACGTTACGGTGAAGGAGCGAGACAGGGTGCATTACCGATTTGAGAAGCTATCTGTTCTAAAAGACGATTTAATTCTGGAGATGGCGAAATTAGAAGAATCAAAAAAGGTTTTAGAGAAGGTAACGCAAGGCATTAGAGATCTGAAGGATGTAGAAGAAGCTATGGCGACAATAAATATGCCGCCTAATATTGCTGAATTAACGGGGAAGATTTCATCATCTTCACAGAATTGGGAAGATGCCAAAAAGAAGAGAGAAAGTTTCCAAACGAACAGAGAGATAAAAAATGCTGAGCTTGCGAAGTTGCCATCTACTCGTGAAATGTATCTAGGTCAACAAAATTATCGTGATTATCACCGTTTAGAAGAAGATATTGAAAAATTCGAGAGTGATGCTGAAAAGCTTGATTTAGAAAGTAACAGGAAAGATTTAGAACAGGATGTTCAGAATAAGAAGAAGAGTCATGATGAAACTTTTTCTAATTTGAAAAAAGAAGAAACAGAATTGGCTGAGGTGCAAAATCGGAGAAGTGAGTTACCTACCCCTGAAATATTTGAAGCAATGAAAAGTAATTTTTCTGCGTATGAAGATGCGATAAAAAAAGTAAAAGACTTGGAAGAGGATGTTAGGAAAGCTGAACACATATTTGTTCAAGATTCTAAATATGCTGATGAGAAAACGGAAACATATGAAAAAGTTCGCCAGGAAAATGCTGCTTATCAAGTTGCTGAAGGGTTAAAAGTGGGTGATCTTTGTCCTGTATGTGGTGAAGTTCTAACGAAAATACCTGAACACATGATCTCTGTAGATCTTGAGAAAGCCAAGCAAGAAGGTGAGGGAGCGAGAGGGATATCAACCCAATCGAAAGAAAACCTAGATAAACTTAACAATTCTTTACAAGTTGAGGAAAAACGACAAGAAGATTTCTATGCGATTGTAGAGCGATATAAGGAACAGTTTCCTGATGCGGGTCATGAGCACGGATTAGCAGATCTAGCGGGGAAAATTGATGAGATTAACAATCTTTTGCAAATAAAAGATGAACAGGTCCAAAGATTAAGCATTACTGAGAAAGAAGCATCTAAAGCTTTTGATGAAGCAGAGCGAACTTTTGAGGGTGCTACTGCAAGATTAAATGATCAGAGAACTGCGTTGGAGGATAGAAAAAAAGAGGCACTAAAGAAGTCAAAGGAGATACGTTTAAAACTGGATACTCTTCCTGAGGAAGATTTGCTTAAACAACAAATAAGAGAGCGGGAAAATATTGAAGATGAGTTAAAAAACATTGAAAAGCAACGTACCAGTGCAGAACAAGAGGAGAATAATGCAAGAGATAATTTTGAGAGATTCAAGGCAGAGGAGGTACAGGCGCAACAAGACCTCTCTGCTTCGAGAGACACTGTCGTACAGTACGGAGCCCCAATATTTGATTCAGACGATCTCTTAAAGCAATGGGAAGAGTTTTTAACTTGGATAAGAACGCAACTGAATGAAGTGAAAGAGCAAATTTCCCGAAAAACTATAGAAAAGAATGGAACAGAAAGCGATCTAAAAACTGTTCAGCAAAAGATTTACGAGCGCTGTCGAGAGGTGGATATCGTTGAGGTTGGGGACGAGGGAATTCAAGGAGTTCAGGGAGTGCTATATGCAGAACTGGGACGACTTGAGACTGAGGAGAAAAGGATTGAAGCTGATCTTCAGGATAAGGATGAGAAGCAGGATGAAAGAAAGAGTTTAAATGAAAAAAAGGAAATTGCAGCAGATCTAGTAACACATATGCGTAAAGAGAACTTCGAGAGGTGGTATTTGCAGGAGGTTTTTGTTGGCTTGGTTACAGTTGCTTCTGAGAAGCTTTTAGAACTTTCAGGAGGGCAATATACGCTTAAGCTTGCAGAAGATGCAGGGACTTTTCTGATAGTGGATCATTACAACGCTAGCGAGGAACGATCAGTGGACAGCTTGTCGGGTGGGGAAACGTTTCTAGCATCGCTTTCTCTTGCGACTGCTCTTGCTGATGAAGTTACCAGGCTTTCAGCAAAAAATTCTCACCGACCGGAGTCACTTTTTTTGGATGAAGGGTTTGGCGCACTTGATCAAGATACGCTGGAAATAGTAGCTTCAACGATTGAGCAATTAGGTAGTGATGATCGGGTAATCGGTATCGTGACTCATGTACCAAGTCTTGCCGAAAGAATGCCTGTGAGATATCACATCAGTAAAGAAAAAGGAATTTCGCAAGTCACAAGGGAAGAGTTGTAATTATTTATATTACTAAGGGAAAATCCCTCTTGTCTGATAACTTCTAGCTACCCTTTGAAGTGATAGAGCAAGTGAAGCAGTGCGTAAGTCAGGTATTTGCTTAGAGTTTCTAAGCTCTCGAATGCTGTTGTAAGACTCGATCATGGTGTCTGCAAGAGCTGCTTGTACAAAATCAATTTCTTCTGGTCCCTGTGTTAATGCTTGCCGTTCATCTTTGTTTAATGTTCGTCCTGTTAAGTTTTCAACAATTCCAATTACACGCTTATTGGTTTCTTCTTCATATCGTCGAGTTAATCTATCCAGGCTCATATGGGCAAGGTTTTTTAACCATTCAAAATAGGAAACCGTGACGCCGCCAGCATTCAGAAAAATGTCTGGAATTACAAGTATGCCACGTTCATTTAAGATTTTATCTCCTAAGGGATGTGTTGGTGCATTAGCAGCTTCAGCAACAATTTTTGCTTTTATGAGACGTGCATTTTTTTCTGTAATTTGATTTTCAAGTGCTGCTGGAACAAGTACATCACAATCGTATTCGAGCAGAGACATTGGATCAGCAATGGTTTCTCCTTGGAAGCCTAGGATGGAGCCATTTTCATTGCGGTGTTTGAGAAGAGCTTGAACATCAATGCCTTTCTCGTCATAAAGCCCCGTATCAATTTCTGCAATACCAACAATAAGTGCACCAGCATTCTGGAGTGAAAGTGCTGCGTGATACCCTACTTTTCCTAAGCCCTGGATAATAATGCGTTTTCCGTCTACCCCAGCAGTCAAATCCAGTGGGTCCATATCTGCTTTAAAGGACACTGCTTCTGTAATACCAATTGCTACACCTAAACCAGTGGCACCTGCTCTCCCGTCGATTCCGTGTAGGCTAAGCGGTTTCCCTGTCACACAGGCATGTCCATCAACCTGACCAGGATTTAGAGTCATGTAGGTATCCGCTATCCATGACATTTCCTGTTCCCCCGTACCATAATCGGGGGCCGGAACGTCTACGGCAGGTCCGATAAACCCTTTGCGATTCAGTTCTGTTGTATACCGGCGTGTTATGCGTTCTCGGTAAGTGTCGCTTATTGAGTGAGGGTCTATTCTGACTGCTCCTTTTGCTCCACCAAATGGAACCTCAACGATAGCGCATTTATAAGTCATTAAAGCTGCAAGAGCCATGACTTCATCTTCATTCACTGTTGGGCTAAAGCGGATTCCTCCTTTTGTAGGTGTTTGATGAAAGCTATGTTCAGCCCTGTATGCTTCAATTACAGAGACCTCACCAGCATCATCTAAGACAGGAAAACTCATCCGATATATCCCATTGCATTGTTTTATTTGTTCAAGTAATCCAGATGTAATGTCTAAGTAATTCGCAGCCTTATCTACACTACTGTTTACGTCATCAAACATGCCTGAAGATGTTTCCATAGGATTCCTCGAGAATACAACTCAATTTTTAAGTATCTGGTTTTGAAGCTAGATAGAGATTTTAACTGCTAATGGCTGTTGTGGGTCTTTTAACTTTGTTAGGTTTTCGTAATAAGGCGAAAAAGATTGAACCGAGCAACGCAACAATCGCCAAAATAGTGAAACCTTGTTCGTAGTTCCCGGTTTTGTCTGCAAGTAGCCCTGCGAAGAGGGGGCCTATAACCATTCCAGAAGTCATTACAAACTGCGAGACACCCATAATTTTCCCAAAGTTTTGTCTTCCAAAATAGTCAGCACGTAATGCCAGCATAATTGGTCCACGCATTCCCCAGATAAAGCCATGTACAATCGCAAATACCACTATCAGACCAACTGAATTAGCTAAAATAAGTAGAAATAGACCACCGCCTTGCACCACCATAGCGATGAAGCCGAGCGTGCGCTTGTTCCAACGATCACCAAGGTAACCACCCCCAAAAGTTCCAACAATTTGTGCTGTTGTGATTATGGCGACTATTAATCCAGTTTGAACAAGCGTCATATTTAATTCAGTCTGCAGATGTGAGACTAAATGTACTTGAACTGCAGATATCACTAAAAGAGATGTGCTATGACCTAGGGATAAAAACCAGAATGTTCGTGAGGACAATGCTTCTTTTAGCGTGAAATTTTCTTGCTTGTCACCCGTAAGATTCTCTTGTTGAAGTTCATCTTTTGTATCGATATTTTTTCCATCGATTGTTAATCCGATATCTTCCGGTCGGTGCTTAATAATCTGAGTAATTGGGAAAGCAACTGCAATTATGATTAAGCCCGATATAAATGCAGATGTTCGCCACCCGATCGTTTCTAATGACAAACTGGTTAATGGGACCAAAAGACCGCCTAATGCAAAACCTGTAACAAGGAACGAGATTGCAAATGCACGCCGTTTTTCAAACCAGTTAACGATAGCAACCATCAAGGACAGAAATCCACCGAAACTGACACCCAGTGCAATCAAAATAAGGGTTAAGTAAAAGAATCCTATTGAGTTGACTGCACTTAATGCGATGAGACCTAATCCCATCAATACCAGTCCTATCCTTAAGATTTTTCGCGGGCCGAATTTATCCGTTAACCAGCCTTGGATAGGTGCCACGCCGCCTGTTGTACCTTGTATTGCTGAGTAACCTCCACTGAGTAAAGTGTTACTCCATCCAAATGAATCTCGCCAAACCGAGACGTAACTACCATAAGCTTGCATGAAGAGCCCGCTGATTATGGCGTTGATTACAACGCCCGCAGCAACGATTCGCCAACCATAAAAGACTTTTGTGCGTAGCCAATTATTGAACCCAAGGTATTGCTGCACAGTCTTAGAGCTCCTGGGATTTAATATGGTGGTTCCGTAGTTTTACCAAGCGGCGGCGCTTGGGGATAGATCAAAACCGAAAAAAGGCACTAAATCCTTAAATTCCGCTGGGTGCGACTTGTTGTCCCCGGACAAGATTTCCAGGACGATTTCCAGTATCTTCACCGTTTTCCATCACGATTGTGCCACTTACAATTGTTGCGACATAACCTTCTGATTTTTGTATCAATCTTCTTCCGTTGGCGGGGAGATCATGGGCTAATTCAGGTAAATCCACTTTTAGATTTTCTAAATCAATCAGATTTAAGTCAGCTTTCATTCCTACGCGTATAACTCCGCGATCATGTAAGCCATATAAGCTAGCGGTATCATTTGTCATTTTCTTTACAACAAATTCTAGAGGGAGCTTTTCTCCGCGTTCCCTATCGCGAGCCCAATGTGTAAGCATGAATGTTGGCATGCTTGCGTCGCAGATTACGCCACAGTGTGCCCCTGCATCATCGAGTCCCATAGCTGCTCGCGGATGTGTAATCATCGTGCGTACAGCCTCGTAATTGAAATCTGTGTAGTTCATCATAGGTGCAAAGAAGAAACGCTTACCATCTTCTTCCAACATAAGATCATAAAAAAGCTCAAAAGGATCTCGCTCTTGTGCTTCGGCCATGGCAGCAACGCTGTTTCGTTGCTCAGGCTCATAATTTAGTGGCTCTTCCAAAACAAAAACCCTGTCTAGCCCAAGAAATTCAATATCTTGACGAGCTGCCGGTAGTTCAGCCATCATTTTTTCTTTAATTTCAGGTTTTCTTAACTCTGCAGTTATTTCTTCAATAGTTTTGCTATGTAGAAGATGGGCATCACCTTCGCCTAGCACGAAACGTCCGCTAATCTCTTTAAAAGTTTCCGTATTAACCCAAGGATGGTTCGTCTGGAGTCCAAGTAGTACACCTGGTGCTCGTGCGGTAACCTGAGGGAAAAGCTGCGCACCTTCCTTGGCTGCTTCCTCAGAAAGTTCAAATACTCGTTTCCAGTGGTCTGGTTCGATATTTAATTGCACAAGAGCAAAAGTTATTGGCCGTCCTGTTTCTGCTGAAACTCGACGCATCCAGTCAACTTCCTTTTCTGGTAACGCCATATCATCCCCAGTGACTCCAGCTGGAGCGAGCTCAAGTACACCAGTACCAGCCTCTTCTAGGGCCTTACCAAAAGCAAGCATTTCTTCTTCAGCGGCAAAGGTTCCGGGTACGTTCTCACCATCTATAGCTCTGTGTGCGATGGTACGTGAAGTAGAAACTCCTAATGCCCCAGCCTGTATGCCTTCAAGTACTAGCTGCCGCATTTCTTCAATGTCTTCTGCATTTGCCGGCTCATTTTTTGCTCCTCGTTCCCCCATTACATAAGTGCGTACTGCCCCATGTGGAACCTGTGTTCCAACGTCGATTGCTTTTGGTAAAGTGTCTAAATAGTCTAGATATTCTGGAAATGTTTCCCAGTTCCACTGCATCCCAGCGGATAAAGCAGTCCCTGGAATATCTTCTACTCCTTCCATAAGACCAATAAGCCATTCTCTTTTATCTGGTTCTACGGGTGCAAAACCTACTCCGCAGTTACCCATAACTACTGTTGTGACGCCATGCCAGCACGATGGAGTCAAAAGTGGGTCCCATGTAATTTGCCCATCAAAGTGTGTGTGTATATCAACAAAGCCAGGAGTTAATATTAATCCTGTAGCATCAATTTCTTGTTGGCCAGAAGTAAGAATTTTTCCAACGGCACTGATTCGTCCTTCATCTATTGCAACATCCGCCGTGAATGGTGCTGTTCCTGTTCCATCTACAATTTTTGCATTCTTAATTACGAGTTCGTGCATAGCGAAGTTACCTCACATCGATTGATTATGTTGATCATAGACGGGAGAAAAAAATGTCGCAATAAGTCCAGAGGGATGTTTTTTTTGTTACTATAGGTTTCCCCTGAAAAGGGTTAGAATCGTGGATTATAAAAGTAGAGGTGTCTTATGAAACTGGAAGGTAAAGTTGCTGCTATTACTGGCGGTACACGTGGGATTGGCAGAGGCATGGCTGAGGCATTTATTGCTGAGGGTGCCAGTGTAGTGATTAATGGTAGAAGTGAAGAAAAAGGTCAACGTGCACTTGAAGAAATGGGTGTTGGTGAAAGAGCTATTTTTGTACAGGGTGATGTTACAGAAACAGGTGTGATGGATAACCTGATCGAGGAGACTGTTAAGGAATATGGGAAAATAGATATTTTGGTTAATAATGCTGGTGGTGCTGGAGATTTTGCTCCTGTCGTAGATCTGACTGATGAGGGTTTTGACTTCGCAATTAAGTGGAATTTGTACGCTACTTTTTGGGGTATGCGTGCGGCTTTACGTCATATGATTCCACAAGAAAGTGGGCGCATTATTAATATTTCTTCTGTTGAAGGTAAGCATGGAAAGGCAGGCATTGCGCAATATGTCAGTGCTAAACATGCTATTAACGGATTAACAAAATCCGCTGCTAAAGAGGTTGGAACTATGGGTATTACTGTTAATTCCATTTGTCCGGGTTTAATTATGACCGATATTGTGAATGAATCTGGAGCTGCAGCCGCCGAGGCCATGGGCTTAACATTTGATGAAATGGTTGAACAATTTTCAAGCGAATCTTCAATAAAACGTCCAAATACAGTTGAGGAAGTAGCTGCAATGGCGGTGTTATTAGCCTCAGATGAAGCTTCTGGAATTACGGGAGCATTGCTTTCAGTTGATGGTGGAACGGCAGCTTATTAGCTGTTAACTGAAATAAATAGTTTAAAACTAGGAGGCGACTAATGCCTGAGAATCTTCAAGAGCCATTTTGTGAGTGGGACAGCACAATTAACCCTGAAGCAAACCTTTATACGATGGGGAATGCTGAAGAGGTTTTACCTGGTGTATGTCGTCCATTCGTAGCCAATTTTATTCAGCGTTGGGATAGGATATGGCATCTCCAACTTGCGAAAGATCTTGATGTTGAGGATCTTGTTCGTATACCTGAGGTACCAGAAGCATTGATCTTACCTATTGTTGCTGGCCGGTTTGCAATTAATGTGGGGTTCGTGACTAATTTTTCTGCGACTTACTCTGTTGGAGAAGGTAGTGACTATTTAGAAGCATTTTTTGAAGGTGGTGAGTCATTACATTCGGAGGCGAGTACTGACGAAGTACGAGCAGCAAAATCCTATTTACGCCTAATAAAGATGGGTGAAACTTCAACTGAGCGTGCCCAGGCAGAACGTCGTGAAGCCGCAGCTCGGTATAGGGAAAGCCTTTTCCGTAATTGGCAAGTAGCTAGTGACGAAGAGTTACTTCATGCGGTTGATGAAGCAACAGATTTGTCAGGTCGTGTTTTTACTTCTCACTACCATAACTCCACAGCCGGTGGTGAGTTATTGTCTGCCCTTAACAAGAGATTAGATGCACAGGTGCCTGATCATCCTGAAGATTGGGGTACACGAATCTCAAGTGGGTTGAGTGATGTGGAGAGTTCTAGGCCGGCTAAGGCTATTTGGGATCTCAGTAGGGTGATCAAAGGATTGCCTGTTTTAGCTGATGCATTTGCTGCATTTTCGACAGAAGAAATTCTTGCAAACTTGAGTACACCATCCTCACAAGACTGGGAAGTTTTTAAAAATGCTTTTGATGAGTTTAGTGAAGAACTTGGTTACCGAGGACAAAGAGAAACCGATCCTTCACAAAAGACCTGGAATGAGAATCCAAGTTTTGTGATCAGTAGTTTAAAGGCTAATCTGGCTGCTGCTGATGATCGCAACCCTTATATACTAGAAGAGAAACAAGTTGCTGAACGTGAAGTATTGGAAGCGGAGATCGTAGGTGCTTTTTCTGAAGCAGAGCAACCAGATTTCCGTCGTGATTTAGCTCTAGTTCAGGAGTTAACTTCCGGACGTGAATATACAAAAGCAACTTGGGCGATGTCATGTCGCACTTGTCGCCCACCAATGATCGAATTAGGTTCTCGACTTGTGGACAGAAATGTCATTGAAGATGTTGAAGATATCTTTTTTCTGCTTTATGACGAAGTAGCACCAGCTATACACGGTGAGCTTTCTGGGAACGATACGAAAAAGAAAATCGAAGAACGTAAAGGTGTTTATGAAAAATTAAAAGGGTATTTCCCACCTGTTCTATTTGAGAGACCTTTCGAGCTTGAGCCTATTACTGAACAAGAAGCAGTTGCAGAGGCTAGTTACGAGGGACAAGGGATTAGCCCTGGTACAGCGCGAGGTCCTGCGCGGGTTGTACAAAGTGTTGAAGAAGCCCTTGAGGTAGATTTGAAACCCGGAGAGATTTTAGTAGCACCTTTTACTGATGCACCTTGGACTCCATTATTTATTCCTGCTGCTGGTGTGGTTGTAGAGACAGGTGGCGTGTTGAGTCATGCTGCTACAGTAGCGCGTGAATACGGTATTCCTGCTGTTTCCAATGTACGTGGAGCTGCCTCTGGTTTAATTGTGAACGGTGCAATTGTGTCTTTAGACGGCGTTTCAGGTGAGGTAACAGTAAGTCCCCCCGAAGCACCAGAACTTTAAAGTCTTATTACCCCCGGCAGGAATCGAACCTGCGCACATGGTTTAGGAAACCAATGCTCTATCCACTGAGCTACGGGGGCATATAGCAAGGTTACCGTGCCTCTGGGTGCTATGCATCTTGGCGATGTTATTTTTATTAGTTGAGAAAAATGCTGTTTTTGGTAATACTTCAATGCACTGACAGTAGTGTTTATAGAACAAGGAGTTTGTTATGAGCGAAAGTGTAGTTTCCGAGGACGAAAAACTGATAGTTCCAACGATTTTTGATAGTGACGAGTACCGTAAGGATCCTTTTCCAACATACAAGAAATTGCGAGATTACCATCCTCTTTACCACGATCGTTTCCATGGCAACTGGATGCTTTCCAGATATGAAGATGTAAGAGCAGCTTTTTTAGACAATGAAAACTATAACCGCGCTGTTTATGAAGAAGATGGTCCATATGAATTTGGTTCTGAAAACGTTTTTGGTCCTACTATCCTTGAATTAGGAAATGGTGAAAAGCATCGTTGGTCGCGAGGTGTGGTAGCTGGCCAGTTTATTGGAAAAAATCTTGAGAGTTTTATCCCAACGATTGAGCGAATCGCTGCTGAAACGATTGATCTATTTTCACGTAGAGCAGCTGAAGATATAGCAAAAGGGTTTATTGAAACCGGTGAAGTGGATTTGGTTGAGCAATTCACTATTCAGTATCCGATTCGTGTAATTTCAGGAATGCTTGGTCTTCCCCGTGAGGACGAGGACCAATTTGTCGAATGGTACCAACTACTGATCGAGGGGTTGGGCATTGGTGAAGAGTTCCATAGACGCGGAGTGCAAGCACGTGAGGAATTGAATGCTTATCTTGACCCATTCATTCAAGAGCGACGGGCAAATCCTGTCGGCGATGATCTGATAACTAAAATTGTAACTGCTGAACTAGGTGGTCAACGAATGACTGATGCTGAGGTGAAGGGGTTTGTAAACCTTTTGCTTGCTGCTGGTGGGGATACAACTGATAAGGCGATTGGGAATATGTGGTGGTTTGTTTTACAAAACCCCGACCAACTCGCAGAGTTAAAAAGGGATCCTTCTTTGTGGGATCGTGCGTTTACAGAGATGATGCGTTATGACCCCCCTGTGCATACACAGGGTCGACGAACACAGCGAGAAATTGCAATGTATGACCAGGTGATTCCAAATCGTGGAAATGTAATCTTCCAGCTTGGTGCGGCAAATAGAGATGAGCGTGTTTTCAAGGATCCCGACAAGTTCGATATCTTTAGAAAAGATCTTTATTGTGGTAAAGAAATGCGTGTTGGTTACTATGCCAATGGTGAAGCTAGTCATCTCGGTTTTGGGATAGGGAAGCACTTCTGTATGGGGTATGCAATGGCCAGGCAAGAGTCTGTGATTGCTTGCCAACTGCTGGCAGAGGCAATGCCTAACGTACGTTTAAAACGTGATGACGCACAAGGCATAATTGCTCCTGTTTTCGGGTCTGGTGGATTCCGTGGCCCTACGAAACTAGAGCTGCAATTCGATTAGTAAAAAATAAGGAGTTTTTATGACAGTCTCTCTTGAGGGGAAGTCTGCGATAGTCACTGGTGCGGCGGTTGGTATAGGCAATGCCTTTGCGCGTACATTGGCTGTTCAAGGAGTAAACCTATCAATTTGTGATATTAGGGGTGATGATCTACAGGAAATTGCTGAAACACTTGATCAGATAGGAATCGAAGTTGAATCCACGATTGCTGATGTTTCTGTACCCGCCGATGTTCGCGGTGTGGTTGATAAGCATATTTCTCGTTTTGGCGGGATAGATCTCTTGGTCAGTAATGCCGGGACGTGGGCTCAGAGTGAGGCTACCGATGATCTTGATAAATCAGACGCTGATTGGGATAAAGTTGTAGGGACAAATTTTGCTGGTGTGTTTCTTTTTGGGCGTGCTGTTATTCCACATATGATTGCTCATGGTGGCGGTAACATTGTCAATATTGCCACTGATCATTTTTGTACTTGCGGTTCTCCGAATGTTTGGAATCATGACGATGCGCCTGATTGTCCTCATGGGATTAATCCACCACGTCCTGTTGGTGGTGGTAGCATCATGGATTTATACGATGCGGGAAAATCTGCAATCAATGGATTAACCCTTAGTTGGGCTAAAGCTTTACATGAACAAAATATTCGTGTGAACGCATTTTGTATGGGTGCCACAGATTCACATATGCTCCGCGGTTTCAACAATTTTGATCCAGATCCAGCGGAGGAAGCAAAGTTACTCGAAGAGCTCGGATGGATGAAGGCTGAAGATATAGCTAATTGCTTGGTGGAACTTGTCAAAGAGGGTGAGGAAGGCCGTTCGGGTGAAAACATTGGATTTGCTCTTGGTCATCCTGTTCGTCTTCCAAAGCGACAACCAACCCCTACATTTATGTACGAACCACTTTCATAGGAGATTATAATGGGTACTTTAGATGGACAGACAGCGATTGTTACTGGTGCTGCACAAGGATTAGGGAAAGCTTTTGCAGAAGGCATTTCGGCTGAAGGGGCAAAAGTATATATCTGTGATATTAAGGCAGAAGTTAATGCTGTTGCTGAAGGTATCAGAGGTAATGGAGGTCAGGCAGAGGCATTTGTTGCGGATGTCTCTAATCGCTCTGACGTTGAGAATTTTGTTGCAGCAGCCGCTAAAGATGGAATCGATATTCTTGTGAACAATGCAGGCAAGTGGAAACACACTCCTGTGACTTCTGACTGGGAGCAAACTTTAGCTGATTATGATGAGATCATAAACACCAATTTTAAAGGCGTTATGTATATGAGTCGTGCCGCGATACCACATCTTATGCAGAGCGAGAAGGGAAACATAGTCCACATAAGTACGTACTATGTGCTTCCTCCAAAGTCGAATGGTACAAATCCTCCTTTGACTGATTTGTACAGTGCTTCGAAGTGGGGTCTAAATGGATTTACCGCTGCATGGAGTAAAACTTTAGAACCTCATAACGTACGGGTAAACGCACTTTGTATGGGTGCTACTGATACACCCATGTTGCGAGGTCTTTATGAAGGTGATCCTCCTGCTAATGCGGTAGATTCATGGATGACACCAGAGCAGATTGCAGGATTGTTGATAGATTTGGTAAATGAAGGTCCGGATGGGCGTACAGGTGAAAATATTGGTGCCTGGGTTGGAGAGCCTGTTGCGTTGCCACCTGAGCAGGAGCCTCATCATAAAATTACCGGTATTCCGGTGGAGTAAATATGATCAAATTTAGTGATGTTTATCATGCCGGGGTAATCGTTCCTGATATTGACGAGGCAATGCCTGAGTTATCCTCCCGTTTTGGTGTAACTTGGGAAGAACCTCGCTCTGTCAGTGTTGCCATTTTAAACAATGGCAAACGAGAATTTGTGCCAGTGCGAGTTTGTTTTTGTAAAGAAGGGGATGTGCAGATCGAATTAATAGATGCTATTCCAGGGACTGTGTGGGCAGCCGAGAATGGATCTCGGTATCACCATCTAGGTGTATATGTTGATGATCTTGTTTCAGAAGTTAAGAGATTGGAGTCGGAAGGGATGAAAGCTGAGACCTGGGGAGTAGATGAGGATGGTTCCATGGCTGGGTTTTGCTATATCAATGATCCCCTTGGTGTACGGATTGAATTGGTTTCGAGGGCAGGCTTACCTCCAGGGGTTGGAACTGATCCTGCAGCAACCTAGTTTTTCTAATTTCGAGCAAATACCCTTTGTGGTTTGAATGTTTTAGGTCTCTTGATCGTTATAATAAGTCAAACAGAATTGGCTCTGCGTAGCTATGAATAATCAAAGAATA
>JBJKVN010000002.1:0-41328 GCA_045562595.1 Tepidiformaceae bacterium
ATCATATGCTGGATACCAGGACGTTCTTTGTTAGGTGGCTTACCCACTTTTTCGTGTGGGTTACCCGATGCTGCTTCTATCGCCAATTCATGGGCATACTCAGAAATCCCTAGAAAGACAGCTACCAGAGGCAAGTTTGCCAAATTCCGGTTCATCAGAATATTTGTACTCCACTGACCCCATGGCCCGGTAGGCCTCACCATGGATTTAGGCACAAAAACATTTTCGAAAACTAGTGACTGGCTGCCGGAACCACGCATACCCAAAGCCTTCCAGTCATCCTGGGGTATTACCCCTTCAGTTTCGAGAGGTAATACGATCGAACCGAGGCTGTCACCACCATCAACTCCTATAGACTCTTTGTCCCCTCTCATTCGCAAATTCATCGCAACATGAGAAGCAACAGGCGATCCTGTCACGAAAATCTTCTTACCATTGATACGCCAACCCCCATCAACCTCAGTCACCTCAGTGAACGGATGCAAATTATCGGTACCAGGTTCAGTTGAGGTAGCACACATATACATTTCCCCGGTCACTATCTGATCAAATTGTTTTTCCAGACGGTCAGAAATCTCGTTATTGCCAGATACCCGGGCCGCATTCCAAATCGCAACCATATTCCGTGAAACCACAAGATGCATATTCATCGCAATCGCTGATGAACCATCACCACGACCCAAACGCGACATCCCTACCATCCAATCATGAATCGAAACCAGCTCAAGCCCGCCACAGGTTTGCGGAAGAAATGCAGTACTCACACCAGCTGTTCTCATATCAAAAAAATTATCTTCATCTATAGAACTGTTCTGATCAGAAATTAATGCTCGATTACGCAAATTCGTTATGACACGTTCGGTCGCCTCGACAAACTTTTCACCTGCTTCTGTCCGTGGCTTCAATTCATAACTCATGATTGAAACTTAGTTAATTGATGACCTCATGTAAAGAATGTCTAAGAATATAACTATGACTGCTTTGCAATACACGTACACACCACTTTACGGATTCTTTTTTCATATGAACGGTGTTATTGATTACCAGTCACGAATCGATTATCAAAACAAAAAATATCAACTCACCAAAAAAGAGGAGCCCACATTTCCTTATGCAGATATGCATCGCTGGGTAACACGACAAGCCAATAATCATGAAGGCATCAAAGATTATTTACTTCTGCAAACAGTTGCCGATACAACACGCGCATTTAGAAAGGTGGTTCAGAAATTTACTGAAAATTATGGTGATTTCTTCACTGGCAACATCTACGACAAATCTTATAAGGAACATCGGGTTTTGGATTGGTATGAGGAATGGAAAACTATTGGCGAGGCTGTACAAAAAGGAGAACCTGACCCCAGACACTCAGTAACAACTAAATATCAGACACTTAACGAAACAGCAACAGTAATCGATAACTGGCGTAGCTGGTGCTGGCTTTTAATAGCTCGTGATACCACATTGAAAATCACCTACCTACCGTGTCAAAACCATGAACAATGTGGGCATGAAGTACCCTCGCTCTCACTTAGTGGTGAAAAAGGGGAATCATATTGCAGCGAAGAATGTCGTAATAGATAAAAATCTGCGTCTTATAAAACCATAAGACGCAGCTCTAAAACTTAGCGAGTAATTAATGAATTATTATGACTAAACTTCATCCTGCAAATTCATGAGACAGTCCTCTGCAACCTCACCCGTTTTTAAATAATTCACGATCGCCGGAATGTCCTGTTCTGGATTTTTGATTGAATACCAAGTGCCTTGAGGGTACACCACGCAAGAAATTCCGTTCTCACAAAAATCCAGACATCCTGATTTTTGTACTCGCACTTCGGGCATATCTGCAGCTTCAGCTGCACGTTTCATCTTGCTAAGAACATCCAAGCTACCCCGCGCGGAACAACAGGGCCTCTCAGCAGTAGCTGCTCGTTCATGACCACATATAAATACATGCTGGCGATAACCAGGCTGAGTACGACCTTTTGAATCCTTTACCATCAAATCACCTTAACATTTGAGTACTTACAGGTAAGCTAAATAGCTTAATCATCTCCGAACAGATCATTAAATCGTTTTTCTGACAGCTCTTCTTTTAGCTGCTCCTTTTGTGCATCGCTCAACAAACTAATATACCGACGAGCCTCAAATAACTCACCTACAGAAAGCTCTATCTCCTCGGAAAGTGCAGGCTTTTCCTGCTCTTCATTTGCCATCTGACTTCTCCCTATGCTCTATTTATATACACTAATACGTGTGCTTGGGCTGGGTTATTACGACTTTTCCAGTCTCGGCACATTTTTTGTCTACGTAGCATCTGGTGGAAAAGTTTGTATCAACTCTTCCATACCATGCAAAGGACCTTCCTCAGAAAAAATTATGTTGTGCACATAAGGGCCTATAAATTCAATTTGCGTGCCACCTTCTTTGATGTCCAAGTACGTAAGACCATGATTACTTGTTGCATCAACAATCTCTTCAACACTTGAAGCCACCGTTAACTGAGCAGCAGCCTGCGCACCTTCTATATCGTCACTGTCACGTGTGTACATCCACTCCACACGGGCACCTTTTGCGACAAGATCTGCGGTAGCTTTTTTTACATCAGGAACCCAGAACCCAATATGTTGAATTCCTTCACCGTGCTCACGAAGAAATTCTGCATGTGGGGTCGTCCCTGTTAGCGGTTCAATAATCTCAAAAGCCATTCCGGCAACTGCACCGTAATACACTTTGATACTGGCAGGTCGATTATATAAATCATAAAATTCATAAATCGGCTGCAATTTAAATTGTGCTCCGAGCATTTGGCTATACCGTGCTGCAGTGACATCGGCATCGTGTACTGCCCAGCCTAAATGATGTGCAATTGGCTCTGTAAAAGTGGTCATATGATCTCCTCGCACAACAGACTTCATTTAAAACCTGTTCTACAAATGATTGTTCAAAGAGTCTAGAAGGGGAAAGTTTAAATTACTAGCGCTGCTTCATACCGTCAGGGTCATGTGAAGTTAGCGCAGGATCCTGAGAACTCAACAAATCACCTGCTCCATGTTCAATCATGTTTGATTTCCAATCGGCAATCGGTGTTTCGATACCAGATTTGGGGACAAAAGCAGAGTGTTCTACCAATTTAAGTTTATGAATATATCGAGGACAATTAATAAAAACCTCACGGGCTTTAACCCGCACAATATATTGAGCCTCAGGATAATCCCGAAGTATCGGATCATCGAAATTTAAAGAGGCTACTCCATTTAAGCGCATACGCATCTGTTCTTCAAAATCAATAAATAGCAGACCTACTTCACCATTATCAATAATGCTGCCAGCAGTCATAAACATTCCATTACCGTCATAAACAGGAAATGCAATTGTATGTTCATCTATCACACGGACGAAACCAGGCAAGCCACCTTTGTAGGAACAATTAACTCTCCCATCCGCATCGATGGTAGCGAGGAAAAACATGTCGCGATCTTTAATAAAGCTACGATCCTCATCGGTAATCGTGGAATGCACCGCACCTTCTGCAACCGCATCCGCGAGTCTTGTTGAATCTGACTGAGCCTGCACTTTACGCTGCCCTTTAGTAAAGAAATTAGACATACGACACCTCTCATTGTTATCCAACTGTAAACCGTTTTAGCTCATATAACATGAACAGAAAGACACCGGGGTATTGCTTCTTCAGCTAGTAATACTCAGTTCAGGGATAAATATGTTCTGTACTCACATCCAAAACTTCATAGTCCAAATGATATTTCTGAACCGCACTTAAAATTTTGTGAACTTGTGAATCAACATGTGGGCGTTCATTGGAAATACAACAAATTGCAATAACAGACGTACGGGCATCATCTAAATGTCCCACCTCGGAAACGGCAGCATTGTATCGGTTACGCAAGCGTTCTATTAATGCCTTGGTAACAGAACGCTTTTCCTTCAGCGTCCTCGAAGCCAATCGTAAATGAATATTTAACAAAACAACGTGCATAGTTGCTCAAACTCTTCATTAAGAATACCGGGCTTATACAATCAGAAGGAAAAATCCTCTTCCCCTTCATTTTTTGACTCAGTGGCTAACTCAGGCAAATCAGGCAAATCGTGTGGCCCACGAAGGCCAAGTTGCTCAAAAAAACGTGTTGTAGGTCGGTAGAGATTGGGCCGGCCAGGGGTTTCCGCAGAACCACAAACTTCAATCAGCGCGCGCTGTTCAAGGCTGACTATCACGCCATCAGAATTAACACCTCGGATAACCTCTACTTGGCCACGTGTACACGGTTGCTTAAAAGCAATTATTGAAAGCACTTCCAGCGCTGCAGGAGATAAAGGACGGCTACCCTCCCTCGCAAGTAAATTGGTAATCCATGGGGCATAACGCGAAGCACTGGCTAAAGAATAAGTACCTCGATAGCTATGAATACGGAGTCCTCTTCCCTCCAGCAAAGATTCGAGAGTTTTAATTGCTTCAAGAATTTCTTTTTCTTTCACATTTAAAGCATC
This sequence comes from Tepidiformaceae bacterium, assembly GCA_045562595.1. Lineage (GTDB taxonomy): Bacteria > Chloroflexota > Dehalococcoidia > Tepidiformales > Tepidiformaceae > JAKUNN01. The sequence goes on from JBJKVN010000002.1 coordinate 4,510, forward strand.
GGCAAGCGCAGGAATCGTTTGTGGCTCTGCTGCTGCAAAAAGAAGGGCTTCAAGCGCAGATGGAAGCTCCGTTGGTTCAATCGCTGTTTCAGAAAAATCAGTCATGCATATAAACTCTTTCTTTTTGAAGATCACCCTCACTACCAATTTTACCGTTCAACGGCCTTGCAAGAACCCCGTCTTTAAATAAATCACCTAAAGCAACTGGGGTGATCCGATTTTGGAGATCTTGTCCATCGGTATCTGGCAACATATATACCGGCACATATGTATCACTTAAACCTCGATAAAAAGACTGACCCTGAATATCCCGGTATTCCTCCCACAAAACCGAACGGGTTTGGCCTTTACTGGTCTCCCGAAACTTTTTGTTTAACCTTTTTCCTAACTCTAAAAGTTTCTGCATACGATCTTTGCGAATCGAGTGAGAAACATCATCAGGCATCTTAAAAGCAGAGGTCCTTTCCCGAGGTGAGTATGGAAATGCATGGATACGTGAAAAGGACATTTCTTCACAAAAAGCCAGAGATTCATCGAAATCCTCATGGCTTTCACCTGGGAAACCTGCAATAACATCAGTCGTGATAGCCACTTCTGGAATTACAGCTCTGATCCGACTCACCGCATCACGAAAGTCAGCAGTGTTATAACGCCTCCGCATGCGCTCAAGCGTCGCATCATTTCCAGCCTGCAAAGCAAGATGAAAATGGGGAACTAATCTTGGATCATGCCAGAGAGCAAGCAACTCAGGGGTAATATCCTGGGGTTGAAGTGAGGAAAAACGAATTCGGGGAATATCAGTATGCTCAAGAATAGCTGCGATTAATTGGTCGGGGGAACGAGCAGGAGTAATGTCTCTCCCCCACGCACCCAATTGAGTACCCGTAATGACAACCTCTTTGGAATCATTAGCAATAGCATTATTCACATCTTCTACAACCAGCAATTCCGAGCGCGAACGTTCACGGCCACGAGTTCGAGGGATAATACAAAAGGCACACACATCATTACAGCCCTCCTGAGCTTTTATAAAAGAACGGGTTTGGCGAAATATTTCATCTTTAAATTCCGTCACTTTCCTTGATGGCCGATTAGTCTGCAAAAATGAAACGAGCTCACTATGCGATTTATGGCCGGTACCCGTGACAAAATCTGCACCTAATGAATCCAAAACTTCAGAATGAGCAGTCGCTGGATAACAACCAGTAACAGTCACGAGCGCATTTGGGGCAAGACGACGTACTGAGCGAATCAAACGACGTGATTTTTGAGCGGCAACATGCGTAACAGAACATGTATTCACAACATATGCGTCAGCTTCACTCAACGTATTAGTAACATGATAACCAACACTTGAAAGTTCTTTGGATAGTGATGAGCTATCAGCAAGGTTAAGTTTGCAACCTAAAGTCAAAATCGAGGCAATGGGGGATTCAGACATAACCATATGGTAAAGCTTTGACAAAGATAAACACCAGAAAAATAGTTCTTGGTAATATATAGAAAGGCTGGAGGGGCCTAATTTGGATATCGCTCTCTATCTTGGTATAGCTGGCGTAATAGTGCTTGTCGTTGCAAATGGTTTTTTTGTTGCTACGGAATTTGCTTATGTAGCTGTCCGTCGAACAAGGATTGAACAACTAGCTGAAAACGGACATACACGTGCTCGCTTGCTCTTGACCGCATTAAAACAACTGGATAAATACATAGCTTCAACGCAACTGGGCATTACCATGTCAAGTCTCGCGCTCGGCTGGATCGGTGAACCGGTTATCGCAGGATTATTGGAATCCCCGCTTAAAAATCTATTCGGTAGTGGTGTAGGTGAAGCAGTTTCCCATACTATCGCAGTTGCAATTGCATTCATCATTGTTACAGGGCTACATATTGTGTTTGGTGAACTAGCACCGAAAACAATTGCATTACAAAAGTCGGAATCAACAGCTCTTTGGGTTGCAGCACCAATGGCAATCTTTACACGTGTTTTTGGTCCCTTTATATGGGCCTTGAACGGGCTAGGCAGACTAGCAGTAAGAACAATAGGTATAAAACCGATAGATGATGCGGAAAATAGCATTATGGAACCAGAAGAACTGGAACGGGTTATCGAAGCAAGTGCAAATGCAGGTCAACTTTCTACCGTAGAACTTTTATTGGCGCGACGTGGTCTGGAGTTCGGTGAAATTCAAGCAGATCAAATTATGACCCCGAGAACCGAAATTGTTGCACTCAACACCACAATGAATCTCGAAGAAGTACATCAAATCGTAGATTTGAACCCACATACACGGTATCCGGTTTGTGAAGAAGACCTTGATCACATGATGGGACTCTTAGATACCAAAGACCTCCTCAACTTAAACGGCGATAGCTGGCTTTCCCAGATAGGATCACTTGTCGCCATCCCGGAAGCAACAAGTGTCGAGGTCGCGGTAACCGAACTGCAAACCCAAAAGGCCCACATGGCCATATTGATTGATGAACATGGCGGTACCACGGGCATCTTGACAGAGAGCGATGTTTTATGGCGCCTACTTGGCCGTTCCAATCAGTCTGAGGAAGTTGCTACGCAGCTCATAAGACCCCTACAGGGCGGTAATTTCCTACTTGAAGGAACTCTTTTAATAGATGATCTGGAAAATGAACTCCAGGTCAAAATTGATACCGAAGGGGAAGAGTATGACACCGCTGGTGGGTTAGCAATGGCAAGGCTAGGTAGGATTCCAAAAGCAGGTGATCTTTTCGTCGAGGAAAACTACGAATTTCGAGTAATGGCAATGGATGGGAAACGAGTTTCAAGGTTGCTCATGAGAAAAATTAAACAGTCCGAGGACGAAAAAAATTAAGACTTAGACCACCAAGAAGTGTTAGTGGCTCCACGTCGTTTAAGTTCAGAATAAAGCTCTAGCAGGGCTGTGTACGTAGATAACAAATAAATTTCCTCATCAGGCAACGTATCTTCACTAATTTGATCTAATAGTTTTTTTACCTGAGGTATGGTGGCTTTAGGGTTAGGCCATTCAGCGTAATGAAAACGCAATGCAATATCCGAAGCTCGGTTACCAGAAGCCCAACACCTCTGCACTATTCCACTTAACCTTTCATAGTCAACGTCCCAAATCCAGGAAACATCTCTTCCATCTGCAATTCCATCATTCAAAATGATCGCTATCGATGGAGATTCCGTCGTACTAGCAATAAAATTCAGCACTTCATTCGCACCTGCTGGATTTTTGGTAAGAAAAATATGTAATCTCCGTCCCTGGTAATTAATAAGTTCCTGACGACCAAAAGCAGATTTAACCTTGCCAATTCCTACTTGGATAATTTCAGAAGATAACGCAAAAGTTCTCGCAGCAGATATAGCAGCAAGAGCATTAAAAACGTTATATGTGCCACTGAATGGTAAATCAACAGGACCTTGTTCCGGTACAAAAAAATACGCTTGCTCAGGACCAATTCGTATGTTTAAAGCGCACGTATCAGGTTGTGAACGCACTCTGCCACAACTTTCACAGCGCCACCAACCTAAATGAGAGGATATAGTCAGCTCATACAAAAATGGATTTTCACAATTACTACACCAGCGTGCATCGACAGGAGCATCATGTGAGTTTGCAATCGAAGGATCTTGTATGCCATACCAATGCACAGGACCAGAGTGAGAAAAAGACAATTCAGAAATGGAAGGATCGTCTGCATTAAGAACCAAGGTGGTATCTGAAGGGAGTTCGTTAATTGCCTGACACCATAAATTGGTAATGTGTTCAATCTCTCCATAGCGATCGAGTTGATCTCGGAACAGATTCGTGAAAACGATCGCTTTTGGCTTTAAAGCACTAATTGCATATGGGAGGACGGCTTCATCTACTTCCATTAAGGCAATCGCCTTACGTGGCTTCATGTGAAAACCATTACTGATCCGACTTACTCCCCAAAGTTTAGGTATCGAAGACAATAAGGCTGAACCTATGCCGCGCATTAGATTCGAACCTTCCCTGTTATGAACTACGAAACTGCCAGATTCCTCAAATATTGAGGAGAGAATTCGAGCTGTTGTTGTTTTACCATTGGTACCAGTAATAAGAATCGCTTCGGAAACAAAGAGGTTTGTTAATATTTCAACAAAATTTGGATCAATATGTTCTGCAACAAGTCCAGGCAAAGCCGTTCCACCACGTCCAGACCACCGACAAGCTAGAGCAACAAGACCTCCAATAAGAACTGCAGCTATAAAGCGCGGGCTCACAATAGAACCTTAGTTACCACCAAACTTGAGAATCTACTTCGTCCGAAGACTCCCAGGTTTGTGTCCATAGGCCAGAAGAAAGATATTTCCAACCACCATCGGCTAGCAGACATACAATATGCTGCTCCCCCTCTAGACGGTCAGCAGCCTTCAATCCAGCATGAATAACTGAACCGCTACTAACTCCTGCGAAAACACCTTCTTGGTCAGCAAGCTGTTTTGTGACAGCAAAACTGGTCAAACTATCAACTGTTATTTTTCCGTCTAACACTGAAGCATCAAAAATTTCTGGAATAAACCCATCCTCTAACGCACGTAACCCTTGGACATTCTCACCAGGGTGTGGTGCAACAGCAATAACGCGAATATCAGGATTCTTCTCCTTCAAATATCTACCTGTTCCTGTGAGTGTACCCCCTGTGCCTAAACCTGCCACAAATGCGGTTGTTTGGGGTAAATCATGCAAAATTTCAGGACCAGTTCCCTCATAATGTGCACGTGGATTCGCTTCATTGCCATACTGATATGGAAAGAAATATTGACCGGGATTAGAAGCTACAATTTTCTTCGCACGTGCTATCGCGCCATTTGAACCATATTCACCATCAGAATAAATAATTTCTGCGCCTAACGAACGTAGTAAGGTTGAACGCTCTTCGCTTACATTTTCAGGCATTACACAAACAATTTTGTAACCTTTTATTCTGCTAATCAGCGCAAGACCAATACCAGTATTCCCGGAAGTTGGCTCAAGGATCGTATCACCTGGTTTTAGATCTCCACTTTTTTCTGCATCTTCAATCATCGCTTTCGCAATGCGATCCTTTACAGAACCCGTAGGATTTTGACCCTCAAGTTTCGCGTAAATATGCACCCCAGCTCGTGGAGAAAACGAACTCAGCTCCACAATAGGTGTACAGCCTATTAGGTCAAGAATTGAGCGAAGAATCGCCACCTATATCAGCCTCCTCCGGCAAGAGCTGGAAGGATATCAATCATATCCCCATCTTTAACAGCAGTATCAATCCCACCGATATATCGGATATCTTCATCATTTAAATAAATATTCACAAACTGATGTAGTTCCCCTTCATCGTCCATTAATTGGCGTAAAAATCCGGGGAATTGTTCTTCAAGATCATCCAACAGTTCACTAATGTTGCTACCTTGTACTTCAATTTCCTTATTGCCATTAACATGTTTTTGTAAAACAGCAGTAAAGCGTACTGTTATATTCGGATTAGATTGCACTTTTATACTCGTCCTCTATTGATCTTCTGGATGTGGAAATGGGGAACCACAGAACTGTTCGTAATCGATCAACTCATGAATGGTAGGACTATCCCCGCAAAGGGGACAATTTGGGTCACGTCTAATTTTCACAGTTCGGAATTCTAATGAAAGAGCATCGTATAGAAGAAGACGATTTATAAGCGGCTCACCTTGCTCCAAAACAAGCTTTAATACCTCAGTTGCTTGAATACTCCCAATTGTTGCACACATTGCGCCGAGAACTCCGGCCTCCGCACAGGATGGAACCAACCCGGGAGGTGGTGGAGCTGGATAAAGACATCGGTAACAAGACTTCCCTGGTATGTAAGTTGTTACCTGTCCATCAAACATCAAAATCGAACCATCGACCAAGGGTTTTTGGAGAAGATAAGCTGCATCATTTACAAGATATCTAGTAGCAAAATTATCTGCGCCATTAACAATAATGTCGTAAGGCTCCATTACCTCAAATGCATTATCGGACGTTAAAGGTGCCTCATGAAGAGACACATCAATATTAGGATTATGTGCAAGCAAAGTTTCACGCGCAGATTCTACTTTTGGACGACCAATATCATCATTTTGGTGAAGAATTTGGCGTTGCAAATTAGAACGATCAACGATATCAAAATCAATTAACCCTATTTGACCGATACCTGCCAAAGCTAAATACAAAGCAACTGGCGAACCAAGCCCACCTGCGCCAACTATTAGAACTTTCGATTCAATAATCTTTCTCTGCCCTACAGAACCCACCTGAGGCATAATCAAATGACGACTATAACGTTCGACCATTTCAGGAGTGAGAACAGACTGGGACCCACCAGCCAAAGCCGGTATAAACGCAATTTCATCACCGTTTTTAAGTGCAGTAGTCTCGCCACCAAGGTCATCAATTTCAACTTGGTTAACATAGACGCCAATATGTGATGCGATCTCGCCAGAAGTATCACAAACCTGATCCGTAAAACCTGGAAATTGTACCTCTAAGTCAGTAAGAATCTCATCGATATTTGTACCACTCGAAAGCACACGAACACGATTACCTACTAAATGACGAAAAGGTGTAGGAATATAAATCTCGACTGTCACAAAGCCTCCATTAGAAATAATTTATAACGCATCAAAAATCAATGCTTAAATAACGCTCTCCAGTATCACAAAGTAATGTTACTACTTGCTTACCTGGACCAATCTTTTGAGCAATTTGATTGGCTGCAAAAACATTCGCACCTGAAGAGATACCTACAAGCAATCCCTCTTCTCGAGCCAATCGATTTGTCATATCATACGCATCCTTATCTTCTATACGCAGAATTTCATCATAAATATCCGTATCGAGCACGCTTGGCACAAAAGATGCTCCGATACCCTGTATACCACTTAATCCTGGCCGACCACCGCTAAGCACTGGAGAACGTGCAGGCTCCACTGCAACAATCAGCACATCGTTACCTAAAGTTTCACGCAATACTTGACCTACCCCGGTAATTGTTCCGCCAGTTCCAACACCAGTAACAAAAGCATCAATATTCCTGTCCATACCATCAAGAATTTCAAGAGCAGTTGTCCGTCGATGAATTTCAGGATTTGCACTGTTTTCAAATTGTCTGGGCATAAAAAAATGCGGGTTGTTTTTAGCAATTTGTTCGGCAGCATAAACTGCACCTGTCATACCCTCAATCGCTGGAGTAAGGTGAAGTTCAACACCAAAGCGCTCAAAAAGTCGCCGCCGCTCAACTGACATATCATCTGGCATCGTAAGTATGAGCTTGTAACCTTTAACGGCAGAGACGACAGCAAGACCCACTCCCGTATTCCCCGAAGTAGGCTCGACCATTGTATCTCCTGGATTTAACCGTCCTTCTTTTTCAGCATTCTCTACCATGGATAACGCAATACGATCTTTCACTGAACCACCAGGATTCAAGGCTTCTAATTTTCCATAAACTGCTGCTGCACCGTCATGAATAACACGATTCAGACGCACAAGTGGTGTCTCTCCAATAAGTTGAAGAATAGTTTCAACAGAATTAGAACGTACAGAAGCGGTCATATCCTATAAGACCCCGCAGTTGCATGGGGCTCACGCGATTCCATATCAGCAATGGAGTAATCACTTAACACAGTGATAGTTACATCACGCAAACGTTCCCAAATTTCCCGTTGCCCACATTGGTGTGGATGATCGGTTTTTTCGGCTGGGTCATCTAACCAAGCAACAGGTGAAACAGAACCTTCCAGCGCAGTTATAACCTCTAAAACAGAAATTTCCCCTGGATCTCGAGCTAACTCATGTCCTCCGGAAGGACCGCGAACAGAGCGGACAAAACCTGCTTTACGCAAGGTTGTCATTAATTGATCCAGATACCGTTCAGGTATATGACGGCGCAACGCGATTTCTGAAGCTTGTATTGGACCTTGTCCATAATTAGCTGCGAGCTCGATAAGAGCTCTAATCCCATAATCTCCACGCGTTGAAACTCGCATATCTCGTACTGATTACCATCCTATAAAAAAAGTCTACTAGTTTTATCAACAATACGAAATACCTTTAACTTCGGCTATTACACGACAAAGTTAAGGGAACTATTACACGGAACACTTCGTTCTGAACATATTGTTATTATTTCAAAAGATGTGCTTGTAAAAATGAAGTGAGATAATCAGTCAAATACAAGTGTCTAACTCGCACATGGGAGAAAGATTTTCGCTTATCAAAGACGCAACGATATTTTCCTTAATAGGCTTGACGAAAAAGTACTTTTTGCAGCTGGTCCTATAGGCTCTTCGATCCTAAACCATCAATTAACTCCGGAGGATTATGGAGGCCTCGACGGTTGCAATGAATTTTTGACCATTTCCAAGCCGGAGTTAGTAATGAATATCCAACGTGAATTCTACGCCGCAGGCTGTGATGCAGTAGATTCTGCAACATTTGGAGCAAATAAAATCGTTTTTGCTGAGTACGGAATCGAGGAAAGGGTCGAAGAAATAAACTACCTGGCTGCCAAACAACTAGGTGAAATCCGTGATGAATTTTCCACTGATTCGCACCCCAGATATTCATTTGGAACAATGGGCCCAGGGACAAAATTACCTTCTTTATCTCATGTTGATTACAACACACTAGTTGAAAGCTATCGGTTACAAGCACGAGGTTTGATTACGGGTGGCATCGATGTTTTAAAAGTAGAAACTTGCCAAGACCTTTTACAAACCAAGGCCGCATTAGGAGCAATCGAGGATGTGTTCAAAGAAACAAATACACGTCTGCCAGTTATCGCAAGCGTAACTATTGAAACAACAGGGACAATGCTTCTTGGTTCAGATATTGGATGCGCCTTAACAGTCCTTGAATCAATGGATGTTGTGGACATCCTAGGATTAAATTGCGCAACTGGCCCTGAGCAGATGGTCGAACATGTTAGATATCTTGCCCAACGTTCACGGCGTCCAATATTTGTTGGACCAAACGCCGGGCTTCCTGAAATTAGGAATGGGGAAACTTGGTACCCCCTAACTCCCAAAGATTTTGCGCGCTATCACAACATCTTCGTAAATGAATTCGGCACTTCAATCGCAGCAGGATGCTGTGGCACAACACCGGAGCATTTTAAAACCCTTATCGCTGAAATCGGTAATAAAAAGCCTAATGCACGTGAACCCGAATATGAACCTGCTTGTGCATCACTTTATACGAGTGTGCCAATTAAGCAGGACACTTCATTCCTAGTTATCGGAGAAAGATTAAACGCGACAGGCTCAAAAGCCTTCAAGGAATCCTTATTGTCAGCGGATGTTGACAGAGGCATAGAAATGGCAAGTGAGCAGGCAGGAGAAGGTGCCCACGTATTGGACCTCATGGTGGATTATGTTGGCCGTGACGGTCCTAGTGACATGGAAAAATTTATGAGTGAAATTCGAACGCAATCGACATTACCGCTCATTCTCGACTCAACAGAACTCCCGGTTATTGAAACGGGCCTGGCACTTTATGGTGGAAAAGCAATCGTAAACTCAATCAACCTTGAAGATGGTGAAAGAAAGATCAGGAAACTACTACCACTAATAAAACGTTTTGGTGCCGGGGCAATAGCATTGACAATCGACGAGGAAGGACAGGCTCGAACTACTGAGTGGAAAATAAAAGTCGCAAAAGAGATCTATGAATTGGCTGTTACAGAATATGGGATGGAACCCGGAGATTTACTTTTCGACATGCTGACATTCCCGCTCAGTAGTGGCCAAGAGGATTTACGTCAGGATGCCATTGCCACGCTTAATGCAATTACAAAAGTGAAAGAAACATTACCAGGGGTACATACCGTACTCGGGGTTTCAAATATCTCTTTTGGGCTCAAACCTTCGGCGCGTCGAGTTCTTAACTCAGTTTTTCTAGCAGCTGCGATTGATGCCGGCCTAGATGCAGCAATCGTTAATGCAAGACAAATTATCCCTCTACATCGAATCCCCGAAGAACAAGTAAAGGCAGCCACGGATCTGATATATGACAAACGGAATGGTTCTTACGATCCTCTTCTACACTTTATATCCCTCTTTGAAAATGATAACGGCGGTACAAAAACAAAAAAAACAGATGATAGAGAGAAGCTCCCAGTTGGCAAGCGGCTTGAATTAAGCATTGTTGATGGAGAACGCCGGCACCTGCCAAATGACCTGGACGAAGCTCTTCAGGAAATGGAACCCTTACAAATCATTAATACACACTTGCTAGAAGGGATGCGTGTAGTAGGTGAACTATTCGGCTCAGGGAAAATGCAATTACCATTTGTACTACAAAGTGCAGAAACAATGAAGGCGGCCGTGACACACTTGGAACCTTTTCTGGAACGCCTTGATATCCCAAGCAAAGGTAAAATAGTTTTAGCAACTGTCCGTGGAGATGTACATGATATTGGAAAAAATCTTGTCGATATTATTCTTTCCAACAACGGCTATACAGTGCATAACCTGGGAATCAAACAACCGATAACAAATATCATTGAAAAGGCTGAGGAAGTGAATGCAGATGCCCTTGGGCTTAGTGGCTTACTTGTAAAAAGTACGGTTATTATGAGAGAAAATTTGGAAGAGCTAAATGCCCGAAATTTGTCAAAATATCCGGTTCTCTTGGGCGGAGCAGCATTAAATCGTAAGTATGTGGAAGATGAATTACAGCCCTTATACCAAGGACATGTTTTTTACTGTAAAGATGCCTTTGAAGGATTAGAGACGCTTGAAAATCTAGAAAATTATACGAACCAGCCCACTCAAAAAACAGCTACAAAGACAGCCACTATAGCTAAAATAACGGATTCGAATTCGGCACCGATAGTACGATCCAACGTAGAACAAAATGTGACAATACCGAAACCTCCATTTTGGGGCAGTCGGGTGATACGAGGATTATCACTGCGTGAGATTTACAAATACATAAATACAATCGCACTCTTTCGAGGGCAATGGCAGTACCAAAAGGGAAATCAAGAAGATCATGAGTATCAAAAATTGCTCACTGAAACTGTCGAACCAATTTTTCGAAAGTTACAGGAAGATGCGATTACTGAAAAACTACTTCAACCAAAAGTTGTCTACGGTTATTTTCCGTGTAAAGCAGATGGAGATACCTTGAACGTCTGGAAAAATATGGGTGACTCGGAACCACAAGGAAATCCAGTCCAATTCAATTTTCCTAGGCAATCTGGAGGGAAAGGTCTATGTATCAGTGACTTTTTTCACAATGAAACGAGCACAGAATATGACACTGTAGCCTTTCATATTGTTACGGTAGGAGAGAAAGCTAGTGAAGCTGCAGCTGAATTATTCAAAAAAGATCAATACACAGATTACCTTCACTTACATGGGTTTGGAGTTGAAACAACCGAGGCACTAGCAGAATTTTGGCATAAAAGAATCCGTGAGGAATTAGGCATAGCTGGCCAGGATGCTCAAACAACTCGGGAACTTTTCTCGCAAGGATACCAAGGTTCTCGATACTCTTTCGGTTATCCGGCATGTCCTGATTTAGAGCAACAAACTCTTATTGCCGATTTATTAGATTGTGAGCGAATAGGTACTTCATTAACAGAAACATTTCAGTGGGAACCAGAACAAACAACAAGCGCAATAATCGTACACCATCCTGAAGCACGCTATTTCACAGTTCAATAATCCTCAGTTAATCGTTTATAATCTGTAATTAAACTAACTATTTTTGGCTAAAGGGGTCAGCAATGTCACATTATTCGAATAGCTCGGAAGCTATTGAAACACTCATAGTTCACAAAGGTCATAATTTTAATTACAGCGGTTTCTTCGCAATGTTCGATGAAAACCCTGAAGTTAATTCAACAGCTGTAGAACAGCCAGCAGCTCAAGTAATGCTTCGTCCAGAAAATGTTCAGCCTTACGAAACTATTGTTTTTTACGATATGTTGGCCATAGATGGCTCACCTATACCTGAAGACTACAAGGCTTCTATAGAGGCTTTGATTGAGAGTGGGAAAGGTATTGTGATGATGAATCACGCGACCTTGCAATGGCCAGCTTGGGAAGGCTGGAGAGAGATCAGTGGAAGCTCCTTTAGATTAGGTGGTGAAGGTGAAGTTTTTGGAGAGATAGTTCCAGCCTCCGGTTATCGTGGTGGTGGTGGTGAGCCAGAACGTAACGGTCATCATCATCTTTCACCGGTACAAAAAGGACATCCTGTTTTAGAAGGTTTAGAAGACGGTTTTGATATTGTTGATGAGATATATATAAAAACTAAGGGTTTTGAATCAAGGCCTGGTATCTTGCCTCTCATGCGTAGCGATTACCCAATGGTCAAAGAAAATTTTAATGCGCCTGTTGCTTCAGCTGAGGAAAGAGCAAAGTGGGATCATCCAGAAGGAAGTGACTTAATTGTCTGGGCAAACAAAGCGGGTAATAGTCCCGTAGTCGCAATGGATGCCGGGGATGGTCCGGAAGCATATACAAACCCACAATTCAGGAAACTTCTTAATAATGCTATCCACTGGGTAGCTTCAGATGATGCTAGAGCATGGGTGAAAAGCGGATAAAACGATAATTTTTTTGAACTAATAATGCAAAGGCGTTCAATTCCTTCAACCAAACAAACTGCTCAACAAAAGCTCCTACGGCTAGCCCAAATTGCGGTAGGAGCAGTGTTAGCAATTTTATCTGCAATCTTGCTACTTAGCTGGGGTTACGAAATCGGAGGATGGGTAGGCGGAATTATTTTTGTTCTGGCAGGCATTCCTTTAGGTACTTTGTTGTTTCGCAAAATTTTACTTCCTTTTTTTGCTAAAATTAGAGAGTGAGAACTGTGGCAAAAAAAGACAAGGCAAAACCAGATGAACAAAAACCTGTTGATATACAAGTCGCCATTGCCTGGTTTGAAGAACAAAGAAAAATTCATAGCGTCTGCGGACATCGCTAAACAATCAGAGGTTTACATCCTGAAGGGAATTAACTAGTTTGTCCTTATGGGCTATGCAATCGGTTGGATCGTTTTTCTTGCACTCGTAGGGATTGCAGTAGTTCTTCGCCTTAGAAAAAAAAAGTGATCCGTTTACACCAGCTATACAATTAGCTAGCGTATCTTTATGAGTACTAGCGCTGCAGCAATACTAATAGCATCCATGTACGTTATCACGCTGAGTTGCCTACTCTGGTTTGGTATTTCTTGGAGTATGGGGAGAATTGGCAGACAGGATAGATCCAAGCCAACTGAATTAGAAAATTAACAATTTAATTATAAAGATGATATTGTTGACCGCCTAACTTAACTAAAGGAATACTCGATGTCTCTTCGAATCAATGATGAAGTTCCAAACTTTACTGCTAACACAACTCAAGGAGAAATTAATTTTCACGACTGGATAGGTGAAGGTTGGGCACTGTTATTCTCACATCCAAAGGATTTCACACCCGTATGCACAACAGAATTAGGTGCAGTAGCAGGACTAAAAACAGAATTCGACAAGCGTAACTGCAAAATTATTGGAATTAGTGTTGATGGCGTTAGTGATCACGATGCCTGGTCAAAAGATATTGAAGCATCCCAAGGACACGCCATTAACTATCCGCTAATAGGAGATCCAACTCTCGAAATAGTTAAATTATTCGATATGCTTCCAGCGGAAGATGGCAATTCATCAGAAGGTCGAACCGCAGCTACTAATGCCACTGCACGTTCTGTTTTTTTTATTGGACCAGACAAAAAAATTAAAGCGACTCTGACCTATCCTATGAGTACAGGAAGAAACTTCTTTGAACTACTGCGTGTTTTAGACTCAATGCGACTTACTGCAGCCGAGCAGGTTGCAACTCCAGCAAATTGGAATGACGGAGATGATGTAATTATTCTCCCTTCTGTTTCAGATGAAGATGCAGCCAAAAAGTACACAGCTGGTTGGGAGTCACCCCTCCCCTATATCAGAGTAGTGAAGCAACCTAAGTAGCTCCCCAAACAAAGCATATTTTAATTAAGAGTTTCCTAAGAATTTTTTGTATGCTTCATATGTGAAATAAAACTCCGAAACTGGTTAGTGAAGAGGTCTTTACATCGTGAATGCCAATCAAAAAGGAAACAAGGGTAAAACGTGTAAAGTTTGCAAACAAACAATTTTCAAAAAAAGTCATGCTGCCATCGTTGCATGGGTTACAGAAGATACTGAAAATGCAAAATGCAAAAACGGTAGAAACGGCCTACATGAACCAGAATCTAATGAAGTTCCACCCTATGTGAACGAATTCAGCTGGCCTAGCTAGAAAGCCGAATAGGGATTTTGCGCTTCCCATTCACGTATATTACGTTAGCCAATCTTGGTAGGGATAAACAACGGAATAATTAGTGCCGAAGCACAGTAATATTAATCGTAGCGTACAATCTATACGTAACAGTGAGAGAAATTAGGCCTGCAGACCAACGTGACTAAATCAATCTACGCGTTCAGTAAAAACCAACTCGACCTTTACCTAAATCGTATTGGGATTGCCGAAAGACCATCCCATACTATTGCCGGCCTACAGCAACTTGGGAGCGCTCACTTTTTCTCGATCCCTTTTGAAAATTTTGGCTCTCATTTGAAAGAAAAAGATGATCTACAGATAGACAGTCTCTTCAATAAACTTGTTGTACGTCAGCGGGGTGGTATTTGCTACGAACAAAATCTTGTTTTAGCCGCTGCCCTAGGTGGATTAGGATTTGAATATGAATTACTTTCCGGACAAATGGCATCGCGTGACGGTCACTTTGGACCCCCCTTTGACCATCTAACCCTAAGGGTTTTTCTAAACAAAGAGTATTTGATTGATATTGGAAACGGTGAAACTTTTACAGCACCCTTAAATTTCGAAGGAAATTGGGTACCTCAAGAAAGAGGTGGTGCTTATCGAATTGTTATAGATGGCAAGCAGTCATACCGCGTAGAACAACTTATGGAAAATAACGAAGTTCAAACCGTTTATTTGTTTAATGGAAAACCCCAAGAAATAGAAGCGTTCGAACCAATGTGGAGATTTCATTCTGAGTCCCCTGAATCCCACTTTGCCCGTGGATGGATCGCAACCTTGCCACAGACAAACGGGGGTCGTTTAACGGTAGCTAAAGGAATGGAAATGGAAACAACCTCCAAAGGTATGGAGCGACGTGCCATCGGTTCAGCTCAAAAGCTAGAAACAATTCTAAGGGAAAAATTTAAGATGAAAGACATTTCAATTCCCCAACGATGGTTCAAATAATAACCTTTCAAGCCAAGTCAATAGATACAACATTCTGATTTAAAGATAACGCTCCACTATCAACTATCCGTGCATACACACGACTCCAACCCGGATTTTTTTCCTGATCGATTCTCGTAAAATCTTCTTCCTTAAAATATGCAGCGATCTTGTAACAGGGAGTTGTATATTCCGTTATCTCAATACCAACGCTTCCCAGCTGGAACCGCCTCCCTGGAATAACGAGATTCCAATCAAGACCGGAAATAGTAATATTTTCCCCTAGATCACCTGGTGTAATTGTATGCCCTTCAGCATTTAAAGCCTCTTGCAATTCGGATGAAAATAAACAAAGCGCCCGCATTGGCCCTCCATGTGACTTGGTATTGCTATGACCATCACCTTCAATCCCAAGTTCATTTACAACAGCATGTGAAATTGAATGCTTGGGAACTCCACCATCGCTAATATTTATATTTTGAATAACACCGCTACTACTAGACATTATCCTTCTCCTTTTCTAACCACCCTTTCTCAATAATCAACTCTTGAGAAACTCCCGGATTTGGTGAACCAGGAGTTTCTCCCAATACAACAATCTCAGCATGAAGCGTTTTTGGTGTGAGGTCTAACAAACCAACTGTACCTAAACGCATTTCTTTATGGTGTGGCAATGTCGGACTACCCGGATTGAGAAATACAACCCCTTCACGACATTCAAGTCGCTCAACATGAGTATCTCCCGCAATAAGAATATCGATTTCTTCACCAGGGAAACACTGATCCCTTAGTACAGAAATAGGACGTGATTCAGGACGTAATTCATGTGTAAGCCCAATGCGCCACCCTTCAATTTCAAGAAGATGTCCCTCCGCAAGCGACGGGTGATCAAAGATGTCATTGTTACCTCGTGCCACATAAATCGGGGCAAATTGTTCACACCAATCCAAAACACTAGGTGCAGTCACATCTCCAGCGTGTAAAATCAGCTCGACCGTAGTGAGAAATTCGCCAGTATCTGAACTAAGCTCATCCATCGAACGGATGAGTGAAGGAAGATGAGTATCGGCAATAACTCCTACACGCATAACACAACGTTAAGGAGCAAAGCGCGAGGGCGCAACGTTAAGGAGAAAAAATGACACAAGAAAGAACCGCGGCAATCGTTGGGGTATATGAATATCCACTTCGAGTCGCACCAGGAATATCTGCTATGGAGGTAAAAATAGAATCTATAGCACAGGCACTTGCAGACGCTGGTCTGGAATGGGGTGATGTAGACGGCCTCTACGACGCTGGGGATGGCGAAGCTGGAGGAGGCTTACAGCTAGCTGCCTACCTTGGCATAAACCCAACGGTCATTGACACGACCCAAGTTGGCGGCTCATCGTACGAATTTCATGCCGCACATGCAGTTCGCGATATTGCAGCAGGTAAATGTAAAGTTGCAGTTTTGAGTTATGGATCAACATCTGCATCTAACCGTGTAGCTATTGGAACTGGTGGCCGGGTATCACCTGCTCCAAATTGGCAGCAAAACATGGAGTCACCCTATGGCTCCACACTGATCTCAAATTACGCAATGGTTAAACAACGTCACATGCATGAGTACGGGACAACCACCGAACAATTAGCTGGTATTTCCGTAGCAACAAGAAAACATGCCATGCGAAACCCTGAAGCAGTCAAGGCCATGACAGACCTGCAATTCGTTGGCGTACGTGAGATTACAGTGGAAGATGTGCTCGAATCACGCATAGTCGCAGATCCACTCCATTTATTAGAATGCTGCATGATTAGCGATGGTGGTGGAGCAGTAATAATTGCATCCGCTGAAATTGCTAGAAACTGCAAAAAACCTCCTGTTTGGATTATTGGATCTGGTGAAGCAACCAAATATCTTGAAAATAACGGAGACATTACTACAAGTGCCGCTGCACAGAGTGGGCCTATTGCTTTCCAAGAGGCAGGAATTAACCCGAATGAAATCGATATAGCAATGATCTACGATTCTTTTTCAATCACTGTTGCCGTCTGCTTGGAAGACCTAGGCTTCTGCGCCAAAGGAGAAGTTGGTGACTATGTTGCCAACGGAAGACTGGCCTTTGATGTCGAAGGTACCCCGGCACTTAACACGGATGGAGGAGGATTATCCTCAAATCATCCTGGGATGCGAGGAATCTTTCTACTGTTTGAGGCAGCACGACAATTAAGAGGAGAGTCAACCTCTCAGGTAGAGGGTGCAAAACTAGCTGTTGCGCATGGGAATGGTGGTCTGCTTGGCGGGACACACACCGGCGGAACCATAATTTTGGCTAAAGACTAGAAAGAGGAGTAACTATTATGCCTAATCGACCACAACCAAGATTTCCAGAACAAAATACGGAATACTTCTGGGAAGGCTGTAAAGAAGGAGAACTACGCTATCAGGTGAATGATGCAACTGGAGAAGTGGTTTTCTATCCACGCCTTCATGACCCTAAAACCGGATCGCGTGACCTTTCATGGAAAGTATCTAAAGGCGAAGGAACAATCTACACATTCTCTGTAGTGCGGCAGAATCGAATGCCTAATTTTATAGATTTAGGAGCCTATTCAGTCGCATATATAGACCTTGATGAAGGCTTCAGAATAATGAGCACTATAGTTGGTGTTGATAATCCAACAAAGGATATTTCTATAGGCCAACGTGTACGCGTAGAGTTTGAAAAACAAGATGAAGGAGAATACCCGATTCCTGTTTTCCGACCTATCTAGTTTTTATAGATTGTAAGATTTAGCCTGCGCCGGCCGATAAAGCAGCGCGGGCTGAAGCTAACTCATTATGCTTCCCAAAAATCGTAACCACGTCCCCTACCCGTAGTTCAGTACTACCATTGGGAATAAAGGATGATTGACCACGAGTAACCAAAACGATAAGCGTACCTAATAGTGCCGGGTTCGAAGAAATTGGGCGCTGTGCGTTGATATCTGTTACAGCAACTCTAATAACCGTTACGTCCTCCTCTACCTGTGCTAGCACATCAAAAATTCCAGGGTCGGTCACCATGTAAGCAAGTTCAGTGGCAACAGCTTCAGTCTGGCTAATAGGAATTGCACCAACCTCTTGAAATACCTCAACATTCTTAGGCTCATTCACACGAACATAAACATTCGCACAATCCAACTGTGAGCGAGCAACTTGTGCTGCCAGTAAATTAACCGGGTCATGTGGAGTAGCTATGAGCAGTGCTTTTGCATCTTCCACACCTGCAGACCTCAACGTGCGCGCTTCGCTTGCATCCCCGATAACAACTGTATATCCAGCCTCTTCTACTGTGGCAGCAACCTGTTCATCAGATTCAATCAAAACTATTGGTTCACCTGCAGCTTTCAATATTGACGCCGCACGTAATCCAACTTCACCTGCACCTGCAATTACGATACTCATAGGCTGCACCTTTAAAACACGAGCAAGAAAACCCGCGTAAACAGATTGTATCCCAATAGTTAACGCTACAACTAAAAACACAAGTGCTGCGAGCTGATCTGCGTGTTCAAGTCTTCCAGAAAGTTGAGCGGCCGCAACTGTGGCCAATGAAGCTGCCACAATTCCCCTAGGAGCAACAAAAGCTAGAAAAAATCGCTCACGAAAACCTAAATCACTACGTAGAGTAGCGAGACCCACCAACAAAGGTCGACCAACAAAAACAACGATAGCGACAACAATAAAACCTTTTGGCCATAAGCCAGCAATGCTGTCTATATCAATGCTTGCTGCAAGAAGAACATAAACAATAGCTACCAACCAAGCGCTAATCGACTCTTGGCCCTCATTAAATGCTTCACGATGTGGAATAGCAGCATTCCCCACTACGAGAGACATAGCAACCATTGCAACTAAGCCAGATTCAGAAGCCAGATTTTCAGAAATCGCAAAAGCACCTACAGCAGCACCTATAATTAAAAGGAGAACCTCAAGACCTTTGATATTGGGAACAATACGAGTGACAACATATGTTAAGGCACCTACAAGAAGGCCAACCACAAGTCCTATGATAATTCGAGATGCAACGAATCCCACCGGCCATAAGTTACGTATCCCTTGATCCACCTCTACTGCATCAGTTACTACCACTTGAATGAGAACAAGGACTAATAACGCACCAAATGGGTCAATGATGACACCTTCAGAAGAAAGCACTGTACGTATACGATCATTAACTTTAATAGACCTCAATAAAGGCGTAATAACACTGGGTCCCGTCACTGTAATGAGTGCACCGAAGATAATAGCTAATCGAATCTCCCAGCCAAGCACAACATTGGCAACAAACATTGCGAATATCGTGGTGACTAATAACCCAAGCACAACAAGGTTTCGTACAATAGGGCCTACATTCCGTAAAGATGAGAATCGGATAGCAAAACCACCCTCAAAAACAATAAGACCAACAGCCAGGACAATAATTACTTCGAATACATGTCCTAGCTTGTGAACATCCAGTCCCCATGTATCATCAAGTCCAATTAGCAAACCAAATCCAAGTAACAGAAGTGGAATTGGGATTTTCAGTCTAGGACCTAAAATATTTGCAAAAGCTGCTGCTATAGCAATAAAACCAGCCGCTTTTAATATTGATTCGATTTCCATTAAATATGCGACCTAACCAGCAGCAACAATCCCTGTGTATCTTTCGCGATAGTGATCCTTAACCTGCTCCTCCGCACGAGAAACTAGATCATTTAGTAATTCTTCAAGAGCTCGTAACCCCTCAGTTGACAGATCATGTTCAAGGACACGCTGCTTTGCAATCTCAGGAATACCAAGATTTGGCGTTATTTTATTGATAAGCCAAGCTGAGTCTTTGGGTAAATCAACTCCTTCAGACCACTGGTCAGTAAGTGCCAAGGATAACCGGATGTAAGCTGAAAAAACATGATGCACACGCTCAATAGCTGGTCCAAGAATGTCTGTTTCCTGATGTTCTAATTCTGGCAAAAATTCAATCTCTCCGTAGGGATAAGGCTGCTCTTCAAGCATGCGCACCAATTTGAACTTACTTCTGCCCTGCACTCTTAATGTGTATCCGCCATCAGGGTTTTTACTATGCTCAACTATGTTTGCAGTCGTCCCGATCGAATGAGGGACTGCAGAACCACCAACTTCCTCACCACGAAGAATTAAGACCACTCCAAAAACACCGCCCGATTCCAACAATTCTTCGACCATGATGCGATATCGCTCTTCAAAAATATTCAAGGAGATATCACCGGTTGGGAATAAGACTGTGGACAAAGGAAAAATCGGAATGTTGATTAACTCAGTCATATCCTTACGATTTACTCAAGTCCTGCAAGAAGTTTTGCAAAATTAAACGTACGCTGTCCATCATAAGACCGCGCAATCATTAACTTTTCAGCCTCAAGTGAGCCTTCGGCATGGATTGCCAACACTGCATGGTAACCACCAAACTCTCCTGTTGTTAAATCGCTAACCATATTGAGCGCGCGCACACGATCTTCTCCGTCTACACCCTCTCGTCCCCCCAGATAATAACGGAGGAGATCACCAATTTCTGGATTTGCAAAATCTTCAACGCTGGGGGCTGTAACTAGCATGCCTCCTGCGATATCTTGCACATATTCCAGTGCTTCATGGTAGTGATGTGCAAAGTGATATTTTGCAATATTGGTAGTCATGGCATCAGGAGCATAAATCCCTTCTTCATCTGCCTGGCCACGAGACGCAGCCAGATGAATTAAACCGCGTACGGTTTCTGCGTATGAAATTAATGCAACAAACTTATCTCGAACATGACCTACACGTGCAATTCCATTCATGTCTGCCATCAACTGAGCCGACCCAACCAGAGCATCGACCAAAGGAAGCTTGTAGGAAACCGCAGTAAAACGGTGGTATTCAACAAAACCCAAGGCTAACGGACCAGCAAAATCATACTCACCAGCAAGAAAAACTCGCTCCCAGGGGACAAATACATCATCAAAAACAGTGGTGGTTTCCATCATTTTTCGATCGGCACTTAAAGGAGCTTCAAAATTATTCTTTGGTGAACCTCCATATGGGCTTGCGATAAGAGACAACCCTTTTGTATCTGGTGGAATTGCAAAGGCAACCGCATAGTCCGCATCTGATTCAGACATCGCACGAGTAGGCAAAACGATGACTTCATTGACATTTGTAGTACACGAAGTGTGTACTTTCGCACCTCTCACAACAATGCCATCGTCAGTTCTCTTAACAATCCGCAGGTAGTAATCGGGATGAGACTGGTTTGATGGGCCTCCAGAACGATCGCCCTTAACATCAGTCTGAGCAACAGACATTGTCAAATCATTATCCTTGCAGTGCTGATAAAACGACTCAACTCTTGAGCGATAACTCGTACCATATTGCTTATCTACTTCCCTCGAAATTCGATGCAGGGCAAACAGTGCATCTGTACCTATCTCTTTGACCAAAGGAACTAAAGTTTTTCCTCGTGCTGTCGACGCTTCAATTAAGCTCGAACGCTTTAACAAATCTTCATTCGAACGAGGAATTTTAAAGTACCGACTATATGGCTCATTACCATCTAATTCATCGCCTTCCACAACAGCAAGTTCTCTCGTTTCAGGATCTTCAGCCATCTCATAATCAACACAGGCGTGTTTGGCTGCCTTTGAAATCACGGGGTGGGTTGTAACATCATCCACACGCTCACCGCGATAATAAACAGTTCGATCGTCGTGTAAGGAATCAAGATATTCCTGAGGGGTTTTTAAGGACATAGATCTTTCCTCTAATACGTGTATTGGGCAAAGCCCTCCACATCATAGTAGAGGAAAGAGTCTCGGGGCACTTAAAAAGTATCTTTTTCTGAGATTTGAAATCCGTTTATTTAGGCAAGAATATCCTGCGAGACAAAATCCGCGATTTCATCGGCACTCAAACCAAGTATCTGCCTTGCAACCTCAAAGGTTTGTTCACCAAAAAGAGGGGCAGCTGAACGATGTTCCCCTGGTGTTTCACTGAGCTTGGCACACGGCCCGTCATAACTAGATAAACCAGTTTCAGGATGCTCTAGATATTGGTAATACTCTCGTTCTCGGACATGCGGATCTCGTTCTAATATATCTTGGGCTGTTTGGACAACACCACAGGGAACACCAACACTTTGCAACCGCTGCATAATCTCCTCTGCAAAAAATTCCTTGAACCAAGAGGCCAATATAATTTCCAGTTCACCTGCATTCTGACTACGCCCAGAGAAGGTTTGAAATCTAGGATCTTTGGCAAGATCAGGATGACCTAATTCTTCACACAGGGCTTGCCATTGACCATCATCACGACAAGCTACAGCTACCCATCGTTCATTAGGAATAACCGTATCATCATCGAGACATTGGAAAACACCATGCGGAGCAATTGTTGGGTGCCAATTCCCAGTTCTAATCCCATTCACACCGTTAGCCGTATAATTCAAAACAGCAGTTGCGAGAACATTTACAACGGATTCAATTTGTGGCATTTCAATCAATTGCCCTTCCCCCGTACGAACACGATGGCGTAACGCAGCTAATAAAGCAGTTACCGAATGACCTGGATTAATTACGTAATCAGGATAATTCGTACCAATACCAATTGGTGGTCTATTCGGGAAACCAGACAAGTGACTAATACCTGTTATCGGAGTCAAAACAGCACCAAAACCTAGAAAATCCCGATGCGGACCAGTTAATCCCTGCATAGGCGCATAAAGTGCAATGATTTTTGGATTAACTTTTGAAATTTGCTCATATCCAAGATTCCATTTTTCAATAACCCTGGGTGTGAAATTTGTTAAAAATAGGTCAGATTTTTCTATCAACTGATATGCCAGCTCCTGCCCACGTTCATCATTAAGGTTTAAAAGCAAACTATGTTTGCCTGCATTAAAATTATTGAAATACCCGCTAATGTTATATCCGGTTTTAAAAGAACCATCCTCATTGGTCGCATAAGGCTGAACAAGCCGCAAAGAATCTATTTTAGTTTCTGATTCGATTCGAATAACCTCAGCACCAAAAGTTGCCAGAGTTTGTGCCGCTATTGGGCCAGCCCCAAACCAAGAAAAATCAGCAACACGTACCCCTTCAAGGGGTAGGCGTGGGCGTGTAGTTGAAAGAGCTCGAGGAAGACGGTCTGGAAGAGTAATATCTGCTGCGCCGTTTAAACTTGGAGGCGGAGACAATTTTGCGGAAGTTTTACTCAATCTATAAGGCACTCCGGGAAACTCGATTTTTTTACCTTGGAATTCCAAAACCTGATACCAATCTCGCGCTCTTAATTGCGCATTTTCCGCAAGATCACGAGGAGTCGAAACGATACCAATTAAAAGACGTCGTGATTGCCCTTCTTCATAAGCTTCAGAAGCAGTGAGACCAAGGAAAAACTGAGCGATCACTTTATCAATATGGGCTAATGAATCGAGTACATCAGGGAAGTCAGTCGGATTGGAAAGTATTTTTGTTAGGAAAGCTGAATTTAAACCACTAATAATTTCTTGAAAAGATTCTGTGTCCAGATCGCTATGAGCATCACTTTCTCGCATCCAATCAATCAAAACTGGCAAATCTGCCCCACCTGGGGCAGAAATATATGTAGTTACATACCCATCACTTGTTTGATACACATGTGAACCTGGTACCGCTATTTGAAAAATACCAAATTCACCAGTACGCCCACGATTTGTACCTTGAAAATCCCATTGCATCATTGCTGTCTCTTGAGCAACCGAAAGCGCTTCTTGCGCCGAAACATCAACATGCTGTCCGAGACCATGGGTTTCAGCAAGACGTAACGCTAACAGAATTCCTTGTGCTGCTTGGATACTTGCACATATAGCGCCCTGATTGCCGTAAAGAAAATTGGGGGGATCAGAAGTCTCACCGGCAAGTACGAGAACCCCAGCCATTGCTTGAACAACAAGATCAGTTGCTTCAAACTTGGCATGTGGTCCTGTTTGTCCAAAAGACGTGATTGAAGCATAGACCAGGTCAGGTCGTTCCTGTCTGAGGTCGGTATAGGCAAGCTTATACTCTGCCAGGTAACCCGGAGGATAATCCTCTACAACTACATCAGCAGCCAACATAAGATCACGGACACGTATACGATCATTCTCCTTTGTGAAATCTAACTCTAGGGATCGTTTTGAAGTATTTTGCGCCCAAAAAGGAATCGCACTTTCGATGTCTCCATCTTCACCAAAAAAAGGAGGGGTACGGCGCTGTAAACCCCCGCCAGGCTTTTCCACTTTTATAACATCTGCACCAAGATCCGCCAGCAATTTACCGCAGTAAGAACCAATTTCATCAGTAAGCTCAACAACTACAAGACCTGACAAGGGTCCGTTAGACGACATGTAAATTCCTTCAATCAAACTCTACTTGAACAGCATCAGGTAGAGTTTTTGTTAAAATTGTTGCTGCTTCCATAATAATTTCTTCAACGATTACTGATGCAGGACGTACTTCACTTAAAGAACCAGCAATTTGCCCAGCAGCATTCATAAGTAAATCATCACGACCTGCTTCTCGAAGCGAATGTACAACATCTCTGATAGCAATATCCTGCACTCCCATAGGGAGTGTTGGTAATCCACTTTTCTCAAAAGCTTCGATAAGCGGATTAGTGATATTACGCATGGTTTTGCCACTATAAAGCCTCGTAATCCGCGTGTCTTCAGCATTCGCTTCAAGCACTCTTTGTTGTTGTGCTGTTGGTTGATTAGCTTCTTCAGCTACTAAAAAAGCGGTTCCACACCATGCAGCTTGTGCACCCGCAGCAAGGACAGCCGCTAAACCTCGGCCACTAGCAATACCACCCGCTGCTACTACTGGTATGGGTGATACTGCATCAATAACCTGAGTGAGCAGAGCTAGTGTTCCAATATGTCCGGTATGTCCGCCAGCCTCAGTTCCTTGAGCCACAATTGCATCAACACCACTATCCGCAACACGCAACGCATTACGAACATTTCCAACAAGTGATAAAACAAAAATTCCATTCGCATGCAAGCGATCCATCCACTGATCAGGGCTACCAAGGCCAGAAGCAAAAACAGGCACCTTCTCTTCTATAACAACTTCCATTTGTGCATCCGCACGGCCCGACCCCGGTTCCCTCTGAACCGTAGGTTCAACCGGTGCTTCAACCCACGGGATTTCTAGACTCTCAAGGATTTCCTTCAATCCAACGGTTATTTCATTTGGAACAAGTTCTCGCAAATCACTCGTTTTTCTGTCTACGCCAGCCATGTAATTTGCAGGGAGGAGTAGGTCAACCCCAAAAGGTTTATTTGTTAGTGCACGAACTTTTTCTATTTCTTCGCGAAGACGGCGTGGTGAATAACCTGTACCACCTAGTACACCCAACCCCCCAGCATTGGATACCGCAGCAGCCAACTCAGCAGTTGCAACGGGACCTACAATCCCTCCGGCAACAGGTCCCATACCTGCAAGCATCAATGGATATTCAATATTCAATGTTCTACAAAGTTGTGTATTAAGCTTCAATTTTCCACCAATCTATTGCGTTGCTCGAAGTATAACGATGTGAACCAGAAATGTGCTGCCGGGGACAGCTATAATCATATTAGGGAAAAAAGAACTTTGGAAAAAACAAGATTATTGATTCTAGATTCACACGGGATTCTTTTCCGAGCTTTCTTCGCACTGGGTCAACAACCCAATCCAATGACATCCAGCCAAGGGGAATTAACATACGCAACATATGGCTACGCTGAGTCTCTATTACGAGTAATCGATCAAATTAAACCAACACATATATGTGCTGCTTGGGACGCAAAAGGAAAAACATTTCGGCATGAGTTATATCCAGATTATAAGGCGACAAGAAAAGCAACACCGCCAGAATTAATACCTCAAATGGAACGTGTAAGAGAATTATTAGAGGCCTTCTCAATACCAATTTATGAACTTGCAGGATTCGAGGCAGACGATATAGCAGGAACTATTGCTGCAAAAACAGCAGCAGATGATATAGAAACATGGATTGCAACTCTAGATAGTGACCTTATTCAATTAATCGAACCCAATGTAAATCTCTTTATGTTTCGGCCTTATCAAAGAGATACCGTTAAATACGATGAATCAAAAGCAACAGAGCGCTATGGTTTTTCGCCTAGATTCATGATCGATTACAAAGCACTACGTGGAGATACAAGCGATAACATACCCGGGGTAAAGGGCATCGGAGAAAAAACGGCCACAAAATTAATCCAAGAATTTGGTTCTGTAGAATCCATCTACTCAAGAAAAGATGAGATCACACCCCAGTCAACACAAAAAAAATTAATGGACACTGAGGAGTTAGCACTTGCAAATAAAACACTCGTAACAATTGTGAAGGACGTACCTATTGATTTTAATTTCGCCTCATGCGAATTAAAAGATTTCGACCAACAACGCGTAATATCCTTTTTTAACAAACTGGAATTCCATAGTTTGGTCGAACGCATACCAAATTCCTCCAGGGAAATAATTACAGAGGAAAAGGTAGCGCCAACCACAGAATGTAAAATTGTCCGTACACAAGACGCCTTATCAGATTTGGGAGAAGAGCTGGTTAGAAAAAAACAATTTGCACTCATGTCTGTTTCAACAACTGGGGAATTAGCACACAAAACAATCCTGGGTATTGCTTTCGCAACTGACGAAAAAAAAGCCTGGTATATCCCTCTAGGCCATGCTCCGCGAATTGAGGATACAAGCCAACAGCTCAAGCCAAAAGTAATTAAGGATACCTTGGGCCCTATACTCACAAATCCAGATATATCAAAGATCACCTATGAAGCTAAGTATCTTATGCACCAGCTTCAAAAATATGACATCGAATTACAGGGTGTAACTGATGAAATTCGAATCATGTCCTTTCTTACGGGCTCAGCTTCAAAAAATTTAGAGCAACTTGTTACAGAAAAAACAAAGCACACCATAACTCCATTTCAAAAACTTACTGGCAAGGGACGGAAAGCAATTACGCTTCCCGAAACACTAGATGAGCAATTAGGCGAATTGCTGGCAGAACAGGTTACAGCCTTATTAAAACTTCGTGAAATATGCTCTCAGGATTTAAATAATCAGGGGATAACTGATCTTTACGAAACTCTTGAACTCCCACTCCTAGTCGTACTATTTAATATGGAACAGTCAGGTATCGCGTTAGATCACTCAATTCTCTACGATTTATCACAAAAAGTTACCAAGGATATTGAAAAATTAAGCTCATTAATTTACGAATTAGCGGACCAAGAATTCAACATTGCTAGCCCTCAACAATTAAGTGAGATTCTTTTTAAGAATTTAGGACTCCCGCCGACACGAAAACTTAAACAAGGTTTCAGTACTGATCAAAGAGCTTTAGAAAGTTTACGTTTAGTACATCCCATTATCGACAGTATTCTCGAATACCGACAACTTACGAAATTAAAGTCAACATATTTGGATTCCCTACCCTCTTCAGTCGCAAACGACGGTCGGATCCACTCAGACTTTCAGCAAACAATAACTGCAACAGGGCGACTTTCCAGCGCAAATCCAAATTTACAAAACATTCCTGTTCGCACTGAACTCGGAAGAGAAATACGCAAAGCTTTTCAAGCAAATACTGCTCAAGGTGCACAACTTATCGGTGCTGATTATTCCCAAATAGAACTACGTGTATTAGCACATGCATCCGAAGATGAAGGGTTAATTGAAGCATTTTTAAACGACGAAGACATCCATACAGCAACAGCCGCAAAAGTCTTCTCGATTAACCAAGAAAGTGTTACCAAAGAAATGCGCAGTACAGCAAAAATGATTAACTTTGGCATCATTTATGGAATGGGTGAATTTGGATTAAGTAGTAGAACAGGACTTTCAAGGGCCGACGCTAGCGAATTTATCGAAACGTACTATCAAAAATACCCCGGCATCAAACGGTGGCAAGAGCAAACACTTGAATACACAAGAAAAAATGGTTACGCAGAAACATTGCTTGGTCGACGACGTTATTTACCAGGCATTCTGCATCGTAACTTCCAAGTAAGAACTGCTACAGAACGTGAAGCGATAAATATGCCTATTCAGGGCACAGCAGCCGACATCATAAAAGTTGCAATGATTAAGCTACACACTGAACTTCAAGAAAAAAAATTAAGTAGCAAAATGGTCCTTCAGGTACACGACGAACTTATATATGAATGCCCCAAAAATGAGGTGGAAATCATTAAAGAAATGCTAGCAAGAATCATGCCTTCGAGCCTAGACCTAGCAGTTCCACTAAAAGTAGATTTAAAGCAAGGAACTACATGGGCGTCCATGCAATAAAAAAATTTCTTAATTAACGTCCCGTTAATTACATGTTGGCCGTAGGCCAGCAATAAGATCGGAGACTTCATCTTGGCGAGCCTGCAGATTGTCGTCAGAATCAATATGAACTGCGACATGGGTCATACGATTCTCTAAGAAGCATCCCCATGATTCATGATTACCAGTTACTGCACCTTTAATATCAGCTGATTCATCAGCATAAATAGGACTGTAATCACCGCCCATCCAACGCCCTAAGACAATGTAATTTCCTGCGACGGCATCGAGGGCATCCTCTACTGAAAAAATTTCATACGGATATTCAACACCGGAGGCTCCAACAAATGTATGGCTCGTACTCATATTCTCCCCTTATTTCAACAATAACTACCTAATATCATGTAATTCTTCTAATACACGACGTGGTGACAACGGGAGTTCCGTAAATCGGTGTCCAGTTGCATCATGAACTGCATTTGCGATAGCAGCTAACGGTGGCACTATTGGACATTCCCCAACACCACGAACACCGTAAGGATGCCCAGGATTAGGAACTTCAACCAAAATGGTCTCAATCATCGGCACATCTAAAGCAGTCGGCATACGATAATCAAGAAAACTACTGTTCTCCATACGTCCATCTTCCCCGTAGTAATATTCTTCATTTAATGCCCATCCGATACCTTGCACAGCACCACCTTGTAATTGTCCTTCAACATAAGAAGGATGAATTGCTGTACCAACATCTTCGGCAACAGAGTACCGTAAAATATCAACCTTTCCGGTATCTGGATCGACTTCAACATCAACGATGTGAACCCCAAATGCTGCTCCTGGCGTTCGCGACATCACTGTACCTTTACCCTGCATAGGACCACCTGTTTCCATTTGCTTCGCCGCTAATTCCGCAAAAGTAAGCTTCTTCTCATCATCACTTACATGATTTATCGCGCCATCAGAATATTGAACATCAGATTCTTCACAAGCCCAAAGTGAAGCGGCACGACTTACCATTTGACGTTGAATATCTAGACCTGCTTCATAAACAGCTTCACCACTCGCATGAGTGGTACGGCTCCCACCGGTGACATCGTTGTGACCAATTGAATCAGTATCAACAACGCTAGGCTTAACTTCGTCATAACCTATGCCAAGCGTCTCAGCAAGTTGCATTGCAAGTGAGGCACGAGACCCACCAATATCCGTCGAGCCTTCGATAAGATTCACTGTACCATCCGGATTGACCGAGGCAACTACTGAAGACTGCATTCCTGCATTAAACCAAAAACCACTTGCTACCCCACGACCACGATTAGGCCCCTCAATTGGCGAGTTATAGTGTGCTGACGCAAGTGCAGCATCAAGTGTTTCTTCATGTCCAATCCTAGGTACCGTCACACCGGTGACTTGTTTTGAACCTTCACGTGCAGAATTTTCGCGCCTGAACTTAAGTGGATCAACAGTGCCATTAGCTGCAAGTTCATCGACAAGTTGCTCAATCGCGAAAGCTGCAGCAGGAGCACCTGGAGCACGGTAAGCAGCCACTTTAGGCTTATTTACGACAACGTCGTAAGCATCGATTGAAAAATTTTCAATCTCATAAGGAGAAAGCATACACATGGCACCAGCCATAACAGGAGAACCAGGAAATGCGCCAGCCTCATAAGCCATCGTGACTTCCGCAGCGGTAATTTTCCCATTCTTCGAAGCCAGCTTCGCCTTTATCCAGCCTCCACTTGTTGGACCAGTTGCCTCAAACACAGCAGCACGTTCCATTGTTAATTTTACCGGCCGCCCAATACGACGAGACAAAACAGCAGCCAAAGGCTCCAAATACAAACCTATTTTTCCTCCAAAACCTCCTCCAATCTCCATCGGTATTACCCGTATCTTCGAAACAGAAGTACAAAGAATAGAAGCTAACTGGGAACGAACAGCAAAGGCACCTTGCGTACTTGTCCAAACAGTTAATGTACCGTCAGTATTCCAATTCGCAGTTCCGTTATGTGGTTCTATGTAACCCTGATGCACCATCCTCGTAACAAATTCACGCTCCACGGTCATATCTGCTTCGGCAAACGCAGCAGCAATATCACCACCCTCAAGTTTATTATGTGACGCAATATTAGTAGGTTTCTCAGAAGAACCTGCTAACGTTTTTGTACGCCTATCTTCATCAAGAATAGGAGCACCATCAGACATAGCATCACGAACTTCCAGTACAGGAGTTAACTCCTCGTATTCAACCTTAATTTTAGCAAGCGCAGCTTCTGCCTCATGAGGATTGTTTGCAGCGACAGCTGCAATGGCATGACCACGATATAGAACTTTTTCATTTGCAAGTACATTGTTAGCAGTATCATCAGACTCACCCGCAATCGCTATAGGAAGATCGGCATGTGTCATAACTGCCAGTACACCCGGTAAAGCTTCGGCTTCAGTCGTATCTATTGAAACAATTCGCGCATGGCTATGTGGACTTCGCAAAACCTTGCCATACACCAATCCAGGAAGATCTATATCTGCGCCATATAAAGCCTTACCAGTAACCTTCTCAGTACCGTCTGGGCGAATAGGTCGCGTCCCAATCACCTTATATTCGGGTTTTTCTACAGTAGTCATTACACTCTCCTTTTTAAGATTACTTCTATCCGTTATCGCTAGTTCCTGCAGCTTTTAAAACTGCACGAACAATTTTGTCATAACCTGTGCATCTACAAAGATTGCCAGCCAACCAGAAACGAATCCGCTCTTCGTCTAGCTCAGGCTCACTATCAAGCAAAGCTTTCGAAGAAACGATAAATCCTGGCGTACAAATACCACATTGCAGAGCTGCTTCTTCAAGAAACGCTTGTTGAAGGGGATGCAATTTGTCACCATCAGCAATCCCTTCAATAGTAGTAATTTCAGCATTTTCTGCTTCTACGCCAAGAACACAGCATGCATTAGCCACCCTGCCATTTACTAAAACACTACATGCGCCGCAATTGCCATTGTTACAGCCTTCTTTTGTACCAGTTAAGCCCAGTTCATCACGAAGAACCTCGAGCAAGCTTTGACGTGGCTCACATAAAAAATCAGTTTCTTCACCATTTAATGTTGTTTGTACCTGAGTACGACGTACTGCCATTTTTAATTCTCCTCAATGCGTTTTAGCGCTCGCTCTAAGGCGCGCACTGTTAAAACACGGCTAAGATGTACGCGTTGGGCGGCTGACCCACGCATATCCGTTATTGGCGTAGCAGCATTTGCCGCAGCATCTCCTGCAGCAGCGAATGCTGCTTCACCTGGTTCTTTTCCAATCAATGCTTCTGCTGCTTCACTAACAAGCAAAGTTGTAGGTGCTACCGCGCCAATTGCGACACGTGCATTTTCTATACGATCACGTGCGTCATTTAACGTAAGGCTTACACCTGCGTTCGCTACTGCAATATCCATTTCATTACGCGGAATAAAACGGTGGAAATATGCAGCAGAATTGCTACCTGGATTCGGTACAACGATTTGTAAAAGAATCTCCCCATCTTCAAGCGCATTTTGACCTGGGCCTAGGAAAAAATCCTCAACTGGTAACTCACGCACTTGATTAGCAGATCCAATATGTAAAATCGCACCTAAAGCGATCAGAGCGGGGGTTGTATCTGCAGCTGGACTAGCGTTACACAAATTTCCACCGAAACCAGCTCGACTTTGAATTTGAATACCACCTACCAAGGTTGCACAGTCAATAAGCGCCGGTAATCTATCTATTATTTCTGCATTTTCATAGATCTCCGCAAACGGAACCGCCGCACCAATTTCTAAATCTCCAGAACTATTGAAAGCAAATTGTGTCAACTCTGGAATATGTTTGAGGTCAATGACCTGCTCAGCATCAGAACGTCCCTCACGCAATTGGACGATAATGTCTGTACCACCCGCGAGTAAAACACTTCGTTTTCCATCAGCGAGAGCCGTGTACACATCACCAAGCGATGTAGGGGCGAGATAAGTAATCTCTTGCATGTTAATCCTTTAAATAATGAACCCTGTGAAACCACAGCATCCATTGGTCTTCCGAGATGATAGCATCTTCTCGTTCAAATCACGCTTTTCAACAAAACTCAATCAAATCGAGACAATCTACAATTCGATAATAGAACGTCCCGAAATCTCTCCCGATGTCAGAGCATCAGTCGCTTCGTTGATTTGATCAAGAGTATATCGTTCAGTCACAAGATCATTGAGAAGAAGATCTCCTTCATTAAACCAACGTAAAAACATCGGGAAATCCCTATCAGGCCTACAAGAACCACCAATTGAACCTATGTACTTCTTCTCATTGACCAAAAGATCTCTCGCATCAATTTCAACGTTAGTCTGAGGAACTCCCACGAGTACTGCCATACCACCAGTATTATGGCCCAGCATACCAGGGCGTACTGAAGGCAAAATTTGCTCCATTGTCGTTTTAATCCCAATGCAATCAAAGGCATAATCAACTCCAGCAGCTGGAGCACCAAATGAGGTGGTTCCTTCGGGCATCTGTGTAATTTCACGAATACGCTCGACCGGATCACATTCAGACGCATTAATTCCAATCGTTGCGCCAAACTTCTCTGCAAATCTAAGCTTTTCTTCACTCAGATCGACCGCAATTATCGGATCAGCACCAATAACTGCTGCTGCAGCTATCGCTGAAAGACCTACACCCCCAACCCCATAAACCGCAACACTTTCACCTTCATTTACTGCCGCAGTGTGGTAAACCGCCCCCGAACCTGTCATAACTGCACAACCAATGATCGCAGTAACATCAACAGGGGCGTCCTTCGGTAATGCCACAATGAATTGCTCATCTGCGATCGTAGTATCAGCCCACGTAAAAACACCTTGTGATCGCGCAATCGAACCATCATCCAATTGAAGTGAAATGGGATCAGGCTTACGAGTGGCATTAGGATCACGAGGCACCCAAGTAACCATGACGTGATCACCTTCTGAAACATGACTTACTTCACGACCAGCGGCAATCACAACCCCCGTAGACTCATGCCCTAATACCGTGGGTGCTTGTCTAGGACCATGCATCTGGTGAAGTTGGGAATGGCAAATCCCACTAGCAAATTGTTTTACGACCACTTGATAAGGACCAGGGTCAGGTAAAGATATATCTTGAATTTGAAGCGGACCGGGTCCAGCAGGACAAACTACAACACGCGCATCTGTAGGCATTTCATTCTCCAATAGTTAAGGTATCGATATTGTAGAGGAGGAATGCCAGTGATGGGGGATATAAACATGGAAATAAGAGGCCTGCACTACATAAAACGCAGAACAACACTTGGACAATGTATTTAGATATAGATTAGAATCCCATAGGGAAACATTGCACCCCACATATACTTTAAGAACGTACTAGAGAGGTCAAAATGACAGCTGTAAGCGGCAGAGAACAATTAATGGAAATCACCAGACGGGAGATTGAAAATGCTATGTCTGGAAATTTGGATTTAGCTCCAAATGTTCTGGAAGTACCCACGGAACGCTATATAGATCCAGAACAATGGGAACTTGAGGTGGAAAGGATCTTTAAGAGACTTCCTTTGGCATTGGCTTTCACTGATGAGTTAAGAGAAATTGGTTCATATAAATCCATCGATGTCGCAGGCGTTCCAGTTTTGATAACAAGAACAATGGAGAACGAAGTTAAAGCCTTTGTAAACATGTGTAGTCATCGCGGTGCAATTATAGTTGATGAAGGTTGCGGGGAGGCTAGAGATTTTAGCTGCCCTTATCACGCATGGCTTTATGACTTAGAAGGCAACTTACAAAGTGTTTTTGATGACAGCAATTTCGGCGAGTTTGACAAAACAGAATTCGGACTGACCCCTCTACCTGTTGCGGAAAGAGCAGGATTAATATGGGTAACACTAAACCCAAAATCAAATGTAGACATCGACACATTTCTTAGCGGTTATGCAGACGTACTAGAGCACCTAGGATTCAAAGACCATGTGGTAGCAGGAAAACAACCACTGGATGGTCCAAATTGGAAAGTCGCTTACGATGGTTATCGTGACTTCTACCACGTCCCAATACTCCATCGAAATAGTTTTGGACCTGATGGACCCTATCAAGCCGATTATTACGCTTGGGGACCACACGTACGCGTGGTCTCTCCAAAGGGCCACGAACGTCTCTCGGATATCCCGGAAGATCAGTGGGATGACAATGATATTACGAGTGGTGTCTGGACAATTTTCCCAAATATCTCAATAGCTGGAACTCCAAGCACTGGTTATATGGT
This sequence comes from Tepidiformaceae bacterium, assembly GCA_045562595.1. Taxonomy (GTDB): domain Bacteria; phylum Chloroflexota; class Dehalococcoidia; order Tepidiformales; family Tepidiformaceae; genus JAKUNN01. Next base: position 39,381 of record JBJKVN010000002.1, read on the forward strand.
GTCAATGATGTTTCCAGGGAAGTCAGTGACTGAGTCCTATACAATTCAGAACTTTACAAGGCCTGAACCAGTTCCAGAAGGGGAAGAGAAGGAGCTCGAAGATCACATGAAATTCATGGGCTACGTTGTAGGCGAGGAAGACTACTACACTGGAAAACGTGTACAACGTTCTCTAGCAACTGGAGCAAAAAAAGTGTCTATGTTCGGTAGAAACGAAAATGGAGGGCAACTATTCCATCGTTGGGTACAAGCACTTGTGGACACACCAGATGAAAAATTAAACGAACTGCTTGAAAAAGGTATCGACAACTAGTTCAAGCAAACTGTAAGAGACTTGTAATTTCATTCGGAGCAATCCTATTACTTCGAGTATGATGCGCATAAGCACGTAGTTAAGGAGCTTTGTAATGGCGGAAACTGGAACAATTAACGGGGCAACAGTAATAGCAAGGGCCCTTAAACAACAAGGTGTCGACAACATGTTCGGAATCGTTGGCTTCCCTGTACAGGGCATTGCTTCAGCTGCCCAACGCGAAGGTATACGTTTTTTTGGATTCCGTAATGAACAGGCAGCTAGCTACGCTGCGGCGGCTGTAGGTTACTTAACAGGGAGACCAGGCGTGTGTCTAACTGTTTCAGGACCGGGGATGGTACACGGAGTTGCTGGCCTAGCTAATGCATGGTCTAACTGTTGGCCAATGCTTTTACTTGGCGGAGCACCAGATGCATATCAAGATGGACAAGGTGCCTTCCAGGAAGCTCCGCAGATAGAGGCAGCCCGGCCTTTCGTAAAATATGCACACCGACCAGAAAATATAGAAAGAGTCCCGTTTTACATTGAGAAAGCGATTCGGGCAACTATGTACGGGCGGCCCGGAGCTGCATATCTTGATCTTTCAAACGACGTAATATCTGCAGAAATTGCAGAGGAGTCTGTAGAATTTAAAGATCTTTGTCCTGAACCACCGAGAACATTTGCAGACCCATCTTTAGTCGAACAGGCTGTTGCAACTTTAAAAACGGCAGAGCGCCCACTAGTAATAGTTGGGAAGGGAGCTGCATATGCACATGCCGAAGAAGAGGTTCGTGATTTCATCGAACGTACACAACTACCGTTTTTGGCATCACCCATGGGTAAAGGCGTTATACCAGATGATCATCCATTATCAATCGCGCCAGCACGTTCTACTGCACTGCAAGAAACAGACTTGGTATTCCTTGTTGGTGCGAGGCTCAATTGGATCATGCATTTTGGGTTACCACCGAGGTTTAATGAAAATGTACGAGTTATTCAACTGGATATCTCACCAGAGGAAATTGGTACAAATGTACCCGCTGAAGTTGGTCTTGTAGGTGATGCGAAAGCAGTAATGGGACAGATTAATGCTGTACTTGAACAATCTCCATGGTCATACCCTCAAGAAACAACTTGGTGGACACAACTTCAAGCAAAAGCAGAGGAAAATGTCCAATCTGTACAAGCTATGGAAGCTGATGATTCGTCACCAATGAACTACTACCATGTACTTGGAGCAGTTAGAGATGCTTTACCAAGAGATGCAATCATCTCAAGTGAAGGTGCTAGCACAATGGACATTGGGCGAACTGTGCTACCAAATTACTATCCAAGACATCGATTAGATGCTGCAACGTTTGGGACAATGGGTGTAGGGCTTGGGCAGGCAATCGCTGCCGCTATAGTGCATCCCGACAAAAAGGTTGTCGCAGTAGAGGGCGACTCTGGATTTGGTTTCAGCGCCATGGAAGTGGAAACGGCTTGTCGCTATCAACTACCTATCACCTTCATCATCGTTAATAACAATGGAATTGGAGGAGGGCCCTCAAAACTTGATCCTGACCGTATACCACCAGGTGCATACACACCCAATGCGCACTATGAACAGATTATTGAAGCTTTTGGTGGAAAAGGATTCTATGTAACAGAACC
>JBJKVN010000003.1:0-13425 GCA_045562595.1 Tepidiformaceae bacterium
CTGAACCGCCTGGATACATGTAATTGAACGTTCCACCATAACGGGAACGGTCTTCTGCAGCTTCCGTTGCAGCAGCAGCTTCTGTCGCAGCAGCTTCTCCGCCACCACTTGCTTCTGTTGCTGCAGCAGCAGCTTCTGTCGCAGCAGCAGCTTTTGTCGCAGCAGCAGTAGCGGCGGCAGCAGGTGCATCATCACCATCATCTCCACAACCAGCTAGTAATGCAGCAGTTCCTATAGCAGCAGCACCACCACCAGCTAATACGCGCCGGCGTGACGCTTTACGTCCTAAATACTTCTTCCAATAATTACTCACTTCGTACTCCATAAGCGTAAAAATTTGCATGCGCCTAGTACCTTCTAAAGAGGATAGACACACTTTGAACCGCCGTACGGTAGCAGTATTAATCACATTTGTCACTATTTTTTGAATTTTTTTTTCGGCCAAAACCACAACTACATGACACTGGAAACAATTCAACGCTTAAGAAATTTGGGGCAGGGGTTAAATTGTAATATGATGGCAGACTGAAATAGCACTTTTTAATAGCTATACCTTATTATTGTCAGACGCTCGCGAATTGCGAAGGAGAACTCAGTATGGATTTTCAAGATAACGCCAATCAGGCAATTTGGAGAACTGAGGTAAAAGATTTCCTCAATGAATATCTACCTGACGAAATACGAAATAGATATCCCAGCTTTGCAACCTCCTCGAACGCTAAAAAAACTCCTGAGCAAGAGGCCGAGGAAGAGAAGTGGGAAAGTTGGCGCGTAGCACTTGCAGAACGTGGATGGATAGCACCTGCTTGGCCTAAGGAATATGGTGGTGCAGGAATGGGTCCAATGGATCAATTTATTCTTAGCCAAGAGTTCGCAGAAAGAGGCGCACCCCGCCTTGGTGGTCTTGGTCTAATGATGTTAGGTCCAACACTGATTGCCCATGGCACTGAAGAACAGAAAAAAGAACACATACCCGGCATCCTGAGCGGAAAAATCCAATGGTGCCAAGGGTACAGTGAACCAGGAAGCGGATCTGACCTTGCCTCGCTCCAAACACGTGCAGTTAGAGATGGTGACGATTGGGTAATTAATGGACAAAAAATTTGGACGAGCCTGGCGCACGTAGCGGATTGGTGCTTCATGTTAGCAAGAACCGACCCTGATGCACCTAAGCATCGAGGGATTACTTACTTTCTCCTAGATATGAAAACTCCAGGCGTTACAGTGCGACCATTAGTGAATATGACCAACGGCCATGATTTCAACGAAGTGTTCTTTGAAGATGTTCGGGTACCTTCTCGAAATATCATCGGCGAAATTAATCGTGGCTGGTATGCCGGAACAACAACCCTGGACTTCGAACGTTCTTCAATCGGAACTCCTATAGGACTTCGCCAAGCAGTTGAAAAGAATCTGGATTGGTTACGCAAACATAAAGACGATTTGCCTGAAACGACATATGCAGCTGCAAAACATGATTGGGCCGACCGGTGGATAGAAGTCCAGACATCAACAATGCTCGCGTACAGAATTATATCTATGCAAGATGCAGGTGAAATTCCAAATTCGGAGTCTTCAATTGCGAAATTGTTTACAACAGAACTATCACAACGCGTATCAAAATCAGCTGCCCAAATGGTAGGTATGTGGGGTGACATCAATGACCCCAAGGCGCCATTGAAAGGTATGCCTGGCCATGGTTACGTTAATCAGGTACGTGAAACCATCGCAGGTGGAACAAGTGAAATTCAGCGGAACATCATCGCAACTCGCGGATTAGGTCTTCCTCGAACATAGTTGTCTTCTCTAAGTTAGATTTTGACTAGCTTCTGCATTGAACGAAGTTCACGAGGAGGGGACATTTTACTGCCATAATCGCTCCAGGAAACTTCAGCAACGTATATATTCTCCTGCGAATCAACAGCAATACCATGCGGTGAATAAAATCTTCCAGGCTGCTCTCCGTAACTCTCATGACCTAAACGGGCAAGGATTGCACCTTTCGTATCCATAATCGTCACACGTGGGCCAAGGTTGGTTCCGGTATGGTTCGAACCAATTCCTGCAAAATATTCACCCACATAGATCACCTCCGCACCATCTAAATCGCCAAGGCACAGAGCTGCAGCACGTGACATATTTACCCACTGGGTTTCATATTTACCATCTGAGCTAAAAACCTGAACCCTATGATTTTCCCGATCTGCCACATAAACCCATCCAGATCGATCGACTATTACGTTATGGACAATATTAAATTGACCGGGTCCTGTACCTGACTCACCCCAAGAGAATAACAACTTGCCATCGGGCGAATATTTATGAACCCGTGCGTTGCTATAACCATCAGCCACATAAAAGTTACCATCACGATTATCTACAGCAACATGAGTAGGTCTTGCAAAGGGGATACCGCTCATCGACTCACTTGGTTTATTCGGTGTTCCAATAGTCATGAGTAACCTTCCATCAGATGTAAACTTCCTGACCGTACTGTCACCATTGTCAACACAAAAAATCTCATCATCTGGACCTACAGTAACTCCATGAGGATTGCTAAAAACACCCTCACCCCAGGTATCAACAATTTCACCAGATTGATCAAAAACAATCATTGGGCATGTGCCACGATTAAAAACAAAAACGCGGTCCTTAGAGTCGACTGCTACGGCCGTCGCTTCTTTATAGGTCCATCCCTCTGGCAAGTTACCCCAGTCCAAACCCTCCACACGATAGCGAAGTTTGCCTTCACCTAATTCGACTGCTGTTAATCCTTCATCCTCAAAGGTATGCCCATCACTACCTAAATCAAATTCCCAACTTTTCGCTTTATCAACCATTTAGTAAAACCTCTCACAGTACCCAAGGCCACAAAAACAAGGGACTGTTTTTAACTTTTGCTCTTAAGAGTTGGTTCTTTTGCCCAATTAATGCCTCGCCTTAGTAGCTCGTAATATGCAGGAACCTCCCAGGAACCGCGTTCGACCACAGGATACTCCTCCATAACTGGCTGCATATCATATTTAGATCGAGCATGTCCAAGTGTGAGATAAAGAACTTCACCTTCTCCCACGGGATGCAAATACATTACCGGTCTTGGATCATCATTTTGCCAATCATTTTCGACAAAACCTCCCCCGGTACCATTATAAAAAGTCTGCATAAGCACATTCAACTCGCCATGCAACTCACTGCAATAAAGCTCATCTGTCGTGGAAAATGGTTCAATACCAGCAACCAAAGGATGCTCAGGCTGCACTATTTCAACTTCATAAGGCTCAATTTCAGGATGAGATATGAACTGGCTACCTAGCGTCTCCATTAATGTCCCGCACAGCCTGGGGCAATCTACCCCCTCAGCTGTGAATTCGATAATTGAATTGGTGGCGTGCAATGCAAACCAACGCTTTCCTGATGCCACAAAATCATTAAGCACAACCTCTTCTTCAGCAGTTGGCCTAACATCACATGTGTAAGAAATTAAAAAATCTGCAGCCTTGATTGCTTCAATATCATGATAATTATCAGCAACACAGACGCGGAGATCGTCATCCGCATGCATAAGTTTAAGAAGCTCAAGTCGAGCAAAATTGATATCGTGGTATTTACCACCTGCAACAAGATAAGCATCTACACGAGGCATATTTTCCTCCTCCAAAAAAAGGTACGCGTAGCATACCCGATCAAAAGAAGCATCACGAGCTCTTAATAAAAATGCCCGAGGGATCGGGGAATAGTTATACCCAATCCCTCAAACTTTAAATTTTTTAGAAATCAACTCGACGAGTAAATCCGCCATCTACGACAACATTCACCCCAGTAGTGTGATTTGATGCCGGACTCGCTAAGAACACAGCAACATTGGCAACATCCGTTCCACTACCAAACCCAGATGGAGCATTAGCCTTAATCATCTCAAAAAATGGAGGCATTGCCTGTTCAATATTGTGCCACGGCCCACCCTCGAAGTAAGTAGGACCTGGTGAAACAACATTAAATCGAATTCCATTGGGAGCATGCTGAATAGCAGCAAAAGATGACCAGTTAAGTTGCGCAGCTTTCATTGCTCCATAAGCACCAGCAGACGTTGCTGGGGGCGGTGGGAACGCTTCCACTGCAGCGCAAGTGCTAATAGTGACCACACTACCTGTTCCTGATTCTGTAAGGAAAGGCAATGCAGCATTAGTACCATTAACAGTAGCCATCATGTCAATAGCGTAATGCTCATCCCAAAGATCTCCACCTCCACCAGCTGAAGCGTTATTAACTAAAATATCAATGCCACCAAGTTGAGCAGCACTATCCTCAACCCAAGCCTTTAAGGCGTCAGGGTCAGAAACATCACATGGGGCACCAATAACATTAGTGCCATGTGATTTAAGTTCTTCAACTGCAGCTGCCACCTTTTCAGGTGTGCGTGCACAAATTGAAACATCAGCACCTTCAGCGGCAAGAGTATTGGCTATAAAATTACCTATACCTTGACTCGCTGCGGTGACAAGAGCCTTTTTACCAGCAAGTTGTAAATCCACGAATGATCCTCCTATACAGTATCTTCTGCGAATAAAGTTAGGGCCCTCAAATGGGGGCTCCAAGTAGAAAAGGATTATAAGGGCTTCTTCGCAGAAGATCATTGTTAATATAAAAAACATTGATACCTTTGTCAGAGAGCCTGACAAGCTGTACATTTTCTCTTACGACTATTTGTAATTACGAATACAGTCGAAAAAAATTGTTAACACGAAAACTGATAACAATGAGTCTTATGATTTGGAGACGACTATGGAATTAACAAAAGACATTCTACTTGACCTACATAGAAGAATGGTGAGGATTCGGCATTTTGAAGATGAAGCTGGAAAGCTAAGTGAATCTGGACAAATGCCAGGAGCCCTACACCTTTACGTTGGGGAAGAGGCAGTAGCTGCTGGGGTTATGGTTCATCTTACTGACGAGGATCAGATTACGAGCACACATCGAGGCCACGGACACTTGGTGGCCAAAGGTGGTGATTTTAAGCAAATGTATGCAGAGCTCTATGGGCGTTCAACTGGATACAACAAAGGCAAGGGCGGTAGTATGCATATCGCCAACGTCGATGCGGGAATGCTCGGTGCAAACGGGATTGTTGCTGCTGGTCCACCTATAGCTGTAGGTGCTGGCTTTTCTAACAAATATCGTGGTACTAAAAATGTTGCCATTCCTTTTTTTGGTGATGGTGCAACGAATGAAGGATCATTTCATGAAGCTGCCAATATGGCTGCTGTCTGGAAACTACCGGTAGTATTTGTTTGTGAAAACAATGGCTATGGTGAATTTACGCCACAAGCCGAGCATCAAGCTATCAAGGACATTACGGATCGGGCTGCGGGTTATGGGATGCCAGGCATCCAAGCAGATGGCATGGATGCAATAGCAGTCTGGGAAGCAGCAGGGGAAGCAATTGAACGTGCTCGGAATGGTGAAGGACCAACACTCTTGGAATGCAAAACTTACCGATATTATGACCATGTTGGCCGATCAGGAATCGGTCTTGAATACCGTTCAGATGAAGAACTGGATGAGTATCGCAAGGAAGACCCGATTCCAAAACTTGAAAAACATCTCATAGATAACAACGTGCTAACCGCTGACGAAATACAAGCTGTCCATGATGGCATTCTTGCAGAAATCGCAGAAGCTATTGAGTTCGCTGAAAACAGCCCGTTACCGGACCCGTCAACAGTTACAGAAGATGTTTACTACACGGGATAAATATTTATTTAAAAGTTAAAGGAGACAATTATGACAGCAGAAGCAACTACAGAAGCACGACAACTTCCTTACATCCTAGCTATTACCGAAGGGGTTAGGCAGAGCCTTCAGGAATACGATACTTCTTTCCTCGCAGGTGAAGATGTCGGTTTAGCAGGAAGCGTATTTCGTATCTATAAGGGTCTATATGCAGAATTTGGACCTGAAAGAGTAATTGACTCACCAATTTCTGAAGCAGGATTGATAGGCCTTGGAGTTGGTGCAGGTGCGACCGGACTAAGGCCAATGATCGACATCATGTTTAGCGACTTCATCGGGGAATGTATGGATGAAATTGCTAATCAATTAGCAAAAACTCGCTATATGTTTGGCGGTAAAACAACGCTGCCGGTGACGGTCCTTACAATGGGAGGCGGGGGCATTAATCTTGCCGCACAGCACTCTCAAAGCCTGGAAGCCTGGTTATGTCATATCCCTGGGCTAAAGGTCATGATGCCTGCAACTCCACATGATGTAAAAGGCGCAATAATTGCGGCAAACCGTGATGAGAATCCTGTATTTGTGATTATGAATAAAGCCTCTCTAGGCATTACAGGTGAAGTACCTGAAGAGCCTTATGCAGTAAACATTGGTGAAGCCATCGTACGACGTGAAGGCTCTAATTTTACTATCGTTGCTATTGGTCGCATGATGCATGAAGCAATGACAGCAGCAGAAATTTTAGAAAAAGACGGTATCGATGTTGAGGTAATTGATCCACTCACCTTACAACCACTAGATACCGAAACTATTCTTACCTCTGTAAGAAAAACTCATCGTGCATTGGTCGTACATGAAGCTGTCCGTTTTGGAGGAATAGGTGCAGAAATTGCTGCACAAATCCAAGAGAATGCTTTCGATGATCTAGATGCACCGGTGGGACGAATAGGTGCACCATTTTCTCCCGTACCTTTTAGTCCGCCTTTAGAACAGGCCTATCTCCCTAACGCACAAAAAATTGCAGATGGGGTGAAAGACCTACTAGGACTGGACTAAAACTTGCCCGGCCCTATCGGTATTGTTGCAAATCCTGCGTCCGGAAAAGACATCAGACGCTTAGTGGCTAGGGCCTCAGTTTTTGACAACCAAGAAAAGAGTGCGATAGTACGCCGCGTTTTGGTTGGTGCAATGGCTGCGGGGGCACGAGATTTTGCATATCTTCCAGATACTCACAATATCGCAGCTGAGGCAGCCCATGAGTTTAAAGACAAGGCCAATTTTACTGAAGTACAAATCACTCGTACTGCCTCAACTATGGACACTGTTTATGCAGCACAAGCCATGTGCGACATGGGCTGCTCAATTGTTTTGACCCTTGGTGGAGATGGCACAAACCGTGCCTTCGCAAAAGGTTGGAAAAATGTACCTCTTGTACCGATTTCAACTGGTACAAATAATGTCTTTCCTGGGTTAGTGGAGGGAACAGTAGCAGGAGCTGCAGCAGGACTAATTGCCGCAGGAAAAATCGAGCTTGCCAGTGTTTCAAATCAGGTCAAAGCAACAACAATTGAAATCGAGAATGAGGAGGATGACTTGGCTTTAGTTGATGCAGTTCTAGTCGAAGGGGGGTTTGTAGGGGCACGTGCAATATGGTCAAGTAAACAGTTAAAAACTGCAGTCCTGACTAGGGCTGAAGCTTCCGCCGTTGGCCTTACTGCAATTGGGGGACTTATAAACCCGATAACTCAAAGTGAAGATACTGCCTTGGTTATTCAATTTGGGCCAGATGGAGAACTTATTAATGCCCCCATAGCACCAGGCCTCTATGAACCCGTTCCTATTATATCTACAGATGTAATAGAGTTCGGAGAAACCGTTACAGTGCAGGGGCCAGGAGTACTTGCATTTGATGGTGAGAGAGAACGAGTGTTACGAAAGGGACAAACCGCTAAACTCCAAGTAAAGCGTGATGGCCCGCACGTTGTGGACGTTCATGCGACACTAACTAAAGCAGCCCATTTGGGTTTATTTTTGACAAAATAGAACGGGAGTGTGAGAACAATGCCAACTCAAGTGTATATGGCCAAACTAGGGATGACGATGACAGAAGGCACGGTCGCAGAATGGCTTGTAACTGACGGTGGTTCCATAGAGGCAGGACAACCAATCTATCGAGTCGAGACTGAAAAAATAGACATGGAAATTGAGTCTGAAGATGCAGGAACAGTGCGTCACGTTGTACCAGTAGACACAACTCTCGAACCTGGCGATGTAGTAGCACTTATTTATAAAGAAGGAGAGGAAGTCCCCGATACTTTGCCCGATGTACAGGATTCGAAATCTGAAAAAATAGCTGAGAGTGAAGAAGTAACGATAGGGGAGAGCACTCCGCAACAAGCCAGTACTGACACCGCTGAGCCAAAAGCCCAAAGTGGAGAGAAGCGAGTCCCAGCAACCCCTGCAGCACGAAAATTAGCGGAAAAACTTGGAGTAGATTTATCACTGATCACGGGCAGCGGCCCTCGTGGAAGAGTAACTGAAGCAGATGTACAATCGGCCTCCACCGTAGAAACACCAAAAGCTACTACACGTGTTAATGCTTCGCCTGTTGCAAAACGACTTGCTAGTGAGCTGGGAGTAGATCTCAGTCTATTACAAGGCAGTGGAGCACGTGGACGAATTACAAAAGAGGATGTAGAGGCTGCAGCAAATACAACAACACCTTCCGTAAAACAAGCCCCACAATCAGGGCCACAAGCTGGAGAAACAGTACCTGTAAAAGGCATGCGAAAAGTCATAGCCCAAAGAATGTATGCCAGCCTGCAGGAAAGTGCTCAACTCACCATGGATATGGAAGTAAATATGGACAATGCTGTTCAGCTAAGAAACCAGTTAGTCGAAGAATGGGCACCTGAAGGAATAAAACCTTCTTATACAGATCTTGTGATGGCAGCAACAGCGAAAGCTTTGTTAGAGCACCCATTTGCGAATGCGACTTTCTCAGAAAAAGAAATCCAGTTGCTCACAGAAGTGCATATAGGTATGGCGGTAGCCTTAGAGGAGGGTCTTGTAGTACCAGTAATTCGCAATGTAGATCAATTAGCGCTCAAAGATATTGCAAAGGAATCCGCTCGCTTAGCCTCAGCCGCACGTGAAGGGAAATTAGGGATGGATGAAATGACTGGCGGAACTTTCACTGTCACTGCTTTAGGGATGTTCGGTGTGGATTCATTCACTCCGATTATTAATTCACCTGAGGTAGGAATACTTGGAGTTAACCGTATACGGGACAATACAAAATGGGACGGAGACAGACCCACCAAGCAGCAAACAATGACTCTCAGTCTCACTTGGGACCATAGAGCCCTTGATGGAGCTCCTGCAGCTCAATTCCTTGGAACGATAAAAAACTACTTGGAAGCTCCCTACCGCTTACTAGTTTAAAAAATTAAAGGATTGATATGGAATCACAAAGTTTCGATATTGTAATAATTGGTGGAGGTCCTGGTGGCTACGTTTGTGCGATACGAGCTGCACAAGCAGGTTTATCTGTAGCTCTCGTTGAACGCGAAAATCTAGGCGGTGTTTGCCTTAATTGGGGATGCATACCGACAAAGTCACTACTCCATACAGCTGATCTTTATCGCGAGATCCAAGAAGCTGAGGCCTTCGGAATTTCCACACAGAAAACTACATTTGATCTTGAGAAAGTTGTTCAGCACTCGAGGGCAGTTTCAGAACAACTAACAAACGGCGTAAAATTTTTGATGAAAAAAAATAAAGTACAGGTTTTTGACGGAATTGGGCGACTAGACGGACCTGGACGAGTACTCATAACAGCAGAAGATCAAACTGAAGCCACAATTGAAAGTAACGCAATTGTGATAGCAACCGGAGCACGCGCTCGTTCGCTCCCCAATATTGAACCGGATGGCGAACTTATTTGGACTTATAGGGAAGCTATGGTTCCGAAAGAATTACCGAAAAAACTTCTAGTGATAGGTTCAGGGGCAATAGGAGCAGAATTTGCTTCTTTTTACAATGCACTTGGTTCAGATGTAACAATCGTCGAAGTTCTTCCTCAGATATTACCGGTTGAGGACACAGAGGTTTCTGAATTTGTCCAGAATGAATTCGAGGGACGTGGCATAAAAATTATGACTGCGACGCGAGTTGAAAGTCTTACTAGCACGAAAAAAGGTCTGGTAGCAAAGATTTCTTCCGAAAATGGTAGCGAGGAAAATACTTTTGATCGAGCGATTTTAGCGGTTGGTGTCACTGGTAATGTGGAGAACCTGGGCTTAGAAACAACATCAGTGACAACAGAAAAAGGTTCGATCTTAGTGAATGAGTGGTTAGAAACAGAAGAGGAAGGTATTTACGCAATTGGAGACGTTGCTGGTGCACCTCTACTAGCACATAAGGCAATGCACGAAGGTGTGTTCTGTGCCGAACAAATAGCTGGCATTGATCATGCACAACCAATGCAAAAAAGCCGCGTTCCTGGATGCACATACTGCCACCCACAAGTCGCGAGTGTTGGCCTTACAGAACGTGCTGCAAGTGAAGCTGGGCATAAATTACGTATCGGAAAATTTCCACTCATGGGAAATGGCAAAGCAATCGCAATTGGAGACACCGCCGGCTTTGTGAAAACTATATTTGATGCAGACACAGGTGAATTAATTGGTGCTCATCTCGTAGGACCAAATGTCACTGAAATGATTCAAGGTTTTGTTGTAGCGATGGGACTTGAAACCACGGAAACCGAATTGATGGAAACAATTTTCCCACACCCCACCATCTCCGAAGCAATGCATGAATCAATTCTTGACGCTTATGGCCAAGCACTCCACATCTAGTTGCAATAGGCGCAGGTATTGACTATGGCCGATCTTATCGATCATTTAAAAAAGCTCGCAGCATCAGGTAATGATTCCCAGGAAGTTTTAAAAATTGCTGAAGAATTACTGTCAGGTGGAATCATGCTAGAAACTGAGCTAGCTGATCCCGATGGAACAATCGAATCAGTAAAGAAAGAAACAGAACGCATGCACAGAGAGGTGCAATCTGGGATGCGCAGATTCCCCGGAAGTGCAGCCGGAGGATTTCACAGATCAGATCTTGATCCACGCGCCATGGCAACCCTCGCAACCTTGGCATATGCAAGAAAAGGGGGCATTTATGAACTGCAGGAATTAATCGATTTATTAAAAAAAGGAGATATTCCTCACGAATGGTTCATCCGTGAAGCGGTACGTTTACGAACCCTTTTTATTATCCTGCCAATGTTAATCCTTGAAATGGAAACTTCAGGATTGCACCCTGCTGATTTTGCAGAAAAAGTTACAGCAGTGGCTAAAAGGATCGGAAGTGTACACATACCAAAAATAATTGTCCAAAATAACTAAGGCCTTGCAGTACTACTCACAAAAAACGAAAATGACAACATGAGCTGGCTAGCAAAAGAACAGAGTGAATATCCTTACGATGACGTATTAGGCATAAGGCCAGAGTTACGAGACCTTTATCGTAACTTTTACGGGAAACTCTGGGACGATGAACTAGTGCCAGTAAACCTGCTTGAATTATGTCGCTTACGTATTGCCCAAATACACGACTGTGCTACCGAATGGGAAGTTAGGCACTCAGAAGCAGGAGTCAATGATGAACAAATTCAACAACTTCAAAACTGGGAAGACAACCAAATATTTTCTCCTGTTGAACAGGCAGTATTAAGATTCGCTGAAAAAATGCCTTGGCAACACCATGAAATTACAGATGAAGATTTCGAAACAATGCGTGCCCACCTAAGTGAACCTGAAGTAGTAGCACTCACAGTCGCTTGTGGCTTGTTTGATGCAAATTGCAGACTACGCATCGCTCTTTCGGTTAAACAAGGAAAAAAAGAAACAACAGCACCTGCGGGTGCTGAACAAGCAATACGATGAGGAGAAAATATGTCTACAAAACCACGAGTTAGTTCGGCAATCCCTGAACAAACACCCAACTTTGGTTCAGCAATGGCACATCAGCCTGGCTTAGCAGAAGCATTTGGGAAATTATATGCAACATTTTGGGGATCTAACGAGCTAGACCATCGAACAAAAGAAATTACACGAATGAGGAATGCCCGCGTTACTGACTGCGGATTCTGAAAACAAGTACGCTTCGCCGTGGCGCGTGAGCAAGGATTAACTGAAGAACACGTTGAACAAATAGATGATGGCTACGAGAATTCGATGCTGTCTGAACGCGATAAAACTGCGCTACAACTAACTGATGCCATAGTCGGGGATCCTAGACAAGTGCCCGAATCATTACAAAAGCAGCTCCGTGATCATTTCAGCGATCCTCAAATTATAGAAATGTCTCTCGGTGTAGGACTATTTCTAGCTCTTTCAAAAGTCCTGATTTCCCTTGGATTAGAGCCTGAAGAAATGGATATAGCAATAACACCAACACCAGGAAGTGACAACTAAATTTATCTGCTGTTTGACATGTTCGAAACAGACTGGCAGCATCATTATGTACGAACGATATAAAACCAAAAAACGGAGATAATTATGGTCACAGAGTCACGACTTTCAGGAACACCTATGGAAAAGGCGCCTGAACCAGAATTGGGTACAGAACTGATTCCGGCCGAACGCTATACCTCGGAGGAATACAGGCAACTTGAATGGGATCGTATGTGGACAAAGGTCTGGAATTGGGCTGGCCGTCTGCAGGATATCCCAAACCCTGGTGATTACTTCACTTTTCAACTTGGAAATGAGTCAATCCTCATTGTCCGTGAAACTGAAGATAAAATACGTGCCTTCTATAACGTTTGCCCGCACCGTGGAAACCAGATTCGTAATGCTGGCATCGGTCATGCTGAAACATTCCAGTGTGCCTATCACTTCTTTGAGTTTGACCTTCAGGGTCACCTCGTTTGTGTACCAGATGAGTACACATTTACCCAGGGCGTACCAACAGAAACCGGTTTGGTAGAACTTCCATGTGATACATGGGGCGGCACTGTTTGGATTAACATGAACGAGGATTGTGAATCTCTAGAAGAATTCCTTGGCATTATTCCTGAACACCTAGACCCATATCATTTCGAAGATATGTATATGGTTCAGGATAGAACAATCGAGTGGGATACAAACTGGAAAGCTTCAGTAGATGCCTTCAACGAGGTTTACCACGTCCAGGGTATTCATCCACAGTTACTCGAATCACTCGATGATATCAACGTACAAATCGACCTTTATGAACGACATAATCGCTATCTCGTCCCCTTCGGTTTGGTAAGTCCTCGCTATCCAAATCAAGATGAAATCACAGATGCCCTTAAGGGTATGTTGATGGGTGCCGGTGTTGATCCGGAAGCGTTTGAGGGGGGTATGGCTGCTGTCCGTCCTGCTATGCAAATAGCGGCACGAGAAAAATCTGTAGCTGCTGGTATGGATTTCTCAGACTTGAATGATGATCAGATGACGGACGACTATCACTATTTCA
The DNA here is from genome assembly GCA_045562595.1 of Tepidiformaceae bacterium. Lineage (GTDB taxonomy): Bacteria > Chloroflexota > Dehalococcoidia > Tepidiformales > Tepidiformaceae > JAKUNN01. The sequence goes on from JBJKVN010000003.1 coordinate 13,243, forward strand.
TCTTCCCAAATCTGACCTTCAATACCCACGCAGGTGGATTTATGATGTTCCGACAGCGTCCGCATCCAACTGACGCCAACAAAATGTTCTATGACCTGCAGAACTTTATGATGGTTCCAAAGGGAGTTGAGCCTCCCCCAAGACCAAAACATGAAGACTTTAAGCACGGTGAGATTTCCCTAG
>JBJKVN010000004.1:0-107041 GCA_045562595.1 Tepidiformaceae bacterium
GTGTATACAGGCTTGATGGCAATTGGTGGTGCTGCTGGTAGTGCAGTTGGGGGACTTAAAATCGGATTAGTTTTTGTATTAGGTATTTCTGTTTTTGCCACTTTACGCGGTCAGTCAAATTTTACGTTTGGACGGCTATCATTTCCCGATGATTTAAGACGCCAAGCACTGGTTATAACGTTCTTTTTTATCGTAGTAGTTATGATTTTTACCAGCCTGCTAGCGTATTTCAATGAGTATTCTTTGTTGGATGCATTATTTGAAGCAGTTTCAGCTCTCACGCTTTCCGGCTTTTTACGTCAGGGGGAATCGGATGTTTTGCTCAGTATTGCTATGCTAGTGGGAAGGTTTTTACCTCTTTTAGTAGTGGTAGAAATGTCCAGGCCGCGTTCACGTCCAAGGTTTCAGCGTCCTGAGGACAGTGTGTTGTTTGGGTAGGAGATATAAATGGTAATAGGTAGGGAACGCACCAATTGGTTTTCTAATCATCCCCCTGCATGTACCTGCGCAGAGTGTGGAGAAAAAAGACTTGCACAAGCACGCTTTGAAGAGCAGTCAGGTGGCCGTAAGATTGGACGGAATGAGCGTTGTCCATGTGGGAGTGGGAAAAAATTTAAAAAATGCCATGGAGTTCATAATTAAATTAAATTCCTGTTCATGGCTATTGAAGCGCTCTTCCAGCTGAGCTACAGCCCCATTTTGTATTTGGTTTTTGGCTTTTAGCAAACCATATTGGGGTATTCAATCAGTTCAATGCCACTGGCATTGATATGCCAGTTTCCTGTGCAAGATCCTCAAGTTGTCCAATGGTTTCCTGATCTAACGGGATTCCATCTATGAGCCTATCTTGGCGAGATTGCTCCTCTTTATCTCCTGGCATAATTACTGAGCTGATATTTTCAAGTGGTTCAATTTGTCTGATCCGTTGTGCTAAATCGTTCAATTGGTTTTCAAATTCCCTTGTGTCTGTAAAAGCTTCTATCTGCCAAGCTGAAAACCACTGTCCCATTACTAGTTCACGGCGTGGGAGTACCATTCCAAAACCTGCACCGGAAAGAATGCCGGATAAAACATCTACCATTAAACCTAGTCCAAAACCTTTATAGGCACTTGTTTCTAGATTTGAACCGAGAGGGAGAAGGCCTCCCCCCTTCTTTAATATTTCAGGGTCACTAGATGGCTTTCCTTCGTTATCAATTGCCCAACCAATAGGAATACTCTCCCCCCGTCTTTGTGCGATTTCCAGTTTTCCTCCAGCAACAGCAGTTGTAGCCATATCCAAGGAGAACAATTTGCCCATTCCCATTGGTGCCGCAAATGCAATTGGATTCGTTCCATATGCTCTGATTTTGCTACCTGCTGCTACTCCAACAGGTGGAACATTGCACATAGCCATACCAATGAGACCTTTTTTTGCTGCCATTTCTGCGAAATATCCTGCTGCACCAAAATGTCGGCCATTTGTTACGGTTACCATTCCGATCCCCGATGTCTGTGCTTTGTCTAAACATCGTTCCATTGCTTCTTTTGCAATTACAACACCTAAGCCACCATCTCCGTCCAAAGCGGCAGTAGTAGGACTTTCTCTCAAAACTTTTACACTTGCTCGAGCGTTTATTAGGCCTTCTCTTAAGCCAGGGATATAACCTCGGTGCCATGGTAAATGTGCAATTCCATGGGACTCTATCCCTTTCAAGTCTGCGTCGATAAGGACCTCTGCTGCAGTGTGTGCATCCTTCTGTGCAACTTCAAAGTAATGCAGTAATGCAGCTATAAGTGCTCTAAGATCTTCAGCTGCAAAACGCTTCCGGTTGTCTTCCATAATCCACATCTGCTACACACTTTGTACTAAACAATACGTGTATTTGCAGGGTTTCCCAAGGTCTTAATTAATTCCCCTGTTCTTCGCGTGCTCGAGACGTATAGATGGTTGTATGCTCTACTGCAGATTTAAATTGTTTCTCCATATGTGTCCACATATCATCCACACCCCAAGGTTCTTTTCCTTGAAGGGTACGGATTGGTTCGGGCTGATTAAATAGAGAGACTTGATATCCTGAAGCGCCAATCACTTGTCCGTTTAGCCATCCTGAGTCTTTACTACATAGATATACAACGGGTGGAGCCACGTTATTAGGTGACATTTCATCCTCACTGCGATTTGGATCAGATCCAAGCGCTCTTCTTCTATCTGTAGGAATTGTTCCACCCATCCGGGTACCCGCTCCGGGGCTGATTGCATTTGAGGTGACACCGTAACGACCTAGAGCATTGGCACACGAATATGTAAAACCAACAATACCTAATTTTGCGGCTGCGTAATTAGGTTGTCCGGGTGCCCCGGAAAGACCTGAAACTGAAGTAAAATTTATAAGCCTATAATCACCTTGTCTCTCGGTTCGCCAGTATATTGAAGCAAATTTTGTTGTGTTAAAAGTTCCCTTTAGATGCACCGCGATGACTGCATCCCATTCTGCTTCTGTCATATTGAAAACCATACGGTCTCGCAAAATACCGGCTACATTAACCAAGCAATCCAAACGGCCGTATTCATTTAGTGCTGTTCGTATGATTTGTTCAGAAGCATCAAAGTCTGAAACATCATCATGGTTGGCAACAGCTGTTCCTCCGGCAGCACGAATTTCAGCAACAACTTCGTCTGCGGGTGTTGTGTCACTTCCCTCACCATCTACACTGCCACCTAGGTCATTTACAACAACAGCTGCACCTTCAGCAGCCATGCTTTTCGCGCAAGATGCGCCTATTCCACGTCCTGCACCAGTAATGACTACGACACGATCTTTTAAGCGATCCATTTTTATTCTCCTGTTTAAGAATGTTTATCGAGTATACGACTTATTTCTAAAAGCCTTCTCATTGTGCCATGCACTTTCTTTCACGCGAATATTTCATACATGGCACAATGAGTACGGAGTTAATTCTGAACTACGATCAAGATTCGGTAAATCATGTTCTTCGGACAACTCGCTCTGTTCGGAAGCGTCTCGATTTTGAACGTCCCGTTCCAGATTTGCTTATTCAAGAGAGTATTGATATTGCTTTGAATGCCGCGCCCGGCGCTGCCGGCATGGTACCAATACATTTTATGGTTATTACAGATGATGAGATCAAGAGGATTGTTGGTGGGTTTTATAGAGAGGCATTTCTCGAAGGGATAGGTTCTAGCTCTTCCTCCAGTCAACGGATCAAAAAACCAACGATTGGTTATCTGGCTGAGAATATAGAACGGTCTCCAGCACTTGTGATTCATTGTGCGGAAGGTAATCCTGAGGATATGCCACAGACAGCAGGATATTACGGGCAAATTTTACCTTCAGCGTGGTCTTTTATGTTGGCACTTCGAGTTAGGGGTTTAGGTACAGTTTGGACAGCTCTTCATCTGAGATATGCTCAGGAGATTGCCGATGTTTTGGGAATTCCAAATCATATTAGTCAGACTGTTTTGTTCCCGGTTGCATTTTTTAAGGGAGAAGATAACTTTTCCCCTCCGAATCGACCTGAGTCTCAGCAGTTCATCCATTGGAATCAATGGGGTATTAATCATACTGATTAATACTTCTAGGTTAATTCCCACTGAACGAGTGTATATGACTCTGGTTCACCACCGTGCTGCTCAAAAATTGCGTACATTCGAAATTCGTTGCACTCTTTCCTTGCGTGAATTTATCAACTCAACTACAGCCATGTATTAAAGGAAGAACTCGTAATTTTGTCGCTCACAGAGCCTTATATTCCGGAAAATATGGAGAGAATACTTTTGCTGCGATTCAGGATTGTGTTGAATCGGGTGTGCCGCAAATTGAGATAGACCTTCAAATTTTAAATGATGAAAAATTTGTTCTGTTCCATGATTTTGAATTAAATCGTCTTACTAATGCCAAGGGCCTCATAAGTAATCGAGATACTGCCTATATTAGTTCTATTCCTTATAAAACTGGTGAGCCGATTGCTTTACTTGATGATATTTTGCCGTTGCTTTTAAATTCTTCATTACGTGTACATCTTGATCTTAAAATTTCTAATTACCCTTCTTCTGTGATTGGAAAGTTAGCGAAGAAAATTTTGCCATTAAAAGATCGTATGATGATTGCTTCACAGGATTATCAGTTGCTTGAGATGTTTACAGACCATGGTTTTTCTGTCGCATTCGATACGTCTAGGGAGCTGCGTTACCAACCTAATCGTCCTCCCGGAAAGAATCCTGTGGGCCTTGGGTTACACGGACTCTGGGACGATTCTTTTGAGGCATATGATACTTCTATTTCTGCTCCTCAATATATTCGTTATCGTTTGCAATCGTTTTCTGATTTAATGCCCTTGAATGCATGGGTTTTTGATGCTGATACGCTTGATTTTCTTACAAGTAAATCTCCAACTTTTTCCCGTGATTTAGCACAGCAAGATATAGATTTAATTACGTGGGGTCTTGACGATACCAGGGAATCGGATCTTGCCAAAAGGTTACATTGTCTATTCGACATAGGTGTTGCAACAGTGATCACAGATTTTCCGGAGAAACTTGCTAGTTATGCTCTAAATAATCTCTAATTTTTGTTGTCTCCGAGGACCTCCAGTAAGAGGGCTTTTGCTTTCACAAAATCCATCGAAGTGACAATGTTATTTTTGCGGGGCCGAGGGTATTCAACATTTAATTTGAAGACTATCGATCCGGGTCTTGGTTTCATTACATAAACGATGTCTGAAAGTATTAAAGCCTCTTCTACATCGTGAGTAACGAGTAAAACAGTTCGTTGATCTTTTTCCCATACTTCCTGTAGCCATTCTTGCATTGCACGTCGTGTAATTGCATCAAGTGCACCGAATGGCTCATCAAGTAGCAAAAGTTGTTGCGGCATTAAGAAGGTTCGTAAAAGTGCTAGTCTTTGTCTCATTCCACCGCTGAGTTGTGAAGGCCAGGCTTTTTCAAAATTAGTCAGGCCAAATTGATTTATTAGTGCGAGTGCTAACTCTTTTGCTGTAGTCTTTTCAATGCCGGACAATTCTGCCCCTAAGGTAGCATTTTGAAGGACCCTCTTCCAAGGAAGCAGGAGATCTCTTTGAGCCATATAAGCTGATTGTCCTGTAGAACCGATAGCGTTTTCCCCATGGATCTGCGCTGTTCCTGAATCAGGTTCGGTGATACCTGCCAAAATACGAAGAAGGGTGCTTTTTCCACAGCCGCTTGGGCCCACAAGACTCACGAATAAGCCGCGTTCAATTTCCAGGTTTATATTTTCCAGGGCTTTTACAAGTGGTGGTCCCACAAATGTATGTCCTAGACCTTTTAGGGAAAGTGCAGTTTTGCTTTCAGTCATCTTGATTTTATTTGGTTATGGTAGGAAGTCATTTGTAAAAGCTTCTGATACGTCAATTTTTTTAGATGTTAGACCAGCCTCTCTTAAAAATGATTCAAATTTTTGCCAAACCTTTAATTTTTGACTTCCCCAATCTCCATCGGTTGCGTAAAAGTTTGCGAGCCAGCGTGCACTTCCATGGACTAAGTCCTTATCAAGTTCGGGTACCGATGTGAGCAGTATATTGGCTGCTTGCTCGGGATTTTCGATGGCAAATTCATAACCTCTTGCAGTTGCTTTCATGAATGCTTTTATGAGACCAGGATATTCTTTAATTAGTGTTTGATTTGTGATAATTATCGGTGTGTACCAATTGGGTATGCATTGTTCATAGTCCCTGAAAGCTAAGGTTGATATGTCTTTTTCTTCGACTTCGCTATATCGAATACCATCCCAAGCATCGAAGATCCATACAAAGTCATACTGATCTCTTTCCATACCGACTAAGTAGTCAACATTACCAACTTCTGTAAATTTTACTTTTTTTGGATCACCTCCATCACAACGTACTAATTCTTCAACGATTTGCGTTTCCAATGCACCTCCCCAGCCACCGTATGACTTCCCTTCTAAATCGCGTGGACGAGTTATACCTTCTTCCCGGAGGGATAATAAGCTTGAGGTATTTTTAGTGATTATTGTGGCGATAGAGATCACAGGTATTCCCTGTGAACGTGCAGGGATTACTGACTCCGCGTTTGAAATCCCGAAATGTGCTTCTCCAGCACCTACCAATTGAGTTGGCTCACCGGCATAATCAAGAATCGTTAGGTCAATCCCCTCCTCTGCATACCATCCTTTTTGTGCTGCGATGTAGATCCCTGCATGGTTTGTATTGGGAGTCCAATCAAGCAAGAGAACAACAGGGAACAATTCTCCTTCAATTTGGCCGTGCCAAGTGAGTTGTTCGTCAGTTCCACAAGAAAGCGAAAACAAAACCAGCAAACTACTAGCTGTTAATAGTGCTGCTTTCCTCAATTTCCTAAAGATATTTTTTGTAAACATATTCTAATCTCCTTGTTTTGAAATATATTTCCACGGTGAGCTAACTCTTGCTAAAAGGCCTACAGTGCCAAATAAAGCAATGCTTAAACTTGCAATAATGACTATTGCTACGAAAATTTGATCTAGTCGAAAGGCTGCTTGCGATCTGTTAATAAAAATCCCTAATCCGGAACTAGCCCCTGACCACTCTCCTATTACAGCCCCCAATATTGCATATGTTGCTGCAATTTTTAATCCGCTAAAAAAACCAGGTATTGCGGCGGGAATCAACACGTTCTGCAATATCGCTCGTTGTCCGGCTCCCATACTTTTCACAAGTTCTACCATTTCTCGGTCAGTGTTGTTTAAGGCTTCTACCGTGTTAACAACGATCGGGAAAAACCCGACTAGGGCAACAACGACAACTTTTGGCATAATCCCGAAACCCATCCAGATTACTAGAATCGGGGCTAGTACTATGACAGGAATATTTTGACTTACTACGAGTAACGGGTATAAAACTCGTCGTAAGAAACCTGAAGCAAAAATTAATATTGCTAGGAGTGGGCCAATAACTATTGCTAAGCCAAGACCAGCAAGTGCTTCTACCATTGTTGTTTCTATGTGAGCTGGAAGAGAAGGTGAGACTTCTACAAATGCTTCCCAAATTAGGCTTGGTGCAGGGAGAATATAAGTTTCGGTTTCAAATAATTTTACTGCCCCTTCCCATATTCCAATCAGTAATACAAGAAGCAGAAGGGGGGGTGAGTATTGTTTAATTAGAATTTGCATAGCTTCATTATTATTTTTTGAGCATGCAAGACATCTTTTTGATATGCCTTAAAAACCCTAAGCTCTATGTGGGATTGATTTGCTGAAAGTTGTTTGTTTTTTTCCATATCCGCCCTTCCCTACGCTTGAATTACCAAGTTCAGGTACCTGGGTTGTCCCTTTTAAGAGATCTCAGCCTTACGGCTCCCCCAGCGGTGATATCTCGAAGGTAAGGTGTCTGAATATTTCTGTCAAACTCTGCACGTTGACGTCCGTCAAATAGCACTCCACGATCAGTGGGATGCGTATCTTTTCTTGGTTAGCAACTTATCTTTTTGCGATAGCTCTCCCTTTGCTTATTGTGACTGCTTCAGTCCGGTTTTTAGTCAATGAAGAACGTGTAACCTCATACGGTTTTCGTAACAATGATGTTTCTAACACTATGGGGTTGTCCTTGGAAGAACTTGAGAAAGTTTCGCAAAAAATTACTTCATATTTCAATGACGACAGTGAATTCATTCAAATATATTTTTCGGTTAACGGAAAGCAGGACACGTTTTTTCGGGATGTTGAAATTATTCATCTACGAGACGTGAAAACATTGTTAGGGATTGTTTATCGACTAAGTGAAATTTCTTTAGCAATAGTTCTTACTTATATTGCGACAACTATTTTTATTCGTTCGGAACACACTATTACTGATCTGGCACGTGAAGTTACTTTTTCGATTGCCATAGGAGCGATCATTTTATTGGGACTAGCATCCTATGTTTTTTTTGATTTTGATTCTGCCTGGACTCAATTTCACGAACTTGTTTTTGCAAATGATTTTTGGCTACTAGATCCCTCAAGGGATCGACTGATTCAGATGTATCCTGAGCAGTTTTGGGAAGCTGCTACCCTGGCGTGTACTGCTTTGATAGCAGGCCAGATGTTTCTCATCGGTGGGAGTGCAGTACTTTACCTTGGATGGAAAAGAGGATGGGGTTTTAGCCTGCGCAAGCACATGCGCCGCCGCATGCGCAGCCACCAGCGCTGAATGATTCGTTAGGCATTTCCATCTCGAGCGTTCCTACTCCTCCGCTAAAAGCAAAATTGGTAATTGTTCGCTCTGCATGATGTCCGGAACTACAATTCACGGCTTCTTTAGCTTGTGACATTGGTCGACGCTGTTCAAACGTTGTTTTACATTCTGCGCAATAGTATTCGTAAATAGCCATCAGTTAAGTATACATTGAAGCAGCTTTAGTCTGTGAGTTCTGTTTCTTTAAAAAATTCACGCAGTAGTGCGTTAAATTCATCTGCTTGTTCAAAATAAACAGAATGTCCAGCATCTTTGAATTCACGTATTTTTGAATGTTTTACAAGTGTTGCAGCTTCTCTAATCATTTCCGGAGAAGTAATTTTGTCATGTTCGCCTACGACATATAGAACTGGGATCTGATGTGTTTTCATTGAAGCATCAGGTCTTGCAATTCCTGTCAGAATTTCATGTGTACTGCCTTTGTAATTCTTGGGAGGTCTCCCTAATACACCTTTGTTTCGGGGAGGATTGAGACGCCGTATTTGGTGGTATAAAGTTGCTAGAGGTACGTTATTTTTTGTAAAACTAGGTGACAAGGAATATTCGTATAGCTTTTTGTTTGCGCGTTCGATTTTGAGTGAATCCTGGAGTTCTCTTATACGATCATTTGTTGCACCAGCAGTTGTTCCGCAGAGGGTTAATGAGCGAACAGTTTGTGGCGCAGCCTGAAGTAGTCCTATTACGGCACGTCCACCCATGGATTGAGCGACAATATGGGATTTTTGAATACCTAATTCTTGTATTAAATCAGCCAAATCTCGTCCAAAGACTCCTCGGTCGTGAGATATATTTTCTTTTGGTACCGACCTTCCCCAACCGCGTGCATCGTAGACAGTGCAAGTGTACTGTCTACGAAACTCTGCTATCTGTTGCCACCAAGACAATGAATTGCCTCCGGCACCGTGTATGAAAATTATGTCTTCCCCTGATCCATGTTGTTCCCAGTAGATTTTAGATTCAGTTAATTCGGCGAAAGGCATGGCGCTAGTCTAACTTAATACGTTATCTTCTTACTCATGAGAATTGGTCTTGGAGTAGGTGCTGTTGCCCGCAACGACATTGCAGTTAGTGATTTAGTGGAACTATTTGTCAAAGCTGAGGAAGATGGTTTTAAGGCTGTATGGGTTTCCCATTCATTTGCTGCCGATTCAATTATGTTAATGTCTCTTGCTGGCGCTAGCACTTCAGAGCTTGAGCTGGGTACTTTTGTTATTCCAACTTATACGAGGCATCCAATTGCTATGGCTCAACAAGCTCTAACTGCGGCATCTGCTACTGATGGCCGGTTTACCTTGGGTATTGGACTAAGTCATAAAACAATGATCGAAGGGATTTATGGTCTGGATTATTCAAAACCTATAAGACATATGCGAGAGTACCTTACGGTGCTTAATGGCGTTTTAGCAGGTGAGCCTTTTTCTTTTCAAGGTGAAGAATATGATGTGAAAGTTCCTGCGTTTGGTGTTGGCCAGATAAGTGCTCCTCCAGTGATTGTGGCTGCCCTTGGCCCACAGATGTTGAGGTTGTGTGGCCGTTTAAGTGATGGCACAGCTACTTGGCTTGGAAGCAAGTCATACCTAGCGAATCAGGCGATACCTATTTTCAAAGAGTCGGCTGCAAATGTAGGACGTGAGAATCCGAGAATAATTGCAGGAATTCCCGTAGCTGTTACAGATGATGTTGATGCTGCAAAGCAGACAGCAGCAAAAACTTTTGCAAATTATGGCACTATCCCGTCTTATCGGGCTGTTCTAGATGCTGGAGGTGCTTCCGATCCAGAGGATGTCGTAATAGTAGGGAACGAACAAAAGGTTACAGAACAAATTAGGCACCTTAGTGCAATTGGTGTAACAGATTTAAATGCAGTTCCTTATTCAATTCCTTCAGACAAGATGTCTAGGACACGCACTAGGGAATTACTTTCGACACTGGCTAGGGAGTCTTAAATTAGCCTTTTGGTGTAATTGCACCAGCGAATGTTTGTGTGACAATTTTGTCATCACGGACTAAGAAGGTATCTGATCCCAGAGGTACGCTTACAGCGCTGGATTCGAGTGTCCAGGCAATGTAGCCCATTTCCCCGTCTACATGTTTTTGTGTGAGATCAAACTGGCCATCGCCAGCCATCATTCCAGCAAAACCAGCAAAGGAACTGCGGAGATTATCTAATCCTGAGACCGCACCGTTCGGTGTGATTAATGTGGAATCTTCTGTGTAATCCTTCATTACTTCTTCGATATCAAATGGTTCTGCTAACAACGCATCGAGGTGATGGTCCATTACTGATTCAGTAGACATTTAGTGCTCCTATTGGTGAGTTAGTTTAAAACGATAGAGGGAAAATGTCGGCTAGTCGAGTACGGATTGTTTTAACTGGATTTCTGCTCTTCTGGACAGTTGTTCAGTTGAGGGACCATTTCCTTCTATTTCGAATCCTGCATCCCTAATCATTTCTAAATCAGCTTCAATTGACTGCCCCTTTGTAGTCAGATAATCACCAATAAAAATCGAGTTAGCCAAATGAAGTCCTAATGTTTGCATTGTTCGAAGATGGACTTCCCGACCACCGGCTATTCGCACTTCGCGATCTGGGAACATTAATCTGAAAACAGAAAGAATTCGTAAGCATCTTTGAGGAGTAAGTTCGTTTAGTTTTGCTAATGGAGTTCCATCAATAGGAATTAAAAAGTTTATGGGAACTGAATCTGGATTAAGTTCGCGTAATGCGTAGCTAGCATCAAGAATGTCTTCATTGGCTTCGCCCATACCAAATAATGCTCCTGAGCAGGGAGAGAGACCTTCACTTTTTGCAAGTTCTACGGTTTCTTGTCTGTCTGAAAATGTGTGAGTCGAGCATATATCACCATAAAAATTTTCACTGGTATTCAAATTATGGTTGTATGCAAAAACTCCAGCTTTGTGTAATTGTTCGGCTTGCCCTGCTTCTAAAAGTCCTAAGCAGGCACAAATTTCCAAATCGGGATCGTTCTTTTTGACAGCTTCAATTCCATGTACTACTTGATCGATTTCTCGTTCACTTGGTCCACGACCACTAGCTACAAGACATAATCTAGTGGCTCCTACATCTCGTGCTAGATTGGCAGCATCGCAAAAAGTTGATTCTTCTACCATCGTATATTTAGGGATCGGAGCTTCTGAATCTCGAGCCTGTGAACAGTAGTTACAGTCTTCAGGACAGAGGCCGCTTTTAATATTGAGAAGAAAGTTCATTTTTACACGGTTGCCAAAAAACTTTTTCCTTACTTGTCCTACTGCTGAAACGATTTCTAGCACATCTAGGTCAGGAGTTGTTAGTATCCATGCCAGATCTTTGCGACTAGGCTCTCTTGTTTCCATTGCTTGTGCCACAAGTTTTGAAAGTCTTTTTTCGGAAGTCTCATTCATACGAACACATAGTCTCTCTTTTTCTCATATACGTCCATAATTGCGAAGACCGTTAGGATTGATATATGTCTGATTACGCAATTTGGCACCCGTTTACACAGATGGCTCGATTTGATCGTGATCCTCAGCTTGTCATTTCCCGTGCGAAGGGGAATTTTTTGATAGATACAGATGGTAAGGAATATATTGATGGAGTTGCTTCAATATGGGCAAATGTGCATGGACACTCACATCCAAAGATTGTTGATGCTATCCAAGAACAGGCTTCGAAATTACAACATAGTACACTTTTAGGTCTTACACATGAACCTGCGATTGAGCTTACAAATCGCTTAAACTCAATAGTTCCAGTTGATCTAAGTCACATCTTTCTAAGTGAAAATGGAGCGTCTGCAGTGGAAGTCGCTCTCAAAATGGCAATTCAATTTTGGGCAAATCAAGGTCATCCTGAAAGGAATCGGATTATTGCTCTGGAAATGGCATATCATGGAGATACAGTAGGGGCAGTTAGCGTTGGCGGTGAGGGTCCGTTTCGCGATATTTACAAGCCACTCTTATTTGAGCCGATACGTTTTCCTAACTCTTATCATTATCGTTGTTCTGTTTGTGCCGATAGTTCTATGTGTAGTAGTGATTGTGCGGCTCAATTGCGTCCGTTGTTAGATCAACATGCAGGTGAGATTGCGGCATTGATTATTGAACCACGTGTTCAGGGTGCTGCTGGAATCATTGTTTCACCTGATGACCATCTTCGCGCGATCAGGTATTTATGTGATCAATACGACATCCTTCTCATTGCTGATGAAGTCGCCACTGGTTTTGGGAAAACTGGTGCTATGTTTGCATGTGATTTAGAGCAGGTAACTCCAGACATAATGGTGCTCGGGAAGGGTATTACAGGTGGTTATTTGCCATTAGCCGCAACGGTAACAACGGATCGTATATATGATGCTTTTTATGGCGAAGAAAGTAAGAAGCTTTTTCATGGTCATACGTACGCCGGTAACCCGATTTGTTGTGCAGCTGGGATTGCTAGTATTGATTTATTTGCTGATGGGAAGGTCATTGAAAAGGTACAAAAGCGATCCAGTTTGCTTGCGAGTTTGCTTGAGGATCGAATTGCTAATCATCCGAATGTAGGTGAAATTCGTCAGCAAGGTCTCATGGTAGGTATCGAATTGGTTGCTAATAAGGAAACCCGAGAGCCATTACTTCCTAGCAATGAGGCTACGTGGGATATCTGTCTTTCAGTACGAGAAGAGGGGCTTTTTATCAGACCGTTAGGAGACGTTATTGTACTTATGCCACCTCTATCAATTGAAGAGGACGAAATCGATCAAATGACGGAGGCTTTGCGAAATGGACTCTACAGAATTCTCCCAGACTAAATCATCTTTGTTACCTCGTCTTAAGAAAGAGTTGGAGGATTTGGAAAATCAGGATTTGAGGAGAAGAATTCTGACGCCAGATAGTGGGCAGAAGGAAGAGATTGTTCTTGAAGGTGAAACTCTTTTAAATTTTACCTCTAACAATTATCTGGGCTTAGCAACTGACCCAGCATTGATCAGTGCATCAGTTGAAGCTACTGAAACGTACGGTACGAGTGTTGCTGCTTCGCGCTTACTAGTCGGTTCAACCCCTTTGCATGACCAACTTGAAGAAAGCATTGCGGCTTTAAAAAAGTGTTCTTCTGCATTGCTGTACAGCGCAGGATATCTTGCAAATATTGGTGTTATTAGTGCATTAACTTCACCAGGGGATATCGTTTTCAGCGATTCGTTGAATCATGCTTCAATTATTGATGGGACCAGATTATCTCGTGCAGAAACAGTGGTTTATCGTCATTTAGATTTGGAACATTTAGAACAATTGTTGTCTGAAGCAGGGCCCAGGCAGAAATTTGTGGTTACGGAAACGGTCTTTAGTATGGATGGTGATCTTGTCGATTTGCCCAAGCTACATGCGATCGTAAAAAAACACGGAGCTGTGCTCATTGTTGATGAAGCACATGCTACAGGTGTGTTGGGTAAATCTGGTGGTGGTGCGTTCGATCATTTTTCAATTGATCCCGCCGAAACAATTATCATCGGGACTTTTTCGAAGGCACTTGGTTCTGTAGGGGGATTCGTTGCAGGCCCTTCAACAGTAATTGAGTATTTAAAAAATCGTTCGCGATCTTTTATTTTTAATACAGCTCTTCCTCCCAGTGCAGTAGGTGCTGCTTTAGTTGCGCTTGAAAAAGTCGTAGCTGAGCCTGACAGGCGTTCTCAAATAGTTGAACTTTCTGAATATTTACGTTCTGGCCTTGTGGAGGCTGGTTTTTCAGTCTCTAATTCGCAGACACAAATTGTCCCTATGATCGTAGGGGAAGCTGTACAGGCTTTATCTGTGGAGAAACATCTCCGAAATGCAGGTATTTTAGCGAAAGCCATTAGACCCCCAACAGTCCCTGAAGGTACTTCGCGTATTAGATTTAATTTAAATGCGAAATTTGATAAGGAAGATATTGATAAAGTGTTAGATGCTGTAAAGAATTGGTCGTTTGGTACTGAATATGAGTGATGTTTTTTTTATAACTGGCACAGATACAGATGTTGGAAAAACAGTTGCTGCTAGTTGGTTAGCCTTCACGGTTTCTAAAGAACGTAAAACTGCTCTTGTGAAACCAATGCAAACGGGATCTGTTTCACCTGAGTTGGATGGAGATGAAGCCTTTTATAAAAACGTCCTACCAGAGGATGTAACAATTACCACTTTTTCTACTTATCCTGAACCTTTAGCACCTTCGATAGCGGCACGTCGAAGTGAATCGATTATAAATTTTGACCAGATCGTAAAAAAAAGTCTTTCTATAAGTGCAGATCACGATATCAGTTTCTTTGAGGGTGCCGGTGGCTTGTTGGTTCCGATTACTGACTCGAAGAATATGGCTGATTATGCACAACAAATCGATGCTCAGACAATTCTTGTTGCTAGGCCGGACTTAGGGACACTCAATCATATATTGTTAACAATAGAAGCTATTGAGCAGCGTAAATTGAAATTGGCCCTTCTCGTTATAAGTGGATTTCCAGATCAGGCAGAAGTTGTTCATTGGGAAAATATACAATTTCTGGGTAATTATTTTTCAGAATTACCGATTTTAATCCTTAGTAAAGTTGATTTAAATGAGCCTCATGCAATTCAGAATATGAGCGCATATTTTTGTAATGTCCGACCTGGATTCCTGAAGGATGTGCCAATTCCCCGTTTCTTAATCCCCAAAAATCTGTAGCCTTTTTTATCGCACAAAATCATGTATCTAGGTACGATAAAACAATGGTTCGCATTCATAAGTTTGAATACTTTCCTCCAACCGGTTTTTTTGTTCGACCCGATGGCATTATTGACTACCAATCACGCCTTGCTTATGCAAAAAGAGGGATCGTTACTACTGAAATAGGTCCCAGCAGTGCTCTGTCTAAATATCTGCTTATTAGGCCAAATGATAGTGATGTTACGGAGTCTGATAGTTGGCAATTTGATCGATTTCCTAAAGAACCCAATAACTACCATCTTGATATGCATAGATGGGTAGGAAGAGTCATTTCAACTTGTGAAAGGATAAGACTTCCAGGTTATGAATTTAAGGTGGTTGTAGGAATCGATTCAAAAAAAGTGGATTTTCAGGATGTGGTGGAGATGTTTAGTGAGAATTATGGTGACTTCTTTTCTAATGATGTGCATGGTTCTGGGTACGTCGAGAAAAGTTTGGGTGACTGGTATAGCGAGTGGGAAAATATCGGTGCTGCTGCATTTAAAGCTCAACTAGCTGATGAACATGTGTCTTTACTAGAATTGATCGATCTGAAGATTGAGGAGCATTCAGGGGAATCCGGCAAAGCAAACCATAGTTCTACTAAAAGAGTTGGAAAAAAACGAATTGAGCCAGCTATAAATCTTAAAAATTGGATTGGGTGGTGTTGGGCATTAATTGCACGTGATGTTTATGATGAAATCACGTATACCCGGTGTGAGAATCATAGAAGTGAAGTGAACTTAAATGGTTGTGATCACGAAGTTCCTTTGGTTACGCCAGCTGGGAGAAAGGGTATGAAATACTGTAGCAACTACTGCAAAATGGCTGTTGGTCGTCGAGTTTCTGGCCATTTTTATAAAAAAAGTTGAGTACTTTTGATAAGCAGTAGAGCTTTATGTTCTGCGAAATTTATTGCTCAGTTTTCTCCGGTCAGACTATTCCAATGAGCTCATTTTTACATTAGCGAATCATCAAATTTTGTCGCTATATGGCCTTCGGCTTCCAAAAGATTCCAATCCTCATCTGTAATGCCTAGTAGCTCTCGGTAGACGTATTCATTGTCTTGTCCCATGGCAACTGGTGGTCTCCGGATTCCGCCTTCTGCTGCAGGAAAATCAAATAATGGTGTTGGGAATGGAAATTCACCAATGGGGTCTTGCAGCTTTTGAGGGGAGTATAGTTCCCTTTCTAGGACATGTGCATCTGTTGGAACACGTGAAGCATCAAGTACGGGTGTTGCAGGAACTCCAGCCTTTTGTAATCGATGGAAGAGTTCGTAATCTGAAAATCCTTCTGTCCAGGCAGAGATCTTTTGATCTAACTCATCGTGTTGGGAATATCTACCTTCCCAGTTATCCAGTTCGGGATCCTTTGCCCAGTTTGGGTTACCCATTTCATTCACAAGATTTTGCCATTCCTCATCATTACTAACTGCAATTGCTATCCAACGATCGTTCCCTTGAGCTGGATCGCCAGATTCCTCAGCCATACAAGGGTAGATTCCTGTTGGCGATTCTTGTGGATAAATTGAACGGTTACCTACCCTCTCTGGTTCAATACCTTGCAATGCATATTGCATGTAGCCTTGAGCAAACATAGCGATGGCATTTTCAGCTTGAGCCATTTCGATAAATTGTCCTTTTCCCGTTTTCTTACGTTGCCAAATTGCAGACATGACCGCGAAGGCAATCTGTGTCCCGGCTATATAGTCCGCTGAGAAGATCGCGGAATTACTATCGGGTCCTTCATCTCTGTATCCACGCAATAATTGGTGTCCAATTACACCTTCAAGATGTGAACCCATTGTCCGAGCAGCTACATACTCCCCAGTTAATCCGTATCCAGGTGCACGAAGAAAAACAATGCCAGGATTTAATTCCTTCAACCATTCGTAAGATACGCCTAGCTTTTCCATTGTCCCAACCGCGCTGTTTTCTATAACAACGTCAGAAATTTTAGCTAGCTCCCCGAGTATTTCATGACCTTTTTCATTTCGAATGTCCAGCGTGAAACTTCGTTTATTGCGATACAAGCTCACGAACATCGGGTGGTAGTTCCAAGGTCTTGGCCCGGGTTCGCTGTTCGGAAAACCTGTGATCCATCCAGGACCGGCTTGGGTCATTTGAGGCGGAATATTTGGTCCTGGCACTGCCCTCGTGTTAGGTTGAAAAACAAATTGATTTTCGTGCTTTAGGACTTCTGCACCAAGGTCGGCTAGTAAAAGAGTGGAGAAAGTTCCAGCCCACACTCCGCCTAAATCTAAGACTCGTATTCCTTCAAGTGGTAGTTGTGCTGTCATACGCGTACTCCCACGTCACCAGAAATTGCTAAGCGTGAAACCTCTTTGGTGGTAAATCCACATTCATCTAGAATTTCTGCGCTATGTTCTCCTAGCAGCGGTGCTGGTCGTCTATATTCCCAAGGTGAGTCACTTAAAATAAAAGGTCTTCCCGGGAATTCGAAATCTCCTAAAAAGGCGTGCGAAGCTTTCTGAAAAACTCCGCGTTCTCTAAAGTTTTCGTCTTCAAAAACTTCTTCGATGGTGAATAGTGGGCCGCACAGAATTCGAGCATCACGTGCCCGTTCCCATATTTCTCTTTTTGTATGTTCCATAAGCCACACATAGAAATAAGCATTAAATTCCTCGATTATTTCAGGGTTTTGGTGAATGCTTGGATCATCCCATTTAGGATCTTCAAGCCATTCAGGATGGCCTAGGAATTGCCTAGCTGAACGATGGAAACGTGCTCCTCCTCCATCGAGGTCGACCCAGCCATCTTGGCACGGGTAAACCCCTCCGAGAAGTCGAGTTCCACTTGCTGGTGCTCTAAGAGTTGTTCGTCCTGAGAACTGGTAGCCCATTACGGTCGCATGTCTTCGATCGACACCAACCAGGTGGCTGTCGGCGATGGAAAAATCTACATGTTGCCCGACTCCTTGCCATCTCCCCATCATGACTGCTCCCATAATTGCAGTAGCTGCTGCGGAGCCAGACTGAACAAGGGCTGCTGTCCCATACATTTTCACTGGTTCCCTGTCTATCAATCCTGTTGAATACATCTCACCTGCGTATGCATAGAGAACTAAGTCCGTTCCTTTGTAGTCCTTATATGGGCTTGTTTGTCCAAAGTTAGTAATTGAGACCAAGGGTAAGCCGGCTTTCCTTTGAGAGATCGTTTCCCAGTCAATGCCAAGTTCTTTCATCCGTCCGGGTTGGTAGCTCTCGACAATTACATCTGCGCGATCTACTAATCGCCAGAAGACTTCTTTGCCACCCTTACTTTCGAGATCAATAGCAATTGAGCGCTTATTTGTATTGAAGTAAAAAAAGGTTCCGCTTTTTTCTAAGTGTTTTTCTTCTTCTGGAACTGAGCCTAATTGCCAGTCAGCTAAATTTGTGGGGAACGGTCCTAATTGTCGGGATGAATCTCCTCCGGGAGGTTCCACTTTGATGACTTCTGCTCCAAAATCAGCAAACAATTTCGTAGCGTATGGTCCAGCAATGTCTTGTGTGAGATCTAGAACTACCACATCTGTTAAAGGGCCAGCCATAGCACACCTCTTTCTGGTTTTAAAGTGACCACGCTATAAGTGGTCACACGAAGTTTAGCTGTTCTAAAGGTTTATGGCTTGCTTTCCTTGAAAAATCCTGAAAAGTTTTTAGTTCACACTAGAAATTTATATGAAAATTTAGTACGGATGGCTATCTTTGTCCTCGAAGTCGAGGGTCAAGTGCATCTCTTAAGGCATCTCCTAATAGATTGAATGCAAGAACCGTTACACTCAGAGCAAGTCCTGGGAAGATAGCAATCCAAGGTGCTCGTGAAAAGTAAACGCGGGCGTTGCCTGATAAATCAGCTCCCCAGGATGGTGTGCCAATGTCTACCCCGACTCCAAGAAAAGAGAGACCTGATTCAGTTAAGATAGCTGCTGGCAATGTAGTGCTAGTCACAATGATCATTAGGCCTATTAAGTTAGGCAGGATATGACGGAGCATAATTCTAAATTCTGGAGCGCCAATCACCCGTGCAGCTTCCACGTAGGTGGTATTTCTTTGTTCAAGTACATTACCGCGCATGATACGAAAGATGACTGGAGTAAATACTACGCAAATTGCTACTACAAGAAGTAATTCATCTGCTGGTAAGAACGAACCTAGGCCAGGCATGTCTTCGCCTATTGAGGCTCGTAAAGTAAGTGCAAATAAAATTGATGGGAAAGCTATTAATACATCTCCCATACGACTAAGAATAAAATCAAAAACTCCGCCTAAATAACCCGCAATTAGTGCAATTAAAGTTCCTCCTAGGATAGTAAGAAGTACAGTTGCGAGTCCGATTTTTAGAGAAACACGGCCGCCATAAAGTACGCGGCTCCAGACGTCACGGCCATCACGGTTGGTACCAAACCAATTTTCTCCTGAAGGACCTACCAGAATATTTTCGCCAAATTCTCTTGGGTCACTAGTGTGAAGAATTGGAGCAGCCACTGCACCAAATACAACAAATATTATAATCAAGGCTCCAAAGGAGCCGAGACGTTGTTGTCTCCAAAATGTTCTTATTCCTTCAAAACGGCGTTTTGGTCGAATAACTTGTAGTTCGTATAGCGGTGGAGTTTCGTTGGAATTAGAAATTTCTGACATAATTAATACCTAATTCGCGGATCAACAACTGTATATAAAAGATCGACTGCCAGGGTAACGAGCATAAACATAAGCGCAAACATAGTCATCCCCCCCAGTACGAGGGTGTAGTCAATGCCCATGATTGCTTCAAAGATAAGCAATCCTAAGCCAGGAACTGCGAAAATCTGCTCAGCAATAACAGAGCCGCCCAAGATTGCTCCCAATTGCACGCCAATTACGGTCAGGACTGTGATCATTGATGATCTGAATACGTGTCGTAAGACAACAATACGTTCTGTAAGCCCTTTTGCTCTAGCAGTGCGTGTGAAATCAGAGTAAAGAGTTTCTAACATAGATGATCGGACTATACGGGCTACATAGGCTGCACTTCCGATTGCAAGAACAAGAGCTGGCCAAATAACGATACTTAAGTTAGTTAGGGGAGAATCGACAAAATCTACATAATTTCTTGCTAAGGGGGTCCACCCCCACCATAGCGCTGGTAGTGTGAGTGCTAATGTGCCGACCCAAAAATTAGGTATAGATATACCAAGAATTGTGGTAATACGTAATGTTCCATCAAGCAGAGTTCCTGGGCGAATAGCAGAAATTATGCCAACGGGAACCCCAATTAATGTGGAAATGAGAATAGTGAGTAATCCAATTTCAATAGTAGTTGGGAGACGTTCGCCAATTTGTGCACTAATAGAACGCCGATTCTTGAGCGAGAGGCCTAAGTCCCCTTGAATGGCATGAATTGCCCAATCTCCGTATTGCACAAAGAAAGGCCTATCAAGACCATATTCCTTTTCTAATTTTGCAAGGCCACCTTCACAACCTGAACCGGTCGACTGATATGTTCCACGCTCGCCTTTTTCGCAGGCTTGATCGGGATTAACTAACCCAAAATTTGTTAATGCAGCGTTTCCTGGGCGTAGAAAAAGAAGGAAAAATAAGAGTAGCGTGATTCCAATTAGCATAAAAGGAATCGCGATTAGTCGACGCAGAACGTAGGCTTGCATCAGCTAGAACCTTCCAGAGGAATCAACTCTCTAAAGTTTTCTTAGGAGGCGATCCACATGTCATGATTACGCATAAAAAGCGAACCTAGCAAGTAGTCATCTTCAGGGAAATTACGCAATCGTTTGTTATAGACGATATACGAGTGACCTGGAACTGGCATATTAATGCCAACGAGGACGTCGTCTAGGATAAAGCGCTGTAATTCATGAAGCTTTTCTATTCTAGCCTCAGGATCGACCTCTGCAGATTGGGCTTCAACTAGATCTACAATTTTTTGTGCATCAGCTACTATGCCAGCATCAGGCTGATCCATTCCGAAGCTCCATGAAACACCTGCGAACGCGTTTGGATTCATCATAGTCATGCTATAGATTTCCGGCGTTGTGCTGGCGCCATATGGAACGACAAACAGCTCCCATTGCTTCTGTGGTTCTCGGGCACGGGCTACCCAAGTGGAAATGTCATGGACGAGTACTTCGGTCTCGACTCCAAGAGATTTCTCCAGGCTTTGTCCCACAAATTCACCCAATGAAGTTGAACGTGGATCTTGGTTGCACTCAATACGGATTTTGTCCAAGGGTGAACCTGCAGCTTCCCATTTTTTCTTAGCTTCTGCAGGATCATATTTCCGATAAGATTTAAGCGTTTTCTGGTCAAGTGCCATTTCCTTAAGCGCTTGTCCAATAGGACCATCATAGATACCGTCGCCAGCGTAAACCGTTCGGATGAGACCCTCATAGTCAATCCCGAGTGAAATTGCTTCACGGGCACGCTTATCGGTGAACTTTATATTATCGAATGCAAGAAGCCTTGCCTCTGTAGAACCTACCT
The DNA here is from genome assembly GCA_045562595.1 of Tepidiformaceae bacterium. Lineage (GTDB taxonomy): Bacteria > Chloroflexota > Dehalococcoidia > Tepidiformales > Tepidiformaceae > JAKUNN01. The sequence goes on from JBJKVN010000004.1 coordinate 21,399, forward strand.
CTGCCGCCTTAGCAAAATCAAGACCTGTGAATTCTTCGAACTCGAGGCGATCGTTAATAGTTGGCATATAATCGATGTCTCCGGCGAGGAATGCCGCTTTAGTTGCGGCACGATCAACGATCACACGTGTTTCTTGCGTATCGATGTAAGGTCCATCTTCAACGAAGTGATTCGAAGGATTCTTGTGTTTGTAGTAGTCAGGATAACGCGCCAAGCTCACACCAGTCGCGTTTCGCCTGGTAATAATGTAGGGTCCAGCACCGGCATCTTCTTCCTGAACATTATTGTTTGCGCTGGCGAGTACCTGAGCCTTATTCACAATACCGAAAGGAGTAGAAGCCATCAGTACTGGTGCTGACGCAGAGGGTGCCTTCAAATTAACTCGTACCGTTGAATCATCAACAGCATCCACTGAGTCAATAAAACCCCAGTTTGCGGCATTTACTTGCGATCCCTGGTTTTCCAAAAGTTCCGGGAACCTTTGCCAAGAAAAAGCGACATGTTCTGCAGTGACTGCACTGCCATCAGCATGGAAAGTCATACCATCTCTTAATTTAAAAGTTATGGTTTGGGCATCTGGTTGTTCCATTGATGTCGAAGCATCTAGGAGGAATTCGTTTGTTGAAACCTTGTACAAGTGAGTGTGGTTGTATATACGTGCGAGTATATCAACGTTATTGATTACCTTAAGGCCTGGGTCAATACCTTCATCAACCTGTCCTTTTACAACATTTAAGGTTCCACCACGAACGGGTTTACCTGACCCTGATCCACTGTCCGAAGATTCATCGGCATCGTCTCCACATCCTACGAGGGAAAACGCTCCCAGCCCAACTCCGGTAGCTGCACCTACTTTTAAAAAATTTCGTCTGTTAACTTGATTTTCTCTTAAACGTTGCCAGTAATTTTCGCTCATAAGAACCTCCAAAGCGATCGTAATCCAACTCTGATGAAATTGCTAGACATAATTTTTATAGTGCGTGCAATATTTTCTAAGTCAAAAGTACCAAAGGAACGTTACATCAGTGGCTTTGTAATACCTATTTCCAAGCATCTCCTAGTTATTGTTAACGATGTTGTTAATAAATTTCTTATATGTTCGTTCGGAAGAATAAAATTAATAAGAGGAAACAATTTAATAAATGAAATTTAAAAAACGTGCACATTTTTTAATGCAGAGAAGTTTCGTTATGTTGACGACAACTTTAACAATTGTGGTTCTGCTTTTTTTTGCCTGTGGGGATACATCTGATGGAGAAGCTGCATTATCAAGTACTAACAACGATTCGAGTGATGATGCAAAATATGCTTCTCTAAAAGGTGAAGTTCGTATTGATGGTTCTTCGACAGTATTCCCTATTTCTGAGGCAGTCGCAGAGGAATTCAGCAAAGTTTCCAAGGTACGTGTAAACGTTGCTTTTTCAGGAACTGGCGGGGGTTTTGAGAAGTTCTGCCGCGGTGAGACTCAAATTAGTGATGCTTCACGTCCTATGAAAGATAAGGAAGTTGTGGCATGTGCAGAAAAAGGTATTAATGATGTTATTGAATTGGAAGTAGCGATTGATGCATTAACAGTAATGATTAACCCTGAGAATACTTGGGCGCAGTGCATGACTGTTAAGGAGTTAAATTATGCATTTCGTGCTGGTGGTGCCAAGAAGTGGAGCGATATTCGTTCAGATTGGCCAAACAAAGATATAGTTGCTTTCTACCCGGGTGTTGATTCTGGAACGTTCGATTATTTCAATGAGACAATCATTGAGAAATTTGAAAAAGAAAAAGAGCATACTCATCGAGCTGATGGAACGCCTTCAGAAGATGATAATGTGCTTGCACTCGGTATCGGATCAGACCCTCATGCGATCGGTTATTTTGGCTTTGCCTATTATCTAGGTGCAGGTGACGAGCTAACAGCGGTACAGATTGATAATGGTGATGGGTGTATAGAGCCTACCTTTGAGAACGCACTTAGTGGGACGTATACGCCGTTATCACGACCTCTCTATATATATACACGTGCATCTCTCTTGGATAACCCTGCTGTGTATGGATTCCTCGAATACTACCTTAATAATCTTGGAGAGCTTGTCCCTGATGTTGGTTATATAACGATGCCAAAGGACCGCGAGGCCATTATGGTTTCTCGGTTAACTGAACGTATAGTTACTCATGGCTCTGAGCAGTGATAAAAATAAGATTTAATTAAAAAAAGGGCGGGTTTTCCCGCTCTTTTTTTATAAGAATATCGTTATCTTAAATCTCATTTTTAGCTCGCATTATTACGTATTGATCGAGGGCTTTCCCAAGGTGTTTCGTAAATTCGGGATATCGTTGTCTAACTGCTACCGCATATTCGCTGAGCGGGACTCTTCTTCTTGTGTACTCAGACTCCTCAGGTATCTGCCCGACTGTTTCTGCAATTACAAGTGAAAATGTACGAACAGCTTGTGTACCTAATTCATATTCGGTGTTGTGTCTTGTAGCTTTCAAGTTGTCATGACCTAAGGTTAAAATTTTGTTCGGGGAAACGCCTGCATGTTCCTCTGCAATTCTTTTAAGAAAAGTGTCAGTCGATTCATTTTTCCCCGGAATTCCCTCAAGAATACTCCATAGGTCTGCAGTTGTTTTTTTAACCAAGATGCCTTTATCTTTCTTTACCAAGATGCCAATAGCAAAAAGAACCGGTGTATCTTCTGGTGGTTCCCCTTCCTCGTAGACGCCACGCCATTCGTCTCCAAGGTTAATTTCTATCACACCAGCATGTTTTGGTGCTCTTCTTGGTTGCATTGGAATATTTGGTACGCCGGTCATGTTAGGTCCTTTATGGGAAAATCAACTTTGATCGTCTTTGTTTATATCGTTTGTTGCAAGTTCTGCTATAAATTTTTTTCGTCCATTTTCCATTTGAATCAATCTTCCGACACCTGGATAAGTGTTGTGAACGCAAATTAGAAGCGCATTATCGGTTATTGCGCGTTCTGCCACTTGTCTTTTAGTTTCCAAACTTATGAGGGGAAGAATATCAAACGCTGAAATCCAGGCATCCCGTTCCATTTGTACCTCGTGATGAACTAAGTCACCGGTATATATTGCTGATTCCTCTTTGGATTCCAACAATACTGACGCATGGTTTTCAGTATGACCTGGGGTTGGCAGGAATGTGATCCCTGGAATAATTGTGTCTGCATTTTCGACTAAAGTGAGTTGTCCACTTTCATATAGTGGCTTGAAATTTTCTTCTAGATAGGTTGCACGAGTTCGATCATTTGGATTGATCGCGGCCTTATATTCTCCAGATTGTACGAAGTAGCGAGCATTTGGGAATGTAGGAATGATTTCGCCGTCGCTTTCAATTGTGTTCCAACCGCAGTGATCAGTGTGTAAATGCGTGTTTGCAACGGCAGTCACATCTTGTCTGGATATGCCAATTGCCTCTAATTCGTCTAGTAGGTGCCCATAATCTCCGGGATAGATCCGGTTACGTGTTCGCTCGTCGTGTTTATTCCCCATACCAGTTTCAACGAGAAGGATCTCATTGTTGTGGCGCACAACCATGCAGTTTAGGCCGAGTGGGATACGATATTCATCATCTATGTTGTTCTTTCCAATAACAGGTTCCCATAAAATTCTAGGAATAAGTCCAAAAATTGCCCCTCCGTCCAATCTCAAATAACCATCTGAGACAATTGAGACCTCAAAATCCCCTACTTGATAGCTAGATGCCATTCTATGTCCCGTCCTGTTGCACTACTCTAGGCTTTTTTCTCTGGTGATGTCTAAAGTTAGATTGAGTGCTTCGATTGCTACCTCTATTTGTGCGTCTTCCGGTGAACGTGTGGTTAACTTTTGCAGAGCTATATTGGGTGTGAATAAGATTTTTATAAGTTTAGTATGTTCAAAGCGAGCACCGATTCTCAAAATTTCATAACTTAATGCTGCAATAGGCGGTAGAAGTATAATGCGGGAAATTATACGTATGACAAGTCCTTCATCTACAAGTAAATCAAAAAGAATGAATATTACCAAAGCCAAAACAATAACGACTAATAAAAAGCTTGTTCCACATCGAGTATGTTCTTTTGGGAATGAGCGGATGTTTTTGATGTCGATAGGTTTGCCGTTTTCGTAAGCATGTATGGTCATATGTTCTGCCCCATGGTATTGAAAAACACGTTTGATATCAGGCATTAGGCTGATAAGAGCTATGTACCCAATGAACATAATTATTCGAAGTAATGCTTCTGTTATTACGATTACTGCGTGTGGCCAATTGATTAGGTCAAGAAGATTGCTAATTAGAACTGGGGCTACAAAAAAGATACCTGTAACCATGGCTAGCGAAATCAACATGGAACCCCAGCGAGCCTTTGCGGGAAATTCTACTATTTCGCCATTTTCCTCTTCTTCTTCGTAAGCAATTTTGGAAGAAAACAAAAGCGCACGTGTACCTAAAGAAAGAGTTTCCCAAAGGACTAGGATTCCGCGTATAAATGGCAGTTTTCGGAGCCTTCCAGTTGCAATCCCTTTAAGTTGTTCAGTATGTTTTGTGATAGTTCCTTTAGGGTTTCGTATTGCAATAGCCATGTGTTCAGGACCACGTATCATCACGCCTTCTATGACGGCTTGGCCGCCATAGTAGATATCTTGCTGTGACTTAGGTCTATTCAATGTGTTGTCCACCAATATCTGGCAGAAGTGCCTATTTAGTTCGAACCATCACCCGTTATTGAATAGCGCCGTTGGAATCGTTCAACACGACCGGCTGTATCAACAATTCTTTGTTCTCCAGTGAAGAATGGGTGACATGAACTGCAGACATCAACGTGCAAACTTTCCTTAGTAGAACGTGTTTCAAAGCTGCTTCCGCAGGAGCAGGTTACTACTGCATCAATGTAGTCTGGGTGTAGATCTGATTTCATTCAGTAGCCTCTTCTGGGATAACGCTTACTTTTTTACGTCTTCCCTTGGCATAAGGGGCAAATTGGACCGATCCCTCTACCTTTGCGTAGATTGTGTGATCACGCCCGACTCCGACTCCGACACCTGGATAAAATCTCGTTCCTCTTTGTCTTAAGATTATTGAACCTGGCTGTACAAATTCGCCGCCAAAGCGTTTGATTCCAAGACGCTGAGAGTTGCTATCTCGTCCGTTCTTGGAACTGCCCATTCCCTTTTTATGTGCCATTAGTTAGTGCTTCCTTCAATTGATTCTACAACAAGACGTGTCAATTGCTGGCGATGTCCAAGTCTTCGACGGTATCTCGTCTTATTCTTAAATTTCATAAACCGGAGTTTCTTACCTTTTCCATGAGCTTCTATTTTTGCTCGTACCTTTGCTCCCTCAACAATTGGCGTTCCCACAACAATGTTATCCCCATCGATCAACATGAGAACTTCAAATTCTCTAATCTCGCCTGGTTCCCCAGGAATGCTACCGACATCGAACTCTTGGCCTTCGGTTAGAAAAAATTGTCTGCCATCCGTTTTAACTATTGCTTCCACTAGTTTGCCTCCTAGGCACACATCAAAGTGTACGAACCGTAAAGCCTTTCGGTCAAAGGATTTTCCAAAAAGGTTTTACGAATTCACACTTGTGTTTGTATTGCCACCCTCCCAAGCTAATCCAGGTTTTATTACAGGTTCAAATGTAGGTGTGCTCGTATCCCCTTCGTCTTCTGGTGAAGATGTCGGTCCAGGATCTTTTGGTTTCAGATCATTTGGTGGCCAAGGGTCTTCAGGATTACTATCAAGTAATCGGGTTAGGTATTCACCCTCCATAGTCTCTTCTTCCATTAATACATTTACTAATTTATCCAGTAAATTACGATGTTTTGTGAGTAGTTCTGTTGCTCTTGTATGCGCTTCTGCAATTATGGAACGTACTTCATCATCGATCTGTTCCGCAATTTTTTCGCTGTAATTCCGAGAGTCAGAGATTGTATTTCCTAAAAAGACCATCTCATCGTTTTTTCCAAACGTACGAGGCCCAAGCCGTTCACTCATCCCCCATCTTGTAACCATTGAGCGAGCTATTTGAGTAACCTGTTCAAGATCATTTGATGGCCCCGTAGAAGACTCACCATAGATAATTTCTTCGGCAACAAGTCCACCGAGAGCTGCACTCAACTGATCTCGGAACATTTTTGGTGTTCTATAGTGAGCTTCCTCATCAGGTAAGAATCTTGTATACCCTCCTGCCATACCCCTTGCGACGATCGTTACTTTGTGCGGTGGGTCGTGGTGTTCTAAAAAGTGTGCAAGCACTGTGTGGCCACCTTCATGGTAAGCAGTTAGCTTTTTTTCATGATCGTTCATTACCCGGCTTTTTCGCTCTGGTCCAGCAATAACCCTATCCACTGCCTCCTCAAATTCATCCATTGATATAATTTTTTTGGTACGTCTAGCAGCTAAAATTGCGGCTTCGTTTACTAGGTTGGCAAGGTCTGCGCCACTGAAACCTGGCGTACTTTTTGCGATTGTTGCTGGAACAACATCCTCGTCGAAAGGTTTGCCTTTCATATGAACGTTCAAAATTGCCTCGCGTCCTTTTACATCTGGCGCGTCTAGAATTACTTTCCTATCGAATCGCCCAGGCCGAAGAAGTGCAGGATCTAGAATGTCAGGGCGGTTTGTTGCAGCCAGGATAATCACGTTCGTGCCAGTATCAAACCCATCCATTTCTACAAGAATTTGATTTAAGGTCTGTTCTCTTTCGTCATGGCTACCACCCAGACCAGCACCTCTCTGTCGTCCCACTGCATCAATTTCATCAACGAAAACAATGCAAGGTGAGTTCTTTTTAGCTTGTTCAAAAAGATCCCTTACGCGACTCGCTCCAACACCAACGAACATTTCTACGAATTCTGAACCAGATATACTAAAGAAGGGAACTCCTGCCTCGCCTGCTACAGCTCTCGACAGAAGAGTTTTTCCGGTTCCTGGTGGTCCTACTAGTAGTACTCCCTTAGGGATTTTTGCTCCTAAAGCGGAAAATTTTTCAGGAAATTTTAAAAATTCAACAACTTCCACAAGTTCTTCTTTTGCTTCATCTGTTCCTGCAACATCCAAGAAGGTAACTGTTACTTTTGAACCACCAAATAGTCGAGCTTTGCTCTTTCCAAAGCTCATAGCTTGAGAGTTAGATCCTTGAGCATTACGAAGGATAAGTAGCAAGAAGAGACCAAAAATCAAAAATGGCAATAAGTTCAAAAAGATATTTAGCCAGCCAGAGCGTCCACTTTCTTTAACAGTCACATTTACTGCATTTGCCTTCCCTTTTTGTGCACCTGTAATGGCGATATTTTCATCTCTTAGATAGGTTAGGATGTCAGTACTTTCGGAGATTTCGGTTTTCTTGATGTTTTCTACTTCAGGATCTGCTGAAAAATACAGTACCTCTATATCTTTTCCATTAACTGTAAGAGACTCAACCTCACCCTTTTTAATGTCTTCCATCACCTCTCCGAACGCGATTGTTTCAACATCTTCACCGCCGCCAAAAATAAAATAGGCAATAGCTATTACAGCTCCGATTACAACAAGCCAAACAAGTCCGTTACGCAGCAAGCGTGTATTCACATTTCCTCCGAGACTATTGAGTATACCAGAGCTCTTGATTAGCTTTGTGGCTGTTGATGACAACCTACTGATACACTCTATGTATGAGTAATAAAAAGATAGCTTTTGTTGGTGGAACTGGTCCTGAAGGAATAGGCCTTGCGCTAAGAATGGCAACCGCTGGGCACGAAATCATGATTGGTTCAAGAACAGATGAGCGAGGGAAAGAGGTTGCTGCAAGGATTTTGTCAGATGTTCCTGATGCAAAAGTGGATGGTGGCTCTAATACAAATGCTGTAGTTGGTGCAGACGTTGTTTTTCTTACTTTTCCCTACGCTGGTCAGGAAGAAACTCTTTCAATACTGGCGGACGGTCTCAAAGATGTCGTTGTTTGCAACGTTGTAGCACCTCTCAACTTTGTTAAGGGTGTTGGTGCGGTTGCTCAATCAGTACCAGGTAATAGTGCTGCTGAGGAAGCTGCATTAGCGCTTCCTGATTCTCGTGTAGTATCAGCCTTTCAGAATATGAGTGCAGAAAAATTGATGGAATTAGATAAGCCCATAGAATCTGATGTTCTTGTGTGTGGCGATGATCAAGATGCTAAAGAACTTGTCATTGAGCTAGCCAATCAAATAGATGGTGTGCGTGGTTTGGATGGTGGTGCACTATCCAACAGTAGGTATGTAGAGATACTTACCTCACTATTGATCAATTTAAATCGTCTTCACAAAACACAAACAAGCATCCGTGTCGTAGGTTTATAGTGCTAGAAAAAAATTTGTTAGTTTTGGTTGTATGTAATGCTTGAGGATTCATTAAGTATCTTTGGAATTCAGGGACTTCCCGAAATATGTGAGGGCGATGATCTGGCAAAACTTGTGGTGGATGCTCTTCTTTTGAGGAATACAAGTCTTGAGGATGGGGATATTGTCATTATCACATCAAAAGTTGTTTCAAAGTCGGAGGGAAGGATTATAGATCTTGATACCATTGAGCCCAACGCTTTTGCTCAACGTTATGCCCAGGCTTGGGATAAAGATCCTAGAGTAGTTGAAGTTGTCTTAAATGAGTCTAAAAGAATTGTTAGGCAGGTTGGCCCTGTTTTGATAACTGAAACAAAACATGGATTTGTTTGTGCAAATAGTGGAATAGATCAATCAAGTAGTGGGGCTCACGATAGAGTTGTTTTGCTCCCTGAAGATCCTGATGAAAGTGCTAGAACGATTCGTAGAAAGTTTCGTGATCTAGGATTTGATATCCCAGTGATTATTTCTGATACATTTGGTAGGCCTTGGCGTGAATCGCAAGTAGATGTTGCTGTAGGTATTGCAGGTATGAATCCTGTAACTTCTTACATAGGTGAAGTAGACCCTCATGGTCATGAGTTTCTAGTCCAATCACTTTGCGTTGCGGATGAGATAGCATCTGCAGCAGAGCTTGTGAAAGGTAATGTAAGTCGAATTCCGGCGGTTGTCGTACGTGGTTTTTCTTATCAATCTGATGAGGAAGCAACTATGCAGGATGTGCTTAGAGATCCCCAGAACGATTTATTTAGGTAGTGTGAAGAATTTGGAAAAAGTCGAAGTTCGTTTGTTGAATGATGATTCTGCTATTCCACGATCGTTTTCGGAGTCTGCGAGTGGGTATGATTTGTATGCTTATTTGCCAGGAGGCCCAGTTCAGATTGGTCAAGAACCAACCCGAATCCCCACGGGTATTGCATTAGCAGCTCCACCAGGAATAGATGTGCAGATACGACCACGGAGTGGCCTTTCCTCGAAGGGAGTATTGTCTACTTTTGGTACGGTGGACGCTGATTACCGCGGTGAGCTTTTTGTTACCATGTATGCAGTATCCCCAAAGATTAGACATGTAGTGCAGCACGGTGATCGTATTGCTCAGTTAGTCTTTTCGAAGCTTGCACTGGTACATTTTGAAGCTACAGAAAGCTTATCTGACACTGTACGTGGTAGCGATGGTCATGGTAGTACAGGTGGATAGTTTTTTTGACGGTTTCTTTTAACAGTTGCCTGAAACATGTATCAAGGTAGGCTTTAAGATATGTCTACTCAATTCGATGGCTTGGTAAGCGAGACTACACGTGATGATCTACCTGATTTCGGTAGTGGTGACACAGTACGTGTGCATGCAAAAGTAGTTGAAGGTGATAAAGAGCGTGTTCAGGTTTTTGAGGGTGTAGTCACAAGAAGAAGACGAAAAGGCCTCTCTGCAAATTTTACTGTGCGAAAGATTTCCAATGGTGTGGGTGTAGAGCGCGTGTTTCCATTAAATAGCCCAAGGTTAGAAAAAATTGAGGTAGTGAGGTATGGAAAGGTTCGACGGAACAATCTTTCTTATTTGAGGGGATTAACAGGTCGAGCAGCACGAATTAAAGAACGGCGTGTATAGTTTTAGTTTTGCCTAAAGAGTTTAGGTTTGAATTTGTGGCGGGTATGAGCTCTCCCTGATAGCATCGTATACCGTGCAGGAGTGATAAGTGTCGAGCGGAACTTGTGATCTTTGTAAAAAAACAACCACTTTTGGTAGACATATTCGCCATAAGCATGGTGGGCGTTGGGAACGAAAAGCGCCAAAAAAGAATCGGCAGTTGAAGCCAAATGTTTCAAAACATCGATTGTTCATCGATGGTGCATGGCATCGGCTTAATGTATGTACGCGATGTCTGCGTACGCTTGCACGTGCCTAGTTTCATTCAGGAATAGCGGATCGTAACCTGGTCAGATTGTTCTCTGGTTTGTCCTCAGAATTATAAACGCTGCTACCGCACACTAGTGTATCGGCCCCAGCTTCTGCACACAGTCCAATATTTTCTATTTTGACTCCGCCATCAATTTCTATCTGTGTTTTATATTTGTGAACATCTATGGTCTTTCGCAATTCCTTCACTTTATTTAGTTGTTCGAACATCATTGTTTGACCACCCCACCCTGGATTAATTGTCATAATCATTATCTGCTCAGTTTTCTCCAAAAAGTTATTGACCATATTTATGGGCGTTTCAGGATTTATACATATACCTGCAGAGCATCCAAGTTTGTGTATGGCATCAATTGTTTCTGAAATTTGATCTGAAGCTTCAAAATGAAAATTAATTTTATCTGCAGCTTGTGAAAAAGATTCAATATGACGTTCGGGGTTTGTAACCATTAAATGAACTTCAATTGGAAGGTTAGTAATTTTTGAAATTGCTGCCACAATGTCAGCACCAAAAGTAATCGGTGGGACAAACTGCCCATCCATTACATCCAAGTGCACCAAATCAGCCCCACCTCTTTCAATCGCACGAATCTCATCGAATAGCTTTGAGAAATCTGCAGTTAGAATAGATGGTGCTAATTTGATGGTTCGCATATTTACTTTGTTGGTTCCGAGTATCTCTTAGAGGGTGCAATGTTCAGTGCTATCTTATAATAGATCCAACTGGTCTATGGCTAAAAATATAGCAACTGAAAGAGACAATTCCGACGATCCTATTCCTGATGCTGAAAAAATTGGCAATTTATTTGAAAGGATTTTAAAAAATGAAGGTAGTGAGAAGGGAATTCTTTCAAACGGACTAGACCATTTTCTTGTTGAATTAGAAGAGCAGAGGCATATTCCTTTGAATCATCCGTTTGCGAGGTGCATACAACGTTTGCCGAAGAATGGCTATCGTTTTCTGTCTCAGAGTGAGCGTGTGAAGTGGTTGAGAACAGCTATTTCCGCCTTGGGTGTTGGAATAATCATAACTCCTAAAAGGAATGAAAAAAAGAGTTTAAGCATCACTGATCCGGTTACTGAGATTCCAGGCATTGGTCCCGCGAGCGCTGAACGTTTTGCTCGTCTTGGCGTAATTCGAGCGGGAGATGCCGCCTTGTTGTTACCACGCAGATATCAAGATCTAAGTGATGTGAGAAAGATTTCTGAATTAACGGCTTCATCCGGCTTTCAGACTGTAGTGGGTGAAGTACAAAAATCGAGTCTGATGTTCTTTGGGCGTGGAAGAAGAGGGAGACCCCGGGGAACACAAGCTGAGGTTTCTGATGATACTGGGCGTTTAAAAGTTGTGTGGTTTAACCAGAATTATATTGCTAAACAACTTCAACCTGGAGTTAAAGTGATCGTGTCAGGAAAAATTCGACATTATCGTGGACATATACAAATGGACAGCCCTCTGTGGCAAGTTATTTCAGATGGGGAACAGACATCACCGGGTCGCATTGTTTCAATTTACCCTTCAACTGAAGGTCTTAGAAAAAGTAGTATTTTAAAGGTTGTTAATTATGCTGTTGATCATTTTGCAGATCTTTTGCCGGATCCGTTACCTGGTTGGGTGAAGAAAAATCAAGGATTGTCTGAGCTAGGTGATGCTATACGAACGATACATAAGCCGAAATCTGTTTCAGCCGGTGAATCTGCTCGTCAGCGAGTTGCCCTAGGTGAATTTTTAGAGATCCAGACAGCAGTTTTATTGCGTCGAAAAGAATGGCAGGCTGGTACAGCCCCATCTCTTTCTTTAGCTGAACATTTTCAGGCATATAAGTTAGCCTTGGGATTTGAGCTGACTACCGATCAGAAGAAAGTCTTGGATACAATCCTACGTGACATAAACTCTCAGCAACCAATGTTGCGATTGTTACAAGGGGATGTTGGCAGCGGTAAGACTGTCGTTGCTTTCGCAGCTATGTTGGCTGCAGTGTGTTCTGGTTATCAAACAGTTCTGATGGCGCCAACCGAAATACTTGCAGAACAACATTTAAGAACATTGAGTAGTCTTCTTGGTGGAGGTGAGGAATCAACAATTTTCGAAGGATTATTTACCCCGTCATGGCTTGATCGTTCGGTTAAGGTTTCTCTATTAACAGGTTCGCTTACAGAAGCACGAAAAGCTCAAGTACGGAATGATGCTTCTCATGGAGGTGCCGATATTATTATCGGCACACATGCTCTTATTGAGCAGGGTGTCGAATTCCCAAGATTAGGGTTAGTGGTTATTGATGAACAGCATCGGTTCGGGGTAAATCAAAGAACCGCTTTGAGGAAAAAAAGTGATAATCCTCATTTGTTAGTAATGACCGCGACACCAATACCTCGGACACTTGCCCTAACTGTTTATGGTGATCTTGAAGTTTCGACTATTAACGAACTTCCACCAGGTCGAAAACCGGTTGAAACGCATTGGGTCCAGCCCGAACAAAGAGAAGAAGCATACTCTTTTATGCGTAAACGATTAGATCAAGGAGAAAAGATTTTTGTAATTTGTCCTTTAGTTGATGATTCCGAAATTTTACAATCAGTGCGCTCTGTTGAAACCGAATTTCAACGTTTAAGGGATGGCCCGTTTAGTGATTATGAAATTGGGCTTTTGCATGGACGCCTTTCATCACATGAGAAAGAAAGGGCCTTAGATGCGTTTGCCTTGGGTAACATACAAGTTCTTGTGGCAACTAGCGTTATTGAGGTTGGGATTGATATTCCCGATGCTACGGTGATGCTTATCGAGGGTGCAGAAAGATTCGGGTTGAGTCAGTTACACCAATTTAGGGGAAGAGTTGGCCGCTCAGATTTACAAAGTTATTGTTTGCTGTTTAGTAGTGAGGAAGATTTACAGCCTGAGGCAATTAGCCGTCTACAGGCTATGGTTGAGACTAGTAATGGATTTGAACTGGCTGAGGTTGATCTTGAACTACGTGGAGAGGGAGAAGTGTGGGGTACTTCTCAAAGTGGTTATGCTTCTTCGCTTCGTGCTGCTCGCGTGACGGATCGAGCACTTTTGTTAGAAGCTCGAAATTTGGCCGAGAAAATAATCCGATCTGATCCTGATCTTTCATCATCCGAGCACGCAGACTTACGTAGTGGGATGGCACAGTACAAAAAATCTAATGCTGAGGCTAACTAGGTAATTAGTTTTGGCGGTATGCTCTGTGATGTATTACAACACTTTGGACAATTCCAAGTGAAATAAAGAGTGTTAAAAGTGAACTACCGCCTGCACTCACAAATGGTAATGGTAACCCTGTGACAGGAAAGATTCCGAGATTGACTGCGATATTGATAAACAATTGAAAAAGGATCATCGTAACAATACCAGCAGCTAGTAATTGTCCTGAAGTATCACCTGAAAACTGAGCTGCTCTTAATATTCTCCAGAGTAGTAGAAGAAAAAGACCCAAAAGTAAAATTGCCCCTAAGAAACCCAATTCTTCACCTAATACACTGAATATAAAGTCTTTCGTAGGGACCTTTAAAAAGTTTAATTGGGTTTGTTCGCCTTCAAATAAACCTTTACCAAACAATCCGCCTGAACCTATTGCAATTTGAGCTTGTATTGGGTTGTAACCTGAATCGAGAGGATCCTCTTCTGCGTTTAGAACTACAGAAATTCTTTCGATTTGGTAGTCCTCAACACCAAATGTCCAAACAAATGGGATCAAAGCAATAAAAAATGCTCCTAGAATTATCAGGTGCCGTCTTGTTGCACCAGCAACAAATACAAGTCCAACCCAAATGGTTATGAAAATTATCGAAGTTCCAAGATCGGGCTGTATAAAAACCAAAAACAAAGGGGGAATTGCTAGAAGTAATGAAAAAAGTAGTGTCTTTAGACTTTTTACATCCCCTCCCCTATCGCTTATCAAACGAGCAAGAACAATAATTAGGCTTATCTTTGCAAATTCGGATGGTTGTAATTGAAAAATTCCTAAGTCAAACCATCGTGTTGAGCCGAAATCAGTCTGTCCTATAATCAGGAGCAGGATTAACAAAAAGATTGTGATTCCATAGATCCACCAGGCGTAGTGGAGCAAGGCATGATAATCCATCCGAGATAAGAGGATCATCGCTACGAGGGAACCAATCGCAAAAATTCCCTGCCTTATCATTGGCGAGTTAAAGCTGATTTTGAGGCCTTCCCCACTCTCGGTTGAGCCACTGTGTATAAGAATTAAGCCATAGGCTACTAAGGCTAATGCAATGAGAACAAGTAGGTAATCAAAACGTGCCCATTCTTGTGGTGTTTGTGTTCCTCTAAACATTATTTGTCTCGCATCTTACTCAAGTAGTAACGCATTATTTCAGCTGCGATGGGTGAGGCTTTCAAATTGCCCTGTCCGAGATCGAAGTAAACAGTCACAACAATTTCGGGGGAATCGAAAGGAGCAAATCCTGTGAACCAGGCATGCTCTTTTGTAGTTCCGTCCGCGGCTATAAATTCTGCTGTACCTGTTTTTCCTGCTGTTTGGATACCTTCGACTTTTGCAAGAGTTGCAGAACCATTTGCTACTGCTTGGCGCATCCCCTCGCGAATGACTTCAAGATTTTTTTGGCTTACAGGAATTTTTGTAGAAACTGTCGGTTTTTGCTCTATGAGATTCCCTTCAGTATCAGTAATTTTTGTAGCTATACGAGGAGTTAATAATTTCCCATTATTAGCTATAGCTGCTGTCATGATCGCTATTTGAAGCGGTGTGGCGGTGACGTCACCTTGTCCAATTCCCATGAAGCAGGTGTCTGCGTAATACCATTCACGTTCTGTTGCTGAGAAATTGGGACCTGCTCTACTTCGGCGTTTCCATTCTGGTGTAGGTATAAGTCCGGGGCTTTCACTTGATACAAGATCTATACCAGTTTCACTACCAAGCCCAAAACGGCGTGCGTAATAACTTAAAGTAACAGCTGATTGTTCCACATCATCTCCTAGCCCAGGTAGTTCTTCCCGTGGAAATCCACAGGAAAGCATGTAGAAGTAGATGTTTGATGACCAAGCGATGGCCTCATGTAAATTAATAAGTCCATGGATGCGCCAGTCGAAAAATTGATAGGTTCTCCCATCAAATCCAAGGAACTCATGGGCAAGGCTGTCGACGTTATAGCTTGTTTCTGCGGTAGCACGTCCTTCTTCAAGGGCAGCTGCCGCAGTTACTAGTTTAAAGGTTGATCCAGGGGCTGCAGGATTTAGTGACCAGTTCAGTAGTGGCAAATTCGGATCGTTTATAAGTTTTGTGTATTCCTTGTCACGATTAACACTTGAAAAAATATTGTTATCGTAATTTGGCAAAGACACTAGAGCTAGTATTTCCCCTGTGTTTGCGTCCATTACAACGGCTGCCGCAATGTTTGCTTCTCCGCGTCCCTGTTCTAGGAGTTCAGCAACATAAGTTTGTAGTTTTAGGTCTATGGAAAGATGGATGTTGTGCCCAGGGGAGGGATTTATCTCGTCCAGAATTTGAATTTTGGAACCATACGCATTAATTTCTGTAATTGCTTTTCCAGGAGTTCCATGGAGAATATTCTCATAAAAAGCTTCTAATCCTGTTTTTCCTACTAATTCGTTAAAACCGTAACCTTTTGTTTTGCGTTCTTCCCATTCTATTTCTGTTTGTGCACCCATGTAGCCCAATATATGGCTTAACGCTGAGCCGCCGAGGTACGTTCTTTGTGCGTCCATTTCTAAAGCAACTCCAATTAGGTCTGGTGTGCTTTGTTCAAGCATTAACGCTTGTTGATGGGATAGGTTTCGAGCAATTATTAATGTTCCTGATTGCGAGATTTTTCTTTCAAATTCCTCAATTTGTTTTGCGATTTCTATTGCAGGCAAATCTAATATTTTTTCCAACTGTAGATATAAGAGATAACGTTTTTGTTCGTCGACTGGTAACAGAGAGGGAACGATTGAAGCACTGAAACTTACAGTATTATCCACTAACGGGTTGCCTGAACGGTCATAAATTAGACCACGGACTGCTGGGATATTAGTTTGGATAATCCGATTATTTTGTGCTTTCTCTGCAAAATTGGCTCGATTTATGATTTGCATATCTATAAGTCGTATAAGTAGAACTGCGAAGAGAATGATGATCGCAAGCCAAAGAATACGTAAATTCCCTCGAGGTCTGTTTCGAAGAGCAGTTCTAGTTTTTGCGTTTCTAAACATAAATTTCTCTAAGTGTTATAGCCAGTATTAATCACGCTCTGTTTGTTGGGACCTGCTAATTTAAAAATTCCATAGAAAATAATCACAGGTATCATATCTAGCAGGATACCTGGTGCAAGAATTTGGGAAATTACCGTTCCAAATGAAGTTAGAGTACCATCTGAGATTGCTATTATGGACATCAGGACCCTTGCCCAAAGTCCTATAACTGTAGCAGTTGCCACTACAATAATTAATGTATGGGTGCTATTTCTCCTTAGTAAATTAATGAAATATAGGAACGGTATTGTTGGTAAGTAGGCTAATAGTATCCATTCGTAAGGGGTTCCTGTAATTGAACCAGTGAGTAGAGTTAGGAGTATCAGTGCACCAACTGAGGTTGTTCTATTTGTGTAAGTTGCAATGAAAACGATGGCTAAAAGATTGAAATTAAGTGTTGCACCGCTGATTGTAATGAATGGGGCAATGGAAACTTGTGCTATTGATGATAGCACCACGCTAATTACCGAAACTCCTACCCCGATCACTATCGTGACTCAGGAAGTATTGCAATGAAACTAGTATCTACTAACACGGTTCGTAGATTTGTTATTTGTGCAAATGCAGTAACTGTAATTTTGGGGAAAGCAGTTTGATCATTTCCAATGATTTTCTCAATGACCCCAACAGGTATATCGGCAGGGAAAATACCACCCAGTCCGGATGTAATAAGGACATCTCCTGTTTTTATATCCCCTAGTGCCAGATCGAATTCAAGTTCACGCGTTGGTTTACCAGATATGATTCCGCTAGTTGTACTATTCAGAACCTGTGAGGCTATTCGACTGCGACTATCTGTGACTAATCTGACGAAAGAATAATTTTTTTTCACTGAAGTAATTCTCCCTACAAGGCTTCCTTGGGGGGAAAGAACGATGTTACCCGTTTGTATACCATCTGTGCTGCCTAAATTAATTGATATTTCAGCTCGGAATGGTAATTGAATAAAGCCGATTACAGTTGCAGCTAAAAAGGCAGTATCGAGGTCTGATGTTCGTATTTTTAATGCTTGCTCTAGTTCAACTATTCGTTTCCTTGTTATTGCTAATTCAATATTTTGATTCCGTAATTGTTCATTTTCTTGTTTTAGGTATGTATTTTCTTTACGTAAGTTATCTGCTTGGCCAATATCTTTAAAAAACCCCATCAGTGGTTTAAATCCTTTGCTTAATCCACTACTCATTGGTGCACTGCCAATCAGAAAAAGGTTTTGTACTGGTTCTAAGCTTCCGGTTCTTCCCAAAGCAGAGAAAAGTACTATGACTAGTAACAAGCTAGTTACCATAATTGCAATTCTTGGTATCTTTGGCATCTTTAAGTGTGTGTTCCGCTTATCGGATATTGGGCCATGCGTCTTGCGACATCTGGAGGAGCTTCAAGTAGCCAACCAGCCCCCTGCACAACACAGAGCAATGGATCCTCGACAACATATGTTGGAAAGCGTGTTTCTTGGCTCAACCTTTGATCTAATCCTGCTAAGAGCGCACCTCCTCCTGCAAGTGCAATTCCAAATTCAATAAGATCTGAAATTAACTCGGGAGGAGTTTCGGCAATTGTTTCCCTAAGGGATTGGGCGATAGCAGTAACAGCGCCAGATATTGCATCTCGTAATTCCACCGTGGTTATTTCTACTGTTTTAGGTAATCCTGTGGCTAAGTCTCGTCCTTTTAAAGTCAGTAAGTCTTCTCGTTCTAAGGGTGCTGCGGATCCCCAGGTTTTTTTTATTTCTTCAGCTGTGCGGTCACCAATTGCCAGGTTATGGACTGCACGGGCATAAGTAATAATATCTTGATCGATTCGATCGCCAGCTATACGAATTGATCGACTTGTTACCATTCCTCCTAAAGCAATAACGGCTATTTCGGTGGTCCCTCCTCCTATGTCCACGATCATTGATCCTGTTGGTTCGGTTATAGGTAATCCGGCACCAATTGCTGCAGCAAATGGCTCTTCTAACAATCTGACCTTTCCTGCTCCTGCATTTAGTGCAGCATCATGAACCGCACGTCTTTCCACTTCTGTACTGCCACTGGGGATTCCTATTACAACCTCTGGTCGAGATAAGAATGTTCGTGTGCTGACTGTTCGAATGAAGTATTGCAGCATTCTTTCGGTTACTTCGAAATCTGAAATTACTCCATCGCGTAATGGTCGTATTGCTACGATGTCACTCGGTGTCCGCCCCACCATTCTCTGGGCTTCTGCTCCAATTGCGAGTATTTGTTTGTTACGGCGATCAATAGCTACGACTGAAGGTTCATTAATTACGACACCTCGTCCGCGCACTTGAACAATAGTGTTCGCAGTACCTAAATCAATAGCCACACCCTGAGAGAATGTTCCAAAAAGTTGCGAAAGCTTTTGAAATATTGCCACAATGATCCGCCAACGATGTATTCCCGCCCATCATCGTGAGTATGGTATTAGTATATGCGGAAACGTAGCTAAATTACTATGTTCTGTCCTAACTCATGAATCTATTTGCGCTTTTTTTAATTATTTGAGAGAAGATCTAAAAATTCTTGCTCTCCAATAATTTGCAAACCTAAGGCGTTTGCCTGGCTTAATTTGGTACCTGGATTTTCTCCAGTAACCAGAAGGTTTATTTTGCGGGTTATGGTTTTTCGCACGTCTGCTCCCAGTTCTCGAGCTTTTTCTTCAGCTTCATTTCTTGTCATTGTTTGTAGTGTCCCGGTAATTACCAAGGCTATCCCATCAAGTTCTTTACTAGCATTTGTATTGTCTCTGTGAGTCGTGTTTAAACCCGACGCTATTAATTGGGTAGTTATTGACTTGTTGTTTAGCCTCTCAAGCCATTGTTGAATACTCTCTGCTACAACTGGCCCTATCCCATCAAGTTCTTCTAGTTCGACTTTTTTCGATTGGGTAAGGGTTGTAAGATTTTTGAAATGTTCTGCTAAAAGTTTTGCTGTTTCTATTCCAACATGTCTTATTCCAAGTGCAAAAATTAAATTATGTAGTGGTCGTGCTTTACTTTTTTCTATAGCCGTAAGCAGATTTTTAGTACTCTTCTCGCCCATTCGTTCTAGATTCATGATGTCGGATATTTTTAATGAATATAAATCAGAGACATTTTCAATTAATTTATTCTCATACAAAGTTTTTACGATTTGTTCGCCAAGTCCATCTATATCCATTGCTAGCCGTGAAGCAAAATGTTCAATGAGCCGGATCTGTTGTTCTGGGCAGCCAAGATTAGGACAGTAGTGGGCAGTTTCTTCTGCAGTTTGGACAATTGTTGTATTACACGAGGGACACTGTGTAGGCATTTTAAATACGATTTCTGATCCATTTCGAAGACTTGTTATGGGTGAGACAACTTGTGGGATTACATCACCTGCTCGCTGGACAAGTACGGTATCGCCAATACGTAAGTCTTTTTGTTGTATATCTTGTTCATTATGCAGTGTAGCCATCTGGATACGCGTACCTGCAATTACTACTGGTTCGAGGATTGCAAATGGATTTAATGAGCCTGTTCGACCCACGTTTACTTCGATATCAATGAGTTTAGTTGTGCGTTGTTGTGGTGGAAATTTAAATGCTGTTGCCCATCTAGGTTCGCGCCCTACCGTTCCTAAGTCTTCCCAGTGCGCTAATGTATTCACTTTGAGAACAACACCATCGATATCGTAATCTAAACTCTCTCGATTTTCGGCCCACCATTCTATCCTGTTCTTAACTTCGCTAATATTAAGGTGTTTTCGAATTTCTGTATTTACCCTAAACCCCATCTTTCGCAACCATCCAAGCAACTCATATTGGTTTTGGGGATGAGTATCAGTACACCAACCCAATTGATAAATATAGATCGACAATGGCCGTGCAGCTGTAATTTTTGAGTGTAATTGTCTTACAGAACCAGCAGCAGCATTACGTGGATTTGCAAAAAGTGCTTCACCTTGTTTTGCACGTTCGGAATTCATAAGTTCGAAACCACTTTTGTGCATATAAATTTCGCCGCGGACCTCGAATTCTTTAGGGTATGGTGCTTGTAGCTGTAGAGGTATAGTTTTAACTGTTCTTAGGTTGGTAGTTACATTTTCTCCGATTTGGCCATCTCCTCTGGTAGAACCAAGGATGAGTTGCCCGTCTTTATAAACAAGAGAAACCGCTAACCCATCAATTTTGGGCTCGCTTACAACGCTAATTTCTTTTTGTAGTTTTGCCGACACACGTTCGTACCAATTATCTAAATCATTCTGATCCATAACATTGCTCAAACTTAGCATGGGGATCCTATGCTCGACTGGCTCAAATGCTTCTAAGGGTGCTGATCCCACTCGTTGTGTAGGTGAGTCTAGGGTAATTAGTTCTGGGAAGTTACTTTCAATTTCTCTTAAATTCCCAATCAGTTCATCATATTCACCATCGGTGATTTCGGGAGAATCTAGTGAGTAATATCGATAATTGTGGTATGTGATCAGCGAGCGGAGTTCTTCACTATGCAGTCGCGCCGAATGTTGCTTGTTTTCGGCCATTTCAACTTAATTATACCTATTCGGGCGTTATGTTGTGGAATATCTTTTCTCTATGCATGCTATTCTCAGGTTGTGGGTTCATCAGTTCTGATAGTTGATTATGATGCTGGCAATTTGCGTAGCGTGACGCGTGCTGTTGCTCGTTCAGGGGCAACGCCAATTGTTACGGATAAACCAGAAGATTTGAAGGGGGCTGATGCGGTAATACTTCCAGGTGTAGGTTCAGCAGCTGATACCATGTCAAAACTAGTAGCTAAATCACTGGATGAACCCCTACGGGAGTATATTTTTTCTGGTCGTCCTTTCCTCGGTGTTTGTATGGGTATGCAGGCACTGTTTGACTTTTCTGAAGAAGGTGGTGGACAGAAGTGTTTGGGTATCTTTCCGGGAACAGTGCATCATTTTTCGTTAGAAAATTTTAAGGTTCCACATATGGGATGGAATACTGTGGAATGGCTTCATGATCACCCCGTTATTGAGGGGATTCCAAACAATTCATATTTTTACTTTGTGCATTCTTTTTTTGCTGAGCCAACAGAGGGAGGGGTAGTTCTCGGTCAAACTAAATATGGAGTTACATTTCCAAGCATTATTGCTCAGGATAATGTGTTTGCTACTCAGTTTCATCCTGAAAAAAGCTCGGACTTAGGATTAAGTCTCTATGCAAATTTCGTTGCTTGGGCTAAAAACCCCGGATTTTATGCGGGATCTAATAAGGAGAAAAAGACTGACATTTGAGGTTATTCCTGCCATAGATATTAGAGGAGGGTTTTGCGTCCGCTTATTTCAAGGGGATTATGAGCAAGAGACTCGTTATAACCTTGATCCTATTGAAGTGGCAACGCAATGGGAGATGGAAGGGGCAGGTCTTTTACATGTTGTGGATTTAGATGGTGCTAAATTAGGTCACCCGGTCAACAGTAAGATTATTTCTGAAATATGTTCGGCTGTTAAGATTCCAGTTGAGGTTTCTGGGGGTATTCGAAATTCCTTGTCTATTGCAGATGCTTTTGAAATGGGTGCTAGCTTAGTTCAGTTGGGAAGTGCTGCTGTAAAAGATCTTGGGATTGTGAAAGAAGCGGTTACTAAGCACTCTTCAGGTATTACAGTTGCACTGGATATTCGAGAGGGGAATATATATGTGGATGGGTGGAGGAAAAAGGCCGAAAATCCAGTAGGTTTAGATCCGATTAATTTTGCTATTGAGTTGGCTGATATAGGTGTCCAGAGACTAATGGTCACAGATATTTCTCGTGATGGGGCCCTTGAGGGTGTGAACCTTGATCTAATGGCGAATTTCGTGGAAAAAGTGGAAATCCCTGTCATAGCATCGGGAGGGGTTTCATCGATCAAAGATATACTTTCACTTTCGCAAATTGGCTGTGAAGGAGTGGTTGTAGGAAAAGCTTTGTATGAGAAAATTTTTAGTATTAGTGATGTCCAGGTTGCCTTAAAAAATGCTAACTAAACGTATTATCCCGTGTTTTGATGTGGATCGTGGACGTGTGGTGAAAGGGGTCTCCTTTGTAGATCTTAGAGATGCAGGTGATCCGGTTGAGCTTGCAAAATTATACAATCAGGAAGGTGCTGATGAGCTTGTTTTTCTTGATATCACGGCTTCCTCAGATGACCGAAAAACTGTGTACGATATGGTTGCAGCGACAGCAGATCAGGTTTTTATCCCGTTTACAGTTGGAGGTGGAATTCGCTCTACTGAAGACGTAAAAATTATGCTTGAACTTGGGGCAGATAAAGTGAGTATTAATACCGCTGCTATTGAAAACCCTACTTTGATAAGAGATGCTGCTTATCGATTTGGGAGTCAGTGTATTGTGGTCGCGATTGATGCTCAAAAGGTGGCGGGTACCAACTCTGAGTGGCAAGTTTATACACATGGTGGACGAGAACCTACGGGTATTGGGGCAGTTGAGTGGGCATCGGAAGTGGTAACCCAGGGTGCTGGCGAGCTCTTAGTTACAAGTATGGATGCAGATGGCCATCAAGATGGATACGATACTGAATTGTTGCAGGCAATTAATAAGGCTGTGAATGTGCCAGTAATCGCTTCTGGAGGTGCTGGTGGTCCAGCGCACATGAAGGATGCTTTAGTAGAAGGAAAGGCTGATGCTGTTTTAGCTGCTAGCATCTTTCATTTCGGCACCTATTCTATCCGACAGGTTAAGGCATATCTTGCTGATGCAGGTGTTCCAATCCGGCGTAGTTAAAAAAATTAAAAAGAATGGAAGGTAAAATATGAGTTTAGAACTTGATCAAAATGATCTTATTCCCGCAGTTGTGCAAGATGTTGATACAAAAGAAGTTTTGGTATTGGCTTGGATGAATCCGGAGTCTCTCGAGATGAGTCTAGCATCTGGACATGTCACCTTTTGGAGTCGCAGTCGTAATGAAATCTGGGAGAAGGGTGCTACAAGCGGAAATTATCTTAATTTGGTAAGCATAAAAAAGAATTGCGAGGATAATTCACTCTTGGTATTTGCACGTCCAGATGGTCCTACGTGCCACACTGGTAATATTTCCTGTTACTATCGAGAGCTTGATTCTGAAGAAATTCCGAAGGTTTAATATCGATGGATTCAAGTGGTCCTGACTACACAGAATTACTTTTCCCCCCTGCTCCGGTGGATCGGCCAACTGTAATTTTAAATGGTGTCATGTCTGCTGATGGTAAGGCAGTTATTAAAAGTACTGAGCAGGGGATTGGTTCAAGTACCGATCAGCGATTGATGCGTGAACTGAGACTTCATGCTGATATTGTTTTAAATGGTGCTGAAACGCTTCGGACGAGTGGTACTTCTTCACGGCTTGGATTCAAAGATTTGGACGAAATAAGGCAAAGCAGGGGTAAAGCGGTACCAATTGCTGCTGTTTTAAGTCGTAGCGGTAATCTACCCATCGAGAAGCAATTTTTTCAAGCTACAGATTTCCCAGCGGTCGTATACCTTTCTGAAACTGTATCTGAACAGAAGAGGAAAATTGTAGAAGACACAGGTCGGCCAGTCGTTGTTTTGCCTAGGAATAACGAAATTGAGGCGATGCTAGTACATATGCGAAATGTTCTTAACTGTGAGTTATTACTTGTTGAAGGTGGTCCTGCAACATATGCAGCTTTTTACAAAGAGGGTTGTGTTGATGAGGTATTTTTAACAATTGGTCCTGTGATTGTTGCTGGTGAAGATACACTTTCCTTAGTTTCTGGGAAAAATGCTTTTTCACCTGAGACTGTTCCGCATTTAGAATTAGTTAGTTCTATACCAAATATGGAAACTAGCGAGGTATATCTTCGTTATCGGATGAAATAATTATAAAATGATTTGTTTTGAGAGTCATAATTATGCAAGTGAGGTTGTTCACTGAAATATATAGAGATCCAGGGTGCTAGAGAGCATAACCTTCAAAATATTGATGTCCGAATTCCCCGCGACCAGTTGGTTGTAATTACTGGTGTTTCTGGTTCCGGGAAATCTTCATTGGCATTCGACACAATTTATGCGGAAGGTCAACGTAGATATGTGGAATCCTTGTCTGCTTATGCGCGGCAATTTCTTGGATTGATGGAAAAACCTGCGGTTGATTATATTGATGGACTTTCGCCAGCGATCTCTATAGATCAGAAATCCACATCAAATAATCCGCGTTCTACAGTGGGCACTGTTACTGAGATCTATGATTACATGCGGCTTTTGTGGGCGCGCGTTGGACGACCTCATTGCTTAGAATGTGGTCGTCCAGTTACGAGACAGACTGTGCAACAAATTGTTGATGCGGTCCTTGAATATCCACCAGGTTCTCGCCTTTTGATACTTGCCCCCGTAACAAAAGCTATGCGTGGTGAACATGTAGCTATATTAGATGAGGCAAGAATTGCTGGCTTTGTACGAGTGCGTATAGATGGTGAGATCTATGATTTGGACGAAGAGATAAAGCTCGATAGATATAAGCGACATGATATTGAAATTGTTATAGATCGATTGGTGATTCCTAAAAGTACTGAGAATAGTGATGAGAATTTAAGATTAGCGGAATCGGTTGAAACTGGTTTGTCTGTTGGACAAGGTGTTATCAATGTAGCAATTGTGGGAAGTGTCGATAAGGAAGGTGGTGAGGAGGAACTGTTTGAAAGAGTTTTTTCTGAGCATTTTGCTTGTCCGTACGATTCCTTTTCTTTTGAAGAGGTGGAGCCGCGAACCTTTTCTTTTAATAGTCCGCATGGTGCATGTAAGCGATGCACTGGGCTAGGCGTTGAAATGCAAGTTGATCCTGCACTTGTAATTCCTGATCGCACATTGTCGTTATCAGGTGGTGCTATTGAGCCATACAATCATGCTCTTACTAGTGGTATGTGGTACAACCGATTCTTCGAATCGATTGCGGATGAATATGGTTTTTCTGTAGATGTTCCTATTTCAGAATTAAACGAAACGCAGTTGAATGTTGTCTTGTACGGTACAGGTGATAAGCGTTTGGACGTGCGGTATAACACTAAAAGAGGACAGTCTCGACTTTATACTGCTCGTTTTGAGGGTGTCATTAATAATCTACAGAGGCGTTATAAGGAGACTGATTCCGAACGAAGAAGATCTGCAATTGAGCGTTATATGGCCGCAGTAGCTTGTCCTGATTGTTTAGGGCAGCGTCTTCGTTCGGAAGCATTGATGGTACTAATTGATGAGGTCAATATTGATTCAATTGCAAAATTGAGTGTGTCAGAGGCATTGGCATGGTTTAAAAATTTAACCGGAAAATCTACTCCGTTAGATATTCGTGAAAAAGTGATTGGCGAGCAGGTTCTTAAAGAAATTTGTGGCCGTTTAGAGTTTCTTGTTGATGTTGGGCTTGATTATTTAACACTTTCACGATCGGCTGGATCACTTTCAGGTGGTGAGGCCCAGCGAATTAGGTTAGCAACGCAAATTGGGTCGGCCTTAATGGGTGTTTTATATATATGTGATGAGCCTTCAATTGGTCTTCACTCAGTGGATGGAGATCGCTTGATACGTACATTGGAACGCCTTCGTGATTTAGGAAATACGGTGATTATTGTTGAACATGATGAGGCTACAATGCGTGCTGCTGACCATATTATTGATCTTGGTCCTATGGCTGGTGTTGGTGGGGGAGAAGTAGTTGCTCAGGGTTCTTTGGCAGATATTGTTAAGAATTCGAGGAGTATGACGGGGGCATATTTATCTGGAAAAAGAGTTATACCCATTCCTAAAACTCGTCGTTCGGGTAATGGACAATCCTTGTTTGTTCAAGGTGCACGTGCAAATAACCTCAAGAATTTGGATGTGGAATTTCCATTAGGTCTTTTTATTCTTGTCACCGGTGTTTCTGGATCTGGAAAGTCATCTTTAGTGAATGAAATCCTCGTACGTCGAGCTGCACAGGTTGTTCACAAAAGTTACCAAAGACCTGGCGATCATGATGCAATTGCAGGCCTCGATCATCTTGATAAAGTGGTAAATATTGATCAGTCACCAATAGGTCGTACGCCTCGTTCGAACCCCGCAACTTATACAGGTGTTTTCACACTAATACGAGAGCTATTTGCTTCGGTCCCGGAGTCACGTGCGCGTGGTTATAAGCCGGGGAGGTTTTCTTTTAATGTGAAAGGTGGACGTTGTGAAGAATGTAGAGGTGATGGATATAAGCTTGTAGAGATGCAATTTTTGCCAGATGTGACAGTTCCTTGTGAGGTCTGTGATGGCAGTCGTTATAATCGTGAAGCTTTAGAAATAAAATTTCGAAACAAAACAATAGCTGAAGTGTTAAACCTGACCGTTGACGAAGCTGTTGGTTTGTTTGAAGCGTTTCCTCGAGTAAAGCGTATCTTGCAAACTCTTGTAGACACTGGGTTGGGTTACATCCGGCTAGGGCAACCATCAACTACGTTGTCTGGAGGTGAAGCCCAGCGAATTAAATTAGCTTCTGAGTTATCACGACGTTCAACAGGTAAAACTTTGTATGTTCTTGATGAACCGACAACAGGCTTGTCATTTCTAGATGTTCATAATTTATTGGATGTATTGCACCGATTGGTAGATAGTGGAAATACCGTCGTTGTTATTGAGCATCATCTTGACGTGATTAAGTCGGCTGACCACATAATTGATTTAGGTCCTCATGGCGGTGATCGTGGAGGTTTAATTGTGGCACAAGGTACTCCAGAAAAAGTTGCAAAAGTTAAAAAGAGTGCAACAGGACAGTATCTGAAATTACTTCTAGATTAGCCTTTCAAGTAAATCTTTGTAATGGCTGTGTTCAAGAGAAGTGGTAATTTCACCAAGTCCAGTCCAGCCTTTCCAATCCCAATTGTCTGTGACTCGCGGTTTATCTACTGGATTTTGCACTTCCGTGTTTTTGCTGGCTAATATCAATTGGTAGTGTGAGCTAAGGGGTAGTGTTTGGTTTACAATCCCGATCCAGAATTGTAGGTCTGGCGTATTACCAGAAAAAGTTGTTCCTAAGTATCGAAATTCCCCCTGTATCGCTTGTGATGCACTGTTGAGATATTCCGTATTTACACCATACTTTTCTCTAATTACTGCCCCGCCGAGCGCGTAGAGTTTATTTGTTTTTAGTGCTTGTTGAACGGTTACTGACCCGTGGCCGAGAATGTCCGTCTGTATAAAGTTTCCGAATTCCAAAGCGAGCTTTTCTGAACTTGTACCAAGAGTTTCTCTAATTTGTTCCCATGTTACTGATACCCAGTTGCTCGGGGGCGTATCCCCTTTAAAGCTTATCCAAAGCAACACTGCATTGTCTGCCTTTAGTGTTTGTAACTTTGTTCTCTCTTCAATATTATTGTTTGTTTGCGTATTAATTTTTATGAAGAGACGTTTATTGTTAGTTAACTCGACCAATAAACTAATAATTTGGTCATCAACTAATACCTGACAGTGAGTTTCCTTAACTGTGCCGAAACATTCCGCCACTGATGTGAGTAGTTCTGTTAGTTGAGATTGTTTTGTTTCTAGCAAATAAGCTAAGGCACTGACACAATAATTTTCAAAAGGATCTGTGCCGATGCCAGCCTGGAATGAAGATAGTGCTTCGAAAATATTTTTGTTTGTCATAGAATTAGTATGGTCATATTACGATTTTTTCCGATTAAGAATTATCAAGCTTCCGAAGAACTTGCTCAAGAAATTGAAGCCAATCACTCCCTGCTTCAATACGATCAATTCGTATCTGCTCTGGTCCCACAAAAACACATTTGAGATTTAGAGAATTAATAAGTTGTTTCTGTCCTGTTGTTATACCACTGTAGCTGTGAATATGTAGCATTCGTGCACTTGTGCTTACCCTTTGCATCTTTGCATTGTGGGCAAGGATTTTTAAACGGACAACGGTTAGGAGTTGTTGAACTAAAGGTGGTGGTGGGCCATACCTATCTTTAAGTTCCTCTTGGAGTTCTAGAATTTCTTCGGTTGTTTTTAAATGTGTAATTCTTTCGTAAATGGCTAGTCGAGTTTCTGTATCTGCAAGATATGTTTCAGGAATTGAAGCACTAAGCGGAACGTCAATTTGTACGCTTATCGTATGGTCTTGAGTCGTTTCATCATTGATACCCAAGCCACGTTTAAGTGCAGCAACCGCTTCCCCCATAAGGCGAGAATATAGTTGGAATCCAATTGCAGCTATATGGCCGCTTTGTTCACTTCCTAAAACATTGCCAGCTCCTCGGATTTCAAGGTCGCGTAAGGCAATTTGAAATCCAGACCCTAGTTCGGTGGCTTGAAAAATTGCTTCAAGGCGTTGTTGTGCGGTTTCTGTAATATTTTGGGTTTTGTCATGCAAAAGATGTGCATAAGCTCTTACTGCTCCTCTCCCTACCCTGCCCCTTAGTTGGTACAGTTGTGCTAAACCAAATCTGTTTGCTTTATC
The DNA here is from genome assembly GCA_045562595.1 of Tepidiformaceae bacterium. GTDB lineage: Bacteria > Chloroflexota > Dehalococcoidia > Tepidiformales > Tepidiformaceae > JAKUNN01. Next base: position 50,337 of record JBJKVN010000004.1, read on the forward strand.
AATTAAAATGGTATTTACGTTTGGGAGGTCTAGACCGCTTTCAATGATGGTTGTGCACAGCAAGATATCGTAAGTTCCTCTTGAAAATTCGTACATAACCTGTTCGAGTTTCTCTTCTTGCATTTGTCCGTGCGCAATTGCAAGAGTCGCTTCAGGCACAAGGTCATTTAACTGTTTCGCTACTTTGTTGATTGTACCAACTCGGTTGTGGACGAAATAAATTTGCCCATCTCTGTCTATTTCTTGAAGGATTGCTTTTCTGATAGCGCCATCGTCCCACTCAGAGATATAGGTTTTAACCGGTTGTCGTTCCTCAGGCGGGGTCATTAGTGTACTAATGTCACGAATTCCAGTTAGAGACATTTGCAATGTTCTTGGAATTGGTGTTGCTGACATGGTTAGAGTATCAACTTCTTTTCTAACTTTTTTAAACCAATCTTTGTGATTAACACCAAATCTTTGTTCTTCATCGATGATAACTAAACCTAAATCATTAAATTCTATATCCCTTTGCAATAGGCGATGTGTTCCGATAGTGATATCAACACTGCCCTTATCAATTCCCTGAATGATTTCTTTTTGGCTTTTTGTATCTCTAAACCTTGAAAGTACCTCAGTCTTTATGGGAAAACTAGAAAGTCTTTCTCGGAAAGTTTCACCATGCTGTTCTGCTAGAACAGTTGTAGGTGCTAAAACAGCAACCTGTTTTCCATGGGTGACGGCTTTAAATGCAGCACGGATTGCGATTTCTGTTTTTCCATAACCTACATCTCCGGCGATCAGTCGGTCCATAGGCTGAGTTTTTTCCATGTCCTGTTTGACTGCACTTATCGTTTCATTTTGATCTGGAGTTTCGACAAACGGGAAAGAGCCTTCTAATTCTTGTTGCCAGGCTGTGTCAGATCCAAATGCGTAACCTTTGGCCATTGCACGTTGTGCATATAGGTCTAATAAGTCACGTGCGTTTGCAATGATTTCTTTTTGGACACGCTGTTTTGTACGTGCCCACTCTTGTGTTCCAAGTCTTGTGATTGTTGGTGTACGGTTACTAGGACCAACATATGGTGTCAAAGAATTGAGATAATCAGTAGGTACATATACATGGTCACCTGCTGCGTATTGGAGATCGAAGTATTCACGTTCGCGACCATCTGTCGTTCGCCTGACAAGCCCTAAAAATCTGCCAATTCCATGCTCGGCATGCACAATAAGATCTTTAGGTTTTAGGGTTCCTAAGAGATTTTGCTGGATTCCAATATTTTTGCGAATCCTTCTCGGCCTTCTATGTAGACCAAATATATTTTCATCTGTTATTAGTGCGATTTTTCCTTCGATAGTAAAACCTATCATTGCGTTTGAAGGGCATATCGTAACTGAACCTTCCTTGACCATCTTTACGGTTTCCACAAGTTCACTGGGGATTCCTTCTTCTTGTAATAATGCTAAAAGACGATGTCCTTGTTGAGATGCAATGATTACTGATTCGCCATTCTGAGCTCTTTTATTTGCATCTTGGACAAGTAATTTGAGTTGGCCTGCATAGTTTTGAGATGCCCCGATTGGTATCCGTTCTGTACCCCGTTCCTCTATTCCAAAGCGTTCAAAAATAAAATTATTTTTCTTTTGCGTGAGAGTGTGAAGAAATAAGTCTGTTTGCTTGTGTAGAGGTGGCAATCCTTTTGGTAAATCACCTTTTTCCTCGCCTTGTTTTCGATTTTCATGCTCGTGTTCCAATATTTGTAGAAGGTTTTCTTGGCCTAACTCAACCTGATCTAAAATCAAAGATCCAGAGGGATGTAAATGTTCCACTAGCGTTGCAGTATTTAAGAAAGGTTCGTAAAAGCTGAAATTACGTGGTCTTTTTCCTTCTTGGATGAGCTCAAGTTCCTCGAGGATGAGTAAGGATTTTTCCCCCGTCTTTTTTAAAGTCTTTAGCAAATTAGTGGCACTGATTTGATTTTGCTGTGTAACAATTTCTGCTGGGGCGATCTTTATTTTTTCAAAACGTCCGCTACTTCTTTGAGTGGAAGGTTCAATTTTTCGAATACTCTCGATCGTGTCATCCAAAAATTCGAGACGGTATGGGCTTTCGTGATTCACGGGAAAGATATCAACAATTCCACCCCGTTGTGTCACTGTTGCAACGGTGTCGGCAATTTGTTTTATTTTGTAGCCGTGTGATTCAGCCCACCGTAGTAGTGTTATCGGTTTTAGTTGTTGGTGAATGTTTAGAACACGTTCCTTTTTGGTTGCGTCGGGGCCTGCTTGTAACTCTGCGGCTGCAATCCAAGATGCAACTATGATTGATTGTTCTCTCCTTCGTAATTGACGTAGGACTTTTTCTTTTTCTGTTCGTAGTGAGTTTTCAATCGAAAGATTGTCATATGCTTTCTGTTCCCGTTCCGGGAATTGCATTACTGGCATTTCAGTACAGTAAAAACTAATTTCGTTTGTTAACCGTTCAGCAGCTGTTGGTGTTGTTGTAAGTAAGAGGGTTGGCCCTTGTACATTTCTTGCAAGTATTGCGGCAACTATTGATTTTCCATTTTCGGAGATTCCCAGAGACTGTTTTAGTGCATTGGAATTTAGTAAGGGTAAAACGAAAGGCTCTAGCGCGTTCCGAACCCCCACTAATTGTCCAGTCATAGATGCTCCAGTGTAGTTGCCTTGATTAGGATTTCTCAAGAATTTATTTACGACTTAAATTCTCTCAGCTTCATCTATCACCTCAGCAAGATGCATAATTTTAGCTGAAAGTGACCCTTCTCGTTTAGCGGCCTCAAATTGCATTAAACACCCCGGGTTCGTAGTTACAATTACGTCGGCATTTGCTTCTTGAAAGGCTTCTGTTTTCCGTTTCCTTAGTGCTCCAGACATTTCTGGTTCAAGGATGCTATATATTCCGGCTGCTCCACAGCAAAGATCAGATTCAGTGGTTTCAATTAAGTCACATTGTGGCAGAGATTTTAATAGCGTTCTTGGTTGCTCGCTTATTCCTTGGGCGTGATTTAAATGACAAGCATCTTGATAGACAACCTTTTTATTGAAACTTCCTTTACCAATAGGTTCTGCAATTTCAGAAAAATCAAAAATACGTTTTGAAAATAAGGCAGCTCTTTTTGCATAAGATTCATCGTTTTCCAAAAGCGTAGCGTACTCTTTGAGTGCTGCTCCGCATCCTGCGGAGTTGATTACGATTGGACCTTCAGTCCTTTCAAAAGCTGCTATGTTTTCCCGTGCAAGCTTTCTTGCAAAGTCAAGATCTCCATCATGAGCATGTAATGCTCCGCAACATCGCTGTTCTTCAGGTGCGTTAATTGTAAATTTTCGATGTTCTAAAACCCGCTTTGTAGCTTCGTGTACCGAACCGAATAGTTCTCCCATTACACAGCCTATGAATAGCTGAGCCATTTTTTCACCTTTCGTGTCTTTGAAGTGAACCGCTCGTGCAATTTGTGAGCGCTGACCTAGGCTAGAATCTAAAAACGTTAATCGCGTTGAGATTTCAAGGATCTTTAATTTTCTGAGGTAAGTTCTAAACTTCGATTGTATAAACCACCTAATTGGAGTGAGAACTAATCCGAGTATTGAGGGTCTTGCAATAACGTTTCGTAAAACAAAACGTCGTAAGTACAAGCTAAGTTTTTTTGAAGGTTTAGCTTCGCTTATTTGAGCTTTTGCTTGAGTTATAATTGTTCCGTATGGCACTCCGCTTGGACATACGGCTTCGCATGCGCGGCATTGTAAACAAAGGTCCCAATGGTTTTGTACTGATTCGGTTAGACTGATTCTACCTTCACCTACTGAGCGTGCTAAATGTATACGTCCTCTCGGTGATTCCACCTCAAGGCCAGTAATTAAATAGGTTGGACATGCGTTCACACAGAGACCACAGTGGACGCACTTTGAAAGGTCTTCAGAGCTAGGTGCTTCTTTTGGTAGGGGCCAAGCATCTTCTTCGTAGAGTGTGATTTTTTCAGATACCACCCAAATATCTCCCTTTGTTAAATCGTCCATTAGGATCGTAGACATCTTTGATCTTTTTCATTAAAGCAAAAGATGTTTTTTTTAGTCCCCAAGTATTAATTTTTATGTTTTGGTCTAAAGAGCGCTCAATGATAATTATGGCATCAGACACTTCATTTTTCTCACGTAGTGATGCTATTCCAATAGCTGCCCCTGCTTTTTTTGCATTATTTGATTCCCAAGTAGCTCGTATTAATCCAGTTAGTGGTCTTACCAGGAGGCTGTCTGGATGTAATTGTTGGAGTTCATTAACAATGAACTCCAATGAGCTATTTGTGCATGAAACTCTTATTGTTAATTCGTCCTTTGCTGTGAATCCAAGATCACGTGCCTGCAGGTATAAATCCTCTTTTTCCTCTTTAATTAGTTTCTGATGAAGAATAGTCTGTGTTATTTCTTGTGTTTGTTCCGACAATCTAAGGAATAGTGTATGTGTCCCATTTTTTATCAGAATATCAGCACATTCAGGCCGAATATCCTTAATAAAGATTTCATCAACAATTTTTTTTGCTTCAGAAAAATTAGTAACAGTTGCGCTATAGTCATTTGTCGTAACTATGGGTGTAACACGTAAGGCAACTTCAGTAATTAATCCGATTGTTCCAAGAGATCCACACCAGAGTCGCATAAGATCATAACCGGTTACATTTTTTACAACCCTACCTCCAGCGCGGACTATCTCTCCATCAGCCCTTAAGACAGACATTCCTAAGACCCAATCGCGAGGCGGTCCAAATCTCGATTGTAGTGGTCCTCCAATCCCTACTGCTAAGATTCCTCCGATTGTGGCATTCTCATTGTTCGGTGGGTCGATAGGAACCCTTTGTCCAGCTTTTTTTAGCTCGTCCTGGAGTTCTTTCAATGTTGTATTAGAGGATACTAAGACGGTTAAATCTGCAGGCTCGTGATCGATCTTTTTAGGAAAAGCTCTCTCTAGATATAATGCCGCGAATTTGCCCTCAGGCCTCTCTCCTAATTCTAGCTGTGTCCCTCCCCCGACTGGTAACAACGTTAGGTTATCCTTGTTTTTTACAATTTTAATAAGGTTTTCCAAGGAGTTTGGCCTATAGACTTCAGTGGCCTGTTTGTTTTTTACGCAGAATAGTTTAGATCCAGGCATCAGGCCCTGCTGCAGAAACTGCTTTTGGAATATTTGCTATTTCTCCACAACCACTACCTTCTGGAAGAATTTTGCAAGGATTGAACATTCCTAAATTGCCAAATACTGTGCGCACACTTCTCATATTTTCAATATCTGTTTCGTTATACAACCAAGGCATAAACCTTTGTTTTTCGTAGCCAACGCCATGTTCTCCACTAAGCGTTCCCCCGACAGCAACGCATACGCTCATAATTTCAGCACCTGCTTGTAAAACCTTTTCGGTTGTACCAGGAATTCTTTCGTCAAACAGTAAATTAGGATGTAGATTTCCATCACCAGCATGGAAAACATTAGCTACAGGAAAACCAAAGCGGTTACTAATCTCACTGACCTTTAACATTGTCTCTACTAATTTTGATCTAGGTACCACGCCGTCTAGAATGTAGTAATTCGGTGCTATACGTCCCAAAGCACCTATTGCACCTTTTCTTCCTTTCCATAACAATTCACGTTCAGTGCTACTTTGTGCTTTACGAATTTCAGTAGCCCTCTGGTCTAGGCAGGCTTCCTCAGCTTGTTTAATTTGTTTCTCGACAACCTGTTCTAACCCATCGAACTCTATAAGCAGTACAGCTTCAGCATCTGGAGGATATCCACAATTTAAACCTGCCTCTGCTGCTTGTAAGGTAACTTTATCAATTAATTCTAGGGCAGCTGGAATTAATCCACCTTGAATTATGCCAGAGACCGCGCGACAAGCATCTTCAATATTATTGAAAATGGCTAACATAGTTGTAACACTTGCAGGAAGAGGCAAAAGTTTAACAATAATTTTTGTTGTGATTCCCAGTGTTCCTTCAGAACCAATAAACAGTCCTCTAAGATCAAAACCTGCAGATTCTGGTGTTTTTCCACCCAGCCACATAGTTTCACCATTTGCGGTAACAATTTCCATCCCTAGGACGTGGTTAGTAGTTACACCTAATGCTAAGCAATGTGGACCTCCTGCATTTTCAGCGATGTTTCCTCCTATAGTGCAGGCTTTCTGTGAACTTGGGTCTGGTGCATAAAATAAACCATGTTTTGCTGCTGAGCTCGTAAGATCTATGTTAGGTACCCCTGGTTCAACTATTGCTATTCTGTTGATTGGATCGATTTCAAGGATTTTACGTAGTCTTGCCATTCCGACTATGATGCCTCCTTTTGCCGCAACTGCTCCGCCACTTAACCCAGTTCCCGCTCCCCGAGGAGTTATAGGAACCTCAAAATCTTTACTTAGTTGAACAATTTCCTCAATTTCTTTGGCACAGGAAGGGAATACCACAAGGTCCGGTAAATTTCTCTCCACCGTCCCATCCATTTCATACGGGATGAGGTCTTCTGTTTTGTAAAGAACGTGTTCTTTACCTACTATTCGCTGGAGCTTTTTGGTAAGTTCTAGCAACCGTTTTTCTACCAGATGCCTAACGCCATTTGTACATCTTCGCTGGCCATTTCTTTAGGATCCCACGGGGGTGTCCATACGATCTGAACATCTACATCGTTTACTCCGGGCACACGGATAAGCCTTCCATAAACGCCACCCTTAATAATTGGTCCCATTGGGCAACCTGGGCTCGTTAAGGTCATTGAGACTATGACCTCCCCATCGTCATAAGCCAAGTCATAGACAAGTCCCAGTTCTACAATACTCATATCGAGCTCAGGATCTTTTACTTCTGTCAACGCTTCCATTAATTCTTCGTTTGTTGGGATTGTTGTTTCTTCAGTTGTTTCGGACATATTTCCCTCTTAGTGGCTAAGAATTTTTGATTTGCTATTGATTTACTTTACTGTGTTATCCCTACTCTCGACTAGCCCCTCAAGTTCTTGGCGGAGTTGTTCATCGGGAACGCGGTCCAGAACTTCAAGAAAAAATCCTCGAATTAGCAAATCTGTAGCTTCTGCTAAGGTCAGTCCTCTGGATCGTAAGTAAAAGAGTTGATCATCTTCTACGGGACCTACAGTAGCGCCATGACTCACCCTCTGTACATCATTTGTAAGGATTTCCAAAACCGGATCACTATCTGCTTGGGCAGTAGGACTTAATAACAGATTACGATTTTGTTGATTTGCACTAGAATTACGTGCGTTTTCTCCAATGCGCGTAATTCCATAGTACACAGATTTACTAGTTCCACCGAGTGCTGATTTAAACAATAAGTCACTAAAAGTATCTTCTCCAACATGATCTTGTAATGTGTAGAAATCAATATGTTCTACACCTTTACCCATACCAGTTCCATATCCTGCTCCGAAGAGCTCACTAGCGGAACCTCGCCCTTTTAATGTTGTTCCAATGTGTTGTTTAACCGTTTTTCCACTTATTGCCAAACTCAAGCTTTTTATCTGTGAGTTATCTTCCGTGATTGTTTGCTGGGCTCCAAAGGATTCCGTCTTACTGCCCCAACGGTGAACTGTGGTGTAGTTAACCGTTGCACCAGGGCCAGCAAAAATTTCGACAATTGGAGTAGCAATTAAAGGAACATTTGTGGAAAAAAACTGTTCTATTATCTCAACATTGCTGTTTGCTCCCGCGACGATAACTGTATGTGGCGTTGCAAACTGTTTTGTTGTGTACCTATGTTCTACTCGAATTGGTTTGTCTAATTTCGTATCTGCACTGATTTCAATGACAGCGACATCTTGTAGATATGCATAGTGGAGGGCCGTTAAACGGTTAGTGTCTGGCTGTACAGCTTGACCTAGAAGACTGGTGTCGGTAGAGCTTAAGTCAAGACCTTTTTGATAGGATTCGTTATGAATTACGATTCCGTTGTTTAGTTCAATACTACCGGCAGAGTTTCCGGTTTCTGAAACCTTAATTTTCTGATATTCGTCGCTCACAACGACTGGGTAGTCTTCTACATCTAGCTGGCTAATGTCTAAGTATTTCCATGGTCGCTCATTTTGCGAAGATGGCATTTGTAGCTTACCGCTCAAATCAAGCGCATCAGAACGTAGTACTGAGAGGTAGTCACTATCCTTAGAGCCTAATAGTTGGCTTGTTTTAGGCGTGATAGGTTTTTTTAACGGTTCTATTTTTGATGTAGTCGCCACCCGATATTTACCCGATAGCTCCTTCCATCTGGAGCTCAATAAGCCGATTTAGCTCAACTGCATATTCCATTGGTAGTTCTTTAACTATAGGTTCTACGAAACCATTAACTATCATTTTCGCAGCTTCATCCTCGGTCAAACCTCTTGATTGCAGATAGAAAAGTTGATCCTCACTTAATTTTGAGACATAGGCTTCATGTTCAATTCCTACTTCAGGGGCATCTACTTCCATCGTTGGGTACGTGTCTGAGCGTGAGTCTTCATCAAGAAGGAGTGCGTCACAACGAACGCTTGCGCGAACATCATTGCAGCCTTCGTAAACCTTTAGCAATCCTCGATAACTTGTACGTCCCCCATTTTTACTTAATGATTTTGATACAACGGACGAAGTAGTATGTGGTGCCATATGAACAATTTTTCCGCCAGCATCTTGATGTTGACCTGCTCCCGCAAAAGCGAGTGAAAGAATTTCACCATGGGCTCCGGGTTCCATCAAGAAGACACTTGGGAATTTGGTGGTTAGTTTGGATCCTAGGTTACCATCTACCCATTCCATTACAGCGTTTTCATAAGCTGCTGCTCGCTTTGTCACTAGGTTATAAACATTGTTGGACCAGTTTTGGATGGTCGTATAGCGGACACGCGCATTTTTCTTCACAACGATTTCAACTACGGCGCTGTGAAGCGAGTCACTGCTGTAAGTGGGAGCAGTACAACCTTCAACATAGTGTACTTGGCTACCTTCATCAGCAATGATTAATGTACGCTCAAATTGCCCCATATTTTCGGTGTTAATGCGGAAGTACGCCTGTAAAGGTATATCGACCTTCACACCTTTCGGGACGTAAATGAATGATCCCCCCGACCAGACTGCGCTGTTCAAAGCCGAGTATTTGTTATCTCCAGGTGGGATGACTCGTCCGAAGTGTTCCTTAACGATATCTTCGTATTCTGCCAAGCCTTGATCCATACCAAGAAACACGACTCCGAGCTTCTCTAAGTCCTCTCGTATGTTGTGGTAAACAACTTCAGAATCATACTGCGCCCCGACTCCAGCCAAGTATTTTTTCTCTGCTTCTGGAATCCCTAATTTGTCAAATGTATCACGTATGTAATCTGGCACATCATCCCAGTCTTTTTCGTCTCTATCTGTTGCGCGTACATAGTAGTGGATGTTATCAAAATCTATAGTCTCTAATAATTCACTACCCCATGAAGGATTCTTTTTTTCCAAAAATAAATCAAGTGAACGGAGACGAAAATCAAGCATCCATTGGGGCTCATTTTTCATTTTAGAAATCGTTTTTACAATTTCAGGAGTTAACCCTTTGTTTGCTTTGAAAAGTGCCTCTTCTTCATCATGGAAGCCCCATTCATAATCATCATTTTTTATTGTTTCTGTTTTATTCGACATTTTAACCTATTCACTTGATATTTTAGCAGGTTCAAGAGCATCATACCCACTTTTTTCTAATTCTTCTGCTAACTCTGGGCCGCCGGTTTTAACAATTTTCCCATCAATCAACACATGAACAAATTGTGGCTTTATGTAATCTAGTAAACGCTGGTAGTGAGTAATCAGAAGCAATCCCATATCTGGGTTCATAATCGAATTGACGCCATCAGCTACGGTCCGCAAGGCATCAATATCAAGACCTGAATCTGTTTCATCTAGAACAGCAAGACTTGGTTTCAGCATGGCTAATTGTAGCATTTCTGTACGTTTTTTTTCGCCCCCACTAAAGCCATCATTAAGGTATCTACGTGCAAATTCCCGGTCCATACTTAATGAATCCATATGATTGAATAATTCTTCACGGAATTCTCTAATTGGGAGATCTTTTCCCCGTACTGCATTTACAGCTTGCCGTAAAAAGTTGACTACAGTAACGCCAGGAACCGCTACCGGATATTGAAATGCTAGAAACAAACCTAGCCGCGCCCGCTGGTCTGGGCTCATTGCCTTTATGGACTGTCCTTCAAAAAGAATATCTCCGTCCGTGATCTGGTAGCTAGGATTTCCTGCAATTGTGTTAGCTAGCGTACTTTTTCCCGAACCGTTAGGTCCCATAATTGCATGAATTTCCCCAGGGTTAATTGTTAGGGAAAGGCCGTTTAAGATTTTAATTTCACCAGTATTCGTATGAAGTGACTGGATTTCTAACAGGGGACTCATACACCTACCTATTACTGGCCCACTGGGCGAATTACTTAGTGTTAATGTAACACTTACATCCTAGCACACTAGTTGCTTATGTTAGATGTGTGCATTTCTAATGTTCGCCTTCAATAATTTGCTCAGTAATTTCTAACAATTCTCTATCATTCTCATCTATTTTTTTGTATTGAGATACGGTATATCCACCATATTTTTCAACCAAGTAATGGTCATCGTCGATAATTACATCAGGCTGTGGTTGTACTTTTGGACTTTTGTCATGACAATCTGTTACCCAGTTGGTAAGACCATGTTGTTCAACTATGCGTTCGCAGTAGGTTTTCCCCCCCGCAGACCAAACATGTACTTCGTTGCCTAGCTCACTCAGTTTTTGCATGGAGATATGTGCGCCAGGGCGCAAAACACTATAGTCCTTTGTGTTAAGGAGGAGAGTGTGGTCTACATCAAAGAAAATATTCACTTAGGCATCAACTATTGTTAAGCCCCAAACAGGTCGATAACGCCAAGTGCGGAGGCCTTTAATTGGGATATCAAATTTTTTGCAGAGTTTTTTTGTATTTTGCACATAGCCTGTTGGCACATAGAGTAGCAATTCGCCCATTGAAGCATAGGGTTTCCAGATATTGATCGCAGTTTCCTCAGTTATGGAGTCCGCAGTTTCAACCTGTGCGATTAGTTGAAGCCAATTACCTGGACGGCGTACAACCACTATGTCTGGATAAACTGCTTCGCCATTGATTTCACCAGCTGACATACGTGTGGTTGGTTTATTTGTGAAAGTCTCAAATGTTGGATGATTTTCATCTGGATAATTTAAGCGTTCGCCTGCAATTTCCTCTACTATTTTTTGATGACGTTGATTACGAAGATATTCAACTGGCATAAATTTCGCCTCACTCAATAATGGCAAGTGTTTCGCCTTCGGCTACTTGCATGCCTTCTTTTACAGGTAGTTCTGTTATTTTACCGGAAGAGGAAGCCTTAATTTCATTTTCCATTTTCATTGCCTCTAACAGTAGTATTACCTCGCCAGCTTCAATAGTATCTCCTTCGGCAAAGTTTACCTGTAGAATTTTTCCGGCGAGTTCAGACACAATGGCACCTTTCCTTGCGGCTGATGCTGTCTTTTTTTTGCTCCGTGTTGTTGGTGTGCTTGGATTTGTAGTGGTTTTAGTAATTGATAGTCCCGATTCAAATTCAAGGACGAAAGGGCGGTGATCAACTTCAACTGTCATGCCCGACTTACGTTCATCTTCAGGAGGTAAAGCTACCCTGTATGCCACATCTCCAACTAGAACTGTTACAAATTCCTCCCCTTTTTCGATACTCACTAGAAATTCGTGGCCGTCCACATTTATCGAGTCGCTTTTAAGTTCGACTTCATAATCTCTTGCTCCAATTGTAACTTTCGTCATACTTATCTCATCTGCCGCATACGCCCAAAGGAGCGCCATTGATTTCCTTGGATAATTTCTGGATTGCTTTCGGTATTTTGTGCTGCTGGCTCGCGTTCTTTTTCAGTTAATGCAGCTACTACTGCGGCTACAAGTTCCCTTTCTGGCCCCCCGCCCTCACGACGCCACTCCATAAATTCTTTGGCTGGAGCCGGGAACATTACATAACTCAGAACATCTTCGGGGCTTTCAGCTAAATCTTCAATTTCCTTTGTTGCTTTTTCCATCTCGGGTTCAAGATCGTCAGCTGGCCTGTGTGTGATTGCGGTTTCATTATTAAGGATTTTCTCAAGAGTTTCTTTTGCAATTGGTGTTGCGGTTTTTCCATACATTCCAGCTGCCAAATTTCTTGTCTCTCGTGTTACATTTCCATACCTTTTCCCTGTCAAAACATTAAGTACTGCTTGCGTTCCCACTATTTGTGAACTTGGTGTTACTAGTGGTGGATAGCCTAAATCAGCTCGTACTTTTGCATTTTCATCCAAAACTTCTTGTAGACGATCTTCTGCGCCTTGGGCCCGTAATTGTCCAACTAAGTTCGAAATCATTCCACCAGGAACTTGGTGTCTTAGAACTCCCGTATCAATACCTAGTAGGTGACTTTCATGTTTCCAGTACCGTTTACGAATTTCTTTGAAGTAATCTGCTGTTGTTGACAAGTGTTCGAGCTCAAGGCCTGTAGATAACTCGGGGTCTTCATCAAGCGCAGCAACAAGTGTTTCGGTCGCTGGTTGTGATGTCCCGCCTGCTAGTGAACTTATCGCACAATCAATAACATCAGCTCCAGCTTTTACAGCCATCAAATAAGTCATTTCGGAGTAACCAGATGTGTCATGACAGTGTAATTGGAGAGGTATATCTGGGTGTGCACTTTTTATTCTTGTAGTTAATTGTTCGGCGGCTATTGGGCTTAACAAACCTGCCATGTCTTTTATACAAAGGGAATCAGCTCCCATTTCGACTAGTTTATCGGCAAGTGTGCCAAAGCTTTCAACAGTGTGAACGGGACTGGTTGTATAACATAGGGTGCCTTGAACGTGCCCCCCAGCCTTCTGCACGGCTTCAAACGCAGTCTCAAGATTGCGTGTGTCATTTAGAGCATCAAATATACGGAAAATATCCATACCATTTTCAACCGCACGTTCGCAGAATTCGTAAATCACATCATCGGCATAATGACGATAGCCCACTGCATTTTGCCCACGAAGCAACATTTGTGTAGGTGTTTTTTTAAGACGTGCTTTTACTTCTCGCAACCTAACCCAAGGATCTTCCTTGAGAAACCGCATTGCCGTATCAAAGGTTGCTCCACCCCAGCATTCAATACTGTGATAACCAGCCTCATCCATTTGCTCTAATGCAGGAATCATGTCTTCCGTACGCATTCGGGTCGCTAGCAGAGATTGATGTCCATCTCTAATTGCTGTTTCGGTGATATGAACCTTGCCCATCCGAACTAACCCTTTCCAACATGTAAAGAGGATGATTCATGCATGCTATACCAAGCTGCTCCTATGTACCCAAAATGCTCTAGGCCGTAAATATTTTTTAGTGTGTTAGCCATTAAAGCGGTATATTTCCATGCTTTTTGGGCGGATTTCGATCGGCCTTATTTTGTAACATCTCTAGAGAGCGCACAATTTTTTGTCTTGTTTCCCTAGGGTCGATTACGTCATCAAGAAATCCTCTTCCTGCAGGAATATAAGGATTTCCAAATTTTTCTTTATATTCTGCTACAAGTTCTGCACGTTTTTTTTCTGGATCTTTTGCTTCAGCTAAGTCACGTCGATTGATTATAGAGATTGCTTGGTCTGGTCCCATAACAGCTAGTTCTGCTCCTGGCCACGCAAAATTCATATCTCCACGTAGGTGTTTGCTGGACATGACTAAATATGCACCCCCGTATGCTTTTCTAAGTACTATTGCAATTTTTGGAACCGTTGCTTCACTGTACGCAAAAAGTAGCTTTGCTCCGTGTGTAATGATGCCATTATGTTCTTGACTGCTTCCAGGTAAGTATCCAGGGATATCAACCAAGGTAACTACCGGAATATTAAAGCAATCGCAAAAGCGGACAAATCGTGCAGCTTTGCGACTAGCTTCTGTATCTAGCACTCCTGCAAGTTGCATTGGTTGATTGCAGACAAAACCAACGGTTGTTCCCATCATCCTTCCAAATCCGACCACTATATTTTGAGCATAGTTTTCATGTACCTCTAGAAAGTCTCCGTTATCGATAAGACGATAGATAACTTCACGTACGTCATAAGGACGGTTTGGTTCGTCAGGAATTATGCTAAGCAGCTCTTCATTTGCAGCTTCGTTGGGTTCTAGCCCGGGAATTAGTGGTGCGTCTTCTGCATTGTTTGAAGGTAGGAATGATAGTAACCGTCGTACTTCGGCTAATGTTTCTCGTTCTCCTTCGATTGCAAAGTGTGCCACTCCTGATTGTCTAGCGTGTGCATCTGCACCTCCTAACTCCTCATGCGTAATTTCTTCGCCGGTTACAGAACGAATTACATCTGGTCCTGTGATATACATCTGACCTATCCCGTCAGTCATGAAGATGAAATCAGTAATTGCAGGGCTATAAACTGCACCGCCAGCACAGGGGCCCATGATTACGCTAATCTGGGGTATTACTCCACTGGCCAAAGTATTCATTGCAAACATTTCACCAAAACCCCGAAGGCTTTCTGGTCCATCTTGAATTCTTGCCCCACCAGAATCTTGTATACCTACTATCGGAGCTCCCGTCATCATGGCTAGGTCCATGACTTTCAGAATTTTTTCTGCTACTGCTTCACTTAGAGAACCTCCTAGAACAGTAAAGTCATAGGAAAAAAGATAAACGGGACGACCGTCGACATGTCCCCAACCTGTGACTACTGCTTCGGGACCACGTTCTACGTTCCTCGGTTTTACAAGTGGGTCGAGTTCTTCGAAAGTTCCTTCATCGAGAAGGATCTCAATGCGCTCACGGGCCGTTAACTTACCTCTTTCATGTTGTGCTTCTATACGTTTTTCACCACCACCAGCAAGTGCTTCAGCTTTTCGATTCTGTAAGTCTTCTAGTTGTTGGTCTGCTATTTCAGGCATAGCGCCACCTCTTAAAAATATAGGACTAAGTATAGTTTCCTATGATAAGTGATTTTTTTTTACAGTTTGTGGAGACAGGGGGATTTGAACCCCCGACCTCAGCATTGCGAACGCTGCGCTCTCCCAACTGAGCTATGTCCCCATACTAAGTATCGTAGGAAGAGCGAACAAGCAAAGCAAATCGAGGGATTACTCGCGCTTCCCGCCACGGCCGATTCTATAACTAGTCTCTCCCGTGAATTCTTTTTCTGTACCACATTTTTTGCAGGTACCGTAAGTCAGTTCACCGCTAGGTGGGGCGAGTTTCCAGTGATGCGTACATTCAGTATCAATAGTTTCAACGTTTGTCATTTTCGATCCCTTTCGAAATAAACCTCGAAGTGAGAGGCGGGATATCTAACTTCAGGGTTTTTTAGTGTAAGGAAAGTTGAAAAGGCTTTCAATACCTAAGTTGGGTTGTCTATCGGATAATTTTCTAATCTTATTTTTATTAAACCTTCTGTAAGGTTTATTTCTTCGATCACTTCTTTTGTTGCAGGTATGAGAATCTCCCTATCATCCTTTTTAATCATATAGACATCATTTGCGCCAGGTTGGAGTACTTCTTCCAGTTTACCGATGAACTGGTTGTTTTCATCAAAAACTTCTAAGCCCTCTATCTCATGTATGAACCAAGAATTCTCTTCTCGTTCTAGTTTGTCTTCATGTACTTCTAAGAGAAGACCATTCGCTTCTGACGCTTTTGTTCGGGTGTCTATTCCTGAAACATTAATCACAAGGAAGCCTTGATTTGCTCTCATTGATTTAATTCGAACATCTATGCCTTTAAGTTGAACGGAGCGACCTACATCTAGGTGTTTTGTAGAGGGGTTGAAGGGTTTCACCCTTAGTGCTCCGTCTGTTCCATGCGGTCCTACGATTAGTCCGACAGCTGCGAAGCCTTCACGAGGTTCAGTACTTTTAGTCACCAATTTCCAAGCCGACGCGAGCATCTTCTTTAATGGCAGCCACTTTTAGGAGTGAACGAATGGCAGATGCAACCCTCCCGTTCCGACCAATCACACGGCCCATATCGCCATCAGCAACATCAAGATGAATAATCAAGCGGTCATCACCTTGATCTTCACTAACTTTTACTTCATCGGGCTCATTTACTAGGGTTTTAGCGACATATTCAACGATGTCTGACATCTTAGAACTCATTATTCTGTTTTCTCCGGTTTGGTGTCTTCTGTTTCTAATTCGTTAGAAGTTTCATTTGTTTCTGAATCAATTTCCCCAGCAAGTTCTTCTGTAGAAGGGGTAGCATCCACAGTTTCAGCAGGTTCACTTTCAGAAGTTGCGAGACTTGGACTAGCGTCTTCAGTCTTTTCTGACTCTTGATCTATAGTATCTGTGGAGATGGATTCCGGAATAATTCCGCCTGAATCCAGTCTTTTTAAAATTTTTGCAACGGCCTCTGAAGGTTGTGCACCTTGGTCGATCCAATTCTTGATAACATCCTTATTTATGGTTGTTGTGGGCGGATTCGCATGGGGATTGTAGGATCCTAAGATTTCTAAAAAAGCCCCGTCCCTAGGTGAACGTTGATCTGCTACTACAACGCGGTAAAAGTTCTGTCCCTTTTTACCACTTCGTCTTAAACGAATACGAAGCATGTGCCCTCACTGTGTATAGATGTCTATTGATGCTAGCTTAATAGTTTCTTATGTGCGCAGTCTATCTATCTAAAATTTCCAAGTGACGGAATATTACCCCGCATTACTTGTCGGGCGATCTTACGTGCTTCAAAAAATTGTTTAAGTAGCCGATTGACTTCTGCAGGCGTTTGTCCTGAACCGTTTGCAATACGTCTTCGACGCTTGCCATCTATTGATTCTGGACGTTGTCTTTCTCGTGGCGTCATAGATAGGACGATTGCCTCTACATGATCGATATATGATTCGTCCAAATCACTACTTAAAGGGTTTGTTTTCATTTGCTTAAAGCCTGGTAGCATTTGTGCTATTTGGTTTAATGAACCCATTTGTTTAACTTGTTTTAGCTGTTCGATGAAATCTTGTAGATCGAAGGTTCCTTGTTTTAGCTTCTCATTCATTTTTTCTGGGTTATCGTTGCCCATCGAAGCCTTGGCTTTTTCTACCAAACTTAAAACATCTCCCATCCCTAAGATTCGGCTAGCAATTCTTTCAGGGTGAAAAATTTCAAGGGCATTTGGTGTTTCTCCAGTCCCCATAAATTTAATTGGAACGCCAAGAACTTCGCGAAGACTTAATGCGGCACCTCCACGTGCATCTCCATCAATTTTCGTTAGTATTACGCCCGTAATATTTGTGTGTTCGTGAAATTCTTTTGCTGCGTTCACCGTGTCTTGTCCAGACATGGCGTCTGCTACGAACAAGATTTCATGTGGTTTAACTTTGGTATATATTTCTTTAATTTCATTCATCAGAGCCGTATCTATGTGTAGGCGACCTGCAGTATCAATGATAACGTGTGTGGCATTGATTTCTTTTGCTTGTTTTATTGCATTGGAAGCAATTTCAACTGGTAGTTGAGAATCCTCTTCTTTATAACAGGGGATATCTACTTGTTGTGCTAAGGCTGCAAGTTGTTCTATTGCTGCTGGACGATAGACGTCACAGGCAGCAACTAAAGGGTGCAGTCCTTGGCCTTTTAAGTAGTTTGCCAGTTTTGCTGTACTCGTTGTTTTTCCTGACCCCTGCAGTCCTGCCATTAAGATAATGGTTGGTGGATCTGGTGATCTTACTAGCTCACTGGAGTCAGTACCCAGAGTAGCAATCATTTCTTGATTTACGATATCTATTATTTGTTGAGCAGGTGTCAAGCTTTTAAGGATGCCTGCTCCAGATGTCTTTGTTCGTATGCGAGATATGAGCTCTTTTACTACGCGAAAGTTTACATCAGCTTCAAGTAGTGCAAGTCTCACATCACGTAGAACAGTATCTAAATCTTTTTCCGTTACAGAACCATGGTTCCCAAAGCGCTGAAACGCTGCCTGCAAGTTGTTGGTCAGTGTGTCAAACATCTTCGTTATTAGTCCGTAACCTGTTCAGCTTGTTCTTACAAGCCTTAGTTCAATCCTTTTTCTACCACGAGTGCACATAAATCTGATAATCGACAGGCATATCCCCATTCATTGTCATACCATGCCGCAATTTTGACCATGTTTCCTGCGATTACATTTGTTGATTGTCCGTCCACTATGCTAGATCTTTCATCTGCTTTCATGTCCATAGAAACAACAGGATCATGAGTAATTCCAAGGATTCCGTTCATTTCATTCGCGGCAATTTTTTCAATTGTAGAGTTCACTTCTTCAACGCTTGTTTCACGTTCAGTTAGAGCAACTATTTCAACAATTGAAACAGTTGGGGTAGGTACTCGATAAGCTAATCCATCCAGTTTTCCTTCGACTTCTGGAATAACTAGGCGTAATGCTCGCGCAGCACCAGTTGAAGTTGGTACGATATTCATTCCACCTGATCGCATCTCTCGTGGATTGCCTCCTCCTGCTTGGTCCAGAATTTTTTGTGAGCTCGTATATGAGTGAACTGTGGTCATTTGACCTTTAACAAACCCAAAATGATCTACTAAGACTTTCACAACCGGTGCTAATCCATTCGTTGTGCAACTTGCGTTTGAAATTACGTGATGTTCCCGAGGGTTATATAATTTGTCATTTACTCCTAAAACAATGGTGAGGTCTTCATTTTTTGCAGGTGCACTGATGATTACTTTTTTCACACTGTCTCTTCTATGTTCAGCTGCTTTTGTTGCGTCAGTGAAAAAGCCAGTAGATTCAATAACTATTTCTGTTCCAACAGATTCCCACGGGATGTTTCCAGGTTCGCGTTCGTTAAAAACATTTACTAGACGACCATCAATTTCTATACCATCTTGAGTTGGTTTAATTTCACCTTGCCAGCGTCCATAATTGCTGTCGTATTTAAGTAAAGTTGCACTAGTTTCGTTATCAACTAAATCATTTACCGCTACAACCTGCAATATGTCTGAATGTCTTTCATTAATGGTTTTCATGACTTGGCGTCCAATTCGACCGAATCCGTTAATCCCAACTTTAGTTACCACTTGATACTCCTCAAATATGTTTTTTCAACTTCGCACTCTAAACATTAATGGTGCGGGCCAGCTTGCACCAGTGCTGCTAATGAAGCAGGAGTCAAAATAGGACTTTCGTAACCTGCCCAACCAGCACTTATGGCAACACTACCGTGCGAAATTATGCTGTTTATATCAAATGTTTCGCCACCGATATAGAGGCTGCTTGATTTTTCGTGTCCTAGCAAGTCGTAGCATTCACTAAATTGTGAACCTGGGTCCCAAGATTTGTTTTCATCCGTGCCTATGATTGCTGTAAAAAAACGGTCTAGACCTGTTGATTGAATTCTTTTGGTTGCTTCACTATATGGCCATCGTGAAATAACTCCAATTTCCGTGAGATCTCGGATTTTATCTAATGCCATTCCTATTCCATCAAAAACCAACAGGTGTTTTAAACTGCTCCGCCGTTCCATTCGTAGACATAGTGCTAGACATGCTTGTTGGATTTCCCTGTTTTCTATTAACAGGGAAATCACATCTTCCCAGGGGCGCGTACGGTACTCTTCTAGCAATGGATGCGGATCAATTCTTTTTCCAAGAGTACTTAGAATTGCTTCCTCAATTGTGTAACACCAGGCAGTCCGATCATCGATAAGCGTTTCGTCTAAGTCAAAAATTACACAATCATAACTATTAGGATTTTCATATCGGATAACCATTAAGAGATTCTGTATTTATTTAAACCATCTTGATAGTCTTCTGGTGTATTTAAATCCATTAAGCAGGAATCATCGGTTTCAATTTCTGAAATTTTTTTAATTTTCCCTAATACTCCTTTTAGACCTAATTCTTTTTCAGTTGCTGATATTAAAAGATGGCGAAATTTTCCATTTAGCAGTACCGGATGGCCATGCTTTCCTTGATAATTCGGGCGAGTTGCTTCATTTTTCTCAGCTAAATGTATTTCTAATAGCTTCTTAATAAGTGTTTTAGTTCTTGGCTGATCTATATTGAGGATCAAAATTGTGTTTGCAGTGGCACTTATAGCTTTCGCCCCAGCACGGAGGGAGCTAGCACGACCTTGGTGGTAAAGAGAATTTGATACTATTCGTACATCAAGATTGCGAAGGTTTCTACGGATTTCATCAGATTGATATCCAAGTACTACAACAATTTCATCGGCACCACCTTCTTTTAGTTGATTTATTTGGTAGTTAATTAAGGGTTCGCCGAACCAGTCCAACATTGCTTTGGGTTTGCCCATACGAGATGACATGCCGGCAGCTAAAAGTATGCAGGCGTTCATGCTTCAACTCTTTTTACATCAGTGTTATTACGTCGATACTCTCGAGGTAATAATTGCTCTACAGCTTTTGCAATTTCTTCAGTTAGCGATACAACATTTTCATTATTTGGATTCTCTCTCATGACCGTAATCGGCGCGCCAACATTTAAAGCTAGAGGAGGCCGGGTAATTAAATGAAAAGGTGTTTTAACTTTGTCTGTCAATGAAACACCGCAAGGAATGATAGTTGCGCCTGATCGTAATGCTAAAACGGCCGTACCACGATGAAATTTGCCCATTCTTCCAGTACGACTACGTGTTCCTTCTGGAAACATAACTAACGTATTACCTTCTAGGAGTAGATCCTCAGCATGTTTCATAGCCTCTATATCCCTTTTACCTCGTTCGATTGAAAAGGCACCGAACCAAGCCATAATTTGTCTCCAAAAAGGTATTAAGAAGAGTTCACTTTTAGCCATGTAGCGCATCTGCAAAGGAAGAGCAATAGTAAGAACTACGACATCAAGATTATTTTGGTGATTTGAAACCACAATTCGCGGACCGGTGTTTGGGACTTGTGTTAGCCCTTTGACTTGTAATTGAGCAAATAAGAAAACTATCCATCGACCGAATTGCAAGAATAACCAATAAAAACGTGGGGAGTATTGTAGTAAGGGTAGATGGATAATGCCTAGTATTTTGATAAGCATTAGATTTTGGACTTATTAATGTGTCTGACTGCCATATGAACCATCTCTTTCACGTTATTTATACCAGTTTCTAAGACTATTGCATCTGTTGCAGGACGTAAGGGGCTGATAGTACGTGAGCTATCTATTTTATCTCTGGACCTGATGAGTTCTTCAATTTTATTTTTTGTTTGGGATGTTTCGGCTTGTCTACGTTCTGCGCGGATCGTTTCGGGTGCTTGCAAAAAAAATTTTATTGGTGCATTTGGTAAAACAACTGTACCGATGTCTCGACCAGCCAAAATGGAAGGGACATCTTTTGCAAATTTTCTTTGTAGATCGACCATATAATTTCTTATACCTGCAAGTGCACTGTACTGGCTGACAAGCATTTCGATTTCTGAAGTATGCAAAAGTTCGGTCACATCTTTATCCTCGATTGTTATTCGTGCCCATTGGTCCGTTGTAATTCTAATACCGATTGTTTTAGTTAATTCAGTGCAGGCACCTGGATTGCTCGGCGGGACCTTTTCGTTGATTGCTAAATATGTAATAGCGCGATACATAAGTCCTGTATCTAAAAAAGAAATTCCGAAGATTTCGGATAGGGCGCGACCTAAGGTTGTTTTGCCTGAAGCTGCAGCACCATCGATCGCTATAGGCAGAACACTTGCATTAAGAGTATTTTCCTTCATTGCCTATTTTCCGTTCCTTTGAAGGGTGCATAAAGTGTAGCTATTTCATCTGAACTTAAACTGCGGAACTCACCTATTTTTAAAGTTCCAAGATTTAGGAGTCCGATGCGAACTCTTCTCAAAGTTTGAATTCTTCTTTGCATTATTCCCATCATCCGGCGGATCTCTCGATTCTTGCCTTCTTGTAATGTTATTAAAAGCCAGCGATCCTCTTCCGAATCTGATGTGTTAGATTCTCTTGCTCTTTCGACTGCAGTAGCTTTTAGAAGTTCTCCTTTTTCGTAGACCCCTCGCATTAAACGTAAGCGTTGTACTTTTCCTAGAGGGCGGTCTATTTCAACAAGGTATTCCTTTTCCACTCTATGCTTTGGATGAGTTAGTAAATTGGTGAGTTGTCCATCATTTGTGAGTAAAATTAATCCTTCTGACTCAAGATCAAGTCTTCCGACTGGATGCATTTTTATATCATTTTTCCCTAAAAGATCTAGCACTGTTTTTCTCCCACGATCATCGCGTGCAGAGGTTAATACACCAGGTGGTTTATTTAATGCTACGTATCGATATTTTTGAAAGCTTATAGGAATATTATCTACGGTGATGAGATCATCAATGGGATTCGCTCGGGCACCTAAGATATTCTGAATTTTCCCATTTACGGCAACTCTATTACCAACGATCATTTTTTCGGCGTCTCGACGAGACGCAATCCCTGCGTTAGATAGAATTTTTTGTAGACGTTCTGTAGACATTAATAGGTTTAGTGTACTTCCGATTTAAGTTAGTTAACTATTGCAATCATCCTGAAATAGCTTTGATGCGTATCATAGTTTCCATATTATTGATAACATCTGTAAATCTCTTTTGCCTAAACAGGAGGTTACTGTGAAAGCTGCGGTATTACATGGCGTCGATCAGCCACTTTTGATCGAAGATATTGATATCGATGAACCCAGAGCAGGTGAGGTTCTCGTAAAGACTAGTGCGACTGGTGTTTGTCATTCGGATCTGCATTTTATGGAAGGATTATATCCGACTAGATTCCCTGTCGTTTTGGGACATGAATCTGCTGGTGTGGTTGAAAAAATAGGTGATGGTGTGACGAATGTTGCTCCCGGGGACAGAGTCGTTGTTGCCTTTGTTGCATCCTGTGCAATTTGTGATAATTGTGTTCAAGGAAAGCCCTACTTATGTACTGGAGGGCAGGCTTTAGGACGTCATGATCGGTTATCTTTTGGTGGGGAGAGTGTTACACAATTTGCAGGGATGTCTGCTTTTGCGGAACACCAGCTTATAAGCGCTAGTGCTTGTGTGCCTGTCCCTGATGATGTGCCAATGGAGGTTGCAGCACTTGTTGGTTGTAGTGTTATGACCGGAGTTGGTGCTGCTTCAAATACTGCACGCATTGAAGTCGGCTCGACCGTCGCTGTTGTTGGGTGTGGAGGTGTTGGTTTGAATGTAATTCAAGGTGCTATTGCCTCTGGTGCTTCACGCGTCATCGCGGTAGATATGCTGGAGAATAAGCTTGCTTCTGCTAGGGAGTTTGGTGCCACTGATGTAGTTGATGCATCATCTGGTGATCCTGTAGCTGCTGTACAAGATCTTGTCCCGGGTGGTGTAGATTATGCATTCGAAGCAATTGGACTGACAGTTACAGCAGAGCAATGTTTTGAAATGATTAAACGTGGGGGAAGAGCAGTTATTGTCGGCATGCTTCCAGCTGCTTCATCAGTTACGCTTCCAGGGGCTGCTTTCCTTGGTGAAAAGGGAATGATTGGTTCTTTCTATGGATCTACCAGACAGACTCATGACATGCCTTGGTTAATGGAACTGTATCGGCAAAAGCGTTTAAAAATCGATGAACTTATCTCTCGAAGATATGATCTCGATGGTATTAACGATGCCTTTGCTGCCTTAAAGAACGGTGAGGTAAATAGGAGTGTAATTACTTTTGAGGAATAAAGTAATTAGAGCAAAACAAATTAAGAAAACCCTGATAAATCAGGGTTTTCTTAATTTTCCAATGAGGCAGTTACGATAATTTCAGGGACACTAGCAAGTGCTTTTGAAACTGGACAATTTTCTTTTGCTTGCGTAACTAGTTCTTGAAAGGTCTCTTCGTTAATCCCTGGTACCTTCGCCTCGCAATAAAGTTCTATTTTTGTGATTGTAGGACCATCTTCCAGATGTACAGTTGCACTTGTTTCAACTTTATCAGGTGTTATTTCATTATTTGAGATCAATGCCGATAAGAACATTGAAAAACAACCTGCATGTGCTGCACCAATTAGCTCTTCTGGATTGGTTCCCTCTTCTTCTTCAAATCGACTTGCAAATGTGTATGGTCCCTTATAGGTTCCTGCACCGATACTCATTTCACCATTTCCGTCTTTTAAGGTGCCGTTCCAAGTTGCAGTTGATTTCCGAATAGCCATAAGTTTCTCCGCTTTGTAAGTATTTTTTATAGCCTAACATGCTTACGTTATTGCTTAGGGCCAAAGTTCCCAATGACCGGTACAATCGGCTTATGTTAGCGCCGCTTCCCCTTGATGGAATACGTATTTTAGATTTGACCTGGATAATTGCTGGGCCTGTCTGTACGCGTATTTTGGGTGATTTTGGTGCAGATGTTATCAAAATTGAGCATGAGCAAGCAGTGGATCCTATCAGAATGGGTCGACCAATAATTGGGGATGGACCAACTCTTAACAATTCTGGATTTTTTAATTATATCAATCGTAACAAGCGAAGCATTCTTCTTAATATTCGGCACCCTGAAGGTTCAGAGGTATTTTCACAGTTAGTTACAGAGTCTGATGTTATCATCGAAAATTTTTCTAGCGGTGTACTAGAGTCGTGGGGTTTTGGGTACGATCATTTAAGAGAACTGCGCAAAGATATTATTTATTGTTCTGTTTCTGGTTTTGGTCATAGTGGGCCTGACAACCATTACACTACTTGGGGTCCAACTGCC
The DNA here is from genome assembly GCA_045562595.1 of Tepidiformaceae bacterium. Lineage (GTDB taxonomy): Bacteria > Chloroflexota > Dehalococcoidia > Tepidiformales > Tepidiformaceae > JAKUNN01. The sequence continues at coordinate 75,022 of JBJKVN010000004.1, forward strand.
CAAGCGTTAAGTGGCCAAACGATAATGTCAGGTTTACCTGATGCACCCCCTGCTGGCTGGGGTTTTTCCTTTATGGATCATACTGCTGGTTATTCAGCTGCAATTGCGATTCTTATGGCTCTATATCATCGTGATGTAGCAGGTGATGGACAATACATTGATCTTTCACAAGTGGAAGCTGGATCAGTGCTTACCGGTTCTGCCGTACTTGATTACACAGTTAACAATCGTGCATGGAAACGGGTAGGGTTCCCCCCAGGGAATCATGCGTGGGAACCTCAGGTTGCGCCTCATAATACTTATCGGACACTCGAGAGAAATGGTGATGATGATCAATGGATCGCGATAGCTTGTTTAAGTGATGCTGAATGGGAATCATTTGTACGTGTACTTAAACTCAGTGATGACCTGTCGAATGAGTGGATTAATGATTCAGCTTTTTCAACAAATGAAAGTCGTTTACGCCATCAAGAGAGTCTAGATAGGAATATTGAAAAGTGGACTCGTGCCCGTGACGGATATGAAGTAATGGCACTTTTGCAGTCTGCTGGTATAAAGGCTGCAGTATGTCAGAAGCCTGGTGACCGCGTCGAGACAGATCCACAGTTGGATTTTCGGGAATGGTGGCAGACCGTATATCATCCTGAATTGGGCCAGAGTACATATGATGGAGTAGCTCCTCTTTTGCAATTGACTCCGGGTTCAGTTCGCAAAGCTTCGCCAATGTTTGGTGAGCATACAGATGAGGTTATGCAGGAAGTTCTTGGTTTATCAAGTCATCAGATTGCTGATCTTCGAGCGAAGGGAGTTTTTATGTAATGGGCCCTTTAGAGAATCTGACAATAGTTGAAATGTGTGGTCCATTAGGGGAATATGCTGCGAAATTACTTGGTGATATGGGTGCAAATGTAATAAAGGTTGAACTTCCTACAGGGTCGCCTTCGAGAGAAATTGGTCCATTCGTTGATGATATTCCTGGACCAAATCGTTCACTTAATTTTTTTTATCACAATACGAATAAGCGTTCAGTAGTGCTTGATTACAGAAATAGTGAAGAAGATAGAAATCTTTTACTTGATTTGATTCACGAAGCAGATTTAGTAATTGAAGATCATGTTCCTGATGATTTACCGAGTTTAGGCATACAGTACGAAGAAATCGCAAAACGGAATACCGGTCTTTTATGGTGTTCGATCACACCATATGGGCTTGATGGACCTTGGTCACAGTATGGGGCATCTGACATGACTGCTTTGGCTGCAGGTGGTCCAATGTCCATGAATGGTTATAGTCCGGAGGATGTTCCAGATGCACCGCCTATACACGGAAAAGGTGATTTGGCTTATAAAACTGCAAGTCACTATGCAGTTATCGGAATATTAGTCGCATTACGGCATCGTTTAAAGAGCGGGGAAGGACAATTAATTGATTGTTCCATGCACGAAGCCTTAAGTAGTACGACTGAAGTTGGGTTACCTTATTGGTTGTACACAGGGAAAAATATCTTGAGACAGACCAGTAGGCATGCATCAGTGCAGCGTACTGATCCTTGGCAATTTCCAACTGCAGATGAGAAGTATATTCTTGTTTTCGGTACTGGTAGATCTGCCGAGTCTTGGCTTGATTTTAAGAAATGGCTTCAGAATGATGGGTTCGGTCTGCAATTAGATGATGCCCGTTTTGATGATCCGTTGGCACGCCAAGGTGGTCGTGGAACCACAGAATCGAAGGAAATAAATAGTGAGTTAGCAAAATTTATTGCGAGCAAAAGTGCTGAAGAAATTTATCGAGGAGCTCAGGATCGCCGTCTTCCTTGGGGAACAGTACGTGAGCCTCATGAAATATTGGAAGATAATCACTTTCGTTCACGAGGTCATATAGTGTCTGTTAGTATTTCTGACGAAAATAAAGAGCATGAAATGCCAGGAGCTCCTTACCATTTAAGTTCCACTCCATGGGAACTTAGATTACCGGCTCCAGAGCTTGGTGAACATACAGATGATGTTTTAGGTGATCTTCAAGATAATTCTCTAAGGGATCGATAAAACAACACCTATCTGCATTTTTTGGCAATCTTCCTCAGTTAATCCGTTTGTCGTTAATAGTTCAGTTAAAGTGACTGTGTACATTTTCGCAATCTGTCCACAAGTGTCTCCTTGTTGAACAATATGTTCGATATTTTCATCTCTTACTGTCACTGTAGGTTCACTTTGTTGAGGTGGGGGAGTAGCTAATATGTCTCCCTCCTTCAGATTCATACAATCATTTTTGAGTTGCGGATTGCTTTGAAGGATCAAATTAACCGTGGTTCCAATTTTTTCAGCGATCGTATTACATGTTTCACCATCTCTAACGATATATGTTGTTTCACTAGGTTCCGCTATATCTTTTATTAACTCACTTTGGGAAATTTCAGTACCATCGGAAGCCTGATATATTTTCATATCGGGATCGAGATATGCTGTAGGTACTGCTTTAGGTTCCGTGATTTTTTTCGTGTGTTTGGCAATTTCAATTTCAGTATTGCGACAAGAGAAAGTTAAAAATGTAGCAAAGATTGCTGTGGTTAGAATTATTTGGAAAGAGACACGAAAAGTTTTTTTCATTTTTGCTAATCGCGAAAAGGTTTCTTAATTTTTATCCGGAAGTTTTGTTTTTTAGCACCATATTCGATATATCGCCCGCGCCAATAACCACCTTGAGTCCCCTTGCTAGCCCTGCTAGGGAAAACTCTTCCTTTATAATTTTGTTTTGAGATAAACAAGTTCCATACAAAGCCAGTTAAAAAAATTAGAATCCCAGCGAAAGCAATCCATAGGAAACCTTCCCAGCCCCAGATAATTTTCAGCAGGAAGCCACTTATTGCCAAAACGGAAGATGATATAAATATTTTTGATGATGTCAGGTTTACTTTTGAAAACACTGACTTTTTTTCAAATCTACGGTTTTTATTCAGACTCTTCCAGTGCCCGGATACGCCAGGTTTTTTAGTGAAAGGAATAATTTCGGGATGCTCCGTTGGTTTATTTTCCGTTTCTCCAGAAAATTCACTGAATTTCGAAAGTATTTCTTCGATCTCTCTTTCTACTTTATCTGGCATATTCAAAAGATAGGACAAAAGTGAAGATTAGTCGATTTCTCCTTTTTTACCCCAGCCTCCTCCTCCTGGTGTTTCTATACGCAAGCGATCACCTTTTTGAACTGTGAGTTGTACTGAACCTTCTAACTTGGTTTCTTCTCCATCCGGGTCTATATAAGTATTCTGGGCAGGAATCCCATCGATACCTCCTCTAAGTCCAAGTGCACCTTTCTTCCTGCGATCTCCTACTATACTTGCGACCATATTTGTTAGAAATTCTATCTCTCTTACTAATCCATTGCCGCCTTGTTGTTCACCTAGGCCTCCACTGCTTGATCTGACTGAAAAGTTTCTAACACGTACTGGAAATTCTGTTTCTATTGCTTCCGTTGGTGTATTTAGGGTGTTTGTCATATGTGTTTGAATGCCGTTTTCACCTGGGCTATTGGGCCCTCCACCAGAACCGCCGGGGATTGTTTCGTAATAGGCGAATGGCTGATTACCAGAAGCACTCCCAAAGGTGAAATTACTCATTGTTCCAGCACTTGACGCGGGAATAATATTGGGCAGGGCTATAGATAGCGATCTTAAAACTACGTCTGTAATTCTTTGAGACGTTTCTACATTTCCTGCAGAAACTGCATGTTGAGCTGTTGCGTTAACAAGGCTTCCTTCTGGAATAATAGTTTTTATAGGTCGCGATACGCCTTCGTTTGAAGGCGTATCTTGAGGTAGCAAGCAACGGATGCAGTACAGTACAGCTGATCTTGTAACTGCTGCGACTGCATTAATAGAAGCTTCTTGTTGTTTTGCTGTTCCAGTGAAATCAAAAGTAATAGTGTCACCTTTAACGGTTGTTTTCACGCAGATTGGTAGCAATACGTTTTCTTTTCCTTCCATGTGATCTACGGCTTCATAAATGCCATCAGGTATTTCAGAAATAGCGGATCTTGTTAATCGTTCCGCATAGTTTTTTAGTTCGGACATCCAAAAAGCGACTTTAGTAATATCATGCTTTGTAACTAAGTCTTGTAGTCTTTTTGCGCCAATTGCAAGTGCTCCTATTTGTGCTTCAAGGTCTCCTATTCGTTCATTAGGTGTTCTCACATTTCTTAGTAAAAGTTCGAGAACTTCTTGGTTGCGCACACCTTTCTTATATAGACGGAGCGGTGGAATTATTAATCCTTCTTGATAAAGTTCTGATGCAACAGGCATTGAACCGGCTGACATTCCCCCTATATCAGCATGATGTGCTCGATTTGCAACAAAGCCAAGCATCGTACCTTTTGAAAAAACAGGTGATACAAGTGTTATATCTGGCAGGTGAGTTCCGCCTAAATATGGATCATTCAGGATTACCATGTCGCCTTCATCCCAAGGGGCAAGACGAGATATAACTTTTATTGCTTCAGGCATGGCACCCAGGTGAACTGGGATATGGGCTGCTTGGGCAACCAGTCCCCCTTCTATGTCAAACAAAGCACATGAAAAATCTTTACGTTCACGTATATTTGGCGAATGTCCAGTACGCCACAAAGCTATACCCATTTCATCTGCAATCGATGATAGTAATAAGTTCCAGATTGACAGTTGTGCTGGGTTACTCACTATTCTTGTACTCCAAAATTAAATTTCCAGAGTCATCTTCTTTTCCCTGCCAACCTGGTGGAATGAAAATTGTAGTATCGCTTTGTGTGATCACCACAGGTCCCTGAACCTTTTTTGGTAAATTGTCTCTGGAGTAAAGGCGTGAAGGTGTTCCTTCAATTTGTATAGACAGATTCAGGCTGTTGTTTGTGCTGTTTTCAAAAACGGGGATGTGTGGATTTTTTCCTTCGCCACGACAACGTAGTGCTACGATTTGCACTTCCCTCTTGTGGTTAGCAAAACCATATTCTTTCTCATGTAGCTTGTGGAAAGAACTTGCTAAATCATCAGTAGGTGAAAGTATGGGAGTACGCAGTTCATGTGCCTGACCTTTGTAACGAGCATCTACTGACCATTTTAGTAAGTTAATTGTTTCCCCAATTGATGAAAAGTCCTCTTGTATTTGAGATTCTAATTTTTTTGAGGTTTGTACTAACCTTTCTTTTATTTGTGGGTCAGATAAAGCTAATAAAATTGTTTCGCTACGTTCAATAACTTCAGTTGCGGTACCGATTCCAATTGCAGAAAGTACGCCTGGTTTACTGGGTATCAAAACTTTTTTTATCCCGACTTCTTGAGCGAGCTCGCAAGCGTGTAAAGGACCTGCTCCACCGAAGGCGACTAAACTAAAATCTTCAGGCTCGTATCCGCGTTCGACACTGACTTTTCGTATTGCTTTTGCCATTGTTGCGTTGGTTACTTCAATAACTGATTTCGCACTTGATGAGGGTTCGCCAATATTTCCTAACGCGGTGCGTGATCGTTCTAAGTTAAGCTCTATTTTTCCGCCTAAAAGTTGTTCTGTTCTTAAGCGGCCTAATACAAGATTTGCATCAGTAACTGTTGCCTCTGTTCCGGTACCGTAACAAGCTGGCCCGGGGTGTGCCCCCGCGCTTTCTGGGCCAACAGTAAGTGCTCCGCCATCGTCAATTTTTGCCAAAGAACCTCCTCCAGCGCCAACAGTTATGATGTCAATTAATGAGGTTTGTAGAGTAAGCCCATCAATTTCTGCAGTATTCCGAAAATTGGGACTTCCGTCACACAGGGCTACATCTGTGCTTGTACCTCCCATATCGAAAGTTATAATTTTGGATAGGTCTGAAGCCTGTGCTATTTTTAGTGCTCCTAAAACACCTCCTGCTGGTCCACTCATAACTAAAGAAACAGGTCTTTCGCTCGCGAGTTCCGCACTCGTTAGACCTCCTGCCGAATGCATAATTCTTAAGTCAGGTTGTTTCTCTGATAATTCGTCTAAATAGGAACGAATTGTAGGTTGTAAGAATGCATTCAAAGCAGTCGTGCTGGCGCGCTCGTATTCTCGGTACTCGGGAGATACTTCTGAGGAAACGACCACATGAAGGCCGGCGGTTCTTAATGCTCGAGCAATTTGTGATTCATGCACATTATTTAAAAAGGAAAATAGGAAGCATATAGCAAATGTTTCCGCACCACTCTGTAGGGCTAATTTTCGGACTCTTGAGATCTCTTTTTCAGTAAGGGGTGTGATTATTCGGCCATGTGCATCTATTCGTTCATTTACGGAGATTGCTTCATCACTGGAAGTAACATGTGGTGTACGGCTTGGAGTAAGGTCATAACAATTTTCACGTTCTTGTCTACGGATCTGTAATAAATCTTGAAAACCAGCAGTCGTGATCAAAACTGTTTTTGCACCTTTCCTTTCAAGTATTGCGTTGGTTGCAATGGTACTTCCATGCACTAATTGATTAGATGATCCTGAAAGACCGGAAAGAACAGCTTGAGCTGGTTGCGAAGGTGTTGAAAGTGTTTTCCAAGTTCGTACGACACCATCATTAAATTCTACAAAGTCAGTAAATGTTCCCCCAATATCTACCGCTAGTGTCTTCTTCATCAGATATGTTCCTTTACAGTTTCCGCAAGACTACGAGTAAAACCGATGGTGGCAGCTATTTGATCTGTCTCTGCTTCTCTTAAGGCCTTTAAGGAGCCAAATTTTCGTAGAAGCGCTTTTTTGCGCTTAGGTCCTATTCCGGGAATTGTATCAAGTGCACTTTGTTGAGCCGCTTTGTTTCGCAGCTTTCTGTGATATGTAATAGCAAAACGATGTGCTTCATCTCTAATACGCTGAATCAGATAAAGCGATTCAGAGTTTTCCTTCAAAATTATTGGATTATCCTCATCAGGTAAGAAAATCTCCTCATGACGCTTAGCAAGACCAGCTATAGGGATATGGTAGATCCCAAGTTCTCGCATTGTTTTGACGGCAGCGCTTAGTTGTCCCTTACCACCGTCAACAATTACCAAATCAGGGAGAGCCCATTTTGTATCATCAGAAATAGTGGTTGTCTCTTCTGAAGCCTCTTGGGCAGCAATTACAAATTGGTCAGCTGCTTTTTTAAAACGTCGATTCAGGACTTCTCGCATTGTTGCAAAATCATCTGCCCCAGCTACCGTTTTAATTTTAAATTTACGATATTGTTTCTTGTTTGCGCTTCCGTTCTCGAATACCACCATACTCGATACCGCATGTGTGCCCTGCAGGTTCGAGTTGTCATAGCATTCTATGCGATTCGGTTTTTGGCTAAGCGCCAATTCCTCTTGTATTTCCTGGAGAGCTATTTCCACCTTTGTTTTATCGGATAACCATTGCTGCTTCAATGAGATAAGCGTCTCATACGCATTTTCCGAAGCCATTTCAGAGAGCTTATGTTTTTCGCCACGTTTGGCTATACGAATTTTTACTTGAGCACCTTTTTTAGTACTCAAAATTTGTTCTAAATCGTCTAAGCCATCTGGTAAAAAAGGTACGATGATTAGTTTTGGAATAAATTGTGCGCTTTCGTAATACTGTTGCAGGAAACTTTCTAGTATCGTTTTGTCTTTTTCATCACTAGTACCTTCCAGAACGAAATGGTCTCGGCCAGTCATTGATGTTCCACGAATAAAAAATACTTGAACACAGGCGTGGTCTTTGTCTCTGGAAATCCCAAAAATGTCCAAGTCCTCCTTTTTTGTTGTTGCTAGCATCTGACGTTCCATAGTGTTTGCTAAAGCAGTTATTTGATCTCGTAACATTGCTGCTCGCTCGTAGTCCATTGAAGCAGAGGCAGATTGCATTTGACTCTGTAACTGCTTTAGAACTGTGTCAGATTTTCCTTCCAGAAACATAATGATTTGGCTGACAACCTCTGCGTACTCTTCCCGTGAACAGTAGGACGTGCAGGGTGCTATACATCTCTTAATGTAATAATCGAGGCAAGGACGTGGGTCATTACCAGTGATTGGTTTTGTGCAGGAGCGATAAGGGAAAAGCTTTTTTAGTAGGTCAAGTGTTGATCGAATAGATCCTGCATTTGCATATGGTCCGAAGTATCTGGCACCATCTTTTTCAATTCTCCTTGTGATATATACACGAGGCCAGTCATTTTGCACATCGATTTTCAAGTATGGGTAGCGCTTATCATCTTTTAAGCGAATGTTAAAAAAGGGCTGGTGACGTTTTATAAGGGTTGCTTCTAGGATTAATGCTTCGCCAGGGTTCGCACATATGATGTACTCAATGTTTGCTATGTGTTCTCGAAGTATCCGTGTTTTTGGTTCTAGGCTCCTTGAGGATCCGAAATAGGAGCGCACTCTATTTTTTAAGTTTGTGGCTTTTCCTACGTAGATCACTTCCCCTTTTTCATTACGCATTAGATAAACACCAGGTTTTTGTGGCATTGTTTTAACTTGTTGTGTTAGTACTTGGGAGGATGTTTTTGTCTCCATATATTAAGTTTACTAATATCGATGTATCTTGTATTTATCTCGTTTTAACCGGTGCCAAAAATGAAATATCAACATATCAAATATGAAGTTACTGAAGGGGTTGCAATCATTACCCTTAATCGTCCTGAAAAGCTGAATGCGTTTGACAACACAATGTTGAAGGAATGGCATGATGCAATTAGTTCCGCAGACAAAGATGATGAAGTACGGGTTATCGTTCTTACGGGGGAGGGAAGAGGCTTTTGTGCAGGGATGGATGTTGGAGATGAAGCCGGTGGTGTTGGGGTATTGCGTTCTCAGGACACAGTGAGTAGCCGTAGAAAGTCATTACGTGATTCTGTTCATCATATTCCCCGAGCATTAATTCAACTTGAGAAGCCCTATATTGCTGCCGTGAATGGTGCAGCAGTGGGGGCTGGCATGGATATGGCTTCTATGGCAGATATTCGTTTTGCTAGCGAGAAGGCACGTTTTGGGATGGCCTATGTACGGATGGGGTTAGTCCCGGGAGATGGTGGTGCCTATACATTGCCAAGAATTGTTGGTGTAGCAAAGGCCTTGGAACTGATCTGGACGGGTAAACTATTTGATGCTCAAGAAGCCTTAGAAATTGGCTATGTTAGTGCTGTTTATGCATCTGATGAACTATTGGATCGAACAAAAGAATTTGCTTCTAAGCTGGCAAATGGTCCAGCCACAGCTATTCAACTTTCAAAGAAATTGGTATACCGATCACTGGAGATGCCTTTTGATGATCATCTTGATTTTGCGCAGATGGCCATGACTATTGCTCAGTCAACGGAAGATGCAAAAGAAGGGCCGTTGGCATTTTTAGAAAAACGAGAACCTAACTTCAAAGGCCATTAAGAATTGTTCTGTTTTTCAGTCGTGCTGTTAGACTGTTTAAAATACTTTAAGGAGATTGTCATGAGTTTAAATGTTGGCGATGGTGCGCCTGATTTTCTTTTAAAAACTGGATTTACCGAAGAAGACGCTATAGTTCTTAACGATTACAAAGATAAAACTCTTGTCTTAGCATTTTTCCCACTTGCATTCACAGGGGGCTGAACAGCTGAGATGGCTGCTTTTACGAAATTGGAAGAAGATTTTGTAAAAGCTGATGCCCACGTGTTGGGTGTGAGTACCGATTCTTTTGCGGCAAATGGTGTATTTGCTAAAGAGCTTGGTTGTAGTTTTCCAATTGCATCTGATGCGCCGAAATATCAAACCGGTCGAGATTATGCGGTATTAAATGAGGAGATGGGATTTCATAATCGTGTCACATTCGTGATTGATGGTGAAGGTACTATTCGTGATATCAATACTGATGGCCGCGATTTTGAGGGGCATGCCCCACGAGCATTAGAGGTAGTTCAGGGCTTGTCTTAAGTTACTGAGAAAAATATGCTATTTCGAGATTCTCCTGAGCAGGCTATCTTCCGGGCAGAGTTACGAGATTTTTTAGATCAAGAACTTCCTTCCAGTGAATGGAATATGCGAAACGATCGTGAGGAAATGAACGAAGATGAATCCATTTTCACACGACAATTTCGTAATAAGCTAGCCGAAAAGGGCTGGCTAACCTTGGGCTGGCCAACTGCGTTTGGTGGTGGTGGGGCAGATTTCGTTATGCAAACGATCTATATGGAAGAGATGTCTTCTCGCGGAGCACCAGGGGCATATGATCAGGGTATTTGGCTGGCAGGACCAGCACTAATGCAACAAGGCACGACTTTGCAGCAAGATCGTTGGTTGCCAGGCCTCCGAAGTGGGACATCCAACTGGTGTCAATTGTTTAGCGAACCCGGAGCAGGGTCCGATCTTGCTTCTCTGCAAACAAGTGCAGTGCGTGATGGTGATGAGTATATCTTGAATGGTCAGAAAATTTGGTCCTCAGGTGCGGCCCAAGCTGATTGGGGTATTTTGTTAGCTCGTACGGATACTGATGCCCCCAAGCACCGGGGGATATCGTATTTTATTTTAGATATGAATTTACCCGGAATTACTGTTCGGCCTCTAACAAATATGATGGAAACTGGTCATTTTTGTGAAGTTTTTTTCGATGATGTTCGAATACCTAAAGATTGCCTCATAGGTGAGGAAAACCGCGGATGGTATACAGCAGCCGGAACACTTGATCAGGAAAGATCGTCCATAAACAGAGTCGTCATGTCACGTTCTACTTTGGAGGCATTGATCGAGGCTGTCCGTAAAAAAAGTTCTGCAACTATGGAGGTTCGCTACGAGATTGCTGATCGTTCAATAGACTTTGAAATTGGTCGTTGGTTGTGTTATCGAGTGGCATATATGCAGAGCCAAGGATTAAGCCCAAATTATGAAGCCTCTATTAGTAAAGTCTTTGGAACAGAATTGCAGCGTCAGATTGGAATTAGCGGTATTCGCGTACTAGGTCTGTATGGTTTGCTTGAACCAAATAGTCCATATGCCCCTCTAAGGGGAAGGGTCGAACGTTGGGCATTGGCTGGTCCTTCCTACACGATTGCTGGTGGTACGAGTGAGGTAAACCGCAATGTGATCGCAACGCGAGGTTTAGGCCTGCCACGTGCTTGATTTTGCATAGAGTCTAAAAAGTGAGAATCACGTAACCTTGTTGCTTTTACCTAATGGCCATCAATCAAAATTGTTAATCCCTATAGCAGCTATCTTTACTGGCATTCTTATTGTTTCAAATATTGTTGCAATCAAGATGGTTAATTTTGATGGCCTTAACCCTTTTGGTGCAGTTTATTTTCCTGGTGCCGTTATCATTTTCCCAATCTCATATATTTTTGGGGATATTCTTGCTGAAGTATATGGGTTTCGTGTTGCTAGGATTACTATCTGGTCTGCATTTTTGGCGAATATTGTTGTTGTGTTTTCTATCTTACTTGTTATGGAGATGCCTTCAGCACCATTTTGGCATGATCAAGATGCCTATGAAGCTATCTTAGGACCTGTTTGGAGGATAGTACTAGGTTCCTTTCTTGCTTTTATTGTCGGAGAGTTTGCAAACACATATGTTTTGGTTCGCATGAAAAAAATTACTGGTGGTCGTTTTTTATGGACACGTACCATTGCTTCTACCATTGTCGGCCAAGGAATCGACACAGCGATTTTTGCTAGTGTGGCTTTTGGGGGTACTGTAGCTTTTCAGGGTGGTACTTTGATTTGGCAGGAGTGGATGGCTAAAGTGATTTATGAAGCAATTGGTACTCCTTTAACCTATATTGTGGTTAATTTCTTAAAAAAACATGAAGGTATTGATACCTTTGATTCAGATGATGTTTCTTACAACCCATTTAAAATTTGGGCATGAGTATTGGTCTGGTCTAACTACGGAATGGATTTTAAAATCTATGACTATCCCACAGTATGTCTTGGTGTCCGTTTAGCTGGTTTTCAGTACGTGCAAGAACAAAAAGCAAGTCACTCAGGCGATTTAAATAAGGTATTACTTGTTCACCAACAGATTCTTCTCGTGCTAAGGCTACTAGCAACCTTTCAGCTCTTCTACAGATAGTGCGAGACAAGTGAAGTAAGCCAGCTGCTGAAGTACCACCAGGTAGGACAAAGCTTGTTAAAGGCTCAAGCTTTTCATTCCAAAGATCAATCCAAACTTCTAATTGCTGGACATGTTTTTCGTTAATGACTGGGCCGCCGATCTGGTCCTCATCTTCAGTGGGTGGAGTTGCTAATTCAGCCCCTAAGTTAAATAGGATCTGTTGGATTACTAGTAATGGCTCGTGCAGTTCTTTGTTCAGGTTGGAGGCTATTGCAGCACCAATTGCGCTATTTAATTCGTCCACTGTGCCGTACGTTTCGATCCGGAGGCTATCTTTTGGTACTCGAACACCACCAACGAGAGATGTACTTCCTCCATCTCCCGATCGTGTGTATACGCGATTAATTTTTACCATTTGCTTAAGAATGACCTATTACGGCAGATAAGGCTACTTGTTCAATACAAAAAAAGAACGTTACCATTGAAATATGGCGTTATATGAATATTTTTGTAAAGAGTGTGAAGTTTCTTTTGAAGTTCGCATGCCCATGGCTGAAGTAACTCAATTTTCCGTATGCCCTACTTGTGATGGACGTGCTAGTAAAGTACTTGGTAATTTTTCATTAGTAGGTAGAGCAGAGGAAAATCTTAGTGATGGACCTGCACCGTGGGAAAGTGGATCAGACGAGGGTACAGGAGATGGAGAAGCTTCTGGTATTCCAGATTTAAGTGCCCCCCATTCTCATGGTCATTCTCATGGTCATTCCCATGGTCCTGGTGGTCACGCTCACTGATCGTTTTGTTTTAAAAAAGTTTATATTTCCAGCATTTGAGCTACACGCTCTCTATGGAAGTCAGCATCACCCCAGAAGAGTTCTGCCCGTTTTTGTCTTCGAAAATATAACTGGATAATGTAGTCTTTTGTAAAGCCTATTCCACCATGAATTTGTTGACCATGTGCGACAACCCGACGGCTTGCATCGCTACACCAAGCCTTAGCCATAGCGACATCCATGTCCTGTGATTCTGCATCTTCACTTGTAGCCCAGGCAGCTTTATATGTGATAAAGCGCATGCCATCAACATCAGTCACCATGTCAGCAGCTTTATGTTGAATGGCTTGGAATGAGCCAATTGGCCTACCAAATTGGACACGTTCTTTTGCATAGTCTATTGCAATCTCAAAATCTTTTTGGGCAAGCCCCACAAGATAAGAGCACTCTAGGGAAGTTCCTACATTCCGTACACGTCCCATTTTGGACATATCAACAGCTACTGCTTCATCGGCGCTAACTTTTACATTCTTCAGAACAACTTCTGCTTGTTTGTCGCTTCCGATCGTCTTAAGCATCGAAATTTCAACGCCATCTTGTTCTCTTGCAACGATGAAAATACCGAATCCCCCACCTGGCTTTAGAGCTGCGACATGCAAATAATCTGCGACATTTGCATCAGGTACAAATAATTTTGTTCCATTTAGAACCCAATTCCCACCATCCTCTTGGGCTTCAAGCTGGATGCCTTCTGGATCCCAACGACCTGATTCTTCGGTTAGTGCGTACGTATGTATTACAGAACCATCCGCGAGTCCTGGAAGATATTTACTTTTTTGATCATCAGAAGCATGAGTCATCAGGATGCTGGCACATACTTGATTCGGGATGAATGGACCCGGTACTAAGGAGCGACCAAATTCTTCTACTAGGACACATAAATCCAAAAATGAGAAACCTACGCCACCATACTCCTCCGGAATCATCAGTCCTTGCCATCCCAGATCAGCCATTTTTTTCCAGAGTTCTGGACTATAGCCACGTTCATCTTCTTCCATTGCCCGAACATGTTCTTCTGGGCATTCGCTTGATAGAAAGTCTCTTGCTGAATTTCTTAAGAGCTCTTGTTCTTCACTAAGACTTAGGTCCATAACTCTTTTTCCTCACGTAATGGGTAAATAGTATCGGTAAAATTAATATACCGTAGCTGCCAGAGCATAGCATGCTTGGCAGCTTTCTGCGAAGTTCTAGGCAATAAACTTAACGGTTTCGCTGTACAAATCTGCCGATACGCTCAAGTGCATGTTCAATTTCTTCATAACCTCCTGCATAACAAGCACGAACATGTCCTTCCCCCGCCTCCCCAAACACGTTTCCTGGTACAACTGCAACACGTTCTTCCTCTAAAAGTCGGTTGCTGAATTCTTCACTGCTCATTCCGGTTAGAGAGATTTTAGGGAAAACATAAAACGATCCTTTTGACTCAAAGGTTTCAAGTCCTATTGCCCGAAAGCCATCTATTATTAATCGTCTTCGCTTGTCATATTCAGCTACCATTTCGCTGACAAATGATTCACCTTCTTTAAAGGCTGCTATGCCTGCATATTGGGCTACGGTTGGTGCAGATAGCATGACATATTGGTGTATTTTCATTACTGCTTCGATTAGGTTTCCCGGTGCAGCTACCCAGCCAATTCTCCAGCCGGTCATTGCATATGCCTTGCTAAATCCTCCAATCAAGATAGTTCGATTACGCATACCTGGTAATGATGCGAAGCACGTGTGTGGTTCTTCATATGTTAGTCGGTCGTATAGTTCATCACTTATTACCGCTAGGTCGTGTTCATTTGCTAATTGTGCAAGTTTTGACAACCCCTTCTTATCCATTGTTGCACCAGTGGGATTTGATGGATATCCAAAAAGTAGAGCTTTGGTCCTCGCGGTCAATTTAGGTAGCACATCTTCAGCAAGTAATTGAAAATTATCTTGAGCAGTGGTTCTAATTGGGACAAATTTGCCCCCAGCTAAGGCGACTGCAGGAGGGTAAGCCACGTAGTAAGGGTCCGGGCATATTACTTCATCTCCCTGATCTAGGATTGCCCGAAGTGCTAAATCAAATGCTTCACTAGATCCCGCGGTAATCATCAGTTCGGTTTCCGGATCGTAGCTCACGTCATAGAGTCGCTTTAAGTGCTCACTGAGTTGTTCTCTTAGTTCAAGTAGTCCGTAGTTTGAAGTGTAGTGCGTTTTTCCCTGGGCAATACTTTTTATAGCAGCATCCCTTATAGGTGTTGGAGTTACATAATCTGGTTCTCCGACTCCTAGAGAAATGACATCATCAATTGACATTAAAATGTCAAAGTACTTTCGGATACCACTTGCTGGGACAGCGTTCAGGTTTTTTGAAATGAAGCGGTCGCTTGAATCTTTTTCTTTCATCGCCCTACCTATTACGTGTGATAGAAAAAAACCGCCGAAGGCGACCTTGTTGTCTATATCACTTATTTCCTAAATTCCATGTATCGCATAAGACTCAAAGTTGTTGATGTCTTTATGACTCTCCCGCTAGCTGGGCTATCCGTCAAGTTGAGATACATTTGTCGGCTGGAGATAGTTATGGCTTCTAAAGAGAAGCGAGTAGATTTCCACCCTCGGTTGCTTGTTCATAGGCATGTGCGGCTTGAAGTATTTTCCCTTCTTCTCCGAAATTGCCAATAATTTGTAATCCAACAGGTAAGCCATTAGCAATTCCGCAGGGCATGCTAAGGGCTGGAAGGCCTGCGACTGCGCTAGGCAATGTGTAGATATCATTTAAGTACATCGCGTAAGGATCGTTTATTTTTTGTTTTTTCGGAAAAGCTACACTTGGTGTTGTTGGTGTGACGAGCAAATCATATTGTTCAAATGCTTCGTTAAATTCTTGGATTATTAGAGTCCGGACCTGTTGTGCTTTAAGGTAGTATTTATCGTAATATCCTGCACTAAGTGCATAGGTTCCCAGCATTATTCTTCGTTTGACCTCTTCCCCAAATCCTTTTGCTCGAGTTCGTTCAACGGTTTTCCAGATTTCATTACTAGTCTCGTCTCGAAGTCCATATTTAATCCCGTCATAACGGGCTAAGTTAGAACTAGCTTCACTGGGTGCAATCAAGTAATAAACCGCTAATGCATGTTTTGTCATTGGGAGAGAGAGCGTACGGTCTATTTCACAACCTAATCGCTCAAATTCCAGTAATGCTTCTTCTACTCGTTCTTTTACATCTGGCTCTATCCCTTCAACGAAATATTCAGTTGGGACTCCAATACGTAGCCCTTTAATTTCACGACCTAAATAATGGCGAAGGTCAGGCATAGGTTCTGGATTACTGGTTGAGTCACGCGGGTCATGTCCTCCAATGCAATCCAATATCGTTGCGACGTCTTCGACATCTCTACCTATAGGACCAACTTGGTCAAGGGAACTTCCAAATGCAATTACCCCAAATCGACTAACCCGACCGTAGGTTGGATCTAATCCGACAACGCCACACAGTGCTGCAGGCTGTCTAATGCTGCCCCCTGTGTCACTTCCTAAAGCACCCAAACATGCACCTGCACTTACGGCAGCAGCAGATCCCCCGGAACTTCCCCCAGGGATCCTTTCTGTGTCCCATGGATTTGAAGTAGACCCGAATGCTGAATGTTCGGTACTAGAACCCATTGCGAATTCATCGAGGTTGGTTTTTCCAACCATTACTGTTCCTGCTTGTTCTAATTTTTCGTTTACATGACTGTTATATGGAGGCACAAATTCGCTTAGTATTTGCGAACCAGCGGTTGTACGTGTTCCTTTAGTAATAATCAGATCTTTTATCCCCATCGGTATGCCGGTTAGAGCTGTTGCTGTTCCTGCTGCGAATCTTTTGTCGGCTTCTTTAGCTTGTACTAACGCTGTTTCCTCGGTAATCGTTATGAATGCATTCATTTCAGGTTCAACGGAATTCAGTCGTTCGAGGACTGATTTAGTTAGATCGACACTGCTAAAATCACGAGATCTGAGACCTGTATTTGCCTCGTGTGCTGTTAATTGCCAAAGTTCCTTCATTCTAAGACTGCTCTTACACGGACTAAACCATCTTCGGTTTCAGGAGCTAGTTGCAGTACATCTTCTTTTGACAAAGAGTCTCTTACCTCATCAGTACGCATAATATTTCTTAAAGGTGCAGGATGTGCAGTTGGAGCAATGCCTTTTGTATCAACATCTTCTAGCGCTTCAAAATGTTCCAAAATATCGCTCAGCTGGGATGCCAAAATCTTGACTTCAGAATCGGTGATTTCAATACGTGCAAGCTTTGCCAAGTGTTGTACTTGCTCTTTAGATATTGTCATTCCCTGATCGTACACCTTAAGTTCGTGCGTGCACGTTAGTGATTCAACTCACCTTTTTTGTATGGTCGCAATCTTTTCGAGATAATATGAGACAAGTTAGGATGATTTTGTGATTTCTGCTATGCGTTTTTAGAAGTAGGTCAGGTGGGTATTAGTGAACCGAATCATACTAAGGAAGCGGCTTCGAAGGCGTTACCAGCCTAAGGTCTCTCGACGTTTTAGTAAGAGACTAGTGCTGATTACTTGTGCTGTTTTGGCTGGTCTAATTTTTATAAGTAGTGGGGTGGCACTCTTTGCTTTTTATCAATTTTATTCTCGTGGATATATTCCGATAGAGGAATTGATCGAAATAAGGTCAGCGGAATTAACAAGAGTTTATGACCGTTCAGGTGGTACTGAACTCGGTGTATTAGCAAACCCGAATGCCTTACTAAGTAATCCAATCCCGCTTTCGAGAGTGTCCGATCATATGATCGCGGCAACAATTTCGACCGAAGATAATACGTTTTGGGATAATCCCGGTGTTTCATACGTAGGCATTTTACGTGCCGGATTTAGGAATTATATTCTTGGTGAACAAGCGCCTGGTGGATCAACAATTACCCAGCAGTTAGTTAAGAATGTTTACATTTGTAAACCTCTTTCCCCCGATGATCCTTGTACCGCTGCTCGAACCTTAGACCGGAAACTCCGTGAGATCGTTTACGCAATTGAGCTAGAGGGTGATTATGAAAAAGAACAAATTCTTACTTGGTATCTCAACCAAATTTCCTATGCTTCTAGGTATATTGGTGTTGAGGCTGCATCGACAGGTTATTTCGCGAAGTCAGCAAAGGATCTGACATTAGCGGAATCTGCCATCCTTGCGAGCATACCTTCGAGTCCGACCTTATATCACCCGCGTAGTAATTGTGTGACTGATGAAAATATGCAGTGTAATTATGATCTTATGGGAAGGACCATTTTAGATGATGACAGTTCTTTAAAACGTATTCAGGAACTAAATTTGGACCTGATGGTTGAGCATGGATGGATTAATAGTCGTGAGGCTGATATTGCGAAACGTGAAGTTATTTATATCTATAAAGAATCTAGATCTAAGGACCAACCACTTGTGTCGTTTGTAGATAATCTTGTTGAGCCGAGACTTGTTCGTATGTGTGAGCGAGATGAGTTGCCAATGCTTGAAGGGTTTGATGACTGTACTTCAAGTGTCCACAGTGCTGGCTGGAGAGTCGAGACAACGCTTGATTACAAGGCAACCCAAATGGGCTTCAAAATTGTTAATGAGATGATAGCTCAAGGATTGAAAGAGAATTGCGAGTGTTACAACGCAGCTTTGGTTACTATTGAACCGGAAACTGGCCAAGTGCTGGTTTATATTCCAAATCGTGAACCATCCAACAATGTTGATCCCAGAGTGGCAGGTGATATTGATCAACTGATTGAAATTAATCAACCTGGTTCGTCATTTAAACCTGTGGTTTATCTGGCATGGTTTTTGAATGAAAATAGGGTGCCGATGAGTGCCCTCTGGGATACCAGTCCACTTGAAATTGAAGGTTTTGTTGGCCCTGATGGTGAGCCTGTAGGAATTGTGAATCCTAGAAGGGCTGTTCCATCTCGCCTGGGTGAGCCAATTAAAAGTGAAGGGATGATAAGTGCACGAGCAGGGATAGGTGGTTCGCAAAATGTACCAGCTTTTCGTGCTGCACAGGAAGCGGGCCTAGATGCAGTTATTGATATGGCCAAGAGATTAGGTATAACAACACTTGAGCAGGGGTTTGATCCAACTTTCCGATCACACTTAGATGCTGTTTATGGAGCATCAATTGCTACAGGTGGAGCAAATATTCGTGCATTAGATATGGCGTATATGAATGCCACTATTGCAAATATGGGTGTAATGGTAGGTGTTCCTCACTATGCAGATACATTGAATTTTGACGAAATAAAAGAAACTGCTTTTGATGTCGGAGCAGATTATGAACTTGCTTTGGAACAGAAACTAGCTTTTCAAAGAGGCCATTTACGGTTACCTGGTACACGTACTTTAGATCCTGTAGTAATACTTCGAGTTTTTGATTCGAGGGGAAAGAAGATCTTTGAACATAACGAGCCCTACCGAATACAGGTTGTTGAGCCAAGTGTTGTCTGGCTTCTTCATTCTGTTATGTCCGATTGCACTGCACGATTTATTATTTGGGGCTGTGGCTCGAGCAATGAAGATTTCGGACTGGATACCATTCTAGAGGGCGAAAGGTTACCTATTGGGCTAAAGACAGGAACTCAACAGGGCCTTGCCTCTATTGATGACACATTGGAAACCTGGATGAATGGATACTCGAGGCACGCTGCCATTGCCGTTTGGGTTGGTAATGCTAATAACCAACTTGTTAATGATGGAGTAGATGCAGGTTATGCATCTGCACATACCACACTATATATTTTCAAAAATTGGATGGCTTCATATCACGAATATTTGCTGGAAAAAGGTGCAATTGAAGAGATTAAAAATTTTGCTGAATTACAGCCACCAAATGTTGTATTTGTGAAGGATTTCCTGACTCCAGCTACAGATCGTGTGCTATCTGGTGGCGGTTGTGAACAAGTTGTAGAAGCTTGGATCAGGACCGACATTGAGTATGAAGACCCTTGTGAAGAACAGGTTATAGATACAAGGAATGGATTACTAGCTTCATCAAAAACCCCAAATAGATTCCGCGAAATAAGGCGTTATCCAAAGTTGCCTACTTACAACCCTGACTCAGTTATAGATCTAGTTTCTGATCCACCTGCTTCAATAACTCTTTCGGTTGCCCCTAGAGAGGAAAGTGATGGTTCTAAATCGCTGATGATTTTTTCCCCGGCAAGTTATCAGATAATTCATAGTGATGTGACGATACTTGGCTCAGTTCAAATAAAAGATGTTACGCAGTGGAAACTCGAGTATGGAAGAGGTACGTTTCCTGCTGATGATGAGTGGTTCGAGATTACTACAAGAACTGGCAATGTAAGCTCATCTTCACTAGGTCGTTTTTTGGTTAAAGATTTACCTAGTGGTGTTTACACAATTCGCTTAAGTGGTACGGGACGTAGTGCGCAGAACCTTGAACTTCGTATTTATGTAAATTTAGATAAAAGAAGAATGCCTGACAAGCCACCTGAAAATACGGAGCTACCCATTCGTGCTATAGAGATAATTATGCCTGAGACCAATCAAGGGGTAGCTAACATAAACATCCCACTTATTCCGCGAGCTATGCCAACTGAACCATCTGTGCCTACACCAGACCCTGGCGCACCTTAGAATTTCCTTAGTGAATGAATGCTATTGACCATTTTTGTATGGTTCAACGAAACCTTCCGCCTGGCTTTATGTTTTCTTGCTGAGCCCAATCACTTGCGGAAATTTTCCGCTCACCCTCTGGTTGCACACGTTTAATTTTTAGACTTCCCCCATTGAGTCTGACTAAAATCCCATCCTCTTCTATCCTTAGTAATCGGCCAGGCATTCCTGATTCAAGTGTTTCTATATATTCGCAATCAAATATCCCCATTTTGTTTCCTTTAAAGGTAGTCCAGGCTCCTGGCTGGGGATTGCAGCCACGAATTTGATCATAAACTTGTGGTGCAGGGTTATACCACTGGATTCTTGCGTGACTTTCCCCACATGGAGGCTCATAGGTGGAATGGTTATGATCCTGTTCTACGCTTTGTGCTGTGCCATTTTCAACTAGTGAAACAGCTTCTGACATAGCATCTATTCCCATGGGGAACAGTTGGTCAAAATATAGGGAACCAAGTGTTTCATCCGGTTTAATTGGACAGGTTTTCTGTAAAAGTATTGGTCCTGTATCCATACCTTTGTCAGGCCAAAATACTGTCAATCCTGTTTCTTTTTCCCCGAAGATTATTGGCCAGTTCATGGCCGAAGAGCCTCGATGTAAGGGAAGTAAGCTAGGATGATATTGGATCGTGCCTTTGTCAGGTGTTGTGAGTATTTCATCAGGGAGAAGTTCAGTTACAAAGGCCATCACTCCAAGTTCAGAATTTAGTGTTTGCCACTGTTCAATGCCTTCAGCTTCTTTTAAAAATTTTGTATCAATTGGTGTTAATCCTGCTTCTTCGGCTGCAGTCCACAAAGGATCTGGCCTTTGTTCTGATGCCGGTGCAGATACGCCAACTATTTCAATCCCGTCCTCCATCAAGCGCTTAAAAACCGCTTCTCCAAAGGCAGCTTGACCGATCAATGAAACTCTCATTCTTCACTCCAAAGTGTTTTCTATGTATACACTACTCTTGTGTATAGCCGGCGCAATACCTCAGACAGTAATAAACTTGGAAAATGACGGATTTCTCGATACAGCCAGCTAAGCTTGAACATGTTGATCAAATTGTCGGTCTAATCAAGTACTGGGCTGAACTTGGGCAACTTCTTGATCGCGCACAAGTAGAAGTAGTTGATTCTATAAGGGATTTTAAAATAGCTATTTCTGCAAATGGTGATTTTGTTGGATGCTCTTCATTACATGTGTTAGGAAGTGATGTTGCAGAGGTTCGTTCATTAGCTGTTGATCCCACTTGGCAAGCAAAGGGCTTAGGTGCTGCACTGGTTGAAGCCTGCATTGAGGACGCGTACACCTATGATGTAGATCGTGTTTTCGCATTGACCTATCAGCCAGGCTTTTTTGAAAAGCAAGGCTTTAGTTTAGCTAATGTTATGGATTTTCCAGAAAAAGTTTGGAATGAGTGCGTTCGATGTCCGTTTTTTTCAAATTGTCGTGAAATTGCCGTGGTCTTGGAATTACATAGCTAGTGAGTGTCTATCTAAAATGTTGTTGGATCACCGATGACAGGTAATTTCTTTACTTCTAGGCGTGAACGGTACCAGAAGAATAAACCGCTCAGTACTATTCCTCCGATCCAAATGGATCCTATTATCAGAGTTATACGTATGTCTTTTCCTATACTATCTCCGGCAACCACGGCTATAACTGTTGGTAAAATCATCCCTAAAGCGCTATAGATAAAGAAACGCCGAAAATTTATTGGTGTTAACCCTGCTAGATAGGATATCCAATCGAAGTTGATTACCGGGAGCATTCGGGACCAAAATATAAGGCTTCCACCCATTCGATCGGTCAATCCATCAAGTCTTTGTGCAGTCCTACGACCTACCAAGGTAGGAAGGTGTTTCCTGCCAAGCCGACGTGCCAGAAAAAATGCTAGTGATGAACCGATCAATAGGCCAAGCATGCAATAAATGCTTCCTAAAGCAGATCCCCAAGCTAGACCTGCTGCAAGAGAAAATTGGAGAATTAGGAATTGGTGCGAACAATACTGAAAAAGCCATGACAAAAATAAAAACTATAGGTGCCCAAACTCCTCTGTCTGCTACCCAGTCTTGGAAGGGTCCCGCTTCAAATGTCCAGGGTATGTCATATAGTTGAGATGTAACTATATAGGCAGCAATTATTGCAGCCAGAACTAGAGCAATTATTGCGAGAACTCGTCTTTGAAGAAGTAACGGTGTGCCTTCAGATTCGAACATCACTCCTAGAGGAGATTGACGTGAAGTTTTGTTGCTTTTAGAACTTTCACTCACGAATTATGTTCCTTTTTACTTTTTAGAGAGATGTTCTAGTAGAAGTTTATTGACTGTCTGAGGTGCTTCTTGCTGTACAAAGTGGCCATTATCTGGCAAATAAAAAATAGCAAGATCTGGTACGTATTGGTCTGTATCAAACGTCAGTTCTTTTCCTAGCGCAAAATCTTTTTCTCCCCAAATCATTGTTGTTCGTGCTACGACTTGCATGGATGAATTTAAATTCCGTGTGAATGAAGTGTTGCCCTTTACTATGTTCCTAGCCATGGCACGATACCAATTGATCCCTCCGCTAAGTCCATATTTTTTCCAACTGTTGACATAAAATTTAACATCTTCATCCGTGTTAGGTTTTATCCGAGACATTAAACGCGCGAATCCTTGATAATTGTTACGTGCTAAAAGTTTTTCAGGGAGCAAAGGTATCTGAAAGAAAAAGATGTACCAACTACGTTTGAGTTGTGTGAAAGTTCGCAGACCTTTAAAAAAATTTGCCGGGTGTGGAATATTACATATTCCTAGAGTTTGTACTACTTCTGGATTAGAAATAGCGAGACTCCATGCAATTGCACCTCCCCAGTCATGGCCGATGATATGAGCTTGTTTACTGCCGAGATGATTAATTAGCTGAATAACATCTTCTCTTAGAGTTTCTATATCAAATGGGCCAGTGTTATCTGTTTCGTTGTATCCACGCAGGTCAGGCGCGACAACATGGTATTGCGTTGATAGAGCTTTGATTTGATGTCTCCATGAATACCAACAATCCGGAAATCCATGTAAAAGGATTACTAACTCTCCGCTACCGGCTTCCACATAATGCACGCGTATTCCATTGATTGTTGCGTAATTATGTTCTAGGTCTGACATTTTATAGCCTCTTTATTTATATTGGGGTTAAAGCGCTACCAAGTAAACAAGTACTGAAACAAAAACGATTGAATCTAATCGGTCTAAGAGTCCTCCGTGTCCAGGTAGAAGCCCCGAGGAGTCTTTTAGGTTCATGCGGCGTTTCATCCAACTTTCTGCCAAATCACCGAGTTGAGCAGTAAGTGGTAACAATAATGTAAGTGTTATCAGTTGCCAGGTTCTGAAATTCTAAATCGAGTATTACGTTCAGTACCAAGACCGCAACTACACCTCCCAAAATACCTCCTAAGACACCCTCCCAGGTTTTGTTAGGACTAATTTTTGGAGCAAGTTTGTGTTTTCCCCAGCGCGATCCTGCCAGATATGCTCCGGTATCAACAGTAAAAGTGGCAAGAATAATTAAAAGTACGAGCCACTTTCCATCAGTTAGTCCCCGTGTAAGAACAAATGTTGAGAAAAACATTGCTGGATAGATAATCGATGAAGCGATTACGAGGTAAGGCTTATTTATCTTTTTTGGAAAACCAATTAATCCAGCCGCTAGGAAAAGGATAGCTAAGATCGCACCTGCGATTAAGAACCGAACTTCAAAATAAACTCCAGCCACCATGACGGCAGGTAATAGGAGGAGTGGCCAGATACGTAAGGTCTCTTTTAATGAGGCTTCAGGAAATAACCATCCGCGTACAAATTCAATCGTTCCTCCGAAGGTTACTAGACCTGCAACCACAGCGAATGGCCAATTGCCGACCCAAATTAAAAGAAGCAGGATGGGCATCCCTATTGCTGCAGTTAGCAATCGGAGCTGTAAGCTACGGGACACGCTTTTCATCAGATGGTAGTAATCGTCCAAATTTTCTTTTGCGTCTACCGTATTCAGCTAGGGCTAAATCTATATCTTCTCGACCGAAATCCGGCCAGTACGTATCAGTGAAATATAGTTCTGAATATGCGCATTGCCAAATTAGAAAGTTTGATAATCTTTGGTCACCTGCGGTTCTAATAACCAAATCTGGGTCTGGAAGTCCTGCAGTGAAAAGATGATTATGGATAGTTTCTTCGGAAACTGCATGCGCAGGTATTCCTGAATCAATAATTTGTTGTAATGCAGTAACTAAGTCATCCCTTCCCCCATATGAGAAGCAGATACTGAGGACGAGCCCATCATTTTCTTTGGTTGACTCAATTGCAGCCTCAATACGATTTTGCAGCCATAGTGGTAATTGTTCCAAGTGCCCGAGATGCTTAAGTTGAACATTATTTTTTTGAAACGTGTCCATTTCGTTTTTGATGAACCGATCTAATAGCCTAATCAGTGAACGTACTTCTGTTTGTGGTCGATTCCAATTTTCAGTGCTAAACGCATATAGCGTGACATAACCAATTCCGTGTTCCCAGAATCTTTCAAGGATCCTCCAGATATTTTCTGCTCCTGCCCTGTGACCTGCAGCACGCGGCAGATTGCGTTCTTGGGCCCACCTACCATTGCCATCCATGATAATGGCCACGTGGCCGGGGACTCTTCCTCCCGTTAATTTCGAGAAGATCTCCTCTTTTTGCAGAGCCTCAGGTTTTGTATTCGGCATATTTATCCGTTGTTTAGGTTTCAAGGAGATCCTTTTCCTTTACTACTCCAAGTTCATCAATTGATGTGATGTGTTTATCTGTTAGTTCTTGAAGTTCTTGCTCATTGCCTCGTAATTCATCTTGGGTTATTTCCTTTTGTTGTTCTGCTTTTCGTAAGGTATCGTGTGCATTTCTACGTACATTACGTACAGAAACTCGAGCATCCTCAACTTTTTGATGAACAACACGTACTAAATCCCTTCTTCTTTCTTCTGTGAGTGCAGGTATAGGAAGACGTATAAGCTGTCCATCTACGGAAGGATTCAACCCAAGTTCTGAAAGTTGAATTGCTTTGACTATAGGTTGGACAGCTCCCGCATCCCACACTTGGATTGAAATAAGCCGAGCTTCTGGTGTCCCAATTGTTGCGAGTTGATTTAATGGCTGTTGCTGCCCATAGTGCTCTACCTGTAGAAGCTCTACAAGACTTGGATGGGCTCGTCCAGTTCGTATACCACCTAATTCACGCTGTAGAGCTACAATGGACTGATCCATTCGATCTTCTGCCTCTAGTAAGATTTCTTCTGGTTCCATGTCCATTGTTTGTTTATCTCCTACCCAATATCGGTTTGCGATGTAACAAGGGTACCAATATTTCCGCCAGCTATTGCCTTGCGAATATTGTCTTTTTTACGCACATCGAAAACAGATATTGGTAAGTCATGTTCCATACAGAGGCTTAAAGCGGTACTGTCCATAACTTCCAATCGTTGTTGTAATGCGTCCATGTGCGTGATTTTACTATAGAGCTTCGCATCCTTGTTCTTTGCTGGATCTGCAGAATAAATACCATCAACTCCTTGTTTGGCCATTAACAAGATATTACATTCCACCTCAATCGCACGAAGTGCCGCAGCAGTATCGGTGGTCATAAATGGATTGCCAGTTCCTGCCGCAAAAATAACAGCACGATTTTTTTCTAAATGGCGAATTGCGCGTCTACGGATATATGGCTCAGCAATTTGTGCCATTGGTAGTGCTGTTTGTGTGCGTACTTCACAGCCAACTTTTTCTAGTGAATCTTGTAATGCTAGTGCATTTATGACTGTTCCCAGCATTCCTGCGTAATCAGCGGTGGCTCTATCCATCCCAGTTTCAGCAGCTGACTGACCACGCCAAAAATTTCCGCCACCTACAACAACTGCAATCTGAATATCTTTTTGAGATGCCTTTGATATTTGCTGTGCTACTTGACTGATTGTATCGGGATCTATGCCGAAATCACGGTCACCCATTAGTGCTTCGCCACTAATCTTAAGCATTACTCGGCGATAATTAACCAAGTGAACCTCCTTTTAATCAGCCCCCTAATTCAAACCGCGCGATTCGACGAACACGTATGTTTTCCCCTGTTTTTAAAATAGCCTCTTTTACCAAGTCATCTATTTTTAGGGAAGCATCTTTTATGAAAGGTTGTTCTAGAAGAACGATTTCTTCATCAGCTCCTTCAATTTCCGGTTTGTTTATACGTTCGTCTTTTGTGATTACACGTGGATTCATAGCAGCAACCTGCATAGCTATATCTCGTGCTAAAGAACGAAATTCATCGGTATTTGCGACAAAATCTGTTTCACAAGAAAGCTCTATAAGAGTACCTATACGGCCACCACCGTGTATATAAGACTCAATTACGCCTTGGCTGGTTTCCCTATCTGCGCGTTTTTCAGCTGCTGCCAGTCCTTGTTCACGTAATAGTAAGGTAGCTTTTTCGATATCTCCGTTAGCATCATCAAGTGCCCTTTTTGCATCCATAACACCAGCACCTGTTGCTTGCCGAAGGTTTTTAACCATTTCTGTTGTGACGTTACTCAGTGTTCTGCTCTCCTTCTGTTATCTCTGTTGCCGACTGTTCACCAACTTCAGAAGTTGTTGTTGCTTTTTGGTCTAGCTCAATTGTTTCAGAATCCTTTTTCTCTGGAACGGAATCTTCTACCTGTGAAGCTGGTTCCTCTGAGCTGGAAGAATCGACGGCTTCAGCATTGGATATCCCTTCCTCTAGGCCTGCTTCAAATGATGCTTTTCCTTCCAGAGCAGCATCCGTTATTTGGGCTAAGATTAATTTAATTGCCCTAATTGCATCATCGTTACTTGGTATTGGGTATGTAATTGGCTGTGGATTACAGTTTGTGTCCACAAGTGCAACTATTGGGATGTTCAATCTATCACATTCCGCTACTGCTATAGATTCCTTAACTGTATCGATAATAAATACTGCTCCGGGAAGACGATCCATGGATTTGATGCCTCCGAAGTACCTATTCATACGCACAATTTCGTTTGTTATATCCAATTGTTCTTTTTTGCTTCTGCGACTGTAGTCACCTTGTTCCATTCGATCTTCTAGATCTCGAAGGTGTTGAGTTCGTGATTGGATGGTTCTAAAGTTTGTTAAAGTTCCTCCGAGCCATCTGTTACTGACGTAGGGAAGGCCTGCTCGTTGGGCTTCTTCTTCTACGGTTTCCTTAGCTTGTTTCTTGGTACCAACAATTAAAACGTCTTTACCTGTAGTAACAATGTCGCGGACGAATGTTATAGCATCGTCTAAGCAACCTACAGTTTGTTGTAAATCTAGGATATGGATACCATTTCGTTCGGTGAAAATGAATGGTGACATTCTAGGGTCCCAGCGCCTTGTTTGGTGGCCGAAATGTACCCCTGCTTCTAAAAGTTGTTTCATTGTGACAGATGTAACCAGGCTGCCCTCCGGGTGACGCAGGATTTGACTAACAAGTGAATGTTGTCAACGCCACACAGAGTCACAATACCTCCCTTGAACCTATTGAGAAAGGGAAGATTGAATGTTTCTTATTTACATTTGATAGTTCTGGCGTTGAACTAGTAATCCTAGTATGGTTGTCGTAACACAGGAGGTGATGCATATGGATGACAGTAGTTGTAGTACAAAGCAAGAAATGATGCAGGAGGTTTTGAAGCACTAACTGCTATTTCTTGCTTTTCTGCATAAAGGGTCTGGTAGTTTTCTGCCAGACCCTAAATAATTTCCAAGACTTGTTAAACCTTAGTGGTGGTCCGGTGACACGTTTTAATTCCGAAACCTTTTCCTCATTACTTGACACATCTTTCGTTGGTCGAAATTTTGAGCAGTATCAGGTTGTTTCTTCAACAATGGATATTGCTCGGGAAAGATCTCTTGCAGGGTGTGCTCATGGGACAATTGTTTTAGCTGAAGAACAAAGTGCAGGTAGAGGACGACAAGGGCGTTCTTTTTACAGTCCTGACTCGGAAAATCTTTACTTTACGGTAGTTTTACGTCTTTCGATTGATGCACATGCTCTTCTTTCCATAATTTTGGCTGTATCAACTATTCAGGCTTGTAGGGCGGTAGGTGTTGGGGCTGCTATTAAATGGCCAAATGATATTTTTATCGAAGAAAAAAAAGTTGCTGGGATGATTGTTGATGCAGAAATTTTTCAAGGAGATCGTGTCGCTTTAGCAGGAATCGGTATAAATGTTAACGGTACGCCAAGTGAACATCCAGATTTGAAGACTTCTGCAATAAGTTTAAAACAGGTTACTGGTTTAGTTGTTAGTCGAGAGCAGTTATTAGCAAGTTTCTGTAATTCTTTAGAAAAAAATTTGGGAATCTCAAGCTCAATATTGCAGGAAGAATACAGGAAGCATAGTTTTTTGATTGGTCGGTCCATACGTGTCAAAGAAAAAGATACAGTTTATGAGGGGATTGCAGTGGATATTGCTCAGGATGGTGGATTGATTGTACAAATAGTGGATGAAGAAAACCCCCGCAAGCTTATTGCTGCGGAGGTTTCGATCCAACCGAATTAATAGAGATAGTACCGTTAACTATCTGTACTCGAAT
Source organism: Tepidiformaceae bacterium (assembly GCA_045562595.1). GTDB lineage: Bacteria > Chloroflexota > Dehalococcoidia > Tepidiformales > Tepidiformaceae > JAKUNN01. The sequence continues at coordinate 104,083 of JBJKVN010000004.1, forward strand.
CACGGTTTATAAATTGGTTCAAGATATCCATTGGTATAGGGAATACGATTGTATTGCTATTATCATTTGAAATTTCACCAAGCGTTTGCAAGTAGCGAAGTTGGAGTGAAATAGGTTCCTTTGACATAACAGCAGCAGCTTCAGCCAATCTCTCACTGGCTTGGAATTCACCATCTGCAGCGATAATTTTTGCTCTACGTGCACGCTCTTCCTCTGCCTGAGCAGCCATTGCCCGTTGCATTGTTGGAGGTAGTTCCAAATCCTTGACTTCGACAGTACTTACCTTGATCCCCCAAGGCTCTGTTTCCTCATCGATAATATTTTGAAGTTGTTGGTTTACATCATCGCGTTTCCCTAACAAATCTTCGAGTTCAATTTGTCCCATGACTGAACGAAGTGTTGTCTGAGAAATCTGAGAAGTTGCACGGATGAAATCTAATACTTTTACGACGGCATATTCGGGGTTAAGAACACGGAAAAAAATTACCGCGTTAACTTTAATTGTTACATTGTCAGCTGTGATTGCTTCTTGAGTTGGAACATCCAATGTGATTGTCCGTAAATCCACTTTTACCATGCGGTCGACAAATGGAAGCATGACAAAAAGTCCTGGACCTTTTGCTCCTTCTAATCGCCCAAGCCGAAATATTACTCCTCGCTCAAATTCTGAAACTATTCGAATCTGGAAGGGTAGTAACGGGATCAGTAAGATTGCGCTTACCCCAATTAAAAACGCTTGAATAATTTTAGTTAGTCCACTTTTGGGTTCTTCAGTACTTTTATTTTCTTGAGTCATCTATTTTCTCCATTTTACTTACTTTTAGTTGTAAGCCTTTTACTTCTAATATGCTTACTTGTTCGCCTTCATTAGCAGACCCATTGATGATTTCGGCTCTCCATAATTCGCCTTCGAGAAAAACCATACCATTAGGTTCTAATGGTGTACGTACCTCCGCTATTCTACCAACTAATGCGTCACCTCCGGTAGGGGAGGCTCTGTTTCTCGAACGGGCGAGGCCTACTGTTATCGATATGAATAGCGTGGCAAGGATAAAGATTAACAAAAATGCAACAATTTTATTTGGTTGTAAGTCGGTTGGAGTTTCACGAAAAGTAATGATGACCCCAAGTATTAAAGCGACAACCCCACCACCGCCAAGAATACCTCCTGAGGTAACCAAAAGTTCTAAGAAAAGAAAAACCATTGCAGCACCAATGAGTGCAAGACCCGCTGTATCAACTGGTAACGTTCCAAGTGCAAGGAATCCGACAACAATTGCAATTATGCCTGCGACACCAGGCAAGAATAATCCGGGGTTACTTAATTCAAAAACCAAGGCCAAAAAACCCAGGGAAAGCAAAATTGTTGCCAATGTCGGATTTGAAATAAGTTCCAGAATTTTTTCCCATTGTGTTTTTTCTATATGCACACGTGGAGCTTCAGAGATATTTGTTAATGTTTTTGTTGTATCGGGATTTATGTTGATATCTATGTTTGTGATTTTTGCTAATAGGTCATCGATATCGTTAGCAAGGTAATCAATGACATTCAATTCAAGAGCTCTGTCTTGAGTGATTGAAACAGCTTCGCGAACTGCTAGTTCTGCCCAATCAGCATTTCGACCTCGCAGCTCCGCAGCACCTCGTATAAAACTTACAGAATCATTTTCGACTTTAGATGCTAAAGTTTCTTCAATATCGCTGCCATCACTGTTTACTGCGGAAGCAGCTCCGATTGATGTGTTAGGAGCCATAGCTGCTATATGTGCTGCTATGGTAAGAAATGTCCCCGCGCTAGCGGCTCTTCCCCCTGCAGGAGAAACATAAACTGCGATTGGCACAGATGATTGGTAAAAACGTTGAACTATTTCTCTAGTACTTGAGCTCACGCCCCCTGGCGTATCTAATTCAATAATAATTAAGCTGGCTTTGTCTAATTCTGCTTTTTCAAAAACTCGTTCAACAAAGCGCTCTGTCATTGGCCCAATAGCGCCATCAATTTTTATGATATGAACTGCATTAGGTGGATATGGCTTTGTACTTGTACAGGACCCTAAGAGGCTCAAAGCAAGTATGCACCCTAAAAGTAGAAAAAATACTACAAATCGTGATTGGTATAGCCTTACCATTACTAGAGTATAGATCTCTTCTAAAGTCTAGCGGTATACGTTACGGTCAGCCACGGTATATTGGGTATATGACAGATAATTCTCAATCATTTAGCACAGCACGTGGGATGAATGATCTTCTTCCTGAAGATATGCGCTCGTTTCGGTATATCGAAGACACATTTCGCAAAATTTCGAGCAATTGGGGCTATGAAGAATTGAGAACGCCTACTATTGAAAATTACAGCCTTTTTACTTCTGCTGGAGGGCTTACTCCTGAGTCACTTACTCGGGCCTATACTTTTTTGGATTGGGATGGTTGGAGCGGTGAACGAGTCATGCTGAGGTATGATTCGACAATTTCTGTTGCGAGAGCTGCAACTTTGGCTTCTTTAGGGTTGCCTGCACGGTTGTTTTATGTGCAAAGTGCTTTTCGATTCAATGAATCTGAAGATCAAGGTGAAGAATGGCAATGTGGTCTTGAGTACCTCGATGCTATTCCACAAAGTGGTGAATTAGAAGTGGTCACCCTCGCTGCAGAACTTTTTTCGGAGATGAAAATACCTGCCCAAATAAGACTTTCTCACTCAGGTATAGTTCGTGCAGTTTTTGAATTAGCTGAAATAGACGATATGTTAGTGCGACGTCATTTGCTTGCTCGGATAGCAAGTGAAGGCGAAGGTGTGTTTTCAGAATTATTGGAGGGTAATGCATCGGCCCTTGCTTTGATTAATGCTATTTATGCTGATGTAAATCAGAGCCCCGAAGTGTTAGCGAATTTTGTTGCACTTGCATCTGCCGGACTCCCTGAAGCAGTCCCGGCCCTTACCGAATTGCAAGATCTAGCTGAA
>JBJKVN010000005.1:0-39414 GCA_045562595.1 Tepidiformaceae bacterium
CCCTGTTCTAAATCTAATTCAGTATCGTTAAATAATGCCGAGGAATATGTCATCGTAGGATCAAGGAAACCTTCAAAGAAGTGATTACTTAAATCATAATGATTTCGAATATTTCTCTTTGCCCAAAATTTATTATTGCTACCTCGAACTCTTTGCTCAATTTGGGCTTTTATTTTACGAGGTGTAAACCGTCCTAACGCCCCGACACCGTGTGTTTCCTGAGAAAGTGACAATATATGAAATAATCGTGTTAAATCTGAACAATCCCATTTTGACTCAATATATGCGTGTGCGAATCCTAAATCGAAACCCATAAGCAGGTCCCAAAAAACTGACCACTCATATATTTTTATATGGATAGGTTCTGTCTCACTTGATTCATTAAGATGAAAAATATGACCATCAGGAGTAGTTAGTTCTAAGTCAAAGCCGCCAAAGAATTTTAATAAGGGTCTGTGTAGTAATTTGCCTAGGACATTTGTTAGATTGATCATCTACGTGAATTCACATTTCAACTTGGTTAAGAGAAAAAGCCGTCCAGTTCCAATTTATACCGTATCCACCGTTTTACAGGTTGTTTAAGGTGGTACTGGATCTTTTCCAAGGGCGTCCTGTGAATATCGGGTTCGTTGCCGGTAAGACCAAGTTGGTCCAGAAGTAATTCACCAACCAAACCGTACCCACCGCGAAGATTAGACATACAAACCACGAGAGTGGACTGAGGAATGAGACCAAAAAACTTTTTTTCTGATCTCGATGCGTGCCCTAAGATAATCTTTCCCAATAGAGGTTTGTCATTGAGTGATTCGTGAATATTCTGAGTTACTCTGATGAGTAATTCATAGACACTTCCATTCATTTTTGGTATCCAACTTTGCGTTTTTGATTCAATATCTTTAACTGTAGGTATATGGTTTGCCGGCATTTGGAAATTTACTGCTGCGAAAAGCACTTGCTCTATTAGGTACGGGTCAAGTTCAATTTGCATTGCAGTTAAGTCTCTAAATTGGACAGTATGCAGGGCCTCTCGACCTTTAACGTAGCCTAAAATCTTTGAAGTGTTGCTCTCGTCCGGAAAAAACCCCCTTTGCAGCTCATACCAATAATCAGTAATGCATTCCTGAATGATTCCGTATGTTGTCAGGCTTATTGGATGTAGTCCGGAAGAATGGTGCAAGAAGTAGTCTGTTTCTGACCTTGCATCTGCGATTTCTGAATTTATTACGCTTCGGTCAACTCCGAAATCTTGCAAAATATTTTTAAAAGGGTCTGCGTGACCCATTTCATCAGGTTCCCAAAACTCAGAAACATAACGACCGAGCCAATCACTTTGATACTGTGATGCACCCAAATTAAAAGTCTTTGAATATTCTTCTGTGAGAGACTCCGTAATCATAGAGAGTCGAAAGGACTCTATAAGTTCAGCAGGGGTCATGGACGATCCTTTTACAATGGCCTCTGGAGAGAAATTCTCAAACATTCCCTCAAGGTGCTTGGTATCCACAGTCTTTAAATTGGATATTTGATCGTCAACGTAGTTATCTAGTAGTTTGAAATTAGAACCCATAATCAACTCTTTGCAGAGAGTGAGCTGCCAGGCAAACTCGACCTCTGACCACTTCACCTTCCTAACTAGTAAGGGTTTTGAAATGACAATATCAATTTTAGGTCTAAATACTTTTAACTGCTACGGATAAATTAAAAGAATAGGTAAATTAAATTCCTCTTTTTCGTTCAAGCACTGGATTTAAGCAGGTATTTCTTATTTTTACACACTCCTGTGCGAACTTTCTCTCATTACAATGAAGATTAATTAACAATAACAACTGTTCTTACAAAATCTTCCATATTTTCTCGAAAATGGGGTAGACATAAAGCATAGAAAGAGACATGTTTATGTGAAGAGTTTTTTTGCTTTAAAAATAATATTTGTTGTCACTGTTGGAGTCGTCAAATGACTTGGGAGCCTGAGATAGAAGAAATGCAGCTTCGCCTCGATCTTGCGAAGAAGATGGGTGGTGAAGCGAATATAAAACGGCAACATGACGGTGGTAAATTAACAATCCGTGAGCGAGTTGAATCATTAGTTGATGATGATTCTTTTGATGAGACCGGTGCATTAGCCGGTAAGGCAGAGTATGACGATGACGGAAACATTACCGATTTCCTGCCTGCAAATTTTGTTATGGGTTTTGCTCGAATAAATAATCGACAGGTTGTTATTGGGGGAGATGATTTCACTGTACGTGGTGGGGCTGCAGATGCTTCAATAGCCGGAAAACAAATTTATGGAGAGCAAATGGCACGAGAAATGCGCATACCTCTCGTAAGGCTTGTTGATGGGACTGGTGGGGGAGGCAGTGTTCGGACTATAGGAACAAAGGGGCACACATATGTTCCTGAGATGGCTGGTTGGGATACGACAGTAGGGATGTTAAGTGAGGTTCCTGTGGTCTCTGGTGCTATGGGTAGCGTCGCAGGTATTGGGGCAGCTCGTGCAGTGACGTGTCATTGGAACATCATGGTGAAGGAATCTTCACAGGTGTTTGTTGCTGGTCCTCCAGTAGTTGCTGCGGGGATGGGTGAAAATGTTCCGAAAGAAGAATTGGGTGGAGCGGATATCCACTACCACAATGGTGTTGTGGATAATTTAGCAGAGAGTGAAGAGGATGCTTTTAAGCAGATAAAGGCGTTTTTGTCCTATTTGCCACAAAATGTTTGGGAACAGCCACCGTGTATTGACTCCACTGACGATCCAAATCGTCGTGATGAATGGCTGCTTAGTGCGATACCGCGCAGGAGAAGGCAGCCCTATGATTCTCGAAAAATTATCAATTCGGTTGTTGATCAGGATTCGTTTTTTGAGATTGGTGGAGGCTGGGGGCGCTCCGTTATTTGTGGGTTTGCCCGTTTAAATGGGCGTCCTGTTGGTATCTTTGCAAATGATCCATACGTATATGGCGCTGGTCTTACTGCAGATGGAAGCGACAAATTAGGTCGACATATTGATTTATGTAATACGTTCCATTTACCTGTGGTGAACCTTTTTGATCAACCTGGATTTGTTATTGGTACAACAGGTGAACGTGCAGGAACTATCCGAAAAGGTGCCCGTGCACTTGCTGCAGTTCATCAGGCTGGCGTGCCTGCTGTTTCAATCTTTATCCGTCGTGCTTTTGGTGTTGCCGGTGCTTCTCATGGCAATTCTTCTCACCTGAATTTGCGATATGCCTGGCCGAGCGCAGACTGGGGCAGCTTGCCTGTTGAAGGTGGGATTGAAGCTGCGTATAAGCGTGATTTGGCAGCTTCAGATGATCCCGATGCGTTGCGTGCAGAGTTGTTATCACAATTTGATGCCGTTCGTTCACCATTCAGGACGGCGGAGGCATTTAACATTGAGCATATTATCGATCCACGTGATACACGTCCTATTTTGTGTAAGTGGATTGAACAGGCTTACGCACTTGAGTCAACTCAGCTTGGGCCACGTTCACACGGATACAGGCCATAATTATTTTTTCAAAATCTCTGAATAATTGACTGAATTCGTTTACGTATTTCCTGCTCTTCAGGCAATTTCAACACTCGTGCGAAGGCAAGATAGATAATTGCACCAGCTACGATTCCAATTAGTAAGGTTAGCCAGGTAACTGCGGTACTGCCGTCTTTGATGAATGGCAAAACCACGCCCAGGATCAGTGCCATGACTGAACCACAAATGGCGAATTTCGCGAAGCTCATCAGATCTTTCTGAGTTTGTGTTGAATATCCTTCTTGTCGAACATATAACGCATACAAAATCACCCATTCTGTCCAGGATGCACAGGCTAAAGAAAGGGCTAGTCCATTAATACCCATTCTGTCCCAGAGTAATGCACTCAAGAGAATATTGATTCCAAGGGCTAGTACTGTAAGCAATACTGGGGTTTTGGTGTTGCCAAGTACATAGAATGCCCTACTGTGAATTTCAATTCCTGCCTGAGGTATTATTCCTATACAAAGGAAGCCTAACGCTGCTGCTGTTAGCGCTGTATCTGCGCTCGTGAAAGCGCCACGTTCAAGTATTACTGTGGTTGCAGGATCTCTTAAAAATGCTAAGCCTAGTGCAGCGGGGATAGTCAGGAACATCATGGTTCGTAGTACACGTGAAATTGTTCTAGAGAGTTCCTCGGAATTACCTTCTGCGAATTGTTCCGCCATTCGTGGAAACGCAGCTGTAGAAAGAGCCATACCGAATAAAGCAACGGGTAATCCTGCGATTAACCAGGCATATGTGATGCTTGATATTGCTGAACTTCCTACCTTCGAGGCAAAGAATGTTGTTGTCACAACAAAATTAACTTGTCCGGCGATGAGGCCTATGACCCTGGGGGCCATGAGACGACGTACCTCAGTTGCAGCTTTATCACGAAGATTAATTTTGAATCGTGACCATATACCCGTACGAATTATTCCTGGAACTTGGATTGCTAAATGCAGCCCTGACCCTATCAAGACTCCAATTGTGAGCCCTTCTATACCCCATTGTTTTGCAAGGACAAGGGCACCAAAGATAATGCCGATGTTGTAAAGCATTGGAGCTAATGCAGGGAGAAAAAATTGCTGTCGTGCATTCAAAATTCCTGTAATCATTCCACTCACTGCCAGCAAAAGAGGAGATAGCAGCATGATTCGTGTTAGCGAAACAGCTTTATCTGTAAGTTCTTTCTCCCTGCCAATATCCTCGCCAAGTCCAGGTGAGAAGAGGGGGACAATCCAGGGAGCAATGATCAGCATTATTAGGCAGAGGATGATTGTGGTAACAAGTATAGTGCTGACGATATTCCCAGCCAGATCCCAAGCTTTTTCATTGCTTTCACGTTTTGTAAGACGGGTAAATACCGGTATAAATGCGCTTCCCAATGTTGCGCCGGCTAAGACTTGGAAGATTAGGTCGGGAATTCGAAAAGCTACCCAATAAGCATCTAATTCGGGGCTCATACCAAAGGTGTCAGCAATGGCAGAAGTTCGTACCACTCCTAAAAGACGTGAGCCGAGGAATCCAAAGGCAACAATCGTGGACGCAATTACTAGTCCATTTGGTTGTCGAAGAAAATTTGTCATGAGCAGGTTTCTATGCTGTTGCGCACTCGTTATTACAGTACCGTACACTTGTTTTTGCGGCCAGACCTAAAAATTCCAATCTTACTTCAGGTACGCGCCAAAAGTCGTTTCCCGCTAACATGAGTCTATGACTAATCAACGCGTTGTCGCGAAATTTGGAACCAGCCTACTTACATCGGGGTCTGAACGCCTGGATTTAGATGCTATGTCAGATTTTGTTAATCAGGTTGTGAGCCTGTGGCAACGAAATATCGAAGTCGTAGTTGTATCTAGTGGGGCACGCGCTGCGGGAAGCCATTATTTGAAGGGTCGTTTAAACAATAGACAGGAACCTAGTAGACAAGCTCTTGCGAGTGTAGGACAAGGACACCTCTTTAAGGCCTGGCAGGATTTATTTGAACATCATGATAGAGCTACTGCGCAGGTTCTATTAACACGCCGTGATTTAGCTAGTCGTCTAGGATATTTAAATGCGCGTACTACACTGAGAAATTTGCTTGATTGTGGGATTATTCCAATTATTAATGAAAATGATGCTGTTGCCTTAGACGAGGTTTTAGCTGTTGATTTTGGGGAAAATGACATGTTGGCATCATTGGTGTCACATTTAGTTGATGCAGATTTATTAGCTATTCTGACGGATGTCGATGGACTTTTTGATGGTGATCCGAAAAAGAATCCAAATGTAAATCTTATTAGGGAAGTAAGTTCATTTGAAAATTTGGAAGCTGTTATAGGGGGTGGAGATGGTAATGGCGGAATGGCAGCAAAGATTGATGCCGCTCGCATTGCAGTTCAAGGTGGTGTTTCTACAGTTATCTGTAATGGGCATTCTTCAGCTGCGCTACAAAATGCGGTTAGTGAGGATCATGGAGGAACATTTTTTACTGCGTCTGACTCGCGACTTGAAAGTAGAAAACAATGGATTTTAGGAAATGCTCTTCCTGGTTCTTCGATAGTGATAGATGTTGGTGCTGCTTCTGCATTGCGGGATAAAGGAAGTAGTTTATTGCCAGCCGGGATAAAAACCGTTGTAGGAGAATTTAGCCGTGGTGAGCCCGTTTTGATATCTAGTAGTGACCAACAGCATATAGCAGCTGGCATTACTAATTATGCAAGTTCAGAAGTTGAGCGGATTAGCGGCCTTAAAAGCAGTCAGATTGCGGAATCCTTAGGTTATACATATGGTGAGGAAGTAGTGCATAGGGATAATTTGGTGCTTTTTGATGACTGAGTTCGTTCGATTTAAAAATATAAACGGTGATATTGGTGCGGGCCGATTGGAGAATAATGGTTCGATCTCTGTCGTTACCGAGCCTTTCTGGGAAAAGGTTGAATTAACGGGAGAGAGCGTTACTTTATCTGACGTACAGCTTTTACCACCCTGTCAGCCCAGCAATATTATTTGTGTTGGTCTTAACTACCGAAGCCATTTAGGTGGGAGACCTATACCAGATCCTCCTCTCTTTTTCTTCAAACCACTTTCTAGTATTGCAGGTCACGGTGATCAGATTGTGCTTCCTGATGATGCTGGCCGTGTTGATCCCGAGGGAGAGATTGTTGTGGTTATTGGAAGCTTTCTTCAACGTCCGACTTTGGCTCAAGCGGAGGCGGCAATATTTGGATTTACAGCAGGCAATGATGTAAGTGCACGAGAGTGGCAGAATGGTGATGGACAATGGTGGCGAGCTAAAGGGTCTGATACTTTTGGGGTGTTCGGCCCATCTATAGTTACGGGTCTAAAATTTGATAGCTTAGAAGTGAAAACTTTTGTAAATAATGCAGAGGTACAACATGGTGCATCCAGCGAGCTAATTGTCTCAATTCCTGAAATTGTTCAGCGTGTTGCTTCGGTTGTAACTCTTAGGGCTGGTGATATCATTTTTACTGGGACTCCTGGATCGACGAGTCCCTTAAATGCCGGTGATATAGTTGAAGTTGAGGTAACTGGTCTTACTTCGCGGCTTTCTAATTCGGTGACATGACTCGCAGGAATTGCTTTCTAAGGATATTCTACGAATGATAGTAGGATATTAGAGGTTTTTTTATGCGAAAAGTTGTTCTTGATAGAGCCATTTGCCTTAAGGCTGGGCAGTGTTTTTATCTTCAGCCAAGTGTGTTTAAGGCTGATGCTGAAGGCTGGCCAGAGATTATTGTTGGGGACTTGGATGATGAAACATTTGAAGCTGCTGATTCTGCTGCTGAGATTTGTCCAAGTGGTGCCATCGAAATTATTGATGAGTAACCCTCTTGTGTAGTTGAAAGGTCTGCCCAATGTCATATAGCACGATAGTGTATGAAGTAGAAGATAGTCGCGCCCGTATCACCCTTAATAGGCCGGAAAAGCTTAATGCTCTTTCCAGAGATTTATTGAATGAGCTCAATGATGCCTTATGGGATGCAGATAATGATAACCGTGTCCATGCGGTGATATTACGAGGTGCAGGACGTGCTTTCAGCGCAGGATATGATCTTACTCCAACCACTCGGGCACAAGTAGAAAGTTCGGGTCATGAAAGGGATGGACGTTCTTTTGATGATGATGCGTGGAGATTGGAACAAAGTCAGCGTTTACGTATGGTCCTTTTTGATATGCATAAGCCTGTCATCGCGCAAGTCCACGGCTATTGTTTAGCCGGTGGTACTGATATTGCTTTGCTTTGTGATCTGATTATTGCTGATGAAGATGCACGTATCGGATTCCCACCAGCTCGTGCTCAAGGTGCTTTACCAAATAACATGTGGCTTTATAACGTTGGGCCGCAGTGGGCTAAGCGTTTGATGTTGACTGGGGACATGGTTACCGGGAAGGATGCAGCAAAAATAGGGTTGGTTTTAAAAGCTGTACCAGGAGATTTGTTGGAATCTGAGGTGGAGACATTGGTAGACCGGCTTGCGATGATAGATTCCGAATTGTTGGCGGCTAATAAACGAATTATCAATATGGGTCTCGAACTTATGGGAGCACGTACGTTGCAGCGATTTGCAGCGGAAAATGATGCACGTGCGCATCTTGCTCCGAGTGCAAGTGAGTTTGGCCGTATTTCCCAAGAGCAGGGACTAAAAGCTGCGTTGAATTGGCGTGATGCTAAATTTGGTGATCCGCTTGCTCTCGTATCTGAACCAGAGATTCGAGACGAATCAGGGAACTTTACATCTTCTGATTAATGGCAAAACAAGCATTTGACTCTCTTGTTTTGATTGGTCCTGGGGGGGAATTACATCGTGCGATAGCGTTGGCGGTTACAGAGAAAGATATTCCTGTCTTACTCGCTGCGATGTCTAAAGATCAAGAATTTTCAATCCATTCAATTGCTAATGAATTGTGGTCTTTGCGTAAAGAACACAGTGTGCATATTCAGGATGTCCGCGGAGTTAATGATGTTGAAGACCTCTTTCTAGCAGCATCAAAACAATACGGAGCTCATGTTTTTGTGGTGGTTATTTCTTCGGGAAATGATTTTGTGCTTTTCAAGGCAACCGATTTTCAGCAAATTGATCCAAGCTTACCAATTGGAGAAGCAGTTAAAATTATCCTTGGGCATATTTGAGACATTCTAGCTATTCAAGCCCCAAGATTGATTCGAGGCCAGTTACCATCTTATCCAGACTTGTGACCGCATAAGTTGCAGCTAGGACACCAGGCATAAATGAATCACGTCCGGTACTATCATGGCGAAGAGTTAAAGTTTGTCCTAGACCTCCAAAGATGATTTCCTGATGTGCGACTAGACCAGGAAGACGTATTGAATGAAGTCCTACACCATCTATTTCACCACCACGGGTATTTGCGATTGTCTGATTCTCGGTTGAAGTTCTTTCAAAAGCACTTCCTTTTGCGTCAACCATTTGTTCTGCAGTTTTTTTGGCAGTGCCACTAGGAGCATCGACTTTTTCGTTGTGATGCAGCTCAATAATTTCTGCAGCATCAAAATGTTTGGCTGCTTGCTTTGCGAATGACATTAGTAAAACCGCCCCAATGGCAAAATTTGGCGCAAGTACTACACCTACACCCTTTTCACGTGAATCTGTTGCAAGGTGTTTTAGAAATGTCTCTGTATGTCCAGTGGTTCCAATTACGAGGCGAATATTTCGCTGAAGTGCTTCTTTAGCTAAAATTGGCGTCCATGCAGCATTTGTGAAATCAATCACAACCTGGGGCTGCTCTTTGGCAAAGCAAGACTGCGCGTCTTGATAAACGGGTAGACCATCAAGCTCATTTAATTCAGATAGTGGATCAAGATATGCGAGCGCCTCTATGTCTTTTGCTGACTGAGTGGCAGTGAAGACTTCTCTGCCCATTGATCCACTTCCGGAGATGACAATAGAAATTTTTTCCATAAGTTGATTTTAACTCCTAACAAAAGGTATTTGCATCTAAGGTGCTATTCGTTTTATGTTCGCTCGTACCTTGGAGTTAAGAATGTCTTTATCTTCAGAATCTGAACAAACGGATTTGGCTCAGCTGCGGCGTGTAGCAATTGAACAAGCTGTAGACTTTGCGTCCAAAAATCAATGGAGCGAAGCCATCGCTGTAAACAGGGAAATAATAAAGAATTTTGGTGAAGATACTGAGTCTTTGAATAGGCTTGGTAGAGCCTATATGGAAAATGGTCAATTTCCGTCTGCACTAAAAGCTTATAAAAAGGCATTAAAGATAGAGCCTCTTAATAGGATTGCACTCCGTAATTTAGATCGTTTAGTTGAAGCATCTCCACCGAACGAAAAAAAAGGGAACATACGAGAGAAAAAAGTATTTTTCCTAGATAATGCTGATGCCGTTGTTTTTCTAGAACTTGAAGCTGTTGATCTTCAGGTCATTAACCTTCTGAACATCGGTGATTCTTTAGGTTTAAAAGTGGAAGGTTCTGCCGTGCATGTTGTGAATGAAGCGGGTCAATATCTAGGGATCCTGACTCCGCAGGTGGGTATTCGCCTATCTCGCTTGCTAGATGGCGGAAATAAATACGAGATAGCTCTGGCAGATTTGGCTAGTCCTGTGCGAGTTGCAATTCGAGAAGAGTATGTTCATCCCTCGCAAGTTGGAAAGTCATCCTTCACAACAAAAACAAGTAATGCAAGTTCAAAGGTACGAGGTTATACAAGACGCAGCTTGGTATTTGATGGTAGAGAATCTGAAGCCCTTTCCATGGATGACGATGATTTTGAGATGAACAATAACTTTGAAACAGAACAAGATGAGTCAGGTAGACTAACTCTTCAGGAAGAAGGTGTCATAGGGACTGCTGAGGAGGATGGAGGTGAGCTTTAAATCGCCTAGTCTTTTTGGGGTGCTTGTGTTTTGTTCTAAAAAAATTGCTTGGATAAATGATGTCAGTTCTGATTGAAGTGCAAGATCTTGTGAAAAAATATGGCGATTTTGTCGCTGTCGACGGAATATCTTTTCAGATCCAAGACAATGAGTGCTTTGGTGTACTTGGTCCTAATGGTGCAGGGAAAACCACGTTAATTAGAATGCTTACAGCAACATCTCCTGTATCAGAAGGGATCCTTACAGTTGCAGGAAAACATGTAGAGGATGATCCTCGTGGTGTAAAGAGTATCTTGGGAGTTGTACCGCAAGAGGATAATCTGGATCCTGATTTACCAGTCCGGAAAAATCTGGAAGTTTATGCGAGGTACCACGGGATTGATCGAGAAACTGCTAAGCGACGAATTAGTGATGCACTTGAACTTTTTCAATTAACTGAGAAATCGGATTCTTATGTTGATGATTTGTCCGGTGGGATGAAGCGACGCCTTACAATTGCGAGGGCTCTTGTAAATGATCCGCAGGTATTAGTACTTGATGAACCGACAACTGGTCTCGACCCGCAAGTCAGGCACCTTGTTTGGCAACAGTTACGATTGCTAAAGAATCGTGGTGTAACTATGTTGCTTACAACACATTATATGGAAGAAGCTGCACACCTTTGCGATCGTCTTGTCATTATGCACCGCGGGAAAATATTAACTGAAGGTCGTCCGTATGATCTCATTGCAACTCATGTAGGTGAATACGTCTTAGAGATTCGATTGCCAGAGAGTGAACGAGATAAATTGCTTTCTGAATTTATGCAGGAATCCGACCCTGATGTTGCTGTCGATCATGTAGGGGATATCACCTATGTGTTTGGTGCTCCTTTCTCACGTGATTTAGCTGATCGGGTGAATGATCCGCATGTTGCTAATTTAAGACTTGGAAATATGGAAGATGTTTTCCTCAGGCTTACAGGAAGAGGGTTATTGGATTAATGATAGTTTCTATTCCTGATGTTTCTATTGGTTCACTAAGGGTTTGGCAACGGCACAGAGATGTGTTTTTGCGCCTCTGGCGGACAGAATTGATTGGCGTCATGATAGAGCCCTTTGTAGTAATTGTGGCTCTTGGTTTACTTTTAGGTCGCTTTGTTGATTTAGATAATGATCAAACCTATGTTCAATTTTTAGCACCTGGCTTGCTTGCACTTTTCCCAATGTTTGCAGCTGTTTTCGAGTGTGCTTGGGGTTCTTATGTTCGGCTTGAAATGCAAGGTACGTATGAAGCTATTATTGCTACACCTGTAAGTGTTGATGACGCGATTACGGGCGAAATCCTTTGGGGTACGACGCGTGCGTGTATTAATGCATCCTATATTTTGCTTGTAGCCTTAGTGTTACATCCTGCACTTGAGATGTTGCAATCACCTTGGGTTTTACTCGTAATACCTTTTTCCATAATTCCCGGATTACTATTTTCCTGTATCTCAATTGCCTATGCATCTGTAGCACGTGCAATGAGCCAGTTCTCATACTTTTTTAATTTGGTAATTAATCCCATGTTTTGGTTTGCTGGAGCTTTTTTCCCTTTTGAGGAGCTACCAGGATGGATGCAAATTGTCGGATTTTTTATACCTTTGAAACACGTTGTTGATATCTACCGTGGCTTAGTGAATGGTGTTTTTGAGTGGGGAATGTTGGTTAGCCTTATTTGGCTTTTAGTCATAACATTCCTTGCGTACGTATTAGCAATTCGTCTTATGAGGCGTCGACTTATTCAGTAAGCTAAGGACATCCTAGAAGATCTCGGAATATGATTGAATCTTTAGTGGGTGTTTGTCCTTTTTCCAATGGTGGGAAATTAGTAATCCTGCGTGTTTTCGCAGCAGTGATTTGGCCATTTTTGTCCCGGAAAGCTATTGTTAATGTGTGGTGCGCACCACGTTTTAGTTGAAGTATTTGATCTCCTGACTTGTTTCCAAGGGCGAGCTGGAAGCAAACAGCTCCCCAATAAGGATTTGTTTCACCGCCGGACCAGTAGGCGATTGTTCTATCATTTTCTTGAAGCCATATTTCCATATGTGCTCCTTCTTGTGATTGCAATTCAAATACGACACCTATAGACGGCGTAAAGTTTTCCAATTCCCCAAAATGTGCGAGATCAAATTCCAATTCCCAATCTTCTGCTAGTGTGTTTTTTGGCAGCGGTTGTGGAGATTCTCCATAGGTAACAGTTTCTGTTGTTGCGGTATCCAGAAGTGCTAGTGCTGAAGGTGAATATTCCCATGAATGATCACGAGGTCCACAAGCAAGGAGTGTAACGAAGCTTATTCCTGCAAACGTGATTAGCAGATCTCGGATTGATAGTTTACCTATAACGAAATTCCCTACTTACTGTTATCGAGAGTCTACACTTTCGTTTTTGTGCTGCGAGCCTGCACATTAAGCATTCGATTAAGGGCAGCCATATATGCTTTTGCACTTGAAACAATGATATCTGTATCGGCGGCTCGGCCTGTAAAAGTTCTCCCATCTTCTTCAATGCGGATTGTAACTTCCCCTTGCGCATCGATGCCCTCGGTTACAGCTTTAACACTGAATTCGGTTAGGTCAGGTTGTCGATCAGTTATACGATTAATAGTTCTATAAACTGCATCTACCGGCCCCGTACCAGTTGCGGCATCTTCTAACACATCACCATCAGGTGAAATGAGTCTTACAGTTGCAGTTGGTGTTACTGAATCACCACTTGAAACTTGTACAGATTCCATTCGCCAGACTTCTCCTTCAATCGTTTGGAGATTGTCAGTTACGATTGCTTCTAAATCGCGATCATCTACATCAATTTTCTTGTCTGCTAATGTTTTATAGGATGCGAAAGCACGATTTAGTTCTTCTTCAGTCAACTCATAGCCTAATCCTTCCATATGTTGTTTGAAGTAATGTCGTCCAGATAATTTTCCAAGTACAAGTTGGGTCCCTTGGGGGATTCCAATATCGTCTGGGTTCATAATTTCCCAGGTTTCCCGCAGTTTTAGAATGCCATCTTGGTGAATTCCTGAACCATGTCGGAATGCATTCTTGCCGACAACAGCTTTATTCCACTGCACGGGCATCCCTGAAAATCGTTCTACCATTTTGCTGGTTCGATAGATTTCCTGAGTTTGAATATCTGTATATGTCTCTTCTAAAAAGTCTGGTCGCGTGGCAATTGCCATAACAACTTCTTCAAGAGATGTGTTTCCAGCACGTTCGCCAATCCCATTTACGGTTACTTCTACTTGCTCTGCCCCGTGTTGAATTGCGGTTAAGGTGTTAGCCGTGCAAAGCCCTAGATCATTTTGGCCGTGGAAACTTATTTGTGCCTTATCGATATTTGGAACATTAGCTTTTATGTCATCGAATAAGGTTCCAAGTTCTTGAGGGATTGCATAGCCAACTGAGTCCGGAATGTTGATTACACGAGCACCTGCATCAATACATCTTTCGACAATCATGTATATAAATTTTGGATCGGATCGAGTTGCATCCATTGGACTAAATTCTACGTTGCTTGTGTAACTAGCTGCTCTTTTTACCATCTCTTCTGCCTGAGTTAGTACTTGTTCACGGTCCTTGTGCAATTGGTGTGCCATTTGGATGTCGCTACTATTTATAAAAACGTGAATTCGTGGATTTGCAGCTTCCTTTATTGATTCCCAGGCTGTATCAATATCTGTTGCAACTGCTCTTGCCAGTGCACAAATTGAAGTATCACGTACCTCTTTTGCGATTGTTTGTACTGCTTCTAAGTCGCCTGGGGTCGAGCAGGGGAATCCTGCTTCGATAACATCAACACCTAGGCGTTGGAGTTGCCGCGCTATCTCAAGTTTTTCTTCAGGAGTAAATGCAACTCCGGCTGATTGCTCGCCATCTCGTAATGTAGTGTCAAAGATATGAATTTTTCTAGCCATTTTTTCCTCTTTTTGTGTAATTATCAGTTACTAGTAGTGATTTTGCGTGTTGGCTCTATTACACGACTCGAAGCTCATGCCCCGGTGAGTCCGGGGCTGAAGTTCTGTCCTTAAAAGCACGAGGCTTGTATCTTTTTATCATCTTTAACTAATTCTGACTCGCACAATCACAACTTGCAAGCCAAAGTGGAATATGTTTGCTAGTTACATAATGCCAGCTACCTAAGAGTAGTATAAAACCTTTATAAAATCCTGTTAGTCTTATTAGGTGCTTAAGAATGTAAATATTCGTTCAGCTGTTTGGGATGTGAATCAAGAAATTATTGAGGCTAGGCGGCATATTCACCAATTTCCAGAGATTTCTTGGCAAGAGAAAGAAACCCAAGCTTTTATTCTTAGATACTTGGAAGAACTGGATCTTGAAGATTTTCATCCGATAGCGCGTACAGGTGTGAGCGCTTTAGTAAGAGGGAATACATCTGGACCATGTGTTCTTTGGCGTGCCGATATTGATGCACTCCCTGTTTCCGAAAAAACAAACTTGCCGTATGCATCGAAAAATGAAGGTGTTATGCATGCGTGTGGACATGATGTGCATACAGCAATAGGTTTAGGTTTAGCACGCTTGTTGTCTGACAACAGGGATAATTTGAAGGGGAATGTCCGTCTTCTTTTTCAGCCTGCTGAAGAATCTACAAGTGGAGCCCAACTTTGCATTGAGGAAGGTGTTTTAGATACTCCGAACGTTGATCGCGTGCTCGGCTTACATATTAGTGCCGATGTTCCTGTAGGGATGATCAATGTTGCCCCTGGTCCTTTCTTTGCAGCTCCCACCAGTTTCCGTATAGAAATACAAGGCTTGGGAGGACATGCAGCATCACCGCATCAGGCTGTAGATGCTGTAGTAATTGCCTCTCAAATAGTTACTGCTTTGCAAACTGTTGTGAGTCGAAATGTTTCACCGTTAGAGAATGCTGTTTTAACTATCGGCAAAATTGAAGCTGGGGTTCGCGGGAATGTAATTGCTGAATCGGCAGTGATGACAGGAACAATAAGAACATACTCCACGAAAGTGCGAGATCTAATTATAAGACGTGCAGAATCCTTGATTAAAGGAATTTGTGATGGATTTGATGCAAGCTATGTTTTTACACATCGGAGTGATACGCCAGCTTTAGTGAATGATTCTGAAGTAACAGAGTTTGTTAAAGATGAGGCTAGGCAGTTCTTAGGAAATGAACCGTTTTCTATACCTACCATGGGAGCAGAGGATATGTCCTATTTGCTTCAAGAAAGACCAGGCTGTTTTTTTTGGTTAGGTGCACGTAATGAAAAGAAAGGCATTGCCGGTCGCCATCATGATTCGCGTTTTATTATTGATGAGGATTCAATTGCGCTTGGTTTAGAATTTAGCCTTAGGCTTATCGAAAGATCATTAGAAAAAATTTAAAGGAAAAAAATTATGCCTGAACTTGGTATTTTTGAAGTTATGTATTCATGTCGTGCGATGCGCCGGCTCAAATCTGATCCAATTCCTGAAGCACTTTTGCTTAAGCTTCTTGATGCAGGTAACCAAGCTCCTACCGGTTCAAATCGACAAAATGTACGGTGGCTTGTTGTCCGTGATCCCGCCTTAAAAGGTGAACTTGCTGAACAGAATCGTTTTTATCTTGAGCAGCGTTCTGCAAACGCTGATGTTCCTACACATCATGAAGGTGATAAGCGTGAGAGGATGATGCAAGCGGTTCTTTGGCAGGCTGAACATATGGCTGAAATTCCGGCGATTATAATTGCCTGCTTGGAGTTTGATCCAGGAGTCAAACGACCTACAACGATAGGTGGAAATGTGTGGCCTGCTGTTCAAAATCTTTTACTAGCTGCAAGAGCAGTTGGACTGGGTGCTACTCCAACAAATTTAGGCCTTTCGAATTTACAGCTTGTGAAAGATCTTCTTTGTTTGCCCGAAAATGTTGATCCATATTGTTTGATTCCCGTTGGGTATCCGATGGGAAAATATGGTTCTGTCACGCGACTTCCCGTGGAACAAACTGTTCGTTGGGATCGTTGGGAAGATAAATAATTCTAAATTCCTAATAGGATGATCCCTGCAGATGCTACTAGGACTCCGAAGAATATTTTTTTGTTGAGCTTCTCTTTTAAAAAGACCACGCCTAAAAAAACTGCAAAAACCGGTGCTATAGCAGTCGTTACTGCAGCACGTCCGGCGCCCACCTCTTGTATTGCAAAAATGAACAGAATAGTTGCGGCACCTGCGCCAAGGATACCTGCGAAGAACAGAATTATATGGTCCCTTTTTGAAATCACCCGGCGTCTCAGATCACTTTTTTGTGATATCGCAGTCAGTCCCATTAAAACTATACCTGCGGCGGGAACTCGTAGTGCTCCTACTGCAAGCACATCTTCCCCATCCGCCGCGTCACGTAGCCACACCGTTGCTATAGCCCATAGTAATGAAGCAAGGAGTAAAAGCCCCCATCCTCGTTTGCTTTCATTTTTTAAGGAATTTATTTCTTGGGAGGGCTCTTCTTTATTTAAATTTGCAACACTATAGACACCGACTAACACTAGTACTGTTCCTCCTGCAGCCCATAATGTGACCTTTTCATCTACCCAAAATATTGCCAAGAGGTAAGTCAATACGATGAATACACCAAGGCTTACCGTGAATGCACGAGTTAATCCGAGACGGCGGAGAGCACCGACATAGACTGAGTCACCGATAACCAATCCGATTACAGATGAAATAATTAATGCTAGAACTACTTCGATTTCCATAAAACGAATATAGCCAAGACTGCCTCCGATGGCGGCAAGCATTAAGACCGCAATCGTTCCCCAGATATATCGAATGGCATTCATTGATAAGGTGTCAACCCTAGGTGCACTGGCAGCCATTAATGAACTCGTAACCGCCCAAAGTGCAGCGGAACCTACACCAGCCAAGATACCTAATATCATTGGACTAAGTTACTAGTCGTATCCGCGTGTAAAACCTGGCCCCGTATGTTCAACACCGGGAAATTCATCGCCAACGACAATAGCCTCTAGGATACCTAGCCCTACATCCGATGGATCATCTAAATTTGTAAGAGTGGCATAGTTTTCTGCATAAGACCCTCCAGGTCTTTGGCGAACCTCATTTTTCCCTGATTCATCCATTACTAATACAGGGTGAGAGACATCCCAAATCTCTCCTTCCACCTTTTCTTCACCGCGATATGCTCCGCGACCAAGTCCGTCATCCCATCCTCCCCAATAACCACCACCTTGCATATACACTGCCTTGCTGACGTTCTTCACATTGAAACGATCGACTCCTCCGTCTGGGCGAGAGAAGTGAATAATCATGTTATCCAGTCTTGGCCAGCCATCTACCCAATTCATCTCTGGTACTTCGACACCGGTATATGACCAACCTTCTTTACCTGAGTCATATCGGTAATCAATCCAACTATGAATTTGTCCGGTCTCTTGTCCTCCGGTTCCGGCGCTGCTAATTGTGCCGTCAGGGCTGACGAGGAAGGAGTAGTAGAGCAAGCGGTCTTGAAAACGTGCGACAACCCACGTACGCATACCTGCACGTAAACCTCTGCGTCCCCCAGTTAACGGTGGTGCTCCGAAAGGATTTGGTTTTTCTCCCATCCCGGTATTTCCAGTTCCCCAGGAGTGGTCCCTTGCACCGGCCCATCCATCGGCAACATCGAATTTCCATTCTCTATCTCCGACCTTGAGTGAACCTGACAGGTCTCCAGCCTGAATGTAGTTAGAGCGTTCCACAACAAGTCGCCCATCAGCATAGAAACGTGTTCCTGGTGCTTCGTCGTAGGGAGGTGATACACCTTCCCACAAAATATCAAATGAGATGCCATGAGGATTTTCGTCACATGTCAAACGATATTTGCGATGACCATCGATAATGTCTTTTCCAAATGGTCCGACAGTTATGCCATCAATATCTGGTCTTAGTCGTCGACTCGCCCGTAGATTGTACTGTTTCCCATCATCTGTCGTAGCCATTGCATAGGCATCAATTACGTTGGTATTCGCATACACACGTATGGCAGTGATTAAATTAACTTCACCGTTAGGGTCCCCAATGCAATCCCAGTAGCCATCACTCCAGCCGGGATCAGAGCTTAAGATAGTGTTGAATGTATCTAACGTTTGGTGTCTTGGCCATTCATCTAAATTAGTTAAAACACGTTGATTTGCCATTTGGTTTCCTCAAAATATATGGATTTCTTCGTAAGCATAGAGGTTTATAGTTATCAATAGTTAACGTATTACCTGTTCCTACTAAGCCACACGATTCTAGACTAAAAAACTGAGTTTTGTCCGAAAATTTCTTAATGATTCAAGTTACTACCTAGACAAAAAAAGAAGAGTATTACGAGTTTGTATTAGCTCTGTAGTGCCGCCTAAAACACTTTAGGTCATCAGGCCTCCATCGACAGTGAGATCTACTCCACTAACATATGATGCTTCATCTGATACCAAAAAAGTAACGACACTAGCTATTTCTTCTGCTGTACCTAGGCGTCCAAGTGCGGCCCCTCCTCTAGTTGGTCCTGCTGGAGGCGGATCTTCATCATCTGCTCTCGATTCAGCTGCTTCTGCGGCTGCTTGACGCATCATAGGCGTGTCTATTACTCCTGGATTGATTGCATTTACTCGAATTCCGTTCGGTCCATACATTCGTGCTAATGATCGTGTAAATTGTGTGACACCTGCTTTTGATGCTCCGTAGAGTGCTTGCGCGGGCCCCCCAGCTTTCGCTGATATTGAGGATGTGTTAACAATTGCCCCTCCGCCTCTTTCGATTATTTTTGGTATTGCAAATCTACATCCAAGGAAGACCCCTCGTAGGTTGATTCGCATCATTTCGTCCCACTTCTCAATTGGATCATTGAGTATGTTGTACCAAAAATGTATACCTGCATTGTTATGCATAATATCTAGACCACCAAATTCCTGGATCGTTAGCGATATAACATTTTCCCAATCTTCTTCACTGCCAGAATCTGCGAGCACAAAGCGTGCTTCTCCACCACCTTGTTGTATTGAATCAGCTACAGCTTGTCCGGCCTCAGAATTTATATCTGTTAGGACAACATGGGCACCCTCAGCTGCCCATCTTTTTGCAACGGCTTCACCCATCCCCATACCGCCTCCAGTAACAATACCTACTTTGTTTTCTAGTAACATGACTAATCTCCATTCATTTTGAATACTATAACGGTTAACCTTTTATCCAGAAAAATTACTTAGTTAGATAAATAAAAAGTAACCCCTCCGACCTGTTGAGGCGAAACATAAGAACTATGCCCTGCTAGTTTTTTAAGGTCATCCTTATTGTCAGTATCCAGCAGCTTCTTTAGATGCTGGCTTAGTTCTCCTTCAGCGATGTTTTTTAAACCAATATGGTGGAGTCCCTCACCATTTAATTGTATGAAATCATATACATCGCCTTTCTTGTCCATTGGCGAAATTATTTCAAAATGTAATTCACTATTGGGCATTTTTAGTCTGCACCCTTTAATGTTTAAAGCTATTTCTTCCCAGTTTTCTGTTTCCTGGAATCCAAAAATTTTTTTATGCCAATCAATTTGTTTATTCAGATCTTTCGATAATAAACAGACATGATCGATGCCTGTCTCACTTCTTGAATTTTTGGAAGTATTGGCTTCTTCTTGTTTTCTGGATTGATTTAGAGGTTCAAAAAGTTGCCAGAGTACACCACCGCTATCACGTGGATGGATATATGTCATTTTCCAAACACCATCTTCTGTAATACCACCAAAGGGTTGGAGCCCTAGTTCTTGCATTTCTTCGACAGCTTTATTTATTGATGGGACTTCGAGCGTTATATGGTGTAATCCTGGGCCACGTTCGTTCAAAAATTTGGCTACAAAACTTTGGGGTGAACTAGGTTGAAGGATTTCCCATTGAAGAGAAGAATTGGGGATTTTTAAAACACAGCCACTGAAAGGGGTTGTGGGTGTAGCAGAGAATTCACGAATAAATTTAAAATTAAACAATTGTTCCATTAAAACTGATTGAGTTTTCCAGTCAGGGACGGCCATGCTGATGTGGTCGACATGTTTGATAACAATCATTTTGCGGCCTTATTTTTTTCCATTTCTATATTAAGTTAGCAGACTCGCTATTCGATGGGTTTACATATTGGGTTTGTCTTGCCTAGGATCGTCTATGCCTTCGAAGCGAGCAACTATTCTTGCAAATCCATATGCTCGTCGTGCTCGTCATTTTGATCCGGAATCCGCACTTAAATATCTGAGAGAGCAGGGATATGAAGCTAGCTATGAAGCGCCCACAGGAGTAGAGGCTTTAACAAAAAGTGCAAAACAAGTTGCTGAGCGGGGGGAAGAAATACTTTTTGTGTTTGGCGGTGACGGTACGCTGCGTTTAGTAGCTGGTGCGATTGTTGGTTCAAAAACTGCCCTAGCTGCTTTAGCTGGTGGTACTACCAATGTTTGGGTAAGAGAGACAAACATTCCTTTTGATGGCCATAAGGCAATACAAAAGCATTTAGATGGGCAACAGGTAAAAATTGATTTGGGCCGTGTTAATGGTGAACCATTCATGCTAATGGTTGGAATTGGGTGGGATGCGGAAATCGCATCTCATGTTTCAGCGGGATTAAAAAGACGGCTTGGAGTTGCCGCTTATGTACTTTATGGGATACCGCTAGTTCCAAGCCTTAGAACTTCTCAAATTGAATGGTCAACTGCTGAAGAAAAATTTTCTGACCAAACCGCGATCTTTATTGTTTCCAATACCCGTTCCTATGGAGGAGTAGTTTCTTTTACGCCTAAAGCCAATGCGGTCGATGGCCTTTTTGATATTTGTTCTCTGAATCCTCGTGGCTTAAAAGATGTTGTAAGTCTTAGTGTAGCTCTACTTAGAAGTAAGCTTCCTAAAGATGAGCGTGTTGTGCGAGGCAACGCAAGCCGGATACAAATCCATAGCACTGGACACTGGATTCAAGTTGATGGTGACGTAATAGGAAGAACACCTGCAACGATTGAAATTGAACGAAGTGCACTACTAGTGAGTGTTCCGGGAGGTGATCTCCCCGATATCGTTCGCAAGCAAGTTAACTGATTTTCCCTCTCGACACTTTAAATTCTTTGTTGGCAAAAGTTCTTAAGGTCTGTAAATGTTCTTCATTTGTTGTAGTGACGATTGTCTGGGGGAAATGTTTTAAATGTTCAATTACACTTTCTCGCCTCTGTGCGTCGAGTTCACTTAAAACATCGTCAAGCAAAATAACCGGTTCATCTCCCGTGTTTTGACGTAAATAGTTGGATTCTGCCAGTCTTAGGGAAAGTGCCGCAGTTCTTAATTGTGCACGTGATGCAAATGCTCCTGCTGGAAGATTACCAATCCTTATTTCCACGTCGTCGCGATGAGGACCAACTTGAGTCGTACCGGTTTCGATTTCTTTTTTCTGTAAAATTTCTTTCGCTTCTAGTAAGCAATTCGCCCATTGATCAGGATCTGTGGTTCCTTTTGGTATTGGCATTGTTCCAATTGCGGGACGGTATTTAACTGACACTTCTTCATATTGATCGCTTAATTGACGCATATATTCGTTGACAGATGCCTGAATTCCTATGAGGGCATTTTTCCGGGCATCAAAAAGTATGCCCCCTACATGCGCAAGTTCATGATCCCAAAATCCTAATTCAGATATTTGACTTTTGCCGATTTGAACTTGTTTGAGGAGTCTGTTCCTTCTTTGCAAGACCATTTGATAACGTTGCATAGCACGTAAGTAACCTCGGTCTACCTGCGAAATCATCATATCTAGATATCTACGACGAATAATTGGTGGACCAGCGAGAATATCTATGTCTAAAGTTGTAAAAAGTACCGACGATAGCTGGCCTACCGCATCACTAACCCGTTTTTCTAGTCCATTGACACGTACACGTTTACCTGATCTTTGCTTCCCTTTTCCCGGGCCTACAATGGCAAGCTCAACAAGGAGATGGCCTGCTGACCTCTCAACTGTACCCGCGATTCTAGCTACTGGTGTATCACTGTCTAGCATCTCATGATTTACCAAATCAGCATCGCTACTTGCACGACTTGAACGCATCGTCGAGAGCATATAAATACCTTCTAGCAGGTTACTCTTTCCTTGAGCATTTTTCCCTACAACAAGTGTTAACCCTTGTTCAAGCTCAATGGAGGCGTTTTTATAATTCCGGAAATTTGCCAAGGTTAATGATGTTATATGCATACTGTTGTTAGTAAGTATATCCCAGCAGTCAAAAGTGGTTTTAGAGACGAGTAAATATTGTAATGATTTCGCAATCAGTCCGTTATCGTTATAATCTTAAAAAAATAGTAATGTGGGTAAGCAGATGAAGGTTCAAGTACTGCAAGAAAATCTCCAGCGTGGCCTTGCAACGGTGAGTAGGGCGGTTCCTTCACAGACTTCTCTACCTATTGCTGCAAATGTTCTTATTGGTACTGATGAAGGGCGACTAAAATTGTCGGCAACTGATTTGGATATTTCGATTAGTGCATGGATTGGTGCACGTGTTGATAGTGAAGGAGCGACAACGATACCAGCACGTCTGTTGAATGATTTTGTTGCTCAACTGCCGGCAGAAACTACAAATATTGAATTGCCAGATGGGGAACGTCAGGTTCGTCTCGAGTGTGCACAGCATGAGGCAACTATAAACATCATGAATGCAGATGATTTTCCAGTGATCGAGTCATTAGATGAGGGTGTTAGTATCGATCCTGATGCGAGTGCTTTAAAGCATGCTATTGATCGTGTTGAGTTTGCTGCAGCCAGTGATGACACGCGTCCAGTTCTGACTGGAGTAAGTTTTAAAACTAATGGGGACACACTTACCTTAGCTGCCGCTGATGGCTTTAGACTTGCGGTGGCAGATGTAGAGCTAGCAACAGCACCAACAGAGCCGTTGGATATTATTGTTCCTGCTCGTGCGTTACGTGAGCTTTCTAGGCTAATGGGTGACTCAGATGATGCTTTTACAATTCGTGTAAATAGTGAAAAAACAAAGATTCTTTTCGGTCGTGCAGATTTTGAAATTGTTGCACAATTAGTGCAAGGCACTTTCCCAAATTACCAACAATTAATACCGAGTGAATGGGCAACACGCACTATCGTAGATGCTGATCAATTTAGTCGTTCAGCTAGGATTGCTGCTGTCTTGGCTCGTGATGGCAGTGGAATTGTACGCATTCAAATTACACCTGAAGGAGACAGTTCTGGGAAGTTAGTAATTAGTGCTCGTGCCGATGAAATTGGTGATAACCAAAATGAAATCGAGGCACAGGTGGAGGGGGAATCTTCTAAAATAGCGTTTAATAGTCGGTATTTAAAGGATGTCTTGGATGCTCTTTCTGGAGATATTGCTTTAGAGACTACTAGTGCTTCTAGTCAAGGTGTTTTTCGTTCGGTAAAAGATAGCAGTTATCTTCATGTTGTAATGCCGATGTTTGTCCAGTGGTAAGTCAGTACTAGACGTTCTCTAGATATTTGAGGGATTTGTAGCAGATTAATATTTCTTTGAACCCGTAAATAATCTTGAAAATTGGAGAAGACAATGAATGAATTTTTTGTGGATGTAAAAACTTCTGATGGTGTAATGGAATGTTTCGCTGTCCACCCTGAAGAAGAAGGCCCCTTTCCTGCAATAATTTTATACATGGACATGCCTGGAATTCGGGAGGAGCTTTATGAGTTCACCCGAAAAATTGCTAAGCAAGGCTATTTTTGTCTTTTACCGGACATGTTCTATCGTGAGGGGCGCATTCGTTTCGATCTTGCAAAGGGACGAGAAGAAATTGATAAAATGTTTGTGGTTGGTGCGACCCTAAATCATGAAAAGGTGATGCGTGATACGGAGGGGATGTTGGATTATTTCGATAATCAAAGGAATGTTGAAGGTCCAGTTGGATGTATTGGCTATTGTATGAGTGGCCGCTATGTGGTTGGTGCTGCAGGAACTTTTCCTGATCAGTTTGCTGCGGTCGCTTCTTTATATGGAGTGGGAATTGTTACGGATCAGCCAGATTCCCCGCATTTGCTTGCTGAAAAAATCAAAGGCGAATTATATTTGGGTTTTGCATCTGAAGATCCTTTTGTCGGTCCAGAAGTTATCCCTGAGATCGAAAAGACGTTCGATCAACATGGTGTGTCATATGTAGTTGAGATTCATCCTGATACAGAACATGGTTTTTGTTTCCCAGAGCGACCTGCTTACGCAGAGGACGCAGCCAAAAAAGTATGGGATATTGTTTTCGACCTTTTTGATCGAAAGCTCAAAGTGTAAAGTCTTAGGCCTTATCAAATAACAGATGTAAGTCCGAAAGTCCCCTAAGAATGAAGCTTGGTGTATGCGTCGGTTCTTCTGGATAGTCAGGATCACGACGAATATTTTTTAGCCGACTCAAAAGTTCTTCATAAGCTACACGAATCTCTAATCGCGCTAATGCAGAGCCCACGCAATAGTGAGGGCCTGCACTAAAAGCCATCTGACTTCTTGAGTTTTCTCGACAAACGTCGAACTTTTCTGCTTCAGGGAATTGTTCGTTATCCCGATTTGCTGCGGCATAAATCAACATAAGGTTTTGACCTTTTGCTATGGTCTGTCCCCCAAGTTCGGTATCTTTCGTTGCAATACGGAACAGTGCACGTACCGGGGTTTCAAATCGTAGAGATTCTTCGACCATGTTAGGGATCAGAGAAGGATCATTTTGGAGAGCTTCCATTTGTTCCGGGTTTTCTAATAAGGCGAGCATGGTCATTCCCAGGCAATGTGCTGTTGTTTCTTTTCCTGCCACCTGAAGCTGTGAGAGAATGCTTAAAATCTCATTATCAGTAAGCCTTCGAGGTTCATCATCGGTTTCCACCTCGGCAGTTGCTAAGGTTGTCATGATGTCGTCTTTAGGGTTTTGTCTTCGTTCTTCAGCAACAGATAAAAAGAACTGATTCATTTCCCTACCTGCTATGAAAGTTTTCTTCTCCAATTCGGGTGGAACTTTATGTTCAATCCCACCAATTGCAAGGTCTGCTCTTTTTTTATATTCCTTCAGTTCAGTTCTAGGTATTCCAATTTGATCAGCTATAACTGACATAGGGAGTTCATCTGCAAATTGCTTAACCAGATCAACTTTTCCATCATCAATAAAGCTATCGATAATTTCTGTGACTACTTCACGACAATAATCTTCCATTCCTGCTACACGTCTGGCAGAAAGAGCTTTGTTCACAAGTGCTCGGTATCGTGCATGGTGTGGAGGATCTGCACTAAGAAGTGTGTCTGGGGTTTCTTTTGCTCTTTTCCTAGATTCTTCTCGGAATTTCTGTAATTCAGGATCGTCAGTTGGTGGTGGCTCTACGCTAAACGCTGTGACAGTTTTCGATGAATAGGTATGTGGGTCATGGACAACTTCTGATAAGAGTTCATAGTTACTCACGATTATGAACGGTAGGCCCGGTACCTCGTACACTGGTGCTTCTTTATGAAGTGCTTCATAAAAGGGGAAGGGGCATTCTAAGGTTTCTGGTGCAAGCGGATTAAAGTCAGCTACTGATGTCATATTGAACTCCTGCTAGTGGTTCCTGATTATAAAAAAAAAAGAAGCCGCTGCACAGTATCAGAATGCGTGATTGTTTTCGACCTTTTTGATCGAAAGCTCAAAGTGTAAAGTCTTAGGCCTTATCAAATAACAGATGTAAGTCCGAAAGTCCCCTAAGAATGAAGCTTGGTGTATGCGTCGGTTCTTCTGGATAGTCAGGATCACGACGAATATTTTTTAGCCGACTCAAAAGTTCTTCATAAGCTACACGAATCTCTAATCGCGCTAATGCAGAGCCCACGCAATAGTGAGGGCCTGCACTAAAAGCCATCTGACTTCTTGAGTTTTCTCGACAAACGTCGAACTTTTCTGCTTCAGGGAATTGTTCGTTATCCCGATTTGCTGCGGCATAAATCAACATAAGGTTTTGACCTTTTGCTATGGTCTGTCCCCCAAGTTCGGTATCTTTCGTTGCAATACGGAACAGTGCACGTACCGGGGTTTCAAATCGTAGAGATTCTTCGACCATGTTAGGGATCAGAGAAGGATCATTTTGGAGAGCTTCCATTTGTTCCGGGTTTTCTAATAAGGCGAGCATGGTCATTCCCAGGCAATGTGCTGTTGTTTCTTTTCCTGCCACCTGAAGCTGTGAGAGAATGCTTAAAATCTCATTATCAGTAAGCCTTCGAGGTTCATCATCGGTTTCCACCTCGGCAGTTGCTAAGGTTGTCATGATGTCGTCTTTAGGGTTTTGTCTTCGTTCTTCAGCAACAGATAAAAAGAACTGATTCATTTCCCTACCTGCTATGAAAGTTTTCTTCTCCAATTCGGGTGGAACTTTATGTTCAATCCCACCAATTGCAAGGTCTGCTCTTTTTTTATATTCCTTCAGTTCAGTTCTAGGTATTCCAATTTGATCAGCTATAACTGACATAGGGAGTTCATCTGCAAATTGCTTAACCAGATCAACTTTTCCATCATCAATAAAGCTATCGATAATTTCTGTGACTATTTCTCGACAATAATCTTCCATTCCTGCTACACGTCTGGCAGAAAGAGCTTTGTTCACAAGTGCCCGGTATCGTGCATGGTGTGGAGGATCTGCACTAAGAAGTGTGTCCACGGTTGCTTTTTTAGCCCACTCACGGAGTTCCTGTATTTCCGTATCATCAGTCGGTTCTGGTTCCATACCAAAACCAGTACTCGCCATTTTTGAGGAGTAAGTATGTGGGTCATGGACAACTTCTGATAAGAGTTCATAGTTACTCACGATTATGAACGGTAGGCCTGGTACCTCATACACTGGTGCTTCTTCATGAAGTGCTTGATAAAAGGGGAAGGGACATTCCAAGGTCTCTGGTGCAAGTGGTTGAAAGTCAGCTACTGATGTCATATTGAACTCCTGTTAGTGGTTCCTGATTATAAAAAAAATTAAGTTTTGTGGTAAAGGTCTTTATTTAAATCTGTAAGTAATTCGACCGCGTGTGAGATCGTAGGGTGATAATTCTACTAAAACTCTGTCGCCTGGCAGTACGCGAATGTAATTTCTACGAATTCGGCCACTTATATGTGCCAGTACTTCATGTCCGTTTGCCAGTTCAACTCGAAAATTTGCATTAGGTAATGCTTGCTGCACCATGCCTTCAACTTCAATCGCTTCTTTCTTTGCCATCAACACTCCTTGTTTAGATCTTTTTACATAAACAGAGAACGAGCAAGGCCCGTTCTCTGTTTATTCTCTTGGTTTTTTTATAAAACCAAGATTGGGTATTTAACTAAGCTGTACCATGGCGGAGAAGTGCGCCAGGTGTAGAGCCTGTACACTCGCCATCTTCAAAGGTGACTCCACCATTAACCATAATCCAGCGGTAACCTTTTGGTTTACGGATAAGACGCCATGCACCAGCAGGGAAGTCATAAGCTTTTTCTGTCTCCCCCATTTCGAGTGCATCTAAGTCATAAACAACGATATCAGCAGGGGAACCTTCTTTGATTACTCCGCGATCTTTGAAACCGGCTGCAAGTGCAGGATAAGCACTTAGACGCCAGTGTGCTGCTTCTAGATCCATAACTTCATTATCTCTTACGAGTAGTGCAAGAAATTCTGTTGGGTATCGACCTAGGGTAATAAATTTCGTGTGAGCACCACCGTCAGATACGCCGGGCAAAGCGAAGGCAGAATTAGCCATTTCTTTCATTGCGGCCATATCGTTTGGTCGTGGTGCTGTAACAAACAAGGCTTGCAGGTTGTCCGCAACTGCAAGATCGAGCATTGCGTCAATGACATGCTTACCTTCTTTTTCAGCAATCTCACCAACTGTTAAGCCTTCATTTTCTTTTCGAAGCTCTTCGTCTTCGATTTCGCCAACGATCAAATCTTCAAATGAAAATACGACACCTGCGCCTCCATATGGAGCATTATCATATTCTTCTTTTGCAGCTGCCCTTCTTTCAGGGTCGGCTAGTTTTTCTTTGCGTTCTTCAGGCGTTCCAATAGTCATTTCACGCCAAACAGGACTACTATCAAAGAGGTTCCAGTTTTCGAATGTAAATTGGAAATTATTCTCTGCAGTCAAAGCTTGCGCAAAAATCCGTATCCCACGAGAGTTTGCATCATCCAGCCAAGCCATAGTTTCTTTATAACCAGGCATTGCAATTCCATGCTGGTCGGTTGCAACTGCAAGAACGTTCCAAATTACTGGTCTCCCACTTTCAGAAGCCAGAGTTTCAGTAAGTTCTTTTCCTGCACCGATGCACTGAATGAATCCACGGCCTACTTTTCTGAGAACTTGAGCGAATGAGACAAGGTCATCTTCGCTCATTACGTTCGTAATCATAGAAGTCCCGTCATAGTCTCGTTGAACGTCATTTTCACCACCTAATTGTGCTGACCAACCACAGGCTCCAGCTGCCATGCCTTCTTCCATTAAGCGTTCCATTTCAGCCATTTCCTCTTCATTGGCTGGCCGGCTTTTCGCAGCTTCAATTCCCATTACGTATGCCATGAGAGGATTTAATGCCATATAGGTCAGTAAGTTCACGCCTTTAGGTGTTCGCTCAAGACTGTCTAAAAACTCGGGATAAGTTTCCCAGTCCCAAGGCATCCCCTCTTGCATCGATTCAAGCGGGACAGCTTCATTTCGTGACATAGTTAGCATTGCTCGGTCACGTTCTTCTTGGGTTCCTTTAACAGGTGCGAATCCAAAACCACAGTTTCCGATTGCTACAGATGTGACGCCATGCCAACCTGAAATTGTGCAGTAGGGATCCCAGAAAACCTGAGAATCATAATGCGTATGAAGATCAATAAAACCGGGTGCAACAATTAAACCTGTTGCATCAAGAATTTCATCGCCTTCACTTGAGTCAATGTTACCTATTACTGCTACTCTGCCATCTTTAATGCCTATATCACCCGTAAACCTTGGTGTTCTCTGACCATCAACGATGGTGCCATTTTTTATAATCTTGTCATACTTTGCCATTATGACCCCCTAAATTAAGTGGCAGAATTGTACACCCGTAAGGTTAATTAGTCCATGAAAATTAGGCACACCTTAATGGAGTTGAGATCTATAGCTAATTAGTTCTTTTTACAGGCGTTTGTGATGAAGTTTCATATTTTTTCGCTTGTTTCCCAGTGTTCCCAGTGAGTTACTTCCTCTATAGGTTTTCGAGTTACTGGGCCGAAGGAGCCCTCAGGATATCCAATCGGGATAGTCGCGCCAATAAAAACATCTGAAGGTATTCCAAAACGTTCTTTGATTGCTTCTGTGTCGACGATATGAAATGTTGTCATAACGGTTCCAAGCCCTAACGAGCGCGCGGCGAGTAGGAGGTTTTGAGTGGCCGGGTAGATTGTAGAAGACATAAAAAGAGGATTTGGTTCAACGGGGGGATATTCGTTTTTTACACAAGTAAAAATAATTGCAGGTACTTTTTCAAAAGCCGTGACAAGCTGCCAAAAGGCCTGTGCCTGTCTGGCTTGGGGGGTTGCGTCGTCCTTAGGTTGTGCAAGTCCTGTACCTAGTTTGCTTCTTAACAGATCACCTAGAAATTGACGACCTTCGTCTTCAGTCACTACAAGAAAGTTCCAAAGTTGTGCATTCCCAGCATTTGGCGCTCTGGTTGCAGCCCAAATTAGTTTCTCTAACAGCTCTTGTGGAACAGGTTCTGTTTTTAATTTGCGCATAGCCCTGCAAGTTTCCATTGCCTCGAAAATATCCATTTGTGCAGTGTAGGGTATTGCTGTCAGAACTAAAACTCTTGACTTGATCTGTAATTTGACCAACGATCGTGCGACGATGTGATTAATAGAACACGAAGGAGCTTTTATGTCTCGTGATTATGATGTGATAGTTATTGGTTCAGGCGCTGCTGGTCTTGCAGCTGCGGTGACCGCTCATGATGCTGGTGCTAGTGTCATTGTTTTGGAAGCTGACAATATTGTTGGTGGTTCTTCTCGACTCTCAGGTGGCCATTTTTATGCTGCAGGGACCAGTATTCAGCGTGAAGCTGGAATTACCGACGACAGTGCTGAGGATATGTTTAGTTACTATATGACTCTTAATCAATGGCTCGTTGAGCCAGCAGTAGCGCGTGCTTATTGTGATAACGCTGCCCCTACCTTTGAATGGATGCGGTCTCTTGGAGTCCAGTATCTTCCTGAACGTGTGTATATTTCTGGTATCGATACAGTACCTCGTGGGCATCCTCCTGAAGGTGAGGGTCTTGCAGTTGTTAAGATCCTTGACGCAGAGAGAATTGAACGCGATATCGATCTTGCGTTAATGACGCGTGCGACTGGTTTGATTGAGGAAAATGGCGAGGTAGTAGGTGTAACTGCCGGAGATCAAGAAGTGCGTGCAGGTGCAGTTATTATTGCGTCAGGTGGTTTTGGCCACAATCCTGAATTTGTTGAAAAATATTGGCCCGATGCACATGAACATGGTGACCGAGTCTGGGCTATTTCGGGCCCTAAGGCGATGGGTGATGGTATTACTCTTGGAGAACAGGCTGGAGCCACCTCCGCAGGTTTTAACCGTGGACTTTTACTGTTAACCCCTGGCTTTAATCGAGATCTGGAAGTTGCTGTTCCGCCATGGTGCATTCTCGTTAGTAGAGAAGGACGGCGGTTCACTGCTGAAACTGCTCCTTACACTGTTATGGCAGGCCTCTTTAAAAGAAATGGGTTTGTTGCTTATGCGGTGTTTGATGAAGAAACTCGAAAACAGGCTGATGATATGCCAGTAGGCCCTTCATGGACTTCGGAAGCTCTACTTAATTATGCGGAGCAAGGAAGAATTTTCCGTAGCGAAAGCTTGGAAGATTTAGCTGAACAGGCAAAAATTAATGTTGCGCCTCTTTTGGGAACAGTTGAGAAATACAATGAGTCTTGTGCAGATGGTGTTGATCATGATTATTTCAAACCTATTGGTCTGTCACCAATTAAAACGCCTCCATATTATGCAGTTGAGGTACGGCCTTCGGTAATTGCATGGACTGGTTATGGATTACGAATAGGTCCTGAGACAAATGTTGTCGGTAAAGATGAACGTCCAGTACAAGGATTGTTTGCTGCCGGTGAAACAGTTGGCACTTTGCACGGCGACCGCTATATAGGTGGCGGCGGATCTTTTGGTCCTGCTTTGACTTTTGGTCGAATATCGGGAAGGGAAGCTGCAAGACACGCACTTGAAACTGCGGGATTAATTGAGTAGTACGTTTTTAAGAGGCCTCACTGCAATTACGGCTACAGTACTCCATGTCTGTTTTTCCAGTGAGGGTAATTGAAGGAATTTCGTGTTCACATCCGTTTGGGTTTGTTGTACTTTGATAATTTTTACATCGTGAATAAGTAATGCTATCTGAGATATCGCGTGCTATTAATGCCCAGCAAAGGCCTACTAGATTGATAGGACGAAAAATACGAGAACGAACTCCTCCTCCTGGGGGACGTTCTCCAGACCAGCCACCACGATAGTCTCCTATGCCTGTGTGTTTGTAGAGATTGGCATTTAGGGTTGACTTCCCTTCTGGAACAGCCTTAGTAAGTTTTTGTTTTCCTTCTTCCGATTGTGCGTCCATTGCTGCCGTGCCAATATTTTTCCATTCGTCGAACCAATCATCTAATCGATTTTCTTGAAATGAATCACTATGTACATTAGATGTGAAAAAGTCACCATATTTGGTAGTAAAGTCTCGAACAGTCTGTTCAAAAGCTTTCGTGCCTTCTGCTATTTCAGATAAAGGTATATTTGTTGTTTTAAATGACTGGTTCTTTTGTATTTGTGTATTAACCCACCGGTGCATGTCTAGTTGATAGAACGTGGATTCAACTAACTCTCCTTCATGCTGGTAGTTTCCATTTTCTTCGAGACTCACACTTTGCATTATGTTGGTGCTTGAAGGACGGTTTGAAAAAGCATTTGTGCGGAAATTTGAAAGCCTAGCCCCTGGGACTAATCCTGTTGCAGGGTTGAACACGGGAGAGCGCCCTGCCCTTAGGTAGTCGATTCGGGAATTGTAGAAAACGTAGCCTCCCGAAGGTGTAATAAGAAACCCTTCAGGAGCAACATATTCATACGGAAGGATTTTTACGGATAGTGATGCGTTCATCCATGTATCTTCATGCGTAACAGGGTCGCTGTAAACTATTATTAAATTAAATGGGATTATCGTTCTTGCTATACATTTTCGCGTTGACATCTTTCTCGACTGGCCATATTTTCAGCTAAGGATTAAGAAATGGTGTCGTATGAAGAAGTAGGTCCAATAGCAGTTTCTATCACAGATCCTGCTGCTCGGATGAAGTATGAAAACTTTAGGGAAAACATACTGGCAAGAGATCAAGTGGCCTCATTAGGAACCATGCATGACTTGTTGAAGATGGATCGCCCAATTAAAGAGATCTTGTCCGAGACGGTTCGAAACCATGCTCCCTATACACATGTTCCCTACCATCAACGGATTGATGGAGGAATAGTGCGCTTTGTCAACAACGATCATTGTTTATTGTCAGCAAGTGCAACACTTCGTTTAGAACGGTATATACCTAAGAAATTCGCTGCTCTTCCTATTGCTCAAACGGTCTGGTATGTGCCTATTGGGCTAGATATTTGGAATCAATTGAAGGGACGAATGCCAGGTCACTATTCAAGACAGGTTTACGATCCTGAGAAGTATCCAGGCGGTCCGCTTCCCCCTGAGGTACATTGGAGAGATGAAGGACCTGGTGCAATAAAGGGAACCTTTGATGACGCATTGAGTGAATGGTTGCAGTTGGTTGAGCGAGGTAATGTTACTGCGTCCTATAAGCAATGGCTTGGTATGTGGGAAGACCGAGAAAACCGTACGAGATTGCTTGCTGAAACAGTTTTTGTGGGATTAATTGATGTTCAGGATCGTTTAATTTTTAATCGTTCCTTTACAACTGGACACAAGAGCTACAGGGCTCGTGCAGCTGTTGAACTTGGTGATAGCATTGGTTGGGAAAATGCACGTCACGTAATTTACGCAACAATTCCCGACTTAGCTGTCGGACCGCGCTGGTATTCAGCATATGAAGCTGCTTGCCAAATCATGATGTATCAGCTTGAAGATACGGCACCAAAATCTTCTGTTTCTCGAACAGAGAAGACGGACACTGATCGGCGTATGTTTGCGCAAACCCAGCTATTGAGCGACGTCGAAGAAGAGTCGTTGATAGATATGATTCTTCATGAAGAAGATACTGTTTTTCTTGGAGCAATTACGATGTTCTTAAAAGCAGGTCGTTCAGTCAGATCAATTTTGGATGCTATTCAG
The DNA here is from genome assembly GCA_045562595.1 of Tepidiformaceae bacterium. Lineage (GTDB taxonomy): Bacteria > Chloroflexota > Dehalococcoidia > Tepidiformales > Tepidiformaceae > JAKUNN01. The sequence goes on from JBJKVN010000005.1 coordinate 33,735, forward strand.
ATTGCATCTGCTCGAATCGTTCTTGATGTTCGAGACCCTAATGCATTTAGCATGCCTCAGCACGGATATGAATACACCAATACCGTTGCATGGTTTTATGACAGGTTTGATCATCCGCATAAAACAAAGTTGTTATATGTGGCAGCCACCTTTGTTAATCAGACCGCTACTCTAGTTCGTGATATGCCTGATTACAATTATGAAAAGCATCATAATGCCCCAATTGATAGTTCACCTCAGGCACATTCTGTTGAAACTCCCCAAGGGTTAAGGAATTGTTCATCGATTGAGATATTGAGGAAACTTAGTCAAGCAATGATGAATTTAGATCAGGATGATAGCGTGGCTTGTACACAGGCTTATTTGGAGTCAGGTGCTGAAAGAACTTCTTTAATTTCAACGTTGGCAATGGGGGTAGCAAAGCAAGGTAATGATCCCCACAATCAGGAAATCGGTTTATGTATGTTAGAGGATTATGAGCGAACTTCTTCCACGAAAAGAGAAGAACTTTTGTTGGCTTGTGCACGACATACTGCCGGCCATCAGAAATATGGAAATTCTTTGGAGTTATTTGGCCGCCACGCTAATGCAATGGGTATTACGGTACGTGCTGAAGGTAAAACTGATAAGAATAAAGACGCAATAGAGGCACTTCTCGACGATGTCGATTATTTTTTTGAAGAAGATAATACTTTGGTCAGTTAATTAACTCTCAGGTAGTATCTTTTTATGAAATTGGTCTTAGTTCTTTCTTTTTCCATTATTTGCTCCATGTTTTGGATTGGCTGTGGAAATAGCAGTGTTTCTAAAGAGATGATTCCAGAGGAGAATCAGACACAAATCCAAGCTACTGTCACAGCTACACCTGAAAGGACAGAACCCCCAAAAGCCACCGAGACAGTTACGGCACAATCCTCGCAAGAAAGTGAGATCCCTGCCGAACTGCGTATTGCATCTGGGGCGCGATGTGAGGAGGTAAAGGATACCTATTATGATTTTGATATTAGTGCTCAAAATGTGGGGGAAAAGGATATATCCAGTCTTTATATGACAGTCGATCTGATTGGGGATGATGGTTCGGTGGTAAATAGTGTCAATTCAGTAATTATTCCATCATTACCTAAGGGGGCTACTTTCACTGTCCGTGGAACGATGGATACGTTTTCTCAAACGGTTGCCTCTTGCCTAGTTAAATTTACAGATGAGAGAGGCGAGGTAAATTTCCAAGGTAATCTAAATGAGTAGCCAGTGATGGTTTAGTAAATTTCGGTGAGATGATTTGAAAATGAATGCAAATGATCGGTACAGGAAACTTATCGAAGACGTTAAGTATCAGAAACAAAGTTTGAATCTACCAGAAACAAATAGTGCCCTGTGGAGTAAGGTTGCACCTGGTTATAGATTTGATCCTTTTCGAAAGTCTGGTGCAGTTTTGGACGCATTAAAGGATCATATAACGAAGAATGACACAGTCCTGGAAATTGGAGGGGGTGCGGGGAGGACTGCATTACCCTTGGCCTTACATTGTAAAAGTGTAACCAACATCGAACCTTCATCAGGTATGTGTAGCGAATTTATTGAGTTAGCAAATAGTTCAAAAATCACAAATGTGAATGTAGTTAAATCTACTTGGGAAGATGCTGTATTTCCTACTTGCGATGTGGCTGTGATAGTAGATGTGACTTATTTTATATCTGAAATTGGGAGTTTACTTAAAAAAATGGAACGTGCCGCTAAGCGGCGTGTAATTGTTGCAACCTGGAATCCACCGCCCCCAAATCGTAATGCTGCATTATTTGAGTTGGTATATGAAGAGGACTTTAAGTCTTTGCCCAGCTATTTGGAAATTTTGGATGTGCTTCTGGAAGTAGGTATACAACCAAGCGTTTTGATGCCGGATGAAATTTTTCAGTGGCCTGAAAAATTATTAACTACGAGAGAAGTGGCAATTTCTTTTGCATTAGACGCAGTAGGAGCACCGTCGACAGAACGAATGAAAGATCGCATCATCCAGAACTTCAATGCCTTATTTTCTTTTGAGGATGGTAGATTTCGTCCGCTTTGGAGACCTATAGCACCGGCAGTATTGCTTACCTGGACGACAGAACATTCTGAAAGAACTATTAGTTAAGATCGAGAGTCTCAAATAACGTAGAACCCTCGAGTAGAGATGCCATCCTTTCAAGCTTTCTTTCGCCTTGGAATTGGGTATTATCAAAAATTCCTTCCAGTGCAATGACAGTATTTTCCGTGTCCGTTCTTGATAGTAGGACTGGAACACCTCGTGCATTGGCTGCATCGAATAAATAATCCGATGGTTGGCGACCGCCAGTAAGAATTAAGCATTCAGGATTGGAAGCAAGTGCTGCAAGATGCTGATCTGTTTTGTCATAACGTACTACTACAGCTTTTGAATCAAAGCGTTCTAGATAGGGTTGCCCGGCATCGGAAGATATGGGGGCAATAACGAGATGATCACAAGTTTCTCTTTCACTACGGTTTCCTTTTACAATTCGGTCAGCGCGCAGTAGGTCTTGTGCTTCCTGGATGCTAAATCCATTTAGTATGCGATCTTCATGTAGTGCTATTAAGGGGATGCCATTGATTTCTGATTCAGGTTGTTCTTTTGCGGGAATGTCGGTGGCTATTATGATTTGTGCGGGGGGATTGGTTTCCGGAAGTGTTTCAGGTAGTCCTCTGTTCACGAAAACTACGTAGTCTGCTCCTGGTATAGATAAAATGCCGGCATCAGATTCAACTACAAGTAATTCATCTGGTGCGGAATCAGGTATTTTATCTACCTGTACAGGGGTATTCGAGCTTCCCGGGACAAATTCAAGGGAACTGAACCAATGAGCATCCGCGCGTGAACGGGTACTAGGTTCTCCGGAAATGGCGCGAAAGAGACGGACGGGGCGGCCTGTATATGCAATGTGGCGAGCGATCGCTGTAGCCACGCCAGTTTTTCCTGTGCCGGGGGAGTCTGAAGTAATTGTGAGAAGAGCCATGCACAGATTGTGTACATCTAATCGTGTTGCGGCAAGTTAATACAGCATAAAAGGGCTTTAAAACGTTAAACTAACTGAAAAAATCAGGTGATCAAAATGAAAGTAGTAGATGCCGTAGCTGAAATTTTAAAAAGAGAAGGCGTGGAATTCCTTGTTGCTTATCCAGTAAATCCGATTATAGAGGCTGCTGCAAAAGCAGATATTCGTACAATCATCGTTCGTCAAGAACGGACAGGTTTGCATATGGCAGATGCGTATAGTCGTCTTAACTCTGGGGAGAAAATTGGAGTTTTTACAATGCAGCATGGTCCAGGATCTGAAAATGCTTTTGGTGGTGTGGCTCAGGCATATGGCGATTCAGTTCCGATTGTGGTGTTGCCGGCAGGTTATCCTCGAAAGATTACAAATGTTGCCCCAAATTTCAATTCTGCTTTGAATTACAGACATATAACTAAATGGTCTGAGCACGTAGAGATTGCAACTGCAGTCCCGTCAGCATTGAAAAGAGCATTTACGCAGGTGCGCAATGGTCGCCCACGTCCCGTAGTTATTGAAATCCCGGGAGATCTTTTCGGTGAAGATATTGATTTGGACTATGAACCATCATTTGCAACAAGGTCAGCTCCCGATCCAGAAGCGGTTTCAGAAGTCGCATCTGTTTTGAAGGAGGCTAAAAAGCCAGTTATCTATGCAGGTCAAGGTGTTCATTATGCAAAGGCATGGAAAGAGTTGAAAGATTTGGCAGAATTGTTACAAATTCCTGTGACAACAAGTCTTCAAGGGAAAAGTGCTTTTCCTGAAAGCCATCCTTTGTCACTTGGATCGGGTGGCCGGGCGGCTCCCCAACCGGTGTATCAGGCTATTGATGAGGCTGATGTCATTTTTGGTATAGGTTGTAGTTTTGCTATCACTGGTTTTGGATTGGCAATGCCGGCTGGAAAGACATATATCCATGCCACTCTGGATCCTCAAGACCTGAACAAAGATGTTCAGGCTCAGCATGCTCTCATAGGTGATGCAAAATTGACACTTCAGGCGCTGCTCAAAGAGCTAGGGGGTGTCCAGACTCATGATAGGGGCGAGGTGGCAACTCAAATAAGCCAACGAAAAGAGGAGTGGTTGAGTGAATGGTCGCCAAAACTTTTATCAGAAGAGATACCACTTTCACCTTATAGGGTGATCAGTGAACTGATGAAAGTTACTGATCCAGATGAAACCATTATTACTCATGATGCAGGAAGTCCGCGGGATCAGTTATCGCCCTTTTGGGTATCCAATGTGCCACTGAGTTACATTGGTTGGGGGAAGACCACACAGCTTGGCTATGGATTAGGCCTAGCGATGGGGGCGAAGCTTGCACAACCCGAAAAGCTTTGTATAAACGTTTGGGGAGACGCAGCTATTGGATTTACTGGGATGGACTTCGAAACGGCGGTACGGGAGCGTATTCCGATACTTTCTATTCTCTTGAACAATTTTTCTATGGCAATTGAAATTCCAATTATGCAGGAGGCCCAAGCGAAATATGGGAGTACTGACATTAGTGGAAACTATGCTGATATGGCCAAAGCATTTGGTGGGTATGGTGAAAGAATTACAGACCCTCAAGAAATTACTGCCGCTATAGAAAGAGGTATCCAAAAAACAAAGGAAGGAACTCCTGCGCTCTTGGAATTTATAACTGCAAAAGAATTAACAATCTCAAAATAATCATCATTAAGAAAGAAATAAGAAAGGAATAAGAAAATGAATCGATTAGAAGGAAAAGTAGCTTTTATTACGGGTGCAGGTAGCGGCATTGGACGCGGTATGGCGTTACGATTTGCTGAGGAAGGGGCTGACATTGGTTGTTTTGATCTTTCGATTGAGACTGCTGAAGAAACGGCTGAACTTGTGCGGAATCTTGGTCAAAAGGCGATTACCTATGAAGGTGATGTTCGCAAAAGTGAAGATTTAGTTGCTGGGGTTGAAAAAACAGTTTCCGAACTTGGGGATTTGTGGGTGGCATGTGCGAATGCGGGTATAAATGCAACTGGAACCATTTTGACCTTAACAGAAGAGGATTGGCAGCGAGTGATAGATGTCAATCTCACAGGAGTTTTCCTGACGTGTCAGGCTGCTGCACGACAAATGGTTGAACAGGGTAAGGGAGGACGACTTATTTCGACCGCATCCGTTGCGGCTGAAAAGGGTTTTGCTGGTTTAGTGCCTTATTGTGCGACAAAAGCTGGTGTTCGAATGATGACCCGGAGCATGGCTCAGGAGCTTGCAGGGCATAAGATCACAGTGAATTCGATTGGGCCTGGATTAATAGCAACCAATTTCGGTGGAGGTAATTTTCGAGATCCTGAGTATCAGGAACAGCAAGCAAGTACTATCCCGTTAGGTCGTATCGGCGAAGCTACTGATATTGGTGCTATGGCTGCGTTCATTGCCAGCGATGACGGTGAGTATGCTACAGGTTCATATTTCCTTATTGACGGAGGTATGGCAGACGCAGGGTTTGGGAGCTAAGTAATTGGAGAAGATTAAGGATATTTCTTAAGAAGGGAATAAGAAAGGAATAAGAAAATGAATCGATTAGAAGGAAAAGTAGCTTTTATTACGGGTGCAGGTAGCGGCATTGGACGCGGTATGGCGTTACGATTTGCTGAGGAAGGGGCTGACATTGG
>JBJKVN010000006.1:0-101817 GCA_045562595.1 Tepidiformaceae bacterium
CAAACAACAACTCAAGATATCGTTAACCACATGTCTCAAAACAAAGCTGCTGGTTTACTATTAGATACTGCAACAACAAAATTAAAGGGTGGGACAGGAAAAACTTTTGACTGGGAAATAGCGACAAAAATTAACTCTCAAATCCCACTCCTTCTCGCAGGAGGCCTGACTGAGAAAAACGTAAGTGAAGCAATAAAAACTGTGCTCCCTTGGGCTGTAGATGTTTCAAGTGGCGTTGAAAAAGACGGAAAAAAAGACCACCCAACAATAAAAAAATTCATACAAGCTGCCAAAGGAGTTGCAAGTGAACCGCAATGAAAATGAATTAGCTGCTCGTTTTGGAGAATACGGGGGTCGCTATATACCTGAAGTTTTAGCCGAAGCTCACGATGAGCTCGAAAGAGAATATATAAAATTACGCCAAGATCCTGATTTTAGAAACGAACTAACTTCGCTACTAACACATTACGCTGGCCGGCCCACACCACTAACACTTGCTTCCAGATTAAGTAGTGAAATTGGTGGAGCACGTATTTGGCTTAAAAGAGAGGACTTGGCACATACAGGAGCGCATAAAATTAATAACGCACTTGGACAGGCCTTACTTGCGAAGCGAATTGGGAAACCAAGAATCATTGCAGAAACTGGAGCCGGTCAACATGGGGTCGCAACTGCGACTGTCTGCGCGATGCTAGGTCTGGAATGTGTAATTTACATGGGTTCCGAAGATATAGAGCGGCAATCCCTCAACGTTTTTCGAATGAAAATTCTTGGAGCAACAGTAGTAAGTGTCGAATCAGGTAGCAGAACATTAAAAGATGCTATCAATGAAGCTATGCGTGATTGGGTAACCAATGTTGAATCAACCCATTACCTGATTGGTTCTGCAATCGGACCGCATCCTTTTCCGACAATTGTCAGAGATTTTCAGTCTGTAATTGGAATTGAAGCACGTGAACAAATGATCACTCAGGCTGGAAAACTTCCCGAAGTAGCTATTGCATGTGTAGGGGGTGGCAGTAATGCTATTGGCCTTTTTTCACCCTTGCTTGAAGATCCGATACGACTCATAGGGGTGGAAGCTGGTGGCCGCAGTGAGCAAACTGGGGAACATTCGGCAACTTTAAGTAGGGGGAAACCAGGAATTTTGCATGGTACAAAAACTTATCTCTTACAAGATGAAAATGGACAAATTGAAAAAACACACAGTATTTCTGCTGGACTAGACTATCCAGGAGTTGGCCCTGAACATTCATGGCTAAAAGATACGACCCGTGCTGAATACCTATCAGTAAATGATCAGGAAGCACTTGAGGGTTTTCAATTATTAACTCGTACAGAAGGCATTATCCCAGCGTTAGAACCAGCACATGCAATTTATGCTGCGGCTCAAATCGCTAGTGAAATGAAAAAAGATGAAGATCTATTAATTGGATTGAGCGGTAGGGGAGATAAAGATATGCATACCGTAGCCACTGCATTTGGGATAACACTCTGAATCAAATAAAAACTCCTAAACTTGATTTCCCTTGGGGACCCCGCAAAGTCATCTATGGGATATTCGGCACAATAACTCTAGTGCTAGTCCTTGAGCTAGGATTAGTGGGGATCCTTACACTTCTTGATTATCAAACAGAATCTCAAGATATCGGCGATATTTTTGTGAAGGCTGAAGCTGTTGCAATATATGCAGGCGAAAAATTAATAAACATAAATGAGAACATAACTGGTCAAGATCTATCTCCACCAACAATTCAAGCTAATTCCTCAACATTACGCTTATATCTTGGACGTCTGCTTATTCTACAAACAGCAATCATTGGTCTTGTAATACTGATCATCGGTTTGAATCCAAAATTATTACTCTCAAAATTAAAACCAACCAAACTCACGATACATAATTTAATCACACCGGTAATTACAGTAATTGGTTGCTACCTCTTATTAGCTCTGTATATAGGTCTTATAAGTAAGCTTAATATTTCGATTTTGGAACCAAATTCAACTGTTCCAACTGAAATATTAAGAGATACTTGGACGATCGTTTTAGCTGGGATAGGTCTTGTTTTACTTGCACCTATTGCCGAAGAAGTACTTTATAGAGGTTTAATATTTGGCGGTCTATCAAAATGGGGTTTTTGGCCAGCGGCAATAATTTCAGGAGCAATTTTTAGCGCTGTTCATTTGGATCTTGGCAGCTTAATTCCTTTCTTCGTGATCGGGATTGTGCTTGCATGGCTTTTTTGGCGAAAAGGACATTTAATAGATAGCATTATTTTTCACGCATTATTCAACGCAACAAGCTTTACACTACTTGTTATAGGAGGCTAGTCAGTGAGAGATCGCATTGCGGAAAAATTTATGTCTGCCCGTAAAGCTCAACGTACACTGTTTATGCCGTATTTAACCGCAGGTTATCCACACCCAGGAGAAACAGTTGACTTGTTATTAACTTTAGAAAAAAGTGGCGCGGATGCGGTCGAATTAGGAGTCCCCTTTACTGATCCACTTGCTGATGGAACTACCATCCAAAAAGCTAATGAAATAGCGCTAACCGCAGGGATTACATTTTCCGGTTGCCTCCATTTAGTTAAAGAAGCTCGAAGTCAAGGATTATCAATCCCCGTCCTACTAATGGGTTATGCCAATCCCTTTATAGCCTATGGAGAAGAAAAAGCAATCAGCGATGCAGCAGATGCAGGAGCAGATGGTTTCATCGTAGTAGATCTGCCCCCAGAAGAATCCAAGGATTTTGTGCGAATTTGCAAACAGAAAAATATGTCGTTCGTACCACTAATATCTCCTACGACCACTAATGAACGCATCGAATACATCTCGCGAATCGCAGACACATTCCTTTATTGCGTGAGTGTGACCGGTACTACAGGAAAAAGAGAAACTCTTCCTCCTGATTTAAAAGCATTTATCCAGCGCATTAAAAAACAAACAGATCTTCCTCTAGCTGTAGGTTTTGGCATCTCCACCCAATCACATGTAGCACAAGTTGGAAAAATTGCAGATGCCGTGGTGATGGGCTCTGCTATAATCTCGGTAATTGATGCTGCGGGCGGGGTAAATGCTGCACAGCACATTAGGGAGTTTGTTAGTCACATAACAGCACATGACGACAGTCAATAACAGCATGCGATTGAACCCATCAATTCTGTGTCAAATGAGAAAAACCTATAAGGAGATGGCGTGATGCCGGTACGTGGTGTCCGCGGTGCTATCACCGCTTCGGAAAATTCCAAGGAAGCAATTTTAAGTGCAACCAAAAAACTGCTCGAAGAAATGATCGTATCTAATAAAATTCAGAAAAATGATATTGCGTCAGCCTTTTTTACAACTACTACAGATCTCAATGCAGAATTTCCAGCAGTTGCTGCACGACAATTAGGCTGGACAACAGTACCACTGATGTGTGGAAACGAAATGGCCGTACCTGGAAGTCTACAAAAGGTTATACGTGTAATGCTACATTTAAATACAGACCAAAACCCCGAAGACATTCAGCATATTTACTTAGGAGAAGCACAATCTTTGCGTCCTGAATTGGGACGAGACAAATAAAAAATGTACAACAGAAACACTCAACTAGGACCTGATACTGAAGCAATCCAAATTCAATTGCCTTTGTTTGAAGGACCTCTTGATTTGTTGCTACGACTTCTGCAAAGACAAGATCTAGATATTACCGAAATTTCACTTCTACAAGTTGCTGACCAATATCTGGAAGCAATACATGCCCGGGAGATTACCAACGCAAAAGAATTAGCGGAATTCGTTTCGATAGGCGCACGTCTTATTCAGATGAAATCAAGAGCTTTGCTGCCTGAAAAAAATGATCCCGATGAAGAGGACTACTTTGAAGAAGATCCCGCACATGAGGGCTTAGATCTTGTCACTATGCTACGTGAATACCAACGCTTTCAATCAGTCGCAACCGAGTTAGCAGAACGTCAAAAAGCTGGTCTACGTGCGTATCCAAAAGGAGGGCCTACCGAAAAAGTTGTCCCACCTGCCGGCCTAACTGATATCACTATGTCGGCTCTAACAGAGATTATGGCTAGTGTTCTGGCAAGACCAAAAAAAGCTAGGAAAGAATCCGTTGTTCAAAGAAGGACGGTTACATTGGCAGCACAAGTAGATTTGCTAAAATCACAATTACTAGAACAACCCCAACTTTCATTCCGTGCCACCCTTGAACAATGTCTGACTCGTTTAGAAATAGTCATGACCTTTCTAGCTTTACTAGAGCTACTAAAACTTGGCGTTTGTGAGGTTGTTCAAGAACAACATTTTGGAGACATCACGATTGCAGCCTTGACTACTGAATCAACCTAGATCTCAGAAAAATACAGAGCCTTGCACAAAAAATGCCTAAGCTAGCCCCAAAAACATCTAAATAAAAATCTTTAACTGAAGCCTGTCTTCCATCAACATAACTTTGGTGAATCTCATCGCTTACTGCATATAAGGCAACCAAAATCAAAGGAACTCCAACTAAAAAAAATAAGTTTGAAAATCGATTTGCACGGTGAAATGCAAGTGTTACTAGGAATGCCAAAATTGTGTACTCAACTAAATGGAAAACTATCGAGAAGATTACTGAAGATCCAAAATTTGAAGGATTTTGAATCGAAGAAAACACAAAAATAATGAGCGCCCAAATCAAAATCAAAGCATAAAGGAACATCATCGACTAGATTACACACCCTTTGCAGTAGAAGATGGGTTTAAGCGGCAACAATTCAGGGAAAGTTATGTCAGTAACACATTTGGTTCGTACACAGTTGGAGGCGTTTAAGTCCACTGCCAATACAGCAGTAACGATAGGCGTTCTTGACGGAGTACATCTTGGACATCAAGCTCTTCTAAAATGCCTCTCTGATGAGGCCAGCCAAAAAAATCTAGAGCCTGGAGTTATTACGCTTCACCCAAACCCGATCACTGTCTTAAGGCCAGAAATACATGCACGTTACCTCACATCTCTTGAAGAACGTATTACATTGCTAAAAGAAAATGGTGCGAATTGGGTTGCGCCTCTCACATTCACTTCCGAACTTGCTGAGATCACAGCTGAAGAACTAGCTGAAGAACTTCATCAAACATTGCGGATGCGTCTGCTCGTATTAGGACCGGATGCTGCCTTCGGTCGAGGGGCTCCGGACGACACGGTTCAGCGAATGCAAATACTTGGGGAAAAAATCGGGTTTGAAACAACTACCATAAAGCCGTTTTTAGTTGGAAATGAACGTTGCTCATCCACGAAAATCAGATCTAGCCTTGAACAAGGGTTATTAGAAGAAGCAAAAACACTACTTGGCAGACATTATCGGTTAGCAGGACCAGTAGTCCATGGATATGAGCGTGGACGTATTCTAGGATTCCCGACTGCCAACATATCCGTTGCTGCAGACCGCTTCCTCCCAGCATTTGGAGTTTATGCGACTAGAGTCTTTATAGAGAATGAGAATCATATTTACCATGGTGCAACAAACATTGGAGAAAGACCTACATTTGATGAAGGACACATATCAATAGAAACACATATTTTAGATTTTGATGGCGACCTCTATGATAAACGCATAGAAATAGAATTAATTACTCAAATCCGAGGTGAAAAAACATTTGAAGACCTTAAAATGTTGAAAATACAAATTGAGAAAGACGTAACACATATACGGGATATCATGAATGACTAGAAAAATGGCCCCTGTTGAAGAACAACTTTATGTTCTAATGAGTGGCGTTGACTACGGTGATGCAGGGCTCTACAAAACATTCACGGCAGAATTAAAAGGTTTGTTAGAAGAAGATAGACCACTCAAGGTCTATCTCGGCATAGATCCTACTGCAAGCTCTCTGACCCTAGGTCATGCAGTACCTTTGAGAAAATTATCCCAGTTCCAACAGTTTGGACACTCTGCAATTTTCTTAATTGGTGATGCAACTGCATTAATAGGAGATCCTTCAGACAAGAACAAACTAAGGCCACAGTTAACATCACATGATATTAAAACCAATGAAGAGGCATATTTTTCACAAGCCACTAAATTTCTGCATCCAGAAGAAACGGACCTCCGACATAACTCGGAGTGGTTAAGTGAACTCAAGCTAACTGAACTTATAGAAATGCTTTCAGATTTTACTGTGGCAGAAATGCTCTCCCGCGATAACTTTAAAAAACGTCAACAAAGTAAAGATGCAATCTACCTCCATGAATTTCTCTATTCGCTTATGCAAGGCTATGACGCAATGGCCCTCGATTGTGACGTACAAGTAGGTGGCACAGAACAATTATTTAATTTAATGGCTGGAAGAAAAATCCAAACGCTACATGGTCAGCGGAAACACGTCCCCATAACGATGCCTATCCTGGTAGGCCTTGATGGGAAAGCTAGAATGTCCAAGTCCTTAGGGAATTTTATTGGGCTAGACGATGAACCATTTGAGCAGTTTGGGAAAGTAATGTCGATACCTGATTCAGCTATCCCAGACTACCTAATGCTTGCAACAAATCGTGACCGGAGAGAAGTCGAAAAAATAATAGCAGAACTGGAATCAGATATAGCTGATCCCATGGAAGAAAAACAGAATCTAGCGTTGACGATCGTTGAAGAACTACACAACTCTACAACCGCAAAACAAGCAGCTGAACATTTCAAGCAAACTGTTCAAAAAGGACAAGAGCCTGACGAAATACCAGAATTCCCCATAACAGATGACCACTCGCTAATTAATATTTTGACCTCAGCAAAACTAACTGAGTCTAGGCGAGCAGCTAAGCGTCTCCTATCGCAAGGTGCGATCTCGATTGACGGTAATCCTGTTTCTGATGAAAACCTAACGGTAACACCTGGCTCAGTAATTCGTGTTGGGAAAAGACGATGGATACGATTAATTAAAGGAAGCTAGACCCAAGCCAACATAACCGATACGATTCCTACCTACGCAAAGCTGTTTGACTTATGATTGATGATTTTATCGAAAAATACTTAGATTTCTTAAAAGAAGAAAAACTCGCATCAAACAATACCATGGAAGCATATGCTGCTGACTTAAAACAACTCAAGGAATTCCTTAAGAGCTACAACTCTAATGAAACAACCTCTCTTGGGGATGAACTTACCAAATCAAAAATCCAAGCCTATCTAGTATCTTTAAGGGAACGCAGCTATAAAGAAACTACCTTGGCTCGAAAAACAGTTGTAGCACGCACCTTTATAAAATTCCTTGTTGGTGAAGGACACTTACCAAAAGAACTTATCGAAGGCCTTGAAGCTCCTAAAATGATCAAAGGCTTACCTAAATTCCTCACCGTCGAAGAGGTCGATGATTTACTAGAACAACCAGAACGAAAAAAAACACCTGAAGCTCTACGCGATAAAGCAATGCTCTCATTAGCATATGGCACTGGGCTCCGGGCCTCGGAGTTAGTCTCGCTTAACCTAGAAGATATAGCTATTGATAGCTTACCGGTGACATTGCGAACGATTGGAAAAGGTGAAAAAGAACGCATTCTCGTTCTAGAACCTTCATCCATCGAGGATCTAAAGCGCTATCTCGAGGAGATACGCCCCAAATTTGAAAAAACAAATAAAGGGAAACCCGACCCTGCACTTTTTCTAAACCGCAGAGGAGCACGTTTAACTCGCCAAGGATTTTGGCTAATTGTCAAACAATACGGGCAACAGGCTGGTATAGGATTTACTGTAACACCTCATATGCTGCGTCATAGCTACGCTACACATCAATTGAGCGGTGGCCGGAACTTAAGGGAATTACAGGAAGCGCTGGGGCATGCAAGCCTTCAAACAACACAAATCTATACACAATTGACCAATGAGCACCTACGGGAACAATACGATAAAGCTCACCCACGAGCTTAACCTTCACAAGCAACTGATCAGTCAGTTATTTAAAGCCTTGCACTCTCGTGACTCAGAAATTGCTCTACGCGAAATGGACGAGATAGGCACGCTCACGACGATCATACCGGAGCTGGAAACAGGACGGGATTTCATACAACCAGCACTCCACTACTACGATGTGCTAAATCATAACCTTTGTACTGTAGGGGCCTTCGATCGTTTGTTAAAACAAAATGAGTGGAGCGATATTTTCCGAAAAAATACCAACTGGGATGAAATCAGTGCGATGTTAGCAAAAAAAATTGGCGGGCTACCAATAGAAGTTTTATTACGGCTCGGATGTCTCTTACATGATGTCGGTAAACCAGACTCTGCAATCGAAAAAAACGGGCGCATCGTTTTCCCAAAACACGGTTTAATAGGCGCCGACCTTATATCTTTACGTTTAGAGGAAATTGGCCTAGAAACATCTGCGAAAAATTTTGTTAGGCTACTTATCCGTTATCACTTAAGAGCAGGAAAGCTTGCGCAATCTTGGCCACCTTCCAAACAATCTATTGAAAGTTTCCTTCAAGATGTAGAGGGATGGGTCATCCCAATTTTGCTCATTCAATTAGCAGATGGTATGGCCACTAAAGGACCATATCAAACTTTGGACAGACACTACCGGCACTGTGAATTCTTTGCAAGGATTCTGGAATTGTGTAATTTAAGCACTTCCAAATAAAATCAAAATTTTCAGCGATACGCGCAAAAGAGAAGTTACAGCTATAGTTAATATATCCAGACTAGATGAGTAAGGATAGGAGTCAACGATGGGTGTAATGTTTAGCATAATTTTCTATACCGTCCTTGCAGTGGTGGCTTTCTACTTCATTCTTTTACAACCAGTTTTAAAACAACAGCGAAACCGTAAGAAAGCGATGAGCGCAATGCAAATTGGCGACGAAATCGTAACGACGGGAGGCATAATCGGCGAAGTAAAAGAGGTTTTAACACCTGCTGAAGGAAATACTGAGATTTTGTTAGAAATCGCACCTAATGTTCAAGTTCGTACAACTCTGGACGCGGTGGACCGTAGACTTACAACACTGGAGCCCATCGAAGAGAATACTTCTGAGCAGATTGAAAATACCTCAAAACAACAAAGGGCCCATTAAGATTTATGCGTAGTAGATCAACGGTTTTTTTGTTTGCGAGTATTATCGCTGTAGCTATATTTTGTGTTGTCATTGTATGGCCAAGTACACCTTCTAGATATCTTCCCGGGAATTTTTGGCCAGAAGGAAAAGGCTTTTCCGTAGGAGGATATGAACGAGAAACCTTGAGACTAGGGCTCGATCTACAGGGCGGTGCTCACCTTGTCCTAGAAGCAAATCCACCTGCAGACTACCAAGGAGACTTAGACTCCGCCCTTGAAGTAGTAAAAACAGTTATTGAACGACGCATCAATGAATTTGGGGTAGCAGAATCACAGGTTTCACTATCTAGTAATCATCGCCTAGAAGTACAGCTGCCTGGCATAAGTCTTGAAGAGGCTGAACGGCTAATAGGAAGAACTGCTTCTTTGCAATATTTTATTTTTAATGAAAACGGAGAAATAGAGCCAGCAACCGGAAATATCAACGGCCAAAGCGTTGCAATGACTGGCGAACATTTAAAAAACAACACTTTCCCCGAACGAATTGGAACAACGTTTCAAGTAGTTTTTGAAACAACTGCAACTGGAAGCAAATTGTTACGTCAAATCACAGCAAATGCACTCAATTTTGAAATCAATGACCAACGTCGCCGAATGATTATTCTTCTTGATGGTGAACTAATTTCAAATGCGGTTATCCAGGGAGTCATCAGCGATGTAGGTGTTATCACAGGTTTAGAAAGTTTCACAATTGCATCTGAATTATCTAAACAATTAAATGCAGGTGCATTGCCGATCCCCTTGAAAACAATTCAATCAAATGAAGTAAGCGCGACTCTAGGTGATGATTCAGTTAAAAAATCTGTAAATGCTGCCGAAATTGGATTATTAGCCGTATTAGCTTTCATGATATTGGCTTATCGACTTCCTGGAGTCCTTGCTTGTGTCGCACTCCTTGTTTATGTGGCACTAACCCTCGCTGTTTTTAAACTTTGGCCTGTTACCTTAACGCTTTCCGGAATCGCGGCATTTATTCTTTCCGTAGGGATGGCAGTTGATGCAAATATTTTGATATTCGAACGTTTGAGGGAAGAACTTAAAAAAGGACGCCCTCTATCAAATGCTGTCGAGACTGGTTTCAAAAGAGCGTGGCCTTCTATACGAGACTCAAATATTTCAACTCTGATCACGTGTTTTATTTTGTTCTGGTTCGGCGAACAATTTGGTGCCTCTTTCGTACGAGGATTCTCAATAACCTTAGCGATCGGCGTTCTTATCAGTATGTTTTCAGCGATCATAGTTACAAGAACATTTTTGAGAATGATAGTAGGAACTCGCCTAGGAAATTCATTAAGCCTTTTCAATATTTCCTCCTCTACTGATGGACAACGAGATAAACAACGCCAGTGGTTGGAATTTTCAAAACGTAGGTGGTTAACAATGGGGTTGTCAGCCGCAGTCGTCATTTCTGCAATAATCATCCTGCTAATTCCCCCACGCCTCAATCCAGGTATCGAATTTACCGGCGGCTCTACTTTTACACTGGAATTTGGTAGTGAAATTGAACAATCGGAACTGCGCACTGCATTAACAGAGATAGGCTATGAAGGAGCACAGATTCAAGGAACTGGGACCTCATCCTACTTAATTCGTACACGAGAACTCGAAGGGTCCCCACCTATTACAGGCGATGTTGGACCACTTCCCCCCGGGGAAATAGACACAATCATGCGTGATTTAGAAAATCGTTTTGGCGAAGTGAAAAGGTTAGATTACGCAACAATTTCCGGAACTGTTTCGCAGGAAATCGCACGTGATGCCAGTATTGCCGTCGGCGTAGCAGCTCTGGTAATTCTTATCTATATTTCCTTTGCATTTCGGGGTGTTCGCCGTTCATGGCGTTTTGGAGTATGCGCAGTTATTGCCTTACTCCACGATGCATTATTTGTACTGGGACTTTTCTCACTACTTGCCAAAGTTTCAGGAACAGAAGTAGACACAGCATTTATTGTTGCAATGTTGACTGTGATAGGGTTTTCCGTTCACGACTCCATAGTTGTCTTCGACAGAGTACGTGACGTATTAACAAGAAGCCCCGATACTCCCTTCGCAACCGTTATAGACGTTAGTCTTACAGAATCTCTAGTCCGTTCTATTAATACATCGTTCGTAACCCTATTAACGATAATAGCCATGTTCCTAATCGGGGGATCGACAATAAATGTTTTCCTTTTGGTAATGCTTGCTGGCGTTGTCGTGGGAACTTACAGCAGTATTGGACTTGCAGCGCAAATTCTTGTCGCTTGGGAACAAAAAGACCTTTCCAAGTTTTATAGAAAAATCAGAACAGAACTAAAAGGCACACCTGCAAACAGTTAATCTGTATCCGTTTAACGTAGGATACGAACATCTCCTGTACGCCTAGTTATCTGCAAAACATCCAGGTGCTCTAACAAGGCCTGTGCATATTTACGACTGATACCTAATAAATCTCGAACTTCAGCAAGACTGGCCGAACCATTTTCTACAATATATTCTTTAATTTCTTTCTCTATTTCGCCAAACACAACTCGGTCGTAATAAATGCCTGATCCTGTATCCACAATCACATCTCCTTCAATAAGCCACGCAAGCAGTTCATCCTCAATCACGATACCGGTAGGGGGACTCATTGAACCCTCGCGTAAAATAGTAAGGAACCCCTCACTTGCTTCCTTCTGCTTATCTGTTAAAGAAACGATGCGATCCGGTAACATCAATTCACCACTCTTGTGGCTATCAGATATCTCGAGAATACCTTCGGCAACAGCACTCTCTATGACAAAATCAAAGTGGCCACCTGAAATTGCCACATCACTTTGCACATAATTCCTTGGCGCACTTCGTTTTAGCGGATGGTTTAAAAAATAATTCTGCATCGCATCATGAATTGATTTAACAGCTTCCTTCACCCAATTAGAGCCATAAAGAAAACCTTTATATTCCGTAACTTCAGAATTTTTTGCACAGTTTTCAATCGCCAAAAAAGCAGTGCTTTCACTCACACCCAATAAAGAAGCAATTTTATCTTTTGGGTAAGGTTCAAAAGCAACTGCACTGATTAAACGTCCTTCAACGCTCCCCTCCAAAGTGTGTCTAAGAACTTCTATCACCGAGGAATCATGACGCCGATATTTACGGGGATTAATTGTAACAATCGGTCCGCCAGCGACAGTATCATTAGGAGTTCTCAAAATACAATGATCACGCACGAGTACAGCAACATCTTGCTCCAAAACAAGTTGTGCAAAAACAGAATCACCTGCTTCCAAAGTATCCTTATCTAATAACCGAACCTTCACTTGAGTTTCTGAAGTAGCAGATAAAAAAGTGAGTACGGCATTATTTTGAATAGGATGTTTCAAGGTTGAAGACCCCTTCAATAAAACGTCCAGACTGTGTGCAGGAACCATTGTGTCAGGTGTAGATAAGACCATACCTCGTTGTAATTGCTCAGTACGAATTCCACTCAAATTAACTGCGGCCCTTGTGCCTGGTTCAAGCTTTTCAACACTTGTTGCATGTCTCTGCAAACCACGTATACGTCCGTTCAATCCACCGGGTTGAATATGAACATCTTGCCCAAGAAATAAAGGTCCATCCAAAAGTGTGCCGGTCACTACAGCACCAAAACCTTTGATAGTAAACGCACGATCTATTGGAAGACGTGGACGTTCAAAGTCACGCTTCGGAGGAATATTGTCTAACGCACAATCAATTGCATGACACAAATCAAGTAAACCGTCAGAAGTTAATGCATCAACTCTCGTTATCGGAGCATCCTCAAAACGAGTTTCTTTCAAAACTTCAGAAATCTCTTCTTGAATTAAATCAACGAACTCCCTTTCGACAAGTGCACACTTAGTTATCACAATAATCACATCTGGAATATCAAGTAGTTCCAAAATCTGTAAATGTTCAATTGTCTGCGGCATCGGTCCTTCGTCCGCGGCAACAATTACAAGAGCTAAATCCACACCACCAGCTCCAGCTAACATATTTTTTATAAAACGTTCATGTCCAGGGACATCAACAATGCTAATAGAACGGCCCGAAGGAAGTTCCATCCAAGCAAAACCCAAATCAATCGTTAAACCACGAACCTTTTCTTCACGCAAACGATCTGGCTCAATACCAGTAAGAGCTTTCACCAATGTACTTTTCCCATGATCCACATGCCCTGCGGTACCTATGACATACATTATTTCCTAGCCCTACACTTTCCCGGCATATTTAGCCAAATCGAAACCGGTTAAATATATAAGAAATTTTACGGCTACTTCTGAATGTAAAAGCCTACCACGCGGGGTTAACTGAATCGTCGAATTAGAACGCTTAATTATGCCAGCTTCACAAAGTTCAAAGATGATTTGTCCTGCAATTACTTCTATTTCTGTACCAAACTCCTCATAGAAATCCCTTTCCTCAAACCCTTTGATTAACCGAAGATGTGTAGTAATCCAATCAGCAATAGAAACGTCAAGGCCAGGATACTCTCTTTGCAAAATTACTGATTCAGGACTCGATCCTTTTTGTGACGCATCTATATATGCACCTGGATGGGCAATATTTTCAAGTCGAAATCCTTCTACAAAACCATGTGCACCTGCACCTACTCCAAGATATGGTTTCCAAGTCCAATAACCATAATTATGTTTCGATTCATGGCCTGGTTTAGCCCAATTAGAGAGTTCATAGTGCACATAACCACTGTTTGAAAGTTCTTTACTTGCATGCTCATAGAAATCAGCAGAAGTATCGTCACTAGGCAAAGTAACTTCCCCCTTTTTTACCCTCTCGTACAGAGGAGTTCCCTCCTCCACGGTCAGATTGTATAAGGAAAGGTGGTCGGGATTAAGTTCACAAGCAGTTTTTAGATCACGATCCCATGCCTCCAATGTTTGCCCACGCAAGCCATACATAAGATCTAAATTAATACTCCTGAAACCTGCTATTTTCGCAAGATCCAAAGATGCAGATATAGTCTCTGCTGCATGAATACGATCCAAGAACTTAAGATTCTGATCCGAAAATGATTGTGCACCAAATGAAATTCTTGTGAACCCAGCATTCACAAAAGACTTCATGGAATTTGAGGTGGTAGTGCCAGGATTAGCTTCCAAAGTTACTTCTGCGTTTTCCAAAACAAAAAAACTTTTCTTAACTGCATTAAGTATCGAACCCAATTGTTCAGCGGGCATCTCACCAGGAGTACCACCACCAAAAGAGATTGAGTCCACAACACATTGGGATACCTTTTGGCCCCAACCCTCGATTTCTTTAATTACTGCATTTGTATAATCCGATTTGAGATTGTCCAATCCGGAATAGGTATTGAAGTCACAATATCCACACTTTTTTATACAAAACGGGATATGAATATAGATGCCCAAACTAGGTATTTTATTAGTTACCTCAAAAGTATCAATCATCTTGGTACTTCTCTAATACTTCAATTATTCGCACAACATCCTCGTTAGAATTTTCCGGTTCTATTTCAATATACTGTTGTAAATCCTCGAGAGAATTTTTAAATTTCCTATTGGTAAAATGAACCATCCCACGCTCAAGAAAAAGAGCAGAATTCCATGGTTCAAGAATCAATTGTAATTCAGTCACTGGAAGCCAACGTTCAAAATCATTAATACGGCGGAGAGCAATTCTTAAATTGGTAAGCATGCGCTGAAGTATTTGCCGTCGCGTAACTGCAGCAATAAAAGATTCACCAGAATCACCGAGAAACCCTTGCTCCTTTAAACGAATAAATAAGTCTTGGCGTGACATTAATTTACCCTCATTAAAAACATCTACATACAGTTCCGATTCCTCACCTCCACATCTAATAAGAAAATGTGCCGGGAACCCAATACCATCACATTCGAGTCCAATACGCTGTGAAACTTCCATATAAATAACTGAAAGCGTAATTGGAATTCCCAAACGCAGATCAAAGACACGACTTAAATACGAATTATCAGGGTTGTAATAATCAACTTTATTTCCTTGGAAACCTTGATTTTCAAACAATTCAGTATTTACCAAAGAAACCATTTGTCTCACTGACATCATCGAGTGCATTTGGCTTTCAATCGACTCAGAAAATTGATCTAGCTCTTTTAAATAAATTGAAGGTTCGATATCGGGAAAACCCATTGAACTGATAACCATAGCAGCACCAAATAAATCAACATTATCGTCAGTACCACTGATTGCTTCCCTAAAAGTTGTTTTACTTCCTTCAAAACGTTTACTCATACATTTATCGTAGTACAAGAGAAAGTTTTTATATATTTGTGTTTCTTAGAAAATAAAGCATTAAAGTTCAACGGTGATAAAAATAATCAGAACATGGCTAGGTCAGGCACCATACCCTCTTGCCGCATCTGTTCTTTTCGCCCAAATCGCTCTAGGTGTAGTGCTGTTTGCGATTTTTCAAGAATTTGTACCGCTACAATTGGAAGCACGAGATTCATGGACTGGCTATTTGCTAGCTATTTACGGAGGTTCAAGATTCATTTTTGAACCTTTTGCAGGTGCTCTAAGCGATCGTATAGAACGAAAACTTGGAATGGTACTTGGATTCATTTTGATGCTAATTGGCTTAGTTCTTATGGGAATCTTTTGGGATGCACATGCCTACCTTGTTTTCGCAGCAGTATTTGGGCTAGCAACAGCATTCTTATGGCCCGCAGTTTATGCAATAAGTGCGGACTTTTATGAAGCATCGGATAGAGGAAAAGCCGTTGGTTTCTTAAATGTAGCACAACTAGTGGGTTTTGGAATTGGCGCACTTATAGGAGCATTTTTAGTAAATCAGCAAGCAACATTGCTCTTTATATTAGCTATAGTAGCAATTGCATTAGCACTACTTATAGCTATTTTCCGAATCCCTGCGTATCGCGGCGGCGGTATAATTCCAAAAGAAGAACGGGAAAAAAGACCATCGCTAAAAACAACATTATCTAAGAAACTCATATTCTGGAGTTCTCTTGTTTTACTGGTAATGGTTGGGGTGAGCATTATGATCCCTGCAATCAGAGCATATGGTACAAATCAGCTAGAGGTTTCTTTTTCAACATTAACCCTCCTCCTATTCCCATCCATAGCTGCAGGAGCTGCTTTATATATACCCTCAGGGCATTTTGCGGATAGTGTAGGACGAACACTTCCGCTTATCGTAGGTCAACTGTTTGTTATCGGCGGAGGATTCATAGTAGCAGCAACAAGAGATCCAATTATGGCGTCAGCATTTACTGCCTTCATCTTTTGTGGATACGTCCTTTCAGTCCCCTCTCTCAGTGCAGGTATGATGGATCTAGCCCCAGCTAGTCATCGGGGAACATTGATTGGATTGATGGTGGCATTGAGTGGACTTGGTTTAGCAATCGGGCCAGCAATTGGCGGAGCAATCATCGACTCATATGATGCACCACAAGCATTTCAAGCAGGCAGTATTGCCGCTGCAATTTCTTTAACAGCTATAATTATTTATGGCCTAATATACGGATATGAACGTCCTTCTTCGCAACATTCAGAGACAAATAATAAAAAGTCTTAGAAATTAAAAAAAACTTATCTGACGTCAATAAAATTTTTGTGGACACCACCCTTAACAGCACGTAATACTCAAACAAACTAATGACTTCAAATACTTCTGTTCCTCCAAAAAATCTCAGCGAAATGAGGAAGGAACTCTACGTATGGTTTAAAAAAAATGGTAGACATGAGCTTCCTTGGAGGAAAACTGAAAACTCTTATCAAATCCTAATTTCAGAAATTATGCTCCAACAAACTCAAGTTGAAAGGGTAAAACCACACTGGGAAAATTGGATTACGAAATGGCCAAATATCAAATCTCTTGCTTCGGCACCACTCAGTGAAGTAATTAACGCATGGTCAGGACTCGGTTATAACCGTCGCGCAGTTAACTTACATCGAACCGCACAGCAAATTGAATCACAGTACGACAGTAAAGTTCCGACCGATGAAAAAATTTTGCTTAAGCTTCCAGGAATTGGGCCATACACAGCAGCCGCAATCAGATGTTTCGCAGCAAACAAAAAAACGTACCCGGCAGATACGAACATCACACGTGTAATAGCTAGAGCTTTCTTTGGTCTTCAAAACTCGTATCCTGATACGAAAAAGATAATTCAAAAACAACTTGAAGAACTCGAACCGAGCCGAAACTTCCGAAAACATTACTCGGCACTTATGGACCTTGGCGCACTACTTTGCCAATCACGCTCTCCTTCTTGCGATTTATGCCCTTGGCAAAACAAATGCCATTGGTTAGAACGTGGTAAACCCTCTCTACAAACATCGAAGAAAAAATCTCAGCCATTTGAATCAACTGCCAGATACGCTCGGGGCCAAATAGTAGAACACCTTAGAATAAATCCTACACGTACAACAAGTGAGATCCGTCGCTTACTACCAAGCAACCACAAAAAGAACACCACTCTCTATTTAGCAACGCTAGCCAAGGAAGGTCTCATTGAGAAAAATAAAACTGGCTGGAGCCTGCATAGCTAGGATTCCCCATTACCAGGAATTATAAACATTGCATCTCCGAATGAATAAAATCGGTAGTTTTTCCTAATTGCCTCGCTATAAGCATCCAAAAGTCGATCTCGACCAACAAATGCTGCCACCAACATCATCAAAGAAGTACGCGGCAAATGAAAATTAGTGACTAGAGCATTAACCGCCAAAAATTTATGGCCAGGCAGTATAAATAAATCACTATGCCCTTCCTGCGCTTTTATTGGCCAACCCTTTTGCAAAACATACTCTAAAGTTCGCACCACTGTCGTCCCCACCGCCACGATACGACGACCGTCACGATGAGCATTATTTAGAGCTTCAGCAGTGCTAGCTGAGAGTTCAAAATGTTCAGCATTAAGGACATGTTTGTTCGGGTCATTCCCTCTAATGGGAAGAAATGTTGCTGCACCAACATCAAGCGTAATACTAGAAAAATGTACACCTTTGCTCTTTAATGTTTCGATCAGTCCTGGAGTGAAATGCAGACCTGCTGTTGGCGCAGCAGCTGAGGTAGGTTTGTGAGAATAAACAGTTTGATAACGCTCATTTTCACCCACATAATTTTTTATATACCTGGGAAGAGGAATCAACCCATCTTTGTTCAAATCAATATCTCTGTCCAAACGAACAAAAACATAGTCACCTTCTCGAGAAAGAACTGTAGCTGCTAAGGGACCTTCCTTTGCCTCTAACATCAAACGCACGCCAGGCCGTGCGATACGTGCTGGACGCATCAAAGTCCTCCACTCTAGAGGTTTTTCTAAACGGTTTAAAAGTAAAAGTTCGACTTTTGCACCCAACCCATTAGTTGTCTCACGAAAACCTAAAAAGCGAGCAGCCATCACACGTGTATCATTTAAAACAACTAAATCACCTGGATTCAAAATTTGAGGCAAGTCAAAAAAATGACTGTGTTGCAGTTGATCCTCTGGAACATTCATATAAAGCAGCTTTGAGCTATCCCTAGGCTCCACGGGGAACTGTGCAATTCGATCTGGGGGAAGAAAATAGTCAAAATCGTCAGTCTTCAATTTTTCCGTACCTAAAACCTTAATTCTATGTTATCCAAGAGCCTCACAGAGCCTAACTTAACTGCAACCATAATCAATCCATGCCGCTCGATCAGTCCCTCAATTTCTATCAAGTTTTGATCATCAGCAAGACTCACGTAATCAATCTCGATCAATGATTCCTGACTCAGAAATTCTCTCACTGCATCACGAATTAGATCCCCGCGGCGTTCACCATTATCAAAAAGAGAACGTGCCTTCTGTAATGATTGATATAACAACGGAGCCAATTCCCTTTCCTCACTCGACAAATGAACATTACGACTACTTAATGCAAGACCGTCAGCTTCACGTACTGTGTCAACTGGAATAATTTCCACCGGCATATTCAAATCAGCAACCAATCTCTGAATAACCCGTAATTGCTGAGCATCTTTTTTACCAAAATAAGCCCGCTCAGGATGAACAACAGAAAACAGCTTTGTTACAACAGTAGTCACACCACGAAAATGATTTGGCCGGGAAGCGCCCTCCAAACGTCTAGTTAAACCTTCTAAAGAAACAAAGGTCTCAAAATCAGGAGGATACATAGAGTCTGCTGTAGGAATGTAAACAGCATCTACCCCCATATCAGTTAACAATGCTAGATCTCGTTCCTGATCACGAGGATAAACAGATAAATCTTCACCTATCCCAAATTGTGTTGGATTAACAAAAATACTCACTACTGTCTTAATATTTTCAACGCATGAACGGCGAATAAGGGATAAATGACCTTCATGGAGGTACCCCATTGTTGGTACCAACCCGAGCTTTACAGGATTCTCATCACGCCATCTATGCATCTCCGTAGGAGTACGTAGACATTTGGGGCCCCCACCAAAATCACTCAACTATGCTACCCGAGGCTTGAGTCAGCTCATGAAGCACATCTTCATCCATGCTAAACGCATGTTCTGAAGTTGGGAAAGAGCCCTCCACAACCTCGTCAGCATATGCACGGATAGCACCACGAATAGACTCACCAAGATTAACGTAACGCTTAGAATGATGCAGAATGCGAGAATCGTCGTATATACCCAAAATATCATGCAACACTTGCACCTGAGCATCGCAGCTAACACCTGCTCCAATCCCTATGGTAGGAATTGAAAGTCTACTTGTAACCATAGAAGCAAGCTGCTCAGGAACAGTCTCTAACACCAAGGCAAAAACACCTGCATCTTCCAAAGCTTGTGCATCATTAAGAATCCTAGCTGCCGCTGCGGGCGTCCGCCCCTGTACCTTATGGCCCCCAAATTGGTTCACAGATTGGGGAGTTAATCCCAAATGACCCATAACAGGTATCCCAGCCTCGACCATTCGATGGACGAGTGAAACAACAGGTCTTCCACCTTCTAGCTTCACTGCAGTTGCGCCAGCTTTGAGAAACTGTCCAGCATTTTCAATAGCTACATCATCATTAGCTTGATAAGAGAGAAAAGGCATATCTGCAACAACTATTGACTTCTTCGTAGCCCTAACAACGGCACGGGTATGATGCAACATTTCTTCCATAGTTACAGGAACAGTCGACTCATATCCCAAGACCGTAGCACCTAAAGAATCACCCACTAATATGACCGGTACGCCAGCCTGTTCAACCAAACGGGCAGTTGGGTAATCGTACGCTGTCAACATCGCAAAACGTTTCCCGGAATCCTTGCACTCACGCAGTTTATGAATTGAAATTCTAGACATAACTCCCCCTAATTTAAGAGAACAGCTTTTGTGCGCTGACGCTCAGCAGAAGCACGACGAACAATTCGATTCGCTGTATCCAAATAAACGATTTTAGGCTTGTGTTGCTTTACATCTTCCATAGCCAAACTCACATAAGCCACAACTATAATGCGATCACCTTCGGCCACAAGATGCGCAGCCGCACCATTAACACAAATTTCTCGGGAACCTGGATTACCTTCAATGGTATAAGTAGTGAATCTTGCACCATTTGTTATATCGAAAACATCTACCTGTTCATACGGCAACATTCCCACCTCATCCATCAATTGAGGATCAATAGTTATAGAACCTTCATATTCAAGGTTCGCTTCAGTTACTACAGCACCATGTAATTTAGCGGCAAGAAAAGTACGCAAAATCAATTCCTGGGCGATACACGAAATCGACCGCTAAAGTCATATGCCTGTACTGGCCTTTGTCCAGGGAGGCTAGACCGCGAATCACCACTTTAAAAAAGCTCGCCTTCCATAAGATAGGCGGCACTCAATCTTTAAAAGAAACTGGGAAAATGTCAAGTATGTGTACTCAACCAATCGTCTGCGGAAGGAATCTCCTCTATCGTCTTTGCTTGTTTTACACTCTTAACGATGGCACGCTCAACAACAAGAGTTGTCATTACGGCCAACGTAAGTAAATGCTTTTCCTCAAGTTCCTTTTCTTCAGTAGAGAGGGCAAAAGCTATATCTCCATCCGCTGCTGTATGAACAGGGAAAATTGATCGAGACAAACCATCGTGAGCATGTATTGTAAGGCGCTGTAATTGCGAATGCGAAAGACTAGCATTCGTCGCTACACAAATTAAAGTTGTGTTTTGTCGACTGGCTTCAACAGTAGCAGTATGCAATGCCAATGATTCTTCAATGGAAAGAAATCGACCTGCTTCACCACGTGGCGCAGCAATAGCTTCACCTGACAGCGGTTCGTAAATACTGCCAATTGCGTTTGTCACCGCAAGGCAACCGACAATTACACCTTCAGGGCCGATTAAACTGGA
The DNA here is from genome assembly GCA_045562595.1 of Tepidiformaceae bacterium. Classification (GTDB taxonomy): domain Bacteria; phylum Chloroflexota; class Dehalococcoidia; order Tepidiformales; family Tepidiformaceae; genus JAKUNN01. Next base: position 21,391 of record JBJKVN010000006.1, read on the forward strand.
TGAACCGAGACCTCCTTTTAAACAACGCTCAGCACCAGCAAGTTTAGCAATCGTTGCACCAGTTCCTGCACCGACACATCCCTGCTCAACTAAATCATCTGTGGCTACTTGCGCTGCCTCGTACCCCTGGATAACACTTGGATAGCAATCTGCAGAACCAATAGCAAGGTCAAAAATAGCTGCAGCTGGAACAATTGGTACCGGTCGAATACGAGTTTGAAAGCCGATATCGTTTTCACTTAGGAACCGGGTAACTCCACTGGCAGCCTCAAGCCCAAAGGCCGAACCTCCTGTAAATAAAATTGCATGGCATCGTTGTACTAAAGATGGAGAAGCTAAAGCTCCAAACTCATGTGTGGCAGGAGCACCTCCCCGAACATCTACGGCCGCGACAGAACCTTGTTCGCACAAAATCGCTGTACAACCTGTCACTCCAGAAAAATCAGTCGAATGTCCAACTTTTAGACCAGGTACATCAGTTATGTCGTCTTTAGATCCAGAGGTGGAAAATATTTTCACACAAGGCTCCCTTACTCATTTTTATAAACATCCGAACGTGCCTGCATATACGCTAAAAGAAACCCTTTTGCTATAAAAGATAAATTAGCTGTTAAATCAGCCAAGGACACAACTTCGAGTTCATCGGTACTTACAGAGATCATATTTCCATCTAAAGAAAACACGACATTCGCATTATCCCTTTGAGGAATGAACACAACTTCCCCTGAATCTACAACAGAAATCAACTGGCTAATAACGCTAAATTCGTTTTGGGAACATAACAACTCAGCGCTTGGCAACGCTTCCTCACCAACATTTAGATGTGCCAGTACTTGAATAGGATCAAGGTTCCCTGCAAACTGCACAAATTCCTCCCAAGCAGATTGACTAGGTAATGACTTGGTCAGATTAACCGCCACATTTTCTGACCGATCAGCGAGAGCATTATTAACCGCAACCAGACGCAAGCTCGCTTCGACGACCTGAACTACAAGCACACTAACCAATGCGGGCCTGTCAGATGGCATTGCAAAAGGAAAAGATTTCAGAATTAGGTCCGCGATAACCTGTGGCTTAGGTAATAACGAATTACACCACAATTCTAAAAATAGCTTCTCATCTAACCCTACTGGAAAGGTGTTCTCTTTTTCCATCTACTACATTCTACGAAACATGTCGTCGTGACGCGCGCTGACATTTTGGACAAAAATGTGTTCCTCGGCCTGCGAGACGAATTTTTTGAATAATTGTTCCACATTGATAGCAGGCCTTTCCATCACGCCTGAAAACTTGAACATGCATATGGGCCTCTCCTTCGTCACCATACGCATCAACATAATCACTAAAAGAAGCACCCCCATATTCAATCGCACGTTCTAGTACTGAATAACAAGACTCTCGTAGTTTGGTAATGGCACGCGTTGAGAGTTGCCCCGATGGCGTATCTGGACGTATTCGAGCTTGATACAAAGCTTCATCGACGTAAATGTTTCCTAATCCGGCAACAAAATGCTGATCAAGTAGTAATGATTTAATTGGAGTTGTTCGGTTTTTAATTAATTGCCGTAGATAAGCTACTGAGAATTCCGCATCTAAGGGCTCCGGACCAAGTTTTTTCTGTAATTCCAATATATCCGTAGTTATTTGCCATGTCCCAAATTTACGTAAATCTGCCCACCTTAAATCGTAGCCACTCTCGAAAGATATATATGCACGCTGATAATTCAATGGAGGATCTTCTGCTGCAGTCCAAACAATTTGTCCAGTCATGCGAAGATGTGCAATCCAAAGAAAACCATTGTTCAGAGAAAAAACTAAGTACTTGCCATGTCGACTAATCTCTTCGATCTGGCTACCAATAAAAGTATTTTTGAAATCATCAAGGGAAAGACTCCCTGCTAGAAGACCTAATGTATCTTTTTCTATAAAAACATCTTGAATGACTTCACCTATAATTAGCGGTGAAAGACCTCGACGAATTGTTTCAACTTCAGGTAGTTCTGGCACGAAGATAAGAGTACTACGCTATCGTTACAATAGGAGCTAAATATGATTACGCATCTTGCAGGGACAGTCGCACGTATTGATATTGGTGACCTCACAGTTGAGCTCGAAGTCGCAGGAGTCAGGTATCAAGTTCTGGTACCAGCAGTTTTATGGCCAGAAATACAGACAATCGTAGATCAAGCAGAAGGGGAAGATGAGGCCAAGTTAGGGCTCCACATTATTTATCATGCAACAACCAACGCACCAGTCCCTATGTTAATTGGTTTTATAAGACGTGGAGAGAGAGTGTTCTTCCGGAAATTAATGAGTGTTGAAGGATTAGGGCCTACAAAAGCTGCTAAGGCACTGACTATCTCAGTAAGCTCAATGGCCCGGGCTATTGAGGAAGAGAATAGGGGCATGCTAACAAAACTCCCTGGCATCGGAGGAAGAGCTGCAGATAAAATTATTGCCTCATTGAAAGGTAAAGTCCGGACGGAAGCATCGATGCAAGATAGTGATCAAGAGCTACCTATTGATCTAACTTCTCTCGGAAAACAACGGCTTTCAAAGGATGCTGAAGATGCTGTAGTTTCACTAGGCTATTCACGATACGATGCGAAACGATGGGTGGAAAACGCATTGACTGAAGAACCAGCAACTGAGGACCTTGAATCCCTGATGCTTCAAATTTTACGTGAAAGGGATGTTTCGACATAAAAACCAAACATGCCTAAAAGATAGCTATCACGTGATAATTATTCGATTCTTGCAAGCAGCTCATTAATTACACGTCCTGTTCTATCATGACCCGCACTACAATGAACAAGGATAGGCTCTGCAAGCTGACAAAAAGCATCCCATGTTTCATCAAGCTGTTGAGCAGTAAAGGGTACTGTCAGACCATCATTGGTTGGAATATGGGCGACGCTGAATCCCATCTCCTGGTAATAGAGAATAAGACCATTGGGTAAAGCAGATTGATAAAGGGGCAGCTGATCATTCCCTAAGAGACAGATGATCGAACGAATTCCCAAATTCTGTGCTTGCTCTATCCACTCCTTAACTGCACTAAGTGGAACATTCGTCTCAAGGCCGGGAGCATATCCCGGTCTTGAACCAATTGCGAGTGTTCCTTCAATGATCCATTGAAAATGAGGACTATTTCCCTCAGCGATAAGAAAGGCCCCCACCCTCTTTAGGTGATCCATAAACAACTTTGATATCTTGCCGAGCAGCTGAAGCCATTGCACCTTGATCACTAGAAATTGTTACCATCCTAAAGCCAGCAGCTACATGCTTTTCTGCGAGTCCCGCGTTCGCATGAATACCAGCTACAACATTATGCTTAGAACATGATTCCGCAATATTTAACCTCGCCTCCTCAAATGCACCTTCATTATCCATTGCAGGCGCTTGCCCAAGAGTAATACTTAAGTCAGCAGGGCCAACATACACGGCATCTATCCCGGAAACACTGAGAATATTGTCAAGATTTTCAAGCGCGGTTGTCGTCTCTATCATTGGTATACACGCGACTTCATCATTAGCATTCTGAAAATAATCACTTCCTGCATATATTGAAGCCCTGACAGGTCCAAATGAACGATAGCCAGTCGGTGCATATCTACATGCACCAACTGCTGCTTTTGCTTCTTCAACTGTGTTCACCATCGGAATAACCACACCCATAGCACCAGCATCAAGCATTTTCATAATAATCCCTGGCTCATTCCAAGGTACACGGACAAAAGGGGTTGCATCAGTCGTACTAATAGCTTGCAACATCGTAACCGCAGTTTGATAATCAATCATTCCGTGCTGCATATCAATACAGATATAATCAAACCCTTGGTTAGCCATGATTTCTGCGGAAAAAGAGGATGGTATCGCAAGCCATGCACCAAATGCAGGCTCTCCGTTACTCCACTTAGCTTTAACATTATTCACACGCATAAGAACACCTCCTAAACAGGCTCTCTTAGAGAGCACGAGATGTCAAACTAAGAAAGAAATACGCAGGCCGCAATTACCTTACTCAAAAACCCATTCGTCTATTGAACGATTCCAAGAATGTATTTCACTTTGATCAAAAAAGATGTTGCTCTCTCTAATACCACTTTCAACACTATCACTTGCATGAACAAGATTACGACCAGTTTCAATTCCTAGATCTCCTCGAATAGTGCCTGCGTTTGCCTCGGCCGGATTCGTTGATCCCACAGTTGCTCTCACTGCTGCAACAGCATTAGTACCTTCAAAAATTACAGCAAGAACAGGTGAGCTGGTTATGTAATCTACTAATCCTGAGAAAAAGGGCTTACCTTCGTGTTCAGAATAGTGTTGCCTTGCTAATTCATCACTGATATGCACAAGCTTCACCGCAATAATACGCAACCCTCGCTGCTCTAGCCGAGAGAGAACCTCACCGGCAAGACCGCGCTGCATTGCATCTGGCTTAATAAGAACTAAAGTTTTTTCCATACAAACTCTATCGTGGCGGCAAAGGACGCTGTGCGCTAGTCGCAAAAGGAATCTTTGGGCTAGTGATTTTTGGATCAGTGAGATACCAAGCTTGATCAACCGTATACGATGCCCGAGAAACATCAAAATTTTTTAGCACAGCTCCCAAACGATCGACTGAGCTAACTTCGTATCCACCAAACACAGAACAATTCTCACCTACCAAGATCTGTCCATCATCTTTAAATTTATACAATCTCTCAGCATCAACAACTTGAACCTCCCCTTCTAATTTTTTCTCGCTCAATTGCTGGACTGCAAAATTTTTCCTCCCTAAAGGATGCACTAATAATGCTCTTTCGAATTCCCCTGAGACTGATTCAGCAATAGCCTCAAAAGTCGTTATCGCCGCTGTTGGACAGTCAAGGCCTAGTGCAAGCCCGTAAGTAGTAGAAAGACCAGTACGCAAACCTGAATATGTTCCCGGTCCTGAAATTACAACAATTGCAACAATCAAATGTTCCTTACTTAAAACACTTTCAGCTAATTCTAGTACCGAAAAATCCAATTTTTCGGCTTCATTCGTACAAATATCCAACCCTTGTTCGTTGATATATATACCAACAGAGCAAACTTTTGAAACAGTATCAATACCCAGAATTGCATCAGTCACTTGAAATCACCTGATGCCAAAATTGCCTGCTCTCTCTCACTATCAATGAGAAACTCGATAATACGTTCATTAGACTGCGAACCAAAACTTAAAGACAATTGCAATGCATTTTCTGGAAATGAATCCTCGGCACGCTCAGGCCACTCAACAACTAAAACGCCCGTCTCTGTACTGTCCCAAAGTCCGATGTCGTCAAGATCTGCCTTTTCTAGTCTATAGAGATCTGCGTGAAAGAAAGTTGTATCTCCCGGATATTCATTCATCAAGACAAATGTAGGACTAGTAACATTAGAAGTACAACCCAGACCTTTCGCAATACCTTGAGCAAAACGAGTTTTCCCAGCACCTAATTCACCGCTCAACAAAATAACATCACCAGCTTTTAAAAATTTTCCAAGCCTTTCCCCGAGCGTACGAGTTTCTTCTTCATTATCAGTCACTTTTTTTATCATATGTATCGCTAAAACCACACTGGCCAGTTACTAAGAAAAAAAACCCTTTTACGATAAACTAAATCGATGGGAAGAGTAGCGTTCATCTCGGATATTCATTCTAACCTAGTAGCACTCAACGCAGTTTTGGACGACTTGAAACAATTCGACATCATGGAAATTTGGAATCTAGGAGATACCATTGGCTATGGACCTGAACCAAATGGAGTCATACAGAAATTAAGAGAAATAGATGCTACCTGCGTACTAGGTAACCACGATGCAGCAGCCGTTGGGATTATTGATACTGAAAACTTTAATCCAGTCGCGAAACTGGCTATCAACTGGACAGCTACACAAATCAACAACTCACATAGTGAATGGCTAAAAAAATTGCCACAAATTCATGAACAGCATGATTGGATATTTACCCACGGAACATTAAGATCACCGTTATGGGAATATCTGATAGAAAAAAATACAATCTTGGCTCATTTTTCTATTCAAAAGAATCGATTTAGTGCAGTCGGACACACACATCTTCCAGCAATTACCAGCCTTGATGAACAAGGGGAAATATCTACTACAAGGCCTCTGGAAAACAATACAATTATGAAGCCGAACGGCCTTAAAGTCTGTCTTAATCCTGGAAGCGTAGGACAACCACGAAATGGAGATCCACGTGCTTCATATGCTCTCGCAGACCTTGCAACAGGGGAAGTCGAATTCCGTCGAGTCGCATACGACCTAAAAAAAACTCAGCAAGCTATACGCAAAAACCAATTACCCGAGTGGCTAGCTCTTAGGTTAGAAAACGGTACATGAACACAATTGAAAACTCTACCGTAATCTAACCAAGAATCTTCTGATATCACCTTATTTGTATATACTCCAAACATAAACGATCACAAACATGAATAGACGCCTTTATCATCCAACAGACGCACGAAGAATCTTGAATCCCGGTACCGTAGCAATTATCACAACCAGCTGGAGAGGTGAAACAAATGCAGCACCTGTGGCCTGGACTGCCCCGCTTTCAATGGAACCACCGTTTGTAGGTTGTGTAATACATCCAGGAAGGCATACCGCAGACATGATTCGTTTCAGTGAAGAATTCGCATTAAACATCCCTGGACCACAGCTGCTAAAAGAAACAGCCTTCCTCGGAAGCTATAGCGGCAAAGACGAAAACAAAATAGAAGCAGCCCAATTAGAAACCTTCAAATCTTTCAAGATAGAGGCTCCTCTTCTGGAATACTGCCTAGCTTGGGTTGAATGCGGTCTGAGAGATGTAATTCCAATAGGAGACCACACCTTGTTTGTTGGTGAAGTGCTACAAGTACAAGCAATTGAAGAAGCTTATGCAGAAAACTGGCAATTAAAAGAACACCACCTTAAGCCCTTATCGTTTTTAGGAGGTTCCATCTACGCACAAGTAGACAATCTACAAAATGTAGAATTCGAAACCGATGAACGTGGAGTTTTGATATCCGAAAACGCTGAGGAACGAGAGCGTCGAGAAGAAAACGAAGCACTCGAGCTCGATGCACGCATAAAAGAGGGTGATGAAGGATACGAAGAAATGGAATTAAATGCTCCGTCAACTAACGTTGAGAAATCGGAATAAAATCCTTACTCTCCTCACCTACATAAACAGCATTTGGTCTAACTAAACGATTGTTTGCATATTGTTCAATCAGATGTGCTGTCCAACCCACTGAACGTGCCATAGCAAAGATAGCGGTATATAAATCAGAAGGAATACCTAACATGTTATAAACCGACGCACTGAAGAAGTCGACATTCGGATATAAAGGGCGACCAGCCAAGCGTTCACCCAAATAATCACGAAGTTTTCGGGAGAGATCGAAATAAAATCGTTCTTCTGACTCTTCAGCAACTTCTTCACCAAGAGCTTCAAGAATAACTGCTCTTGGATCAGTTGTTCGGTAAATACGATGCCCTATACCCATCACTCTTTCTTTGCGATCGAGTAACTCATCAATGTATGGCTTTATAGATGCTTCATCACCAATCTTCGCCAATAATTCATAAACTGCTGTATTCGCACCACCGTGAAGAGGACCTTTCAATGTACCGACCGCAGAGGCAATCGCAGAGTACATATCACTCTGAGTAGAAGCTGTAACTATTGCTGAAAATGTAGAGGCATTCATTTCATGCTCTGCATGCAAAGTCATAGCGACATCGAAAACACGAGCTTCAAGTTCAGAAGGCTCTTTCTCAAGTAACATCCAAAGAAAATTAGCTGCATGGGAAAGATCATCTCGTGGAGGAACGTAGTCCAATCCTTGCCGCGCGCGGTGAAATCCAGCAACGACCGTAGGCATGCGTGCTGCTAAGCGAGTAGCAATCACCTTCAAATTACTTGGAGAAAAGTCACCTGAATTTTGATCCAGCGCACCAAGAGCAATCACACAAATTTCTAATGCCCTCATCGGGCGCGCGTTACCATTCACGAGTTCACGAATTAAATGCCTATTCAATTCACTTAGTTCACGTTCACTCTGAAATGTTTCTTTAATTTCTTTTAATTGGTCTTGATTGGGGAGATCTAGGTTCCAAAGTAAATAAGCAACTTCCTCAAAAGTAGCATCCTTGGCGAGGTCATAGATGTTATACCCCGCATAAATAAGTTCTCCTGCCACACCATCAATACGACATAAATTCGTACTCGCAATATTAACGCCTTCTAAACCAAGCGAAATCTCCGAGTTATCCGTCATAAGATCCTCCTCACGTCACGAAAATCTAGTGCACTTTAAAAAAGCCGCTTACAGATTCTACACTTTTTAACTATTCTTTTTGTGATAATTCAATTTTTTCATCAACAAGTGAACCCATCTGACTCGTTGAAATGACCTTAGACTGAACCCCTCCAGCTATATCTGCAGTTCGGTAACCATCCGCAATTACCTTTTCGACGGCAACTTCTATTGCTTCCGCCTCTCTTTCAAGACCGAGAGAATAACGCAACATCAATGCAACACTAAGAATCATGGCCACTGGGTTAGCTAAACCTTGCCCAACAATATCGGGGGCAGTGCCATGAATCGGTTCATACAAACCTAAACCTGTTCCATTTTTCCTGCGCCTCCCAAGGCTTGCAGAGGGTAGCATTCCCATTGATCCTGCTAGCATTGATGCCTCATCTGTGAGGATATCGCCAAAAAGGTTTTCAGTAACAATGACATCAAAGTCGGCAGGGCGTCGTATAAGATGCATAGCACAAGCATCAACAAGTAAATGTTCTACTTCAACATCAGGATAATCTTCAGAAATTTCAGTAGCTATTTCTCGCCAGAGACGACTCGTTTCTAAAATATTTGCCTTATCAACGCTAGTAACTTTTTTTCGTCTGGATCGTGCCAACTCAAATCCAACCCTCAAAATACGTTCGAACTCCTTCTCACTATATCTAACTGTATCCACCGCCTGTCGTCCTCTTGAATTCGTCCATCGCTTCTGAGGACGTCCAAAATACACACCACCTGTAAGCTCGCGAACAACAACTAAGTCAGTCCCTTCCAAGACCTCACGTTTAAGAGCACTATCTTCAAACATAATAGGGTTTACTCGAACTGGTCTTAAGTTCGCAAATAATCCCAAACCCTTTCGCAACCCAAGGATGGCTTGTTCTGGTCTAACGGAAGCATTCGGATCATCCCATTTCGGACCACCAACAGCACCAAAGAGAACTGCGTTGGAGGTACTTGCTGTATCAAGTACTTCATCAGTCAGTGCAACACCAGTTTCATCAATAGAAGCACCACCTACGAGCACTTCCTTCAAGCTAAATTCATGACTATACAAACGTTCGATCGAATGAAGTACCTTCAATGATTCTTCAAATACTTCAGGACCTATGCCATCACCTGGTGCAAGTACAATATTAAAAAATGCCATAGCTAAAGAATAACGCTCCTCACAAAAAATTAACTATTAACCTCTCCGGTTAATTGATAGGCAAGCTCACAGTAATTCTCTCGAGGAATTTCGCATATCCCCATCGAACTCAAATGTGCATTCTGAACCTGCACATCAATAAGCTTGATACCAGAGTCCTGAGCATATTGTGTCAGCGCTACTAACGCCACTTTTGAAGCATCACTCCGCAAATGGAACATAGATTCAGCGCCAAATAATGCACCAACCCTTAAACCATATAGACCGCCAATTAAATCATTTTCCAGTGACCATACCTCTATTGAGTGAGCCCAGCCAAGATTATGTAAGGTCATGTACGCATCTATGATCGCTGGAGTAATCCATGTACCATCCTTTCGATCTGCACAAGAAGAAATTACACGTTCAAACGCATTATCAACTGTGATATGGAAACGATGCTGCCTCAAGGTACGAGCAAATCTTCGTGAGATATGAAGCCTCGATTCGAATAAAACCGCGCGAGGATCCGGAGACCACCATAAAGTGTCAATGCCATCATGAGGCCATGGAAATAGACCTCGACGATAAGCTTCCACAATGGTCTCAGGCTCGAGGTTACCCCCTTGAGCCACAAGTCCATCCGCAGGGGCAAACAAAGGATCAGGAAAAATAAATTCGCATGGTAACAAGCTTTCTGGAGGAGCAACACTTCTAGCAAAAATTGTCAAACTTGGATAGCTCATGCTTTTTACATTTCAGCTAGTGCTCCAACGGAGCACTAATCTGCAAGTCAGCATCCCACCTGACCTTCGTTCCCACAACAATCACTCCGTGTTCGAATTTTGATCATTGTATTCCTCAAAACCTGCATCATTTTTTTCGCAAATGGATCGTTACTTCGACGCCAATTAGCTCGAGCATCTGATAATGAGGGTCGTTTTGATACAGAATCTTTACACATAATTAATCTATCGTTTTTGGATACAACTCAGAACGCGTTTGCTCAAATTCACTAATACTACCTTCAAGTTCTAATGTAAGACCTATAGAATCTAGCCCTTCCAAAAAATTCTTTTTCGTTGTCGGGTCAACTTCAAAGTGACGGATAAAGCTGCCGTCAGCAGTCGCCACGGTTTGATCATCCAAATTCACTACCACTTCACTTTGTGGCAGTTCCTCAGAGCGCGCAACAAGATAATCAATATCCTCTTGTGAAAGTACTACAGTCAAAAGACCAATTTTTGCACAATTATTCAAAAAAATATCTGCAAAGGAAGGGGCAATTAAAACACGAAATCCATAATCTTCTAACGCCCATGGGGCATGCTCACGAGAAGAACCACAACCAAAATTAGAACCTGCGAGGAGAATAGACGCGGAAGCATATCGTGAATCATTCAAAATAAAATCTGAGTCCTTCTTCCAGGTATCAAAAAGAAATTCACCAAATCCAGTTCGTTCAATTCGTTTCAGATACTTTGCGGGAATAATCTGATCAGTATCGACATCAGCACGATTCAGAGGAAGACAATTTCCTATAACATTTTCAAATTGTCGCATCACATTTCTCCTTTTGAACTAACTCAAAGTACGAATATCTACAAAATGACCAGCAAGTGCCGCCGCTGCTGCCATAGGTGGACTAACAAGATGAGTGCGACCTCCTGGACCTTGTCTACCCTCAAAATTACGATTTGATGTTGAAGCACACCGCTCACCAGGAAATAAAATGTCTGGATTCATACCCAAGCACATCGAACAACCTGCATCACGCCATTCGAAGCCCGCATCTGTAAAGATTCGATCCAATCCTTCTTCTTCAGCTTGATTCTTAACAAGACCAGAACCTGGAACTACCATTGCACGTATATTCTTTGAAATAGTTTTTCCCTGGACGACTTGGGCTGCATCTCGTAAGTCCTCTATCCTAGAGTTCGTACAAGAACCAATAAAAATACGATCAAGAGCAATGTCTTCTATTGCAGTACCTGGCAAGAGATCCATATAAGTGAGCGAGCGCTGAATTTGGTCACGTTCAGCAGGAGTTGCTGCATCCATAGGATCTGGAATGCTGCCACTCACTGGAACACTTTGTGCCGGATTAGTACCCCAAGTTACACATGGCTCAATGTCTTCACCTCTGAGAGAAAAGGTCTGATCAAAATGAGCACCTGGATCTGTTGCGAGAGCACGCCAATCATCAAGAGATTTTTCCCAATCGGAACCTTTAGGTACATACGGTCTTCCCTCAAGAAAACTGAAGGTTACATCATCTGGGGCAATCAGCCCTGCCCTTGCACCCGCTTCAATTGTCATATTGCATACAGTCATACGCCCAGCCATAGAAAGATCTCGAATAACCTCACCCTGATACTCAATAATATAGCCAGCTCCACCACCTACACCGATCATGTTAATTATATTTAAAATTACATCCTTAGCACCAACACCTGGCAAAAGTTTTCCACTAACTTCAACTGCCATTGTCTTCTGACGAGCCTGGGGAAGGGTTTGAGTCGCAAGGACATGCTCAACTTCAGAAGTACCTATCCCAAAAGCAAGAGCACCCAACGCACCATGCGTAGATGTATGACTATCTCCACAAACAATGGTTAAGCCTGGCTGAGTTAGTCCTTGCTCAGGACCAATTACGTGCACGATTCCCTGTCGCGAATCATCCACATCAAAAAGAGGAATGCCGAACTCTTTGCAGTTCTGGCGTAATGTTTCCACCTGCTGCACCGAAAGAGGATCTTCCCAAGGCTGATCACGACCAACAGTGGGTACATTATGATCCACTGTTGCAATAGTAAGTTCCGGACGTCTAACTTTACGTCCAGAAAGTGTCATTGACTCAAATGCTTGCGGTGAAGTTACTTCATGCACTAAATGCAGATCTATATAAAGTAAATCAGATCCGCCATCAGTACTCTGCACCAAATGGTTATTCCATATCTTTTCGATAATGGTTTGAGAATCTTGCATATCTATTCCTTTAAGTACGATTTTATAGCTTAGCGGCTAAAACGGATAACGGAAACGGCTCAAGTAACAGTACGACCTCTATATGACCGCCATGAGTTGAAAAACAGTTGCACAAAATATCGACGCGCCCAATAAAGACAAATCGCTAAAATAATGCCAATGATGCAAACAAGAGCACCAGCTACTGCATCCAAAATAAAGTGGTTTCCAGTTACTACAACTGCAAAGAACATAGCAATGGGCCAAACGATGCCTAGTATTAACAGTAGCCTATGCTTACGGCCTACCCAAGCAACAACGGCACCTATTAGCATAGACCAACCAAAATGGAGGCTAGGAACGGCCGCAAACGGATTGACAAAAGCCTGAGTTTCTTGAGCGTTGTACCCTACACGATCAAAAACAGCCATCGTATCTATAAAGCCTGCAAAAGGAATAAGCCTAGGTGGTGAAACAGGATACGTCGCATAAATAATTACTCCGATAGCACCAGAAATAAGAAACGCGTTCCGAATTAAACCGTAAGACGTACGATGCCTGACCCATAGATAGATTGCAGCAATACCCACCAATGGCATATGTCCCCAAAAATATATCCAATTCATAGCCTTAATCATCCAAAATGAATCTAGAATCCAAGATTGCATCTGCAATTCCCAATAAAATCCTAAGTTCTTTTCGACATTAATGATGTCTATTGCATTTGCAAAAGCCTCCCCGGCGCGATCTACAACAGCACCTCGAATATAGAAATAGATAAGAAAAGCAACAATGACAACAATTGCCTCATGTACACCAAAACGCTGAGTTAGATGCCATAATTTAAAAAAAGTTTCTTGCAAAGAATTCTTTATATTCATTTTTTGTTAAAGTTCGTTTCTAGGTACGAATCGAATTTAGATTTACAACCTAGAAACTAACACATATTTCTAAGGATTCAACCAATGGAAATTGAAGTACTACACGGCAATATCACAGAATTTGATGCTGACCTTATCATCGTTAACCTTTTTGAAGGCATAACAGAACCTGTCGGAGCAACCAATGCAATTGACAAAGCGCTCGATAATAGCATTTCCGACATAATCACACTTGGTGACATGAAAGGGAAGAAAGGCGAAATTACACGCCTTCATACCTTTGGGAAAATCCCAACACCACGTGTAATAATTGCAGGCCTAGGCGAACAAGAAAATTTCAACACTAGAGAGATCCGGAATTTAGGTGCAAATCTAATAAGAGCGTGCCAAGGAGCAGAAATTCGACATATCGCTACAATTGCTCACGGTATTGGCACTGCAGGTTTATCACTACAAGACTCGGTACAAGCTTTTGTAGAAGGAGTAGTTTTAGGCAACTACCGATTCGATCGCCATAAAACACCAAAAGAGGAACCTGACAACTTAATCAAACGTTTGACAATTATAGAGAATGACAGCGAAAAAATTGAAGAAATTCAAAAAGCTGCAGCAAAGGGGGCTGTTCTTGCGCAGGCAACCAATTTGGCTCGGGACTTAGCCAACGAACCAGCGAACCATCTAACTCCTTCAGATTTGGTAGAACGAGCCCAAAAAATTGCAGAGTCCAAAAACATTGAGTTAGAGGTTTTGGATCGCGAAACAATGGAAGCAAAAGGCATGGGCTCTTTGCTATCGGTAGCAGCTGGCAGCGTACAACCACCAAAACTTATTCGATTAACTTATCGAGGAAAAGATGCGGAACCCGGTTTCGACCTAGCCCTGGTTGGCAAGGGAATAACCTTTGACACAGGTGGCATCAGTATCAAGCCAGCACCAGGTATGGAAGCAATGAAAGCTGATATGACAGGTGCAGCATCAGTAATAGCGGCAATGGAAGCCATCTCAGCTATTAAGCCCAAGATTAACGTCACTGCTATAGCACCGTGTACAGAAAATATGCCTGGCGGTAATGCAACAAAACCTGGTGATGTTGTAACCGCAATGGATGGCACAACTATAGAAATTCTCAATACAGATGCCGAGGGTCGACTTGTACTTGCTGACGGAATTTGCTACGCAAAAGAATTGGGTGCTCGCAACATAGTGGATATTGCGACCCTTACAGGAGCAATCAGCATAGCACTAGGAGACCAATGCTATGGAATGATGGGGAATAATACTGATTTAATAGCAAAAATATCGGACGCAGCCTCTGAATCGGGTGAACGAGTCTGGGAATTGCCAATGTTTGAAGAGTACGGAGAACAAATAAAAAGTGATGTCAGCGATGTAAAAAATGTTGGCGGTCGCCCAGCAGGTAGTATTACGGCTGCTAAATTTCTTGAAAAATTTGTTGGCGAAACCCCCTGGGTTCACCTAGATATAGCCGGCGTCGACATGGCCACCAAGAATAACGGTTGGGTTACAAAAGGAGCCAGTGGGCAAGCTGTCAGGACACTTATTAATCTCGTTTGTAATTGGGAAAACTGAAAAAAGAAACATGCCAACAAACAGTGTAGGATTCAAATATGACTAAATATGCGGACATTTTAACTGAAAAAAAAGAACGCCATGCGATCATCCAACTAAACCGTCCCGAAAAAATGAATGCACTCAGCCACAACTTACGTGCAGAGGTTTTCGACGCTCTTAAAAATTTTGAAGATGATGATGATATAAAAGTAATAATTATCCGAGGTTCTGGTCGTGCCTTCAGCGCGGGATATGACCTTTCAGGCATATCACAAGTAGAGGACGAAAGGGATTATGTAGATCGACGTAGTGGTCTACCTAATGTAGGACCTATACATCCTGGCCAAGGACAATGGCCTCAGCATTTACTTAGTGGATATTGGCAGATTTGGGAGTTAACCAAGCCTGTAATTTCACAGGTTCACGGATATTGCCTTGCCGGAGGAACTGAGCTGGCAACAATGTGTGACCTTATGTTCATTGCGGAAGACGCAATCATCGGATATCCACCAGTGCGTGCTATGACAAGTGTCGATATTCTTTATCATCCCTGGCAAATGCATCAGAAAAAAGTCAGAGAACTACTCTATACAGGGGATAGTTTAACCGGCCTGGAAGCTGTGGAAGTTGGCTGGGCAAACAAAGCAGTCCCGGTAGACAAACTGTGCGAAACAACTGAAAAATTTGCTGAAAGAATTGCAAATATTGATGGGCCAATGCTCACAATGACTAAACGACAGGTAAACCGCACATACGAAATTATGGGTATTAGAACTGCCCTTGCAGCAGGCGCAGATATTCAGGCATTGTCTGCAGTTCGGCCTGGCGGTGGAGAATTTGGAAAAATTGCTCGTGAAAAAGGATTGAAGGCAGCTTTGGACTGGCGCGATGGCCCTTTCAATGACTATGGCACAGCACCTAAAGACGGCCCACGTCCAAGTACGGCTACTTGGGATTAAATAGTGCAAAGAACTCCTGTTTACCAAGGTATTTGGCGTGGTTGAAGAAATACCTAAATTAACAGACCAATATTTTGAAGAAATCCCTCTCCATAAAGCCTTAGGAGTCAAACTAGAAAAAAGGTCATCCGACTATGCGTGTGTCTCTTTAAAGTCTTCTAACACCACTCAGGGAGGGGTAGCCGGGGGAATTCATGGTGGAGTGATGGCTGCACTTGTCGATATCGCAACAATTGCAGCTCTTTTTAACACACGAACAAAAGATCTAGAAGGTTATCAACCAGCAGGTACAGCAGACCTCAACATTACATATTTGCGACCTGCACTGAGTCCAACCATTTTTGCTGAAGCAACAGTTGTAAAAAGAGGAAAAATGCTGGCAATGATCGAAGTTGATATCAAAGACGATAACGGGACACTATGTGCTAAAGGCCGTACGCTTTACGCATTTCGCAAAGAAACTAAATAACTGAACGAATTCTTCAGAATATGAACAAAAGACATAGCTCACGTGAAACAAGTACCATAAGAAAAAAGAGAGAGAACAATGACCCTTTCAACCGAAGATAGATTAGACATTTATGAGTTGTATGGAAAATATTGCCAAACTCGTGACTCTGGGGATGTAGGAGGCTGGTTAGCCTGTTTTTCAGACAACGCCATTTTTGCAACACCAATGGGGACTTTTACTGGATTAGCAGAAATTCGCGAGTACGCAGAAAAACCAGTTGATTCAAATCGACACTGGGTTGGGAATATTGTCATTAGTGAAGAAGCCGAAAATGTCAAAGGAAGCTGTTATTTACAATTAGTACAACCTGGCACTGGAAAAATACTCATAACGGGAAAGTACCGTGATGATCTAATCAAAACTTCTGAAGGATGGTGTTTTTCTCATCGAGAGATTGAGATTGATAGTTAACGATGCGTAGCTCTCTGCTTCTTATCCTAGTAGTCATAGCAATTGTTTTAATAATCGCTTCAGTTAAATTTAAGTCAGAAAGAGCCACAAAAGCAGTAGACTTCCTTCGAAAAATAGCGTTTGGATATGTAATCGCTATTATTCTTATTGCAGCATGGTCGTTCTATCAGGACTTCTAAATGCGTGTGCTTATAGCACCACAGGAATTTAAAGAAAGCCTTACTGCTAGACAAGTTACAGCTGCAATCAATCGCGGAATCCAAACAGCCTGTCCTACCTGGGAGATCGACACTCTCCCGATGTCTGATGGAGGTCCTGGATTTCTAGATGTGATTAGCACACACATACCCTCAATCTCCCATCCGGTACAGGTACAGAATCCGTTAGGCGATATGATTTACGCAAACTATCTGAGGCTTAACGACAAAAACATCGTTCTAATAGAAGCAGCCAAAGCGAATGGACTAGCACTCATCCCCACACTTAAAAGAGATCCTATTACTTCAGGATCAGCCGGCGTCGGTGATCTAATTAATGCTGCACTGCACGAAAACAGTGAACAGATAATTATAGGTCTTGGCGGGAGCGCAAGTAGTGATGGAGGTATTGGTATGGCTAAAGTTTTAGGTGCACATTTCTTCGATAGAGATGGGAATACCATTGGACCGGGTATTAGTGAGCTACACAAACTATCTGAAATAAACTGGCAACCTTCACGTGCAATAAAAAATACAACTTTCCAAGTAGCAAGTGATGTTAAAAATCCTCTTTTAGGTCCGATGGGCGCAGCAACAATCTTCGGACCGCAAAAAGGTGCAACATCTCAGCAGATCATATTTATTGAAGAAGGTTTAAAGCATCTCGCTGAAATACTAAAAACCTCGTTAGGTATAGATGTTTCAAAAATTGAGGGTGGTGGTGCAGCAGGAGGGCTAGCAGCTGGATTAAGCGCATTTTTAGGTGCTGAGATCCGCAGCGGATTCGACTTTGTAGCACACACGAGCAACTTGGAAAAACACCTATACAAGGCAGATATAGTAATTACGGGAGAAGGACGATATGACAATCAGTCTTCGAATGGGAAAACGACTGGTCGAATTAAAGAGCTGTGCCAAGAACAGAATAAGCCATGCATCATATTTACTGGAGAAACAGCTTCTAACGACAAGGATATTTGGACGATTACTGACAATACAATCGACAAACAACAATCCATATCTAAAGCAAGCTTGTTCTTAGAACAAGCAGCTCATCAATGGGCTAAGGGGTACGTAGCTTAGTCATCTTGCTTCGGAATCGGATCGATAATTTGCTCAGCTTTGCGTGCCTTATACTCATCAATAAAACTCCCACCTAAACGAGCAACCAAAGCATTTTCATCCTTTTCAGCAAACGTTCTTTGTACAGTACGGGCCTCTTTAATCTCAGTATCTGTCGGAGCAAAAACATCATTTACCGCTGTAACCATTTTAGGATCTTCAAAAATAACTCCCTCGAAACCCGTATTTGCTAACTCCCTTAATTCGAGATCATCACCCTTCACAATTGGCAATTTAATCAAGGCACGAGCAACTGCAACCGCATTACCTCGAGCCCATGCTAATCGAGAACCTTGTTGCTCAAAACGCGCACGTACGTCATGAGCATATCCATCAATATCAAGGATAAGTCCCCCGACACGTGGAGCTGCCGACACAATTTCAAACGCTCTTAAAAGTGCACGGGCACTACTAATTATTGGAAAAAGAGAAATTGTTCCTGGCTCAAAACCTCTCGCCAGTTCAAATTCACGCAATAATACAGCTGCATCTCGAATATCTTGTGGTTCACCAACATCTGGCAAAAAAACCGCTTTTAAATCATTCGAGACGATGGCATTCAAATCAGACCTCAGTAAACCTGTGCGCGGGTGATTAGGAACGCCTATGGTATAAATACCGGCT
The DNA here is from genome assembly GCA_045562595.1 of Tepidiformaceae bacterium. Taxonomy (GTDB): domain Bacteria; phylum Chloroflexota; class Dehalococcoidia; order Tepidiformales; family Tepidiformaceae; genus JAKUNN01. Next base: position 40,097 of record JBJKVN010000006.1, read on the forward strand.
TCACTTGTAGCAGAAAGTACAAGCTTAGCTCTCTCTCGTTGGATTTTAATATCTACTTCTGACTGAGTTAAAGAAATTAGGATTGCATCAGGTTGAGCACTAACAGCATTTTGGTGAGCTATTTGAAATTCTTCTTCCTCTAATGAAATATCAACTGACAATATCGAACGAAAAAACATTAGGACTCCAACTACGATTCTTTAGATATCACTGCATCCAAGTGGCGTTCTTGGATGATAGCCATAATACAATGCAAATGGTCTAGGCTATGTCTGTAAATCAATTCTGCAACCCACTGACAAGTAACAGGACCCCAAGCAGATGCTTCCCGTAAGTTATACCAATTCTCTTGAGGGGTTTCGGTAAGAATTTCAAATTCTTCCTCACGTACTCGATTCAGTTCAACAATCAAATGAGGTGATGGAAGCTCGTGATCATATCGATCCGCCAGCCACTCCTTACGGCTATACGGGGCAGGTTCAAGCATATCTGGTAGAACCAACCATCTGAGTAGGGGAAGACTAACTTGTTTTTCAAGATCTACTACATGAGAAAGATGTTGATGGATAGACCAATTGTCGGCTCCTGAATTAGTCTCTTTACGTTGATAATGTAGCAACTCAGGAGATAAATCATGCATGGCCCAAACAAAATCATCTACTACAGACCTGATTCGTGTTAGTAATGCATCCTCATTCATACTACTCAAAAACTGGCGCCCCTTATATCAAACTAGTTCGAGAAACTCATGATCAGAAAACTTCTTAGACTTTTTCTCCGCTATCAGATCACCGAGCTTGCTAACGCAATCTGCAACAGGAACATTCTGAAGACCACAAACATTACAACCGCCATGGTGACAGTCGCCAACATTGTGCTCGCGGAACACATCCGTCCATTGCCCTCTTAAATATGCTTTGGAAACCCCACTCTCTACATGATCCCAAGGTAACGGCTCAAACGTATCCCACTCCCTATGTGCGAACCAACTCGGATCAAGCTCAGCATCGGAAAATGCTCCATCCCATAACTTAGGTGAAAAACTCTCGCTCCACGCATCAAATGTTGCGCCACGGCGCCATGCATGGAAAACCGCTTCTGCAACGCGCCTATCACCACGGCTTAAAACAGCCTCGACAAATGAATCTGCAGGATCATTCCAGGAAAATTCAATCCCAGCCTTACGACAACCATCTTTTAATAAAATATGTTTAGGACTAAGCTCATCTGCAGTTTCCTGTCTTGCCCACTGAAAGGGAGCATGTGGTTTCGGAACATGGTTACTTGTACTAACACGAACTTTCGCACGATTACCGATTAAATCTCGGCCTATTTTCTTCACTCGCAACCCCATATCCAAAATCCCCTCAACATCACTAATCGTTTCAGACGGGAGTCCAACCATGTAATACATCTTTATACTTGTCCAACCACGACTAAACGCATTAGTTGCAGCACCCAAAAGATCATCTTCAGTCACTAACTTATTAATCGCATTTCGAAGACGCTGACTGCCAGCTTCAGGAGCTAGGGTAAGTGTATGTTTCTTTCCTTTTGCTACTGCATTAGCAACGTCTACAGAAAAGCTATCAACTCTTGTACTAGGCAAACTGATCTTTAAATCTGGAAATTTAGCCGTTAAAGCCTCCACCATCGGAACTATGCGGCTATGGTCCGTTGTACTTAAGGAAAGCAAAGATAACTCGTCATAACCTGTATTCTTCAATAGAGACTCCGTAGCCTTAACAACCTCTTCAGGGCTGCGTTCTCGTGTCGGTCTATAGATCATACCGGCTTGGCAAAAACGACATCCTTGCGTACAGCCACGTTGAATTTCTACAGCAGCACGATCATGTACTGTTTGTAAAAAAGGAACAATTGGCTGAGTCAATGCAGGTGGCAAAACATCTACTACTCGACGCTTAATTTTTTCACTCGCGTTAGGATGTAACGGTTCAAGGCCAATAAAATGACTCTCATCGTTGTATTTTGCATCATAAAAAGCAGGAACATAAACGCCGGGAACAAGGAGTAGATCTTTTAATCTCTCTTCCCGAGGCGTGCTTGATTTTTTCCATTCCCGTAACAAGTCAGCAATCTCCAAAATGACATCTTCACCCTCACCGAGAACAAAAGCATCAATAAATGGTGCCAGCGGTTCAGGATTGAATGCAGCGCTACCACCAGCAATTACGAGTGGATCTTCATTAGTCCGTTCCCTTGAATAAATAGGGATTTGAGCTAAATCAAGCATCGTCAACACATTTGTAAAAGTAAGCTCATACTGCAAAGTGAATCCTAAAATATCGAAATCACGGATAGGTCGTCGATTTTCTAAACTCCACAAAGGTATATTTTTCGAACGCATTTGTGCTTGCATATCCAACCAAGGCGTAAAAACACGCTCACATAGAACACCATCCTCTTGATTTAAAAGATCGTACAAAATACCAAGCCCCATATTCGACATACCAATGTCGTAAACATCAGGGTAAGCAAGGGCAACCCTATGGGTGTTAGTACTCCATGATTTCGTAACAGAGTTCCACTCACCACCGCTATATCGGCCAGGTCGCGTTACATTAGAAAGTAATTGTTCAATTTCTACCATATGTCTCTAACCATACTACCGATGGTTGAGTTAGTGGTGAACCTAAGGATGCAAGTGGTACTGTTTTTGTAACGACCGGAGAAAAAAATGGCTACAAAAGATTTAGTGGATGCAGTAATAGTAGCTGCAGGACAATCTCTAAGATATGGGAGTAACAAGCTCTTAGAAGACTTGTGTGGCCGTCCTGTAATCGTCAGGACGATTGATGCTATAGCAAAAGCTCCATCAATCGCACAAATAATTATCGTTGTCGCACCTGACCAACTAGAACAAATGAAGACTACATGCATTGATACGGCAACTACAAAAAAGAAGCTTTTTGTTTCTGGCGGTGAAAGAAGACAGGACAGTGTTCAAGCAGGTTTAAAAGCCGCAACAACGCAATATGTTGTTATCCATGATGGTGCGCGCCCTCTTGTCGAAGTCAAAATGATTGAAGATTGTATAGAGGCGGCAAAAGGAAATACAGGTGCAGTGCTAACAAATACGCTAAATGACAGTATTAAACGAATAGCTGGAAAAGATGTGATTGAAAACTTAAATCGCGAAGACCTAAGAGCAGCTCAAACACCACAAGTGGTTAGTAAGACGGATTGGCTTAGATCAGCCGAAGCAACGAAAATAAATGTGTCAGACGATATTACGATGCTTGAAAAAAGCAATGGGATAATACATATAGTAGAAGGCAGTTCAGAGAATATTAAAATTACACAACCAATGGACTTAATTATTGCCCGAACTATTTGGGAACAGAGAGCGAATGATTGATGCGTATAGGTTTTGGCGAAGATATACACCGTACAACAAATGGCAAGCCGCTGTTACTAGGAGGACTTTCAATTGAGGAAGGCCCTCAATTAAAAGGGCACAGTGATGCAGATGTCCTTTTACACGCAATTACAGACGCGATTTTGGGAGCTGCTGCGCTGGGAGATATCGGAACACATTTCCCAGACAATGACGAAAAATGGCTAAATATGAGTAGTAGCTATTTTTTAGAAACCGCGATCAACTTGGCTAAGGGTAAAGGCCTCAAGCTCATCAATGTCGATGCCACCATTAAGGCCAAAAATCCTAAACTTTCACCTTATATCGGAGCGATACGTAGTCGAATTGCAGAAATACTCGCAATTGAAATTGATAATGTAAGTATTAAGGCCAAAAGTAATGAAGGTTTAGATGCAGTGGGGGAAGGAGCAGCTATAGCCGCTTCAGCAATAGTGCTAATGGAAGAGACTGCTAGCAACAAATAATAAAACTTGTTTAGCTTTCAACAACTTTTCCAGAATCGGAAAGTGTTTCCCCATCCGGCAAGTCTTCAAGAAATACTGGCGTGCCCACACTCTTTTCAGCAAGGGTGTTTTCTAATTCAAATTCCTCTTCTAGGAAGAGAGATTCAGGCAAATCTGGGCTATACGGATCTCGCGGAGTAACTTCAATCTCAGCGCGAGCAGGGATCAACTTCCCAATAATTACATTCTCCTTAAGACCAACTAAACTGTCTTTCTTACCGGCGACAGAAGCATTAGTTAAAACACGCGTAGTTTCTTGGAAAGATGCAGCCGCCAACCATGAATCTGTATTTAAAGATGCTTTTGTTACACCTAAAAGAACAGGCTGTGCACTAGCTGGAACTCCACCTTCAGCAACGACTCGCTGAACTTCCTCATCAAATTCGCGGCGATCCTTAAGATCGTCAGGAAGTAGGCTGGTATCGCCTGGATCATCTACACGTACACGTCGTAATAACTGACGAGTAATTACTTCAATATGTTTATCATTAATTTTTACACCCTGTGTTCGATAAACTTTCTGGACCTCATCCACCAGATACGCACGCACCATATCTCGGCCCTGAATACCAAGGATCGTTTGTGGATTCCTAGCGCCTTCAGTAATTTGAGTACCTGCCTCAATAAACTGTCCAGATTCAATAAGTAAACGTGAGGCGATTGGAATTATATACTCTCTTTCTTCTCGGACTTCGTGAACTACGTCGACTTTTTTCTTACCCCGACGAACCTTAACAAGTCCAGGAATACGAGAAGCAACTGAACCGACGAGCTTACCAGCATCCTCATCTGCTGACCCCTCTTCTGCCGCAATTAAGTCTCCGCCCAAAATTTCCGCCCCGGTCTTAACTAACAGCTCGGAACCTTCTGGAATATCGTATGTTTCGCTAATAGTCTCAACACTAGCCACACGAACAAGTCGTAATCCATCCTCTTCTATGACTTCAACGTTACCATCGATTTCACAAATTATAGCCTCTCCACGCGGTGATCTCGCTTCAAAAAGCTCCTCTACTCTAGGTAAACCACTTGTAATATCGGTTGTTCCCGCAACACCTCCGGTGTGGAAAGTACGCATAGTTAACTGTGTTCCCGGTTCACCAATGGACTGAGCAGCAATAATTCCTACAGCAGTATTTAGCTCTACCAAACTACCCCGTGCTAGATCCCTGCCATAACAAACTTGGCAAATCCCACGCTCGGCTTCGCAGCACATAGGAGAAAGCACTGAAACACCATCGATAGAAGACTCAACAATTCGTTCTGAATTTTGTTCATCTATTTCGTTGCGCTCCTCAAGAAGTATTTCACCTGTCTCGCTATCTACAATTGTTTGTGCAACGAAACGTCCGAGCAATCGATCTCGAAACTCCTCAGGTGTATCCCCTTCATTACGCTCTATCCACAATCCTACTGCAGTTCCACAATCTTCTTTCGTAACAATGACATCCTGGGCCACATCGATCAGGCGCCTTGTAAGATATCCAGAATCAGCAGTTCGTAAAGCAGTATCAGCAAGACCTTTTCGAGCACCGTGCGTCGAAATAAAATATTCGAGGACCGTCAACCCCTCTCTAAACGACTTAAGTATGGGTTGCTCAATCACGCGTCCACTTGGATCCGTCATCAGACCACGTAAACCAGCCATTTGGCGAATTTGGGTAATATTACCCTTTGTACCAGAGGAGGCCATGTAGTTAATAGAGCCATAATCAGCCATAGAATCAGAAATGACCTTTTCAATCTTCTGAGTCATTGAACTCCATGTTTCAACTGTATGTTGATAACGCTCATCATCAGTAATAAGACCCATTTGGTATTGACTATCGTACTCAGAAACAACATCCTCAGCTTCCCTAACAAGTTCAGCCTTTTCATCAGGAACCTTAATCTCATGGATCGCAATAGTGATACCAGAAAAGGTTGCGTAATGAAATCCCAAATCTTTGATTTTATCCACTACCTCAGCAGTAGCTTCGTTGCCTATCTCTCTATGTATAAGACTAACTATCTCTCGGAGAGCAGGACGATCCATCGTAACGTTCTGGAATGGTAACTGTTCAGGCAAAACAGAATTGAAGATAATTCGTCCAACAGTAGTCTCAATTATCTGAGATTTATCACTTTCAGGCATTTCCTCAGGAAGGCCTGAAATACTTTCAGTCACCAAAGCACTAGTACGCACCTTTATAACTTCCCGTAACTTGATTTGCCCAAGATCAGAGGCAAGCCGAGCTTCATCGAAAGAACTAAATACACCCGCTGCAGGAATATCAGATTCCGGCTCAGGCTGACCCTTTTTTTCGGCCTCAGTCATGTAGTAACACCCAAGCACCATATCAAGGGTTGGCGTCACCGTAGGATCCCCACTTGCTGGAGAAAGTAAATTGTTAGTTGAGAGCATAATTTGCTTTGCTTCTGCGACAGCTTCTCGACTTAAAGGAACATGTACCGCCATTTGATCACCATCAAAGTCAGCGTTAAAAGCTGAGCATACCAATGGATGTAACTGAACCGCAGAACCCTCTATTAAAACCGGTTGAAATGCCTGAATCCCTAAGCGATGCAGAGTGGGAGCACGATTTAACAAAACTGGTCGATCTTTAATAACCTCATCAAGTACGTCCCAAACTTCTGGACGAGCACGCTCTACTACTCGCTTTGCACTCTTAATGTTGTGTGCCAAGCCCTTCGCCACCAGTGCATGCATAACAAAAGGTTTAAACAACTCTAAAGCCATACGCTTAGGCAAGCCGCATTGACCTAGCTTTAACTCAGGTCCTACAACAATTACTGAACGTCCTGAATAATCAACACGTTTACCTAATAAATTTTGTCTAAACCTTCCATGTTTCCCTTTAAGCATATCGCTTAAGCTCTTGAGCTTGTGATTCCCACTACCAACAACCGCTCGCCCACGCCTTCCATTATCTATCAAGCTATCAACCGCTTCCTGTAGCATACGCTTTTCATTACGAACAATAATTTCAGGCGCACCAAGTTCAAGTAAGCGCTTTAAACGATTGCTACGGTTAATAACACGTCGATACAAATCATTAAGATCACTAGTAGCAAAACGCCCTCCGTCAAGCTGTACCATTGGTCTAAGTTCTGGAGGTAGGACGGGAAGAATACGAAAAATCATCCACTCAGGACGATTACCAGATTCAATAAGATCTTCTACGACTTCAAGTCGTTTTGTAGCTTTTTTACGACGTTGCCCTGCAGCAATTTGAATCTCATTTTTCAGCTTAGCCCTCAGTGTCGCAAGATTCAGACGCTCAAGAACATTAATTACAGCCTCCGCACCCATACCACACTTAAAAACGCCTGGGAAAGATTCTTGTAATTCACGACTACGCGCATCCGTTAAAAGTAAGACTTTATCTTCCTCAACTGGATCAAGAATTTCTTCCAAGTCCTTTCGGCGTTCTATAAACTCCTGCTTTACAGAGTTAACAATCTCTTGTTTCTTTTCCTGTAACGGATGCAAAGTACTTGCAATAGCTGCACGAGCATCCTCAATAGCTGTTTTTGCAACTTCTTTTTCAATTTTTATAAGTTTTCTTGTCTCTTTATCAAAATCTACAAGACGGTTTTTTCCCCGACTACGCACTCGGTTCCGAAGAGTTTTAGTAATTTTTTCCCCTTCTTCAATAATTACTTCATCAAAAAGAGAAATTTCTTGTGGGGACAACTTGGTTAGATTTGATTCGGCAAGATCAAGAGATTTTTTGACGTCATTCTCTATTAAATCCCTAGACGTTTGTCGCTCAGACTCTAATATAGCGATTCTTTCTTCAAGTTTGGACTCTAACTCTAGGCCTTCATTTTCTAAACGTGTTTCATACAATTCGACTTGAGGCTGAACCTCAGTAAGTCGCTCTTCAAGGGCACGGTCAAGCAAGTCTTCAAGCTGATCAAGGTATCTTTGACGAGCTGCAGAATCCACCTCAAGAACCATATGTTGAGCAAAATAAAGTACTCGCTCAAGATTTCGGGGAGTGATATCTAACAGTAAACTAAGCTTCGAGGGAGTCCCTTTAACAAACCAAATATGGCTCACTGGACTAGCTAATTCAATATGCCCCATACGTTCACGGCGCACTTTTGCCCGAGTTACTTCAACTCCACATTTATCACAAACGATCCCGCGATACCGAACACGTTTATATTTCCCACATACGCACTCGAAATCTTTGCTGGGTCCGAAGATTTTCTCGCAAAACAAGCCATCCTTTTCAGGCTTTAGAGTCCTGTAATTGATTGTCTCTGGTTTCGTTACTTCTCCATATGACCAAGAACGTACTTGTTGCGGACTGGCCAAACCCAAACGAACTTGATTAAAATCATTAACTTCCAACATCAAAAATATCCTCTTCTTCAAAGCCGGTTAGGTTAATACCTAAACGACCAGGCGATTCACTATCGGCTTCACTAGCAAAGGAGATCGCCCCTTCAGCATTTGAAACATCAACAGAAAGACCTAATGATTGCAATTCCTTTACCAGAACTTTGAAAGATTCTGGGACACCAGGCTCAAGCACATCTTCACCCTTAACAATTGCTTCATAAGTTTTAACGCGTCCTACAACATCGTCAGATTTAACAGTTAGTAATTCCTGCAAAATATGGGCTGCACCATACGCTTCCAAGGCCCAAACTTCCATCTCACCAAAACGCTGTCCCCCAAACTGTGCTTTACCTCCCAAAGGTTGCTGAGTAATTAGTGAATAAGGACCTGTGCTACGCGCATGAATTTTATCTTCAACCAAATGGATAAGCTTTAACATATACATTTGCCCAACTGCTACAGGTTGATCAAAATAATCACCTGTTCGCCCATCCCTCAAATGTGTCTTACCAAAAAGTGGAGGCGTTGCACCGGTGTCGCGGTAGACTTCTTGAACTGTTTCTTCAAGCGCTTCGATAGAAGCTTTTTTATCAACAACATGGCCTATCTGATCGAGCCAGATTTCAAGGCAGGCACGTTTTGCAGCACCTTTTTCTGGACGTATATCCTTTTTTGGATCACCAAAACAACTAGTTGGATCGTAACCACTATCTTTTACCCATAGACATGCATGATCCAAGTCAAAGCCATGAGATCTTGGATCGATGTAGTAAACTGCGCCAGACTCAGAAGCAATCCAAGCCCGTGCAAGGGCATCATCTAAATCCCCGTCATCAGCTCCATCGAAAACAGGTGTGGTGGCACGGAATCCCAAAGTCTCCGCAGCCCTGCCTAAATGCATTTCCAAGACTTGACCTATGTTCATACGACTAGGCACCCCAATAGGGTTGAGAATAATATCAATAGGGGTCCCATCAGGAAGAAATGGCATATCTTCCCTCGGCAAAATACGACTAATCACGCCCTTGTTACCATGACGGCCAGCCATTTTATCACCTTCAGCAATCTTTCTTCGCTGAGCCGTACTAACTCTTACAAGCTTGTTTACCTGAGCGGCAAGACCCTCAGTATCTTCACGAGTTAGAACACTGACACCAATAACTTTACCGCGTTCACCATGAGGCAAACGTAAACTTGAATCTTTTACTTCACGGGCCTTTTCGCCAAAGATCGCACGTAATAATTTCTCCTCGGCACTAAGTTCGGTCTCACCCTTAGGAGTAATCTTCCCAACTAGAAGATCTCCTTCCCTCACCTCTGCACCGATTCGAACAATTCCCTCCTCATCTAAGTCTGCTAAGCCCTCTTCACCTACATTAGGTATATCCCGTGTAATCTCCTCTTCACCTAGCTTAGTGTCCCGTGCCTCTACTTCATGCTTTTCGATATGGATAGATGTAAATTTATCTTCCCTCACAAGATTTTGACTAATGATTATCGCGTCTTCAAAGTTGTAACCTTCCCATGACATAAAAGCACACAGAACGTTTTGACCTAATGCAAGCTCACCACCATCAGTACTTGAAGAATCCACCAAGGCCTGACCAGCAGATACACGCTCACCACGCAACACTATTGGCCTTTGATTTATACAGGTCCCTTGATTGGATCTTTTAAATTTATCTAAATGTACTACCTCTGAGCCAAGCTCTTGATCATCGTACTTTAGAGTAATAGACAAACCATTAGCATCTATAACTTCGCCATCCCCTTTAGCCACCCGAACATGACCACTATCGACTGCGGTTCTAGCTTCCATCCCGGTACCAACCAAAGGCGCCTCCGGACGAACCAACGGAACAGCTTGACGTTGCATGTTTGCTCCCATCAAAGCCCTGTTAGCATCATCATGTTCAAGAAATGGAATTAAGGCGGAAGCAACCGAAACCATCTGTTTTGGCGAAATATCCAAATAATCTATCTCAACTGGTGGAACCATTTTGAAATCAGCGTTATCCCGTACTTCAACACGTTCTTCAAGGAAAAAGCCATCATCATCAATCAAGGCATTTGCTTGACCTATTGTAAAATCATCCTCTTTCTTAGCATCCAAATACATAACCTCATCGCTAGCACGAGGACGAATTGGAACGGAAGCTCCAAGACTTTTTAACTTTTTCTGAAGCGCAGCAGTGATCTGCTCACCATCCTCTGCAACCACTTTCCCGTTTTCATCTTTTATTTTCCCACGGATATAATTGCCACGGATTTCAGAATCTCCCGGAGAAAACTCACGTAAAACACGGCGATAAGGTGTTTCAATAAACCCATAATCATTAAGCCGACCATAAGTTGCCAAGGAACCTATAAGTCCTATATTCGGTCCTTCAGGAGTTTCGATAGGGCAAATACGGCCGTAATGCGAATGGTGTACATCACGAACATCAAAGCCAGCTCGATCACGTGAAAGTCCCCCAGGACCAAGTGCACTCAACCGGCGTTTATGCGTGAGTTCTGCCAAAGGGTTAGTTTGATCCATAAACTGCGAAAGTTGACTACCGCCAAAAAATTCTTTTGTTGTAGCGACAACTGGCCGTGTGTTAATTAACGCACTCGGCGTTGCTTCAGCCGGATCTGTAATAGTCATACGTTCGCGAACAACTCGTTCCATTCTTAGTAAACCCACTCGAAATTGTTGCTGTACGAGTTCACCTACTGCACGAATCCGCCGATTCCCCAAATGATCTATATCGTCTGTACCTGTTCTTCCAGCATTAACATTTATAAGCTCAGCAAGAAGGTTGATTAGGTCTACGGGACGTAAGCATCGATTCTCCAATGCCTCTGCATAATCTACGGCATCTTTCTTTATTCGATTATGGAACTGGTAACGACCAACTTTACCCAAGTCATAACGCCTCGGATTAAAAAATAATTGATCATCAATAAGCTTCCGAGCATTCTCAAGCGTAGGTGGCTCGCCAGGTCTTATGCGCCGATAAAACTCAATTAACGCCTCTCTCTTATTCTCGGTATTATCCTTACCGACCTCAATAGTGCTCCGCAAAAATGCATCTTCACCTTCTATATCAACATCCTTGAAAATAGCCTGAAGCCTATCAGTCGTTCCCAAGTGCTCTTCAATCTCCCGACTTGCCCTATTTAAACTCGTACTTCGCTTACTGCTCCCTGCATCTTCTGCTTCTAGCAATTCAAAGTACTTAGCAAAAGTTGGATTTTCATAATCCCCAGGTAATATTCCTGGAACATCTATTGTTCTTATTAAAATACTCGCGGGTATTTTACGCTTGCGATCAACTTTGACTGAGAGAATATTACGATTAGACGTCTCAAATTCTAGCCACGCTCCGCGACTTGGAATTAACTTAGCAGCACCCAAAATTTTTCCGGTTTGTGGATCTGGGTCAGCAGTGTAATAAACACCAGGTGACCTAACCAACTGTGAAACAACAACACGCTCTGCACCATTTACAATAAAGGTGCCTCGCTCCGTCATCAGAGGGAAGTCACCGAAAAAGAGCTGTTGTTCCTTGATTTCACCAGTTTCCTTGATTTCAAGTTCAACATTAATCTTCAGGGGAGCAGCAAAAGTTAAATCCTTATCACGACATTCGTCTTCGTCATGTTTAGGTGTTTCTAAAATATAATCACAGAAACGAAGATCCATTTTCTGCTCATTAAAATCTTTTATTGGTGAGATTTCATCAAGTAGTTCTCTTAAACCGGTTTCTAAAAACCAGTTAAAACTTTTGATTTGTAATCCAATAAGGTTAGGAACCTCAAGAATTTCAGGAATCTTCCCGTATAAATTTGACGGGGGGATATTTGTTGATGGGGGGGTATTTGCAGCGGACACAGCAGAAGCTGAATCCGGAGCTACATTCGTCGAAGTCATGCTCCGCGACTCCTTAAAATAATATTCGTTTTTTCAAAGATAAAGAAAAACAGCGTGAGGCAAGGTACACCAAGCTAAGGATAAAGTAACTGCTTAAAAGCGTCAACTTTTGATTAATCTAACATAAAAACGGGAGGCTTACTACACTATCCAGCTACCGAAGGAGTTGATTCTTCGGCTGACTCAGCAGACTCAATTGAAAGACCGTCTTCAGAATTTGCAGTAATCACAATGCTGTCACCAGCAACAAAGCGACTTGTTAGTAACATCTCACTTAGTTGATCTTCAATGTTTTCCTGAATCACACGCCGTAATGGTCTTGCACCAAATACTTGGTCATAACCTTTTTCACCAAGCCAATCTTTCGCACTCTCTGTTATCTCCAAGGTAATCCCCTGCATACTAAGACGACGTTCAGTTTGTCTCAACTCCAGGTCAACAATCCTACGGATATGTTCTTTTGTCAGAGCATGAAATACAACAGTGTTATCAATACGATTTAGGAATTCAGGTCGGAAGACATTTTTTAGCTCATTTAAAACCTTATCCTTCATTCGTTTGTAAGCATCTTCGGAACTTTGTTCTTCATCATTCGTAACAGAGAACCCCAAATTTGAATCTCTTTTAATAAGGTCAGACCCGACATTAGAAGTCATAATCACGATAGTATTACGGAAATCAACTTTCCGACCCTTCGCATCAGCAAGATTTCCTTCATCAAAAATTTGCAACAGCAAATTAAATACTTCAGGATGGGCCTTTTCAATTTCATCAAGCAAAATGAGACAATAGGACTTACGGCGGACCGTATCAGTTAATTGACCACCATCGTCATAGCCTACATATCCTGGTGGTGAACCAATCAGACGAGCTACTGTATGTTTTTCACCAAACTCACTCATATCAAGCTTTATCATGTTGTCCTGCGAATCAAACATAAATTCAGCTAAAGCACGGGCTAAATGAGTTTTCCCCACACCAGTTGGACCTAAAAACAAAAATACGCCAATTGGCCGACGTGGATCCTTGAGGCCTGCACGTGCACGCCTAACAGCACGTGCAATCGATTCAACTGCTTCATCTTGCCCCACTACACGTTCCTTAATAGCTTCTTCCATACGAATCAAACGAGCACTTTCTTCACTAGCTACTCGTGCAACTGGAATGCCTGTCCACATTGCAACAACTTCTGAAATATCCTCTTCGCTGACTGTTGGCATAGCAACGCCAGTACCTTCTTGATCCCAATCACCCATTTCAAGTATCTTTTCGCGCAAACGCACTTCTCGATTGCCTAATTCCTCTGCATACTCAAATTGCTCAGCCTCAGTAGCAGCTAACTGCTCACGTTTAATACTCTCAATGCCCTTCATTGCATCTTCCATAGAAGGTGGAGTAGCAGCTCTCCTAATACGAACACGACTCGAAGCTTCATCGATAAGATCAATCGCCTTATCTGGCAAAAAGCGATCACTTACATAGCGACTCGACAAATGTGCTGCCGCACTGAGGGCTTCGTTACTAATGTGCAAATTATGATGCTCCTCATAACGACCACGTATACCTTTTAAAATCTCAATAGTTTCTTCAGAAGTAGGTTCCTCTACAACAATAGGCTGGAATCTGCGTTCTAGAGCGGCATCCTTTTCAATATGCTTACGATACTCATCAAGTGTAGTCGCACCTATGCACTGCAATTCACCACGGGCAAGAGTCGGCTTAAGTATATTAGCGGCATCCACAGCACCTTCCGCTGCACCCGCACCAACAAGCATGTGCAACTCATCCACAAAAAGAATACAATCGCCTGCCGCCTTCAATTCTTCTAAAACCTTCTTTAGTCGTTCTTCAAATTCACCCCGATACTTTGTCCCTGCTACTAAAGAACCTATATCTAAAGTGAGAAGACGTTTACCCGTCAATGTCTCCGGTACATCACCACTCACTATCCGTTGTGCAAGTAACTCAGCTATAGCTGTTTTACCAACCCCAGGTTCACCTATTAAAACAGGATTATTTTTTGTTCTACGGGACAAAATCTGTACTACCCGCTCTAACTCAGTAGTGCGTCCTACTATCGGATCTAACTGGCCAGACCGTGCCGCTTCGGTTAACTCAACACCAAGCTGATCTGCAGTCGGGGTTCTACTAGCTTTTCGGGCTCCAGCCGAAGCAGTCGTACCTGCTTGCTGCTGTGGTGAAGATTGATTAAGGATTCTTGTCGTTTCAGCACGAACTCTTTCAATATTTACTCCTAAACTCTCCAACACCCCTGCTGCAATCCCTTCACCCTCTCGGACAAGACCCAAAAGAAGATGTTCCGTACCTATATACGAATGGTTTAGCCTTCGAGCTTCATCAACCGCAAGTTCTATGACCTTTTTAGCTCTTGGAGTAAGACCAATTTCACCAAGTACAGTTCGATCGCCACGTCCAATAATAAATTCTACAGCAGAACGCACCTTATTAAGCTCAACCCCGAGATTACCTAAAACTTTCGCTGCTACCCCCTCACCTTCACGGACAAGCCCCAAAAGAATATGCTCAGTTCCTATGTAATTATGATTAAAGCGATGAGCCTCTTCTTGAGCTAGCGTTAGAACTCGCCTTGCCCGCTCAGTAAACTTGTCAAACCGATCACGCTCCGGCATCAGAATCTTCTCCTTTGTCCGCTTCTTGATCTACAGGTGCTACCTTTTCCTCAACTACTTCTTCTTGAACAATCTCAGACTCAGTATCCGGTACCTCTGCAGATACTTCACCCTCATTGGCATCGTTAGATTCTCCCACCAATTCCTCTTGCAAAACAGGGGTATCTAAGGATTCATCATCGTCTACATCAGCTTGTTCAAGGGCATCAGCAAATGCTTGGGCAAAAGCAGAAACAGGCTCTGGATCACGCGAAACTGCCTCTTGGATAGCACTTTCTGTTGCTGTTTGTAGTTCACCGCTAATTTTAGTTGCGTCCCGCTGTGGTAAATCAAAATCTGTTCGCACATCATCAGGCCAATCTATCACTGCACCGTTCCGGTCAAACCCAAACCCCATAGCTTCGGCATCATTACGTGCTTGTCGAACAGACAACCCTAATCGATGCCTCTCTTTATCTATGCGGACAAGTTTTACCGGCACCACATCATTTTCCTTCAAAACATCTTGAGGGTGCTGTATTCGACGATTTGTTACCTCAGAAATATGTACCAACCCTTCTACTGGGCCTTCCAAATGAATAAAAGCTCCAAATTTCATAAGCTTCGTAACACGGCCTATAAGTATCTGACCGATAACCATCCGTTCAACCACCTCATCCCAAGCTCCGGTACTGGCTCTCTTCAAAGAAAGTGAAATTTTCTTTGTTTCTGGCTCAATCTTCAGGATAAATGCCTTAACTGAATCACCAACTTTAAAAAGCTCCTTAGGTTTCTTATTTCGCTCCCAAGACAATTCAGTAACATGAGCTAATCCATCAGCACCACCAATATCAACAAAAACACCAAAATCAGCAATCGAGGAAACCGTGCCGTCTCGAACTTGTCCTTCTTCCAAAACACTCAATATCCGATCTTTCTGTTCTAGCCTCCACTCACTCATTGCAGCACGCTCAGATAAAATCGCCCGGTTTTTTCTACGGTTAATTTCAATAACCTTTGTTCTCAATTCCTTTCCTACAAAATCCGCAAGTTGCGATGCTGAGTCCTCAGCATCCCGTCTCACACTTTCAACTTGTGAAAGGGGGATAAAAGCATTTACCCCTTCTACATTTGCTAACAAGCCACCCTTATTGTGACCCACAACTTGTGCCATGAAAGATTCACCACTTTCAAGTCGTTCAGCCAAAGACTGCCACCCCTCTTCTCCACGCGCACGATCCAACGAAACAATACCATGCCCTTCCGAGGAAAAAGGCTGGAGGACCATAACTGTAATTTTATCGCCAGACTTTAGTGTATTTTCTTCACCCACACCCAAAGACAGCATTTCTCCTTGAGGCACAACAGCCTCCATTTTTGTACCTACATCGACTATCAAACCATCTGAGGACTTCCCTAAAACAACACCCTCAATAATCTCGCCTCTGCGCAATTGACTGGACTTTGAAGCTTCCGAATTAAGAAGCTCCTCCATATTCATTTCATTTTCGGTTGTTTGTGAGGGTGTAGATGAATCTGGTGTGGTAGACATGTTTTTTCTGGCTTCTTTACTGATCAGCTTTCAAGCGTATTACGTTCAAAAATCCACCTGACATATTTTAAACGCAACACAAATATAAGCTGTGCAGACATTGTAACAGCGCAATGAATGGTACGCACCGGAAAAGTCTTGATTGATCCAAAACTATTCTGCACGAACAGTAATTCTCTGGATACTCCTTAAATTAGAAAACCTGGCAACGGCCTATTTTCCCACTTAGTTACCCAAGCAGTATCGTCAGCGCTGAGACGTTTCACTTCCGTGTTCGGGATGGGAACGGGTGGTTCCGCCTCGCTCTAGCCACCAGGAACAACGAGTATCCCAAGTGGGTTAGTGACAGTCAAGGAATCTGATTATTTATCCAATATCCAACCAAGTACCTAAAGCAAACCCTATTGCATACGTTATTCCAGATGCAGCCAAGCCAAATACCAGCATTCTTAAACCAGAATAGAAAGCATTTAAACCCGTCCATAAGGTTACCGCTGCTCCTAAAACAAATAACCCGCAAGCACCCAAGACAATACTGCTTATCAATGCCGTAGAACCACTTGTAATAAGCCACGGTATAACAGGTAAGATTGCCCCTATGGCAAAAAGAACGAACGAGCTAATAGCCGCAACAAACGGACTTCCTAGATCTTCTGAGCTAACACTCAACTCTTCGCGTACGAGAGTATCCAGCGCAAGCTGAGGATCTGCGAGTACGCGATCTGAAGCAACCTCAGCCTCCTCCCTAGACAAACCCTTCGACTGATATATCAATGTTAATTCTTCGCGCTCTTCTTCCGGAAACTCACGAAGTTCGTCAGCCTCGATTGAAATTTGTCGTTCATAAGCCTCACGGCTACTCCTTACGCTAATCCACTCACCCAATGCCATACTAATGGAACCAGCTAAAAGACCAGCCAAACCCGCAATAGCAACTACTGCATTATTTGTACTTGCCCCTGCAACACCCATGACCAGACTAAGATTTGAAACCAAACCATCATTGGCACCCAAAACAGAAGCTCGTATTGCATTACCTGAAAAACTACGGTGACGCCCCTCGAGGGCGGCAATATTCGAAACATTCGCCCCTCCGGAAGAAGCTAACTGCTGAAAAAGGCGCGCATGAGAACGTTCATCTTCCGACAGCCCTTCAGCAATTGCATCAGGCTGATCGTCATACATTGTAAATGCATCATTTTCAAACTTGGCAACCATCGCTGCTACGGAAGCGACGCCAAACCTCGCAGCAACAAAACCAAGAATTCGAGAACGAATTGAAGGGCCATAGTCTGGTATCTCTTGGCCCGCCTCTTTCAGCTTCCGTACCCACAAATCTACGTGCTTAGATTCATTTTCCTCTAAATTTTTGAAAAGCTTTTGCAACGCAGGATCGTCTGTCGCGCGAGCCAGCATTTGATACAGAGATATCCCATCAATCTCTTCCCTAAGATTACGTTTATATCTACGAATCGTCTCATCGTCTACTGGAAAGTTATCCGGTTTTTCCATTAACTTTTATCCTCTGTATAGATTGTAACCTTGGACGCAGAATTCTTTTTTAATACTCCTTTAAGTTGAGCTTGGTAATAAGCTGGAAGAGCAAAAATATGTGCCCCCTCTAGTAGATGCTCAAGATATTCTATTGATGGCACTCCTTCATCCTCAGGGCTCTTCACTTGATAAGCGTAAGCCTCTACAGATATTCCGAAAATCGATGGTTTTACTGTGATACGCCTGTAACTACCCGTGCTAACTCCTTCATAACCATCAAGGGCAACTAGATCGGAATTTGTGACAAACCAAAGCACACCCCAGACGCTGGTTGCTTTCACTGGTTCAGAAACAATATCTGCCACATAACATTTTCGTCGTTTGCTCCAGTAATCAAATGTTAATCTGAAGCCTGGAAGCACTCCCAAGCCTACTGGTACTGCAGCGGGACAACGGTGCTCCATTTGCGTAGGATCCATATTTGAACCATATGCAAAGTAATATTGGTTTGTATTCATTCTTGTTGATTATGACCGGTCAGATAGGTCACGGAAAGTAATAGGAACAATGCACGAAATATCGAACTTCTTAGAACCTGGTTTTAAAAGAATCAGCAAAGACGGCAGTTTTGAAAAACAAAAGATATCAGAAATACAAAAATTACCTGCAGAATTGCTTGTGATTGATCTGGAGATGAGTGGACCAAACCCGAGAGAACATGAAGTGCTAGATGTTGGTGGCATTCTTGTGAAATCAGAATTAGGGTTCCCAGAAGTATCTTCATGGGGTAGTAAAGTCCGTCCACTGCACATTGGCACAGGCAACTTGGAAGCACTCGCAATCGTGGGATATACATCAAAAAAATGGAGAGATGCAATTCCTTTAGAGGAAGCATCTGAAACAATTTCAAAAATTGGAAAAGATGCAATCATCACTGGGTGGGGTATTAACCAGGATTTATTATTTTTAACAGAGACGTATAGACGATTAAATAAAAAATGGCCGTTCTCTGAATTCGCAATCGATGTACAAGATATAGCCCGGAAAATGGTAGTGCGACCAGAAATCGATCGATATAACCTAGGGCATGTAGCCGATCGGCTCAATATCGGGCGTATGCCTGAACACAGCGCTCTCGGTGATGCATATACAACCTACGACGTTTTAACAACTCTATGGGGAAGAATAACTAAGGCTAAGCGGGTTGACAGGTAAACAATGTAGGCTAAGGATGTAAGAGCGTTCTCGGGGCGAGGTGGAACTCCTCACCGGCGGTTAAAGCCCGCGACTCTGCGTAAGTGGACTGACTCGGCGAAATTCCGAGGCCGACGGTCATAGTCCGGATGGTAGAGATAAACAAGGGCAACCTTGTATCTGATGTACACAACATCAACACCACCCCTTTCGCAAGGTATAGGGGATGTTTACCGGAATAATTGAAGAACTAGGTAAAGTGCTTAAAAACAGTGACGGTGTTCTTCACATTAGTGCGCCAAAAATACTTGAGGATTCAGGCCTAGGTGATTCGATAGCTATTAACGGGGTAGATTTGACTATCACCACTATTGCAGACAGTACTTTCACCGCCAACATAATGCCTGAAACATATCGTCGTTCTGCCCTAGGTGAACTGCAAGGCGGAGACATAGTGAATTTGGAACGTAGCGTCCAGCCAACTAGTCGACTCAGCGGACATCTAGTCAGAGGTGTAACAGAGGGGGTCGGCAAAATAGACTCAATCAAACCTGAAAAAGACGCGCTAATAGTAAAAATAAGTGCTGAACAAACATTACTTAGATACATACTTATTAAAGGACCTGTCTGTATCGATGGAATAAGTCTTACTGTAATCGCAAAAGATTCTGAAAGTTTTAGCGTTTCATTGGTGCAATACACTCAAAGCCAAACAACACTTGCAAAACAAAAATCTGGGACAAAAGTCAATATAGAAACTGATATTATTGGTCGATATGTGGAACAGTTTTTACGGGAATCTGAGACAGGAATAGACGTATGAGTGACCAAGATTCAACCAGTGCTAATTCAATAATTGCAACTGTAGACGAAGCAATAGAAGAATTTAAAAAAGGCAAGTTCGTTATCATCACCGATGACGAAGACCGTGAAAACGAGGGAGATCTGGCAATAGCTGCAGAATTTGTCACACCTGAAACAATTAATTTCATGGCACGCTACGGCAGAGGACTAATTTGTATCGCTTTAGCAGATGAACGTGTTAAACAGCTCCAAATTCCGATGATGGTTAACCCCGGCGATAATACTTCCCAATTTGAAACTCCGTTCACCGTTTCTGTCGAGGCGCGAACCGGAGTTTCAACTGGTATCAGTGCCGCTGATCGAGCAAGAACAGTTGAAGTGCTTTTAGACCCGGACACGGTGCCCGAAGATCTAGCAATGCCAGGACACATGTTCCCTTTGAGAGCGAGAGAGGGTGGGGTTTTAGTACGGGCCGGACAAACTGAAGCAAGTGTCGATCTTTGTCAGCTAGCTGGGTTAGAAAAGGCTTCTGTGATCTGTGAAATCATGAAAGGCGATGGCGAAATGGCACGAATGCCAGAACTCCAAAAGTTCGCTCGTAGACACGACTTAAAAATTTTAACTATTGAAACCTTAATCAAACATAGACTGAAAACAGAACGAACAGTCCAAAAAATTGCAACAACTCAACTGCCAACCCCATACGGGGCAATGAAGATCGTAGCCTACCAAGCAAATCAGAGCTCCGAAGAACATGTAGCTATCGTTAACTTACCTGCAGATCACCAAGATGATAAACCAACCCTCGTACGTGTTCACGATCAATGTCTTACGGGTGATGTTTTTGGATCAATGCGCTGTGATTGCGGCGAACAAAAAAACCTTTCTATGGAAAAAATCGCTGCAGAAGGAGGCGTATTATTATATCTGCGACAAGAGGGTCGAGGAATAGGCTTACACAACAAACTTAAAGCCTACCAATTGCAAGATGAAGGTTTAGATACTGTAGAGGCCAACCTTGCCCTAGGCTTCCCTGCAGACAGCCGAGATTATGGAATCGCAATGCAGATATTACTTGATTTAGGAATCAGTAAAGTACGACTACTAACAAATAATCCAATTAAAGTAAGTGGACTAAATAGCTATGGTATAGATGTGGTGGAGCGCGTTCCATTAGAAGTTCCGCCCAATAAATTCAATGTCGGATATTTGAGTACCAAGCGCCAAAGAATGGGACATCTACTCGAAAAATCTGAGATCCCTCAAGATATGGGTAACAGTGATGACTAAGAAAACGAAGAACCTGCAATTCGCAATCATTGTCGCCCGGTGGAACAACTTCGTTACGCAAAAGCTTTTGGACGGAGCAAAACAATGCTTGATAGAAAAAGGGGTACCTGAAGAAAATATCACTACCACTTGGGTCCCTGGTTCATTTGAAATACCGACCGCTGCACGTTGGGCAACGGCTTCGAATCAATTCGATGCTGTGATTTGTTTAGGCGCAGTCATACTTGGGGAAACTGACCACTATAAGCATGTCTCAGAACAAGCTGCATCTGGTATTCAACAAGTTGCCCTGGACACACAAATACCTGTTATTTTTGGCGTCCTAACATGTAAAACCACCGAACAAGCCTTGGCCCGAGCCGGCGGAACATCAGGAAATTCTGGCTCAGAAGCGGCAAACGCAGCACTCGAAATGGTACAAATTAAAGAGAACTTACTTAGTAACTGAAAATAAAGAAGCTATATGAAATAGTTTCAACAAATCAACTTACAATTCTTCAGGTCCTGTATAAAGACAAAAGAACTTATAACAAATGTCTAAAAGAAAATTTCCTATTGTCGGCGTCGCAATAATAGTGATGGATCAAAAAGATCAGATATTGCTAGGTAAACGTGCACATGGCTGGGGCAAAGATTTATGGTGCATCCCATGCGGAAAAGTTGAATGGGGAGAGGAAATTAGAGAAGCTGCGGAGCGTGAATTAAGAGAAGAAACTGGCCTTATAGCTACAGCAGGAGATGTGGTAGCTGTCCATTCAAATTTTCATGATCCTGACCATCTTTCTGTTGGTATTTGGTTTAGAGGAGAAAATATCCAGGGGAAAGCAACGGCTCTAGATGGTGAATTAGCAGAACTTGAATGGTTCCCTCTCTCACAAACCCCTGAACTTTGCTACCCAACTGATCAATTGGTTATCAAACAATTAGTTGACACAATTACCTAACGTATCCAAAACGTGATAATGGCCAATAACAAATACATACACGACCTAATATCAAAGTCTTAGAAATTGGACCAAACAACCGACTATCTGTACTTTCACCCATATTGTCTCCCAAAAGCTCAAGTGTTCCATCCGAGTACACTGCTGAAACACGTTTCACAATAACTAAATCGTGATTCCGCGGATCCAAAGCCAGAACAACTTCACCTACTTTAGGTAACCGGTTTTTGTAGAAACACTTATCCACCACAATGAAATCTGCAGGCCACAAAACAGGAAACATACTATTTCCTGAAACCACATACCGACTTAGACAATTAAACCTTAAGAGTTTCCTTAAAAAGGTCATAAAGAGAGCTGCACGGTACCACCACACAGCTCTCTTTCTAAACAAGACACTACTCTTTAGCCAGCAGTGTAAAAACTTACATCATCACGACTTTTAGAAGCCCAGAAAATATTATGCACTTGCTCACATGTATCTACTAAGGCTTGGGCGGCATCAACGCTAACTTCAACCTTGTTTTGCGAACACAGCTTTGCTGCATTCCAAAAAATATTGTGTATTTCCGGATTAGCTTCTAAATGAGGAGGCTTGAAATAATCCGTCCATAAAATCAAGAGTTCCGTCTTGGCCACTTGAGCTTGTTCTTCCTTAATTGCTATATAGCGACCCCGAGTGTTCTCTGTTGCAAGATCGTTACCTTCAAGTGCAACGAGTTTTTTTGCCATTGACAACACAGCTTCTGCAGCTATACGGGCAGATGCAGGGTCATATACACCACACGGCCCATCACAATGAGCACTAGCAACTTGTGACGGTCGCAATAAACCTTTAATGAAATTCATAAGATTCCTCCGATAGTTTGTGTGGGGGAGTATACGCGCCTAAGACCTTTTACCCAAAGTTATTTTGCTTTCATTACAATTCGTTCCTGTCCGTATACCCCTTAAATTTAGGCAGTAATAGAAAAGATTAGTCTTATGTCTCTTTTTACTACTTTGTTTTACGTCCCTGTATTCCGGACAAATTCCGGACAAATAACGCTACAAAAATATTATCAGCTCTTGGATCCGCACGACGGTATCTGAGAAACGGTCGTCGTGCTAGCGATTAACCAGGGGCATCCCCTCATAGGCCGTAACAGTCGTAACATCAGTAACAACTAGAAATAAATGAAGGAAGACTACTATGGCCAAAGCAGGCACTTCTAAGCCCAATCGGACAAAGAAAGAAGAAACGACAGAGGAATTCGTGAATCGAATGAAGAAGCAAGCGGGACCGGGTAAGCATACTGGGTTAAGGCGACGAGTCGGCCAGCATCATGTTGGCGTCAAGCGAAACTAGGCATCCTCATAAAATACGTTGGCCGCCTAATACCAGTAGCTATCGGAGCAGGCGTAGGTATCTTCTATCTAATCAGAAACGTTCTTCTGTAGCTCGGGTAAAAAACGGCTCTCTCAGGACTCAAATGATCCCGCCCATACTTCCAATCGAACGACTTAAATGACTCAAGGAATCAACCTCGTCATCAGCTAAATAAAATGAGACGGCTTCACAATTTTCACGTGCCTGCTCTTCATATCGAGCACCTGGAATAGGTAGCACATTTTCTTGTCGAGCAAGCCAATTAAGTGCCACTTGAGCTGGTGTACGTTCATGAATTTCCCCAAGCTCATCTAACATAGATAACAAAGGATCCAATTGCCCGGCATTCCGAAATTGAGCCATAAACCTTCGCAGTCCTGAAGCCTTCTTACCATCACGATACTTTCCACTTAGAGCGCCACTAGCAAGGGGAAAGTATGCGATGAGTGTGAGACCAAGTTCTCTACAAGCCTCTAGAACCCCATTTTCTTCTGGAGCTCGATTGATAAGACTGTAATTAACTTGATTCGAAGCAAGTTTTATCCCCTCGTCTTGAAGAATCTTATGAGCTTGATGCAACTGCTTGGCATTGTAATTACTTACACCTACCTGCAAAATTGAACCATCTCTTTTAGCAGATGCCAACGTGTTCATCAGCGTTTTAGTCGAAAGTACAGTATATGGCCAGTGGATTTGATACAGTCCGATCGGTCTATTAAGACCAATTCGATCACGACTTCCGTTTAAAGCCCTCACAATAGAGCTTGTAGTTACCCTATATGGCAAAGGGGCAAATTTCGTCGCAACCACAACGTCTAGTTCATTCTGGAAATCATCGGCTACAAAGCGAATTGCCTCTCCTAATAAACGTTCAGAACGCCCACGATTATAAATTTCGGCAGTATCAAAAAAACGAACTCCGGATTCTAAAGCGCTTTTCACAACCGCGATCGAGTTAGTAGGTATAGAATTCGCTGCCTGAACTCCCCCCCACGCATTCGTACCAATACCTATGGGACGCACATTTGGACCATCCAAACCAATACAAAGATCAGGTAAAGATTTCGACATAAAACTAGTTTAAGTGATTGTTAAAGTTGCCGCGTACCGAAGTGGGCTCTAATATTCTTCCAATGGCCTACAGTATTATAGAAACCTGTATAGGATGTACTGCTTGTACAAAGCGCTGTCCCACAAATGCAATTAGCGGGGACCGTAATGAATTGCATGTCATAGATCCATCACTTTGCATTGACTGTGGTGCCTGCGGAACAGTATGCCCACCAGAAGCAATTTTAGATGCCGTAAATGACGCCTGCGAGGCCCTTAAGAAAACAGAATGGCCCAAAGCAGTTGTCATCGAAGAAAAATGCATTGGTTCCGGATGCGAACTTTGTATCAATATTTGTCCATTTGATGCACTGAGTCTTGAATACAATGAGCGTGTTGATGACTTCTTTGGCGTAAGTACCGTTGATGAAAAGAAATGCACTGGATGCCGCCTTTGCGAAGATGTTTGTGGTTGGGATGCGGTGCATATTTTCCCACTCAAAGACGAGATGCAAAAATCGATCGAAGCCCTTACAGACCAAGAAATACAACTTATACAGCAGGCAAAAAAAGGGCAAAACGTAACTGAATTAGCTCGCTAAAAATAGGCTTCAATCTTTTGGGCCAACTCTAGGTCAAGCTCGGTGACACCACCTACATCGTGAGTACTTAAAGTTATTTCAACCTTGTTATAGACCATTTGTATCTCAGGGTGATGATTCATTACTTCAGCAACCATAGCAATTCTATTAACAAAACCCATCGCCATAATATGGTCGTCTAACAAAAAGGACTTTCGTATCGAATTACCTTCAATAGACCAATCCTTAAATTCAGCAATTCCTTCTTTAATTTGTATGTCCGTAAGCTTTTGCGCCATGATAACCTCCTTAAAAGAAATAAGAGCGTGCAAAAGATAGTATGCAAAGTAGCAGTCCAAAATGGAAGATTTTCAATTCAAAAAAAACATCTCGTAGATCTTTTTTAAAACTTTCGGCAGCCAGTTTAAGCACCGCCAGCATCGGAACTATAGCGTGCTTAAATACTACTAGTACTACACCAGCAGCTAAGACGACCCAAATACCAACTAAGACTAGTACACCTAAAAAAACAACTTCTACTACTGAAAAAAAGAGGGAAAGGGAGACATACAGCAAGTTTGGAGAAACACTCAGACGCACAGGTAATATTTTTAGCGACGAGATTTTTGACCCACATCGCACAAAAACAACACAAATCCTCGACCAACAATCTTTGGTCTATAGCAAGCTTCTAAACTACGTCGATCAAGGTGCTGGTATTCTCACAACAGATCTAGCCAAAACCTTGCCCGAACAACCTGACTTACAAACTTTTGTTT
This sequence comes from Tepidiformaceae bacterium, assembly GCA_045562595.1. Classification (GTDB taxonomy): domain Bacteria; phylum Chloroflexota; class Dehalococcoidia; order Tepidiformales; family Tepidiformaceae; genus JAKUNN01. The sequence goes on from JBJKVN010000006.1 coordinate 65,957, forward strand.
TTCAAATAAACCCTGAGGCTAAGTGGCACGATCGTGCACCAGTAAATGGACGACCTGTTCGAGCACAAGATGTTAAACATAGTATTGAACGACAGATCAACGGCGATGCATCTTATATCCGCCAATCACATTGGTCTCTGATCGACACAATTGAAACTCCAGATGAACAAACGTTAAAGATCCGCCTTAAAGAAGCACATGTGGGGATGCTCGAACGTTTTGCCGATACTTCCTCCTTAATAGTCGCACCAGAAGTTCGATATCATAATTTCCGAAGTAATAATCAAGTTGGGTCCGGTCCTTTTCAATGGGTTGAGTGGAAGGAAAAAGATTTCGCAAGTGTTTCAAAAGCACCATATTGGCATGGCACAAATGGACCATTCTTAAATGGGGTTATTACAAGGCAACCGCTCAGCCTAGATGACATAGAAGCTAGCTTCCGTACAAAAACACTTGACGTAGCTCTTCTAGGGCTACGTCAAGCCCAGCAACTCAGAGAAGCTATACCTGAATTACATGAAACAGCACAAGGTTTAGCCCAATTCTATGGAATGAGATTTTTTTCAACAAAGGAGCCGTATAACGACAAGAGACTAAGAGGAGCAATATCAATTGCCTTAAACCGCTGGGAAATGTCTCAGTCAATGTTCGCAGGCTCAGCTACATTAAATCCTTGGATAAGTTCATCCGTGGAACGGTGGTCACTTCCTCAAGTGGAGTTACAAAACATAGCAGGACACAGGCCAGGAACAGGAGGCCGGCAAGCAGACATTAATGAAGCAAACAACTTATTAAACTCATACTTAAATGAAACCGAGCAGACAATTGGTTCCCTTGGGCCTTTGGAATTATTGATTACTGAAGAACTAGAAAAAACCTTCAGCTTAGGAACTATTATTCAAACCCAATTAGATGAAAGCTTAGGCATACCAGTTAAAGTTTCTGCAGTGACACAACAAGACCTATACCAAAGATTATTTTCTGGTGAAGCTCCTTGGTTCGTTACATTTGATAATGGATGGACAGAGTTAGATGACTGGCTATATCCCTATTACCACAGTACTGGTACGGCAAACAGTTTTGCCTTACGTGATGAAAAAATTGATAGATTAATTGAAAAACAAAGAGTAACTACTGATCAAATAGAGCGCCGCGAAATTGGTTTTGATGTACAGCGCGAATTACTGCAATTACATCTAGCATCAAATTTTGTTAGTGAAAGAGTTATATCTTTGCAATGGCCATATCTCCAGGAATTTCCACTTGATATTGGATTTTCTTTCCAAGAGAGATTAGCTTCTTGCTGGATTGATCAATCTCACCCTACGTTCTTTAACCGCTGACCAAAGCTGTTAAAAACACCACAACTAGCTAAAAAATGCCTTTTCTTCCTGATTCTTCGCAAAGCAACGATTCATCTCGTTAGAAAACAAGTCCATCGACTCAACATACTTTTCGTTCTCAGACAAATCATAATCCCTGAACACAGCAACTCGTATAATTTCTCCAGCCTCATCTTGCGGCTGTATCACAAAAGTATTTATGCACTCGTTAGTATCTGAGATCTGATTATTGATTGCGTGCATAAGCTGGACAGCCTCTACGGCTTTCCCTGCACTTGGACTAGCGATTGACATACGCACATAAGTCATTAGAAAACTCCTTCCTGAAAGCGGAAAGCCCCTGTGGTTAGGGGCCACTCGCATTAGGGTGATTACTTACTACTGTTACAGTAAATAATCACCTTTTAAAAAAAGGGAAAGCGAACTTTCTCACAAAAAATTAAGAAAAACTCTATAGCCGCAACTTACCGTGAGACGGCTGACGACGACGCTGCCGAACAGGCATAGCCGCTTCTTCAGCTGCCAGATCAACTGGCGGCCGAGTTAAAACTTCATGTACATAACCACACATAATGCAACTTCCATAAGTTCCGTGCCAATCTCTTTCGATAACGATTGCACCGCTGCACTTAGGGCAGTTTGCCGGTGGCGCTTCTTGCAAAGCAGGCATAATAAAAAAACTCCATTTTTCAAAGGAGGACGAGACCTCTAAGCGAGCTTCCTGCTCACCAGGCCTTCCGTCTGCATACGAGGTTAGCTGTCGGATTCGGGCGGAAGGTTGCCCTAAGGGCATTAAGCCCTATTCACCCCATTATTGGGTTCCCCGATGTGTTCACACACATTCTGCAGGTGGTACGTAAAGCACCAAGCGCAACTCCATAAAGGAGCAATAGAACGATATCAAGCCAAATTTATTTTGTCAAACCCTAAATCTAGACAAAGAGTGGCCCAAAAACAACAGCAACAATCGCCATTAATTTTAGAAGAATGTTCAGACTAGGACCAGAAGTGTCCTTGAAAGGATCGCCAACTGTATCACCAACAACTGCGGCTTTATGAGCTTCAGATCCTTTACCACCAAAATGACCCTCTTCAACATATTTCTTTGCGTTATCCCACGCACCGCCAGCATTTGCCATCATAATTGCTAACATAGCACCAGCAGCAATAGAACCAACAAGAAGGCCACCAAGGCTCTCAGCACTAATAACTGCCCCGACTATAATTGGAACAACCACTGCAAGTAGACCGGGCACAACCATCTCCCGAAGTGCACCATCAGTTGAAATACTCACAGCTCTTTCATGATCAGGTTCTTCGGTGCCGTCCATAATTCCAGGTTTTTCCCGGAACTGACGACGGACTTCTTCCACCATCGCTTGTGCTGCTCTACCAACAGCACCCATTGAAAGGGCAGCAAATACAAATGGCATCAACGCACCAATTAATACGCCAATCATAACTTCCCAGTTCAACAGATCGAGAGTAGTAATATTCGTAACAAAAGCATAAGTTGCTAAAAGAGCGAGCGCTGTAAGAGCTGCCGAACCAATCGCAAAACCTTTTCCTGTAGCTGCAGTAGTATTCCCAAGTTGATCTAATGCATCAGTACGAGTTCGGACCTCGGGTGGTAAAGATGCTTGCTCAGCAATTCCCCCCGCATTGTCTGCAACTGGCCCATAAGCATCGGTCGCTAGAGTCACTCCTAAAGGAGCCAGCATACCTACAGCTGCGAGCGCAATACCATAGAAACCAGCAACTTCATTGGCAAGAGCAATAGCAACAACAATAGTGACAAGTGGTATAGCTGTGGACAGCATACCTAAACTTAGGCCACCGATTAACACTGGCCCTGCCCCAGTCTCAGACTGTTTTGCTAAATTAACAGTTGGGCTATAACGGAAACGTCCAATCGCAAAACCTTCTGTAGACGTAAAACCTTCTGTCACTGTACCAATGAGTTGTCCAGCCGTAAGGCCTATCAGAATTGCCCAGAATAAATCCCACTTTAATCCCATCACCGCAATAGCGATTGCAGCACCTATAAGTACCAAAATAGAGGCCCCATAAACTCCTGCACGCAGTGCCCAAAGCAAGCGACCTTGGCTTGAGTCTTCACCAGTACGAACGAAAAAGGAAGCTACGATTGCAGAAATAATTCCTATAGCAGCAACAAGAAGCGGCAAGACAACAGCAGCTCCCTTAAAATTATCTGCTCCGGTTTGAAAAATGTCAGATGCACCGAAACCTGCACCAATACCAGTAGCACCAACAATTGCTATAGCAGCAAGCGACATCGTGGCGACAACGGAACCCACATAAGACTCAAAAAGATCAGCCCCCATCCCAGCAACATCTCCGACATTATCTCCAACATTATCAGCAATAGTCGCGGGGTTACGCGGATCATCCTCAGGAATCCCAGCCTCTACTTTGCCAACCAGATCTGCCCCAACATCAGCTGCCTTGGTATAAATACCACCACCAACACGAGCAAAAAGTGCTATTGACGATGCACCAAAAGCAAAACCAGCCAAAGGAATCGGATTTTGCCAAATCAGGTACAAGAGAGCTAAACCAAGAATGCCGAGCCCTACGACAGTCATACCCATCACTGTTCCTGAATTAAAAGCAACTCGAAGCGCTCCATTTAAGCCTTCGCGTGCTTTCGCTGCAGTACGAACATTGGCACGAACCGCAACAGTCATACCAAGATACCCTGCAACAGCCGAGAGAATAGCCCCAATCAAATAAGAAATTGCAGTTGCAGGAGCATTACTATCAAATCCACGTAATGGATTCTTATCTAAAATATCTAAATCTATAAAGAGTAGAATTATGACAAATACAACTGCGACAAAGCCTGAAAGTACTATGTACTCACGCTTAAGAAATGCCGCAGCTCCAAGCTGAATAGAACGAGCTATACCGCGCATAGTCTCGTCACCTTCATCTTCTCGAAGAACCGCAACAACACGCAATCCTGCAAAGGCCAAAGCAATTACGCCAGCAACGATAGCAAAAATTAAAACTTCCATAATACTGCTCCTAAAAAGCACCGCTCTTAAATATCATACGCACACCTGATATACGCCTAGCGTTCAGATGGGCCGCCGGCAATGTATCGCTGATTTGAGTTTGGGGCAACGCCAAACTAGAGATCTTTCACAGGACCTGGCATTTCACCATCCCGCGCAGCATCAATCATCTCCCGTGCACTATCAGGTAAATCCACCCCATATTCATCAAAACGTTTCTCTACCCAAGAGCCAATTTGACGAGGATCACGTATAGCATCTGGATCACTCGCATTTGACGCATCTCCGTACATATCAAGAATATCCGCACGGGTATATGCACGACCAAAACTGGAAACCAAACGCGTTAAATTAGCGCTGCCACAATTTTCACAGTTAGGAGTGACATCTAAATCAATCTTCCGTGTAAAAAAGTTAGTGACTTTGTTGCAATCACCACACTTAAATTCGTATATAGGCATAGCAAAATATTAGCACGAAGAACGTTCAACGCATCAAAATCAAGGGGATGAAGTCGAAATTGGAGACCAAGAGAGGCGATGGATTTTAGAAGGTCCCCGATGAATCAGGGCATCTTTATGGCGGGCAGTCAAATATCCTTTGTTCTTACAAAATCCATAACCTGGTAAACGACCACAAATTTCAACCATCCAGGCATCACGAGCGACCTTTGCAATAATCGATGCAGCAGCAACAGAAATACTTTTTGAATCTGCTCGTACAACAGAAATAACATTCGGCCAAGGAAGCTCTAACGCATCAGAAATAACGCCTTCTGGAAAAACACTAAGATCGGTAAGCGCACGCAAACAGGCTTTGCGACGGGCCTCACTAATTCCAAGTAAATCAACTTCCTCGCTAGACGACCAGCCTATAGAAAAAATTGCAGATTCCGAAATTTCTTTAGAGAGCAAACTCCGTCGAGCTGGAGACAGTTTTTTTGAATCATTTACATTCGCAAACCAGTTATATTTTTCATTGGGAGTTAAGGCAACCGCAGCTGCAGTAACGGGCCCGGCTAATGATCCAACCCCTACTTCATCAATACCTGCTACAACCTTTACCCCTGAACTCCAGATACTTTTTTCAATCTCTAAGCTCGGGCGACTTACGTTCGGCATAACTTTTTAACGCAGACACTCATACATAGCTGTTAATTCTCCCTCTTAATAAGATCCTCAATTTCGCTCTCAATCTCAGATAATTGTTCAAGCAAAACTTCAATTCTTTTTAACGCCCTAGTAACCGTAGAGTTCTCCGTCTCTAATTCATTTCTAACCAGGAGTGGATAAAGTGCTTCACCAATTTTAGTTTTTTGTTTACGAATATCACTTTCAACACGACTAGCTTGTAATTCAAGCATTACACGACTTGTCTGCCGACGGGCAACATCGGAAGCATTTATAGCACTGGATCTGAGGCGTTCAAGAAAAGACATTTTTAGGACATTACATCAGTTGTGAATGAAGATTCATAAACAAGTGCCATCCCCTCCAAAACTGCATCTGCCAAGCGCGAAATATCCTCAATCACTTCAACCGCTTCCCCAGAATTTAAACTTGACTCATTCGCAAGATGGACAGCTGTTTCCTCAAATGAATGTCTCAAATGATTAAAAATTGTGACGGCTACAGTTAAACTAATACCTCCTTTAACGAGGGTCCTACCATACTCACGACCAACACCACGAGCATCGTCAAAAAATCTTTCCCCACGCGAGGATGACGCAATATAACGAGCAAATAAATCAACTAATTGACGACCAAGAAACCGCAATGACACTCTCAGAGGTTCTTCTAAATCAGCAGTTGCTGTCATAGCTGGATTAGGGCCCACTCGATGTAGCCGACTTTTTACATGTTCGAGCGTAATTTCACTAAATTGATCAATATCTCGAGGTGAACTTTGAGGCCCATTGCGTAAAAACTCTTCGACATCTGATCTTAACAACCTACGGTGTCCGCCACCCGTTCTATACGACTTTATTTCTCCACCATCAGCCAGTCTTCGTATCGTGGATTCACTCACACCTAACAAATCACTCGCAGAACCAGACGATATCCAACGACCACCAACTTCACCAGCCATAAACTCTCCACTAGCAACATTAATGAGTAATCATGACTTGTCAATCATAGAGAACTCTTAATTGGCAAAACCAATCTCATGCAAAACTCCACGCTCACCATTTAAAAAGTCGGTACCATTGACGCGAGCCCGTCCACTGCGTTGTAGCTCCTCTAGTATTAAAATCCCACCATCAAAACTAATTGCAGGGAAATTACCATATCTTAAAAGTACTCCCCGAGGGACATCCATCTCGTCAGAAACACTAGACGCTCGCCTGATAACCAACTTTGAACCTCTATAATTCACAAACGCACCTGGCGACGGAGAATATGCTCGGACCGCTCTATCGGCTTGAATAACCGTCATATCACTGCGCAAATGACCAGCTTGCTTAGATATGAGTTGGCAAAATGTCACTTTCTCCTCGTCTTGCGGATCAGCAATAGGAATGCCGTTTTTAAATTCGTCCACACATTTTGTTAATGCTAACGCTCCTATCTCTGCAAGCCTCTCTTCAAGTTCACCGGTGGTCTCCGATGGGGAAATTTCCACTTCCTGTTGCGAAAGAATCGGTCCAGCATCCATTTCTTCATTCAAAAAAATAATCGAAATACCTGTACTACCATCACCAGCAAGAATAGCACTCTGGATTGGTGAAGGACCTCGCCAACGAGGAAGAAGCGATGGGTGGATATTTAATGTACCAAGAGTGGGGATTTCAAGGACCTTTTTTGGCAAAATAATCCCATACGCTGCTACAACTATTAGATCTGGTGATGCTTCCACCAGGGTTTGTACATTATCCGAACTTTTAAATGATTCAGGTTGAAAAACAGGAATATTCAAGGCATTCGCCTCAATTTTTACCGGTGACATTTGCAGCTTTCTACCCCGGCCCGCTGGACGATCGGGCTGCGTAACGACAAGTGTTACCTTATGACCTTCAGACTGCAATGCACGTAAGGCAGGAATAGCAAAATTCGGTGAACCCATGAACGTTATTCTCATGGGAAATGCAACTGACATTTCGTTATTTCCTCTTTCTTAAAAGTCTAACTTTATCTCCATAATTAACGCTCGAAAAATCTGCAACATTTCCACTATTCATTGTAATACCCATATATCCACTGGAATGAACATACCAAACCGGATCCAATAGATCCCTTTCATGAAAAGCATTAACCTGTTTAGTAATTATACAATCTTCAATTTTCACAAATACGTCCCCATCAATTTCAGTACCTCGTACGGTTGTACCAAAATCAGTCATTAGGGAAATTCGCAATTTTATTGAGGCCATAGGTGTATATCAAAAAAACGATCTGCAGAAGAAAAAACTATTCTACGATCCAAATCAGGCGAACCTACAGGGCGTATATATGTATCCGTAGGATAGCCAAGAACAATCGAAGGTATTTCCTTGCGCCATAATTCTTGTAGCTGCCTATAGACATCGGAACGTACATCTGTTTCCAAATATCCGCGCCCCCTCTCAATGAGCTTATCCACAGAAAGACTAGTGAAATTAGATACATTGAAACCAGAAAAAAGGGTCTGGCTGCTATGTAAGAAAAAGTAGGGGTCGGGATCAGCTCCCGGATCAATTACGATTAACGCAGCATCATAATTACCCGGCAATAAAAAATCTCGTAAAAGAACGGAAAATGGAGTCGTCGCAACAGAAGTACGCACGCCTAATAGCTCCAAGTGCTTTGCAATTTCTAAAGCGAGTTTACTATGCGCCGGATCGTGATCTGTACGGATAATAAAATTAAATTCTTCATTTTCATCATTAATTCGTATACCTGTGGTTGGATGTTCCCGCCACCCTGCATCACTTAAGAGTTCATTAGCCAATTTCAAGTTCTGCTGATAAGAAGATGTAACACCAATTTCAGAAGCAACAACATCTTCCTCAGAGACATAGGCCCATGAATCGGGTACTACAAAAGAGGCAGATGGGTTAAATCGACCGAAAAAAACGGTCTCTGCAATACGCGCACGATCCAAAACAAGAGAAAACGCCTTCCGAACACGGTAATCATCAAAATACCCGATTTTGTCTATATTAAGCGAAAGGACCAAGGCTCCAGACCGCTGCACATCATAAAGAGCACTACCCTTAAGACGTACAACTTTTTCATAATCCTCCAAAGAAAGAAAGTCTCTTAAATAGAGTGACTGTATTGATTTAGCCTCAATATCTAATAGGGCTGTTGATAAATCCTTATAAAACCGTATTTGAAATTTCTCCATTTCAGGTTCACCAAAGTGGTAATCTTCCCAAGCTAAAAAATGCACTGATGATGAAGTAACTTTATTAATTCGATAAGGACCGCTTCCGATTGGAAAAGCATTAAATGGAGCATTAAAAAGATCTTCTCCCGAAAGACCCCTTAAGAGATGTTCTGGCAAAATTCCGATCGTTGCAAAACGAGCTAAGAAAGGGGAAAAAGGGGCTTTAAGCTTAAAAATGATAGTCCTTGCATCAGGCACTTCAACTTCTAAGTTTCGCCAAAAAAGACTAGCTTGTTCTGAACCCCTGAAATCAGGCCCAGTTATTTGATTAATCGTAAAAAAAACATCACGCGAAGTAACGGGTGTTCCGTCATGCCACTTAAGATCTTTTTTCAGGGTAAATGTATAAGATGTATTAGATTCATCTACGTCTGGCATATATGCCATATCAGAAACAACAGAACCATCAGATGCAATACGAACCAAGCCCGCAAAAACGAGCCGCGCGATGTCACTATCAACAGGATTGGCATCAACGAAAAGAGGATTTAATCTTCCCCAATTACCCAATACTCCTTCCACGTAATGATCTTCATGTTGACTTCCATCTTCATTTTCTAAATTGGAATTAAGTGCCTCATCCCTAGTACATGCAGCTCCCAAAAGGAGGACTACCCCTATAAAAGTCAAAAGGAAAACAGCGCGCCTAAATTTACTGGACGCAAAATTCATATTTTAGCGCTGCGATTCAACACTCAAAAAGGAAACGAAAATAAAAATAATAACGAGAATAATCGTCGCCTGAAATAAAGTTTTTTCAAGTCCTCGCTTCGTACGATAACCAGAGCTTTCAGACATGCCTCCGAGTGCCGCGCCGAAACCAGATCCTTTCACTTGTAATAAAACAGCAGTTACTAATAAAACTGAAACGATAATTTGAATTGCGTTAAGCATGGTACCTATTTTGTTGGTGTCGCTAAATTTGGCGCTTCCCCCCGCCTACCATTACGGACAAAAGCAGGGACACGCTGAAAAGCATTATATAGGTCTACGATTGCAGCTGCGAGTTTACTAGGATCATGACAATATCGATTTTCAAGTGCTATAACATCGGCCTCACAAAGTCTCATGTTTTCATAAATCGAATTTTCTGCGTCTTCAAGCACAACCGGCATGGAGTTCACTCCTTCAGGAAGCCCCTCTCCGACATTACTATTCGCAACAACAGCATCAATCACTCCCACACCAATATAAGCTTCTATAGCCTGCACATGATCGTCAGCTGAAAAGTCATCCGTCTCACCCTCCTCGGTAGCAACATTGGTAACAAACACAATACGCGCTTCCGTAGTGCGTAAAGCTCTTTGAATATCAGGTACAAGCAAATTTGGTAAAACACTCGTGTATAGGCTACCTGGGCCGATAACAACCAACTCCGAATCCATAATTGCACGAATTGCATCGGGGTGAGCTTCAGCATCGGGAGGATTCAAATATAAATCCCGGACTCCAGTCCCATTTTCTGAAATATTGTGTTCTCCTTTAACTAAAACTCCATCGTGAGTTCGTGCTGATAATGTAATGTCCTGCAAAGTCGAGGGCAAAATTGTCCCGCGCACATTTAAAACACGACTAGTTTCATGAACAGCCTCTTCAAAATTACCTGTCACACGTGCCATGGCAACCAGAAAAAGATTGCCGAAAGAGTGACCTTCTAAACCACTGCCTGAATCGAAACGATACTGGAAAAGACGTGACATCAATGGCTCTGCCTCAGCGAGTGCAGCTACACATTGCCTAATATCGCCAGGTGCCAAAACACCGAACTCATCTCGCAGCCTCCCCGTAGACCCACCATCATCAGCCACTGTCACGATAGCGGTGAGATTAGATGTATGAGCTTTTAAACCTCGAAGGAGTATTGATAATCCCGTTCCTCCACCCAATGCAGCGATACGAGGGCCTCGGTCCAAAACACGTTTGTTGTATATGGATTGAACGACACTTGGCCCACGCCCAGGCCTAATAAAAGCATATAACAGCGACGTATTAAGTTTCCAAACAGCAATTCCAATAATACTTAGAGACACAAATAAGAAAATAATTCCGCGTACCCATTGAGGGATCATCTGCAAAGTTATGTAGTAGAACACTTCATGAAAAGTGAAATTTAAATAAACTTCACGAAGAAGATAAGATGCCCCCAAAGCCAAAAAGGCCATACCAAAAACAAGTAGGAACAGCCAACGCTTAATATGCATTCCGGGCTGTAGCCAGTTAAAAATACTATGGTTTCGGAACCTGTCAGGCATCTAGCTACTCCAAAGCTTCTAGTTCGGCTTCTAATAGAGATTGAACTACCGCATGATCGGCACGGCCCTTTGTCTGTCGCATGACTTGTCCCAATAAAAACTTTAAAGCGGAAGATTTTCCGGCAAGATAATCAGCTAGTGCTTTATCATTATCGTTAATAACTGAGCGTACAATGGCCACCAATTCGTCCCCAGCTTCTTCACCCAGTTGAGCAAGGCCATCTTGCTCAACAATTTGCTTTGCACTAAGGCCATCACTAAGCATCTTCTCAAATACTTGTTTAGCCACAGCATTTGTAATAACTCCTTCTTCAGTAAGTACTATTAGTTCTGCCAAAGAATCAGCCCTGATTGGGAATTCACTTAGATCCTTACCTACATGCTCATTATCCCAACGAGCTACTTCACCAAGCATCCAATTTGCTGCTAATTTGGGAGCACGTTCAGATTTCCCTTCCAGTGATTCGACCAGATTATCAAAATAGTTGGCGCGTGATCGATCTTCACTTAGTGTTCCAGCCTCAAACTCATTAAGACCAAGAGAAAGAAAACGTTGTTTCTTGGCAGAAGGCAGTTCAGGTATTTCACTACGAATGTTTTCAACGAAATCATCACTTAATGTCAAAGGGGGTAAATCAGGCTCCGGAAAATATCGGTAATCATTGGCCTCTTCCTTAACTCGTTGACTAACAGTGATTCCCTTTTCTTGATTCCAACCACGCGTTTCCTGAACTATATTTTCGCCCGTAATTAAAGCCTTTGCTTGCCTTACCTGTTCAAAACACAAAGCATCATAAACAGAGCGGAAAGAGTTCATATTCTTAATTTCCACCTTTGTGCCAAGCTCAGTTTCACCAAATGGGCGAAGGCTAATGTTTGCATCACATCTAAAATTCCCCTCTTCCATATTAGCGTTGCTTGCCCCGATCATACGAAGTAACTGACGAAGACTAATGAGATAGGCACGAGCTTGTTCCGGTGAACGCATGTCAGGCTCACTTACTATTTCAACCAAAGGTACGCCTGAACGATTGATGTCTACTAAACTGTAGCTACCCCCTGCATCCTTGCGATGCAATAAACGTGCGGTATCTTCTTCCATATGAACTCTAGTGATTCCACAGCGAAATAAATTCTCATCGATCTCTAGGTCCTGCCAACCATTTTCACAAATTGGTAAATCAAACTGACTTACTTGATAGCCCTTCATCAAATCTGGATATAAATAATTTTTGCGATCGAACTTGCTAAAATCTGAAACCTTACAGTTTAGAGAAAGACCTATGGCAACAATAAGTCGTATCGCTTCTTCATTAATAACAGGCAACACCCCTGGTAAACCTAGGCACACAGGGCAAACATGAGTATTTGGCTCAGCACCAGAATAGTCAGCACTACAGGAACAGAACATTTTACTGTTAGTTATTAATTGGACGTGTACTTCTAACCCTATAACGGTTTCAAACTGCTCCGAAGTTGTTACCACGTACGTCTCCCTCTCAGACAACTCTAGATTACGCTATCTGAAGGTGAGGGTCTCCCTTTTGGGCACTACCAATTAAAAAATAATCTTGACCGTCTTCTGTACAAATTTGTTCAAAGTCAACGACCTTCTCTTCTGGAACAGCAATTATTAAGCCTCCGGAAGTTTGAGGATCAAAACAAATCTCTTGCAATTCTAACGAAACTGAAGATGCAAACGTTAAATGCTCTTCTAACCATTTACGATTACGAGCAGCTCCCCAGTACTTACACCTGTTTTTGCTGCTTCATAGGCTCCCGCTAACAATGGAATTGATGCAGAATTGATTACGGCACGACATCCCGAAGAAGAAAGCATTTCCCAAAGATGTCCAAGCAGACCAAAACCTGTGATATCTGTGGCTGCACTTGCACCAATTTTTGAAACTAAATGCGACGCATGTCGGTTAAGCATCAACATAGATTCAACCGCCTCCTCTTGTCCCATTACCTTCGTCGTTGAATTTCTTGCTGCGGTTAGAATCAATCCTGTCCCCAGTGGCTTAGTTATATATAGGTAATCGTTAGGCTTAACTAGTGACTTCAAGAACATTTTATGGGGATCAACCTTCCCTAAAACTGAAAGTCCAAATTTGGGCTCTTCATCCCAAACTGTATGACCACCAGCAATCACACCACCTGCCTCTAAAACTTTTTCGGCAGCACCTCTGAATATAGTCGACACTACATCAGCTTCAAGATCTTCGGGAAAGCCAGCAATGTTCAAAGCAAGAACAACCTCCCCACCCATGGCATACACATCCGACATTGCATTGGCAGCAGCAATTGCACCATACGTCCAAGGATCATCAACAACAGGAGCAAAAAAATCCAGTGTCGCGATAATTGCAGTTTTTTCATCAACTTGATAAACAGCAGCATCATCCGGTTGATCAATACCGATCAATAGATCTGTCTGATCAACTGTAGAAAAAAGAGCATTCAGTGGCGACAGCACCTGCGCCAGGGATTCAGGTCCCATTTTCGAAGCTCAGCCACCACAATCAGTTAAAGTAGTCAGGCGTACCTGTTCACGTGTCATAATGAAATCTTAAACTAAATAAGGCCTGTAAAATTGAAAAATGTGAATACAATAATCGATACTTTAAGTGAGCTATATGGCATGCCACAAATACAGCCACATGGTGACGCACTTTCAGAATTAATTATGACTGTTCTTTCACAAAATACCTCTGATAAAAATAGCGGACGAGCTTTTATTCAACTCTTACGAAACTTCAAAGATTGGGACAGTCTGGCTACTGCACCAACAAAGAAAATTGAACAAGTAATACAAGTGGGAGGGTTAGCAAAGCAAAAGGCACCACGTATTAAAGCGATCTTAAAAGAAGTTCATACCTACACAAACGGTACTTGGGATCTCGCCGAACTTAATACAAAACCCTTAGAAGAAGCTCGTAATTGGCTTCTTGATTTACCAGGCGTCGGACCTAAAACAGCGGCTTGTGTACTTTTATTCGCTTTAAACCGACCGGCATTACCAGTAGACACACATGTCGACAGAGTATCTAAAAGACTTGGCTTAATACCAGAAAAAACCAAATTGGAAAAAGTACACATTCTACTCGAGAACTTAGTCCCTTCAGACCTGTACTACCAATTCCACATGTTAATGATTAAACATGGTCGTAGAATTTGTTTTGCACAAAGGCCTCATTGCCACAAATGTCCACTGCAAAAAAAATGTCCCAAGAAAAAAGAATATGACTCTATTGATTCGCTTTAGCCCTTCTCAAAGTCGTTAATTTAATAATCGTTACAAAGATCCAGCTCAACAACAAAGAACAACATCCAAACACTGCAGTAATCAAAAAATTGCGCTGGAAAATCCCGACAATGTTCTCAAAAATCGCAAGCATATCTTGAGCAAAAAGGTCATTACCAACAAAGCTCCGCACGAAGAAAGTTATTAACCCTAGGACGATTAACGTTGGAATAGAACTAAATAATGCTGCAATACCAAGGTTTTGAAATCGATAGTAACTCCGAGACGAAACAATTACCCCTGCTCCCGCTAATACAACAAAAACAAAAGCAACCAATGAAAACCAAAAACTTAAAGAATGGCTTTGTTTGCCACCCATTGCTAAAATTTGTTCAATAACAAAAGCCAAAGAAAAATATCCGAAATCTTGCTGTCCAGTGCGATCAAATGAAGCCAACCCTTCTTCATAAACCAGATCACTGGAACGAGTAAGTACTAAATCACGCATCTCATCTCTTGAAGAGATAAGGATTTCATTTCGGGAAAGAGAAATATCTAAAGGGAAATTAGGAAGAAGAAAAACCATATCTTCACTTCCCTGAACAACTTCTTTTAAATCTGGTAACTCATTGAATAAATGTTGATCTATTTCGGTCAATGCAGCGATCCCGAAACCAATATAATTCTTTACACGATCTGGTTCCGTAACTTGACTAAAACTGAATAACAAAACACACAAAGATAAAGCTACTGAAAAAAAAGCTCCCAGAACAAAAACACCAGTACCACCTGTAGCACGTTCAGCTCTAGTCCGTAAGTGCGCTCTCGTAACTTCTCGCTCTGGGGAGAATGGTGGACGGCGAAAGCTAACCATTTAAAAATTCTCCACTACTAATGTACCTGCCATTCGATCATGAAAAGCACGATGTTGCCGATCAATACACATAAACAACACGCTTGCAAAGCCAATCCCCATACTCACAAGTAAAACTACGAAACAGGCTAATAGCATGCTATCGAAGACCCAAAGAAAAGAGAACCCTATTGGAAATCCCAACATATAGATACCTAAAGAAAATGCTCGTAAAAATCCTCCAGAAAAACCAAGCTCAGACCCATCTGAACGAACAATTTTTATAGATACCGTTGCACAACCAAGAGTTTTTCCAAAGAAATAAAAACAGAGTAAAAAATAAAGACCTGCTAGTGGAATACTGAGAAACACAAAAATCCAAAATATAAAAAAAGGTAATCCTGGGGAAGTTAAAGGTATAGCAACCCCTAAAGCGAGACATAGGAGTAATATCAAAATTAGACAAAGCAGATCCACAAAAACAGCTATCACCCTAGCTCCTAGAGTGGCGAGGTTATACGGAGCACAAGGCCTTTCCAAATTGCTCATGTCGCAACTATTGTATGTCAATAAAAACTGCTAGAACGCAACAACCACGATGAACCAAAAAACTGAACTGCAACAATGGAAACCGAAATGGTCACTCTTTGGATTAGTTGCCCTCTTATTTTTCGCCTTACCTTTAATGTCAGTACTTGTCACTTCACTAACGGATTCAAAACTCGAAAAAAATAAATATGAATTATGGTCTTGGGAAATTAAGCACCTGCCTAATGCATTAATCTCGAATATTAGGAAAAGCAATTCGTCTATAAATGAGAATCGCATAGCAGTACTAGAGTACTTCAGACTAACTAGTCTTCTAAGAACAGAAATGGCAAAACCTTTACCTGAGGAACTGATACTTAAAAACTTAGAAGACGAACGTAAAAAACTCGAGGATTCTGTAGAAATTTTTCTTCAAGTCCTCATTCACAACGCCATAAAAGAAGTACAGTTAACGACTCAGTTTCCCCTCCTAAAAAATACGAGTGTCGTTTGGCCTCCAGTTGCAATTGAGCTAGAAACACCGCCATTGGTATTAGTTCGCTCTGATAGAAATAAAATCACCCGTAAGGGTGACACTCTACTCAAACCAGGGCTGTCAGAGGAAACAATCATTTCGATTGAGACTGAAACAGATTCTGATGAGACAGCTTCCTTAGTTGTTCAAATAGGTGGTTTAGCAACTTACCCTAGTTCAGTGTTAAATCTTCGTACATATTCGACAGTCCTTGAAACGGCCGCGCATGAGTGGATACATCATTATTTGGCATTTCACCCCTTAGGCCAAAAATATTGGGACAGTCAACGATTACGAGAAATAAATGAGACAACAGCAAATATCGCGGGACGTGCTATTGCAGATCTCATAGAAAGAAAAAACCCCTTAGCTTTCCCCAAAAATATGGATGGGAGAACAGGTGTAAAAAAAGAAAAAGTTGCAACAATTAATATCTCAGATGAATTTCGAAATCTCAGAAAACAGGTGGATGAACTACTGAACAAAGGGAACATCGCTGAAGCAGAATCATTGATGTTAAAGACTCAGGAGTTTTTTAATGCGAACGGATTCAATATAAGGAAAATAAACCAAGCTTATTTTGCTTTTTATGGAACATATACTGATCTTCCTCAATCATCTAGCCCTATTGGACCGAAAATAAAGGAGATATGGGAACTGACCGGGAAAAACATCGGGGTTTTCTTAACTACAATGAGAACAATTTCATCAGTCAATGATTTAGACGAAATATTAGCCACATTCCGCGAAAAGTAATGCTGGGGACGGAGGATTCGAACCCCCACTTACAGGACCAGAACCTGCTGTCCTACCATTAGACGAGTCCCCAATGACTAAAAAAGACTAGCATGGCAAAAAGTGTAACTCTAGAAAAAAAATATTTTCCTGACCATATCTCGGTTCTTAACCACGAATATGACTAGTTATGTCAGACTTTTGCCAATAGTGTGTTTAGGTTGAAATGGTCTTTGTCATCTCCCTGTCCATAATGGTCAAGATTATAAAAATATATGTTTGGTAGATGAGGGGATAATTATGCGGATTAAATTTTGGCAACAGTTAAAAAATCATTTTTTTAACTGATCGGCTGCAAACTGTAACCTACGAAGACTCTCTTCTCGTCCTAAAAGAACTAATGAATCAAATAATGGGATACCTTGAGGTTTTCCCATTATTGCAACGTAGAGAGTAACGATAAATTTACGCATTTTAATACCTAATTGTTCCTCATCTTGCAAACCGCGAATTGAAGATTCGATCTCTTCAGAATTCCAACCAATTGTCGAAAAAATACCGATCACAGATTCCAAAACATTTAAAGCCAAACTTTCATCATTACCTAATTTTTCACTAAGTAACTTAGGGTCATAGCTAGGGACATCGGTTTCGGATAGGAATCTAATGTTTGGCACTATTTCTTCCAATCGGTTTGTTCTTGATTGGAGAAGAGGTGCGACAGAAGATATTAGTTTTGTAGAGATAGCTTCAGGACATTCCGAAGCAACAATTGACTCCCAGCGTTCAGGAGACATTGCCCTAATATGATGCCCATTTAAAAAATCCAGTCGTTCTAAATCAAAAAGTGCGGGATTGGGAACTACGCGATCTAGGGAAAATTGAGCAGCCAGCTCATCTTGGGAAATTATAGATGTCTTGTCATCAAGCGACCAACCCAAAAAAGCAAGGAAATTTATCATCGCATCAGGCAGATACCCCTTCTCTTTGTACTCAAGAGCACTAGCACCACCCGTTCTTTTACTTAATTTTTTTTGGTCAGAACCTACTAACACTGGCAAATGAGCAAAGTGCGGAACTGAAAGCCCAACTGCCTCAAAAAGTTGCACATGCTTGGGAGCACTAGGAAGCCACTCATCCCCTCGAATTACATGTGAAATCTGCATCTCCGAATCATCTGTTAGCAAAGCTAAATGATACGTAGGAAAGCCATCAGATTTTAAAATAACAAAATCATCTTGCAACCGATTTTCAAAAATAACTGCTCCTCGAACAAGATCATTCAACGTTGTCACACCATCATTAATCATCTTGAAACGTACAACATGCGCTTCCGTTTTTGCTTTATCAACAGCTTCTGAAATTTCGAGGCTTTTGCATTTACCGTCATAACCTGGTGGCAAATGATTTTTAGTTTGAAAATCACGCAATTCTTTCAGACGTTCAGGGCTACAAAAACAATAATAGGCACGCCCGCGTTCAAAGAGAGCTGTCACCATACGCTCATATTTCTCTAGACGTTCTGACTGAACATACGGTCCATAAGAACCCCCTATATCCGGCCCTTCATCCCATTCCAGCCCAAGCCAACGCAAAGCATCATAAATACGACTTACTGCACCTTCGACCAAACGAGTTTGGTCTGTATCTTCAATCCTAAGCACAAACTCGCCATTATTTGCACGGGCAAAAGCCCAGGCAAATAAAGCTGTACGTAATGAGCCAATGTGCGGATCACCTGTGGGGCTCGGAGCGAATCGAGTTCGTATTTTATTGATCAGACAACTCCTCTAAAAGCTTGTCATCTTCCACAATCGCGTCCCTTAACTGCTCTAAAGATTTCGGACCAAAGCCTTTGATCTCCAAAAGATCATCATCAGAAATTTTCATGACCTGACCTAGTGTACTAATTCCAGAGGCTTCTAGTGCACTTAACGAACGTTGTGAAATACCTAAATCCCCTAACGAATCATTGAGATCCTGTGACACCTTATCCTCTTCCCGAGAAGAATCAGGTTTAGTATAAAATGAAGCAGAAGATCCTAACCCCATTTTCTGTGCAGCATCAAGAAAATCATCAGGTATCGGAGCGGTTACCTCAAGTTGCCCACCATCAGGATGAGGAAAGGTAAGCCTCCATGAATGCAATAGGTGTCGTGAACCCGAACTAGTACCGTAAAGAGAGTCTCCTACAACAGGAATTCCTATTGCGGCCAGATGAATACGAATTTGATGGGTTCTTCCTGTATATGGTTTAACATGAAGCAAAGAATGTTTGTCTGTAACCTTAACAGTCTCATATTCAGTCTCTGCATGACGGCCTTTAGAAACAACACCAAAACGACGATTTCCCGACTGAAGACGTCCCAGTGGGGCTTCTATGACTGCTCGATCCTGATCTGGTTTACCATCACAAAGTGCAACATATTCCTTTGTCACTGCATTAGGAGGAACAGCCTCAGGACGGAAAGCTTCGGCTAATTGATCACGAATTTCTGATGAACGAGCCAATAACAAGACGCCACTAGTTTCTTTATCAAGTCGATGTACGATCCCCGGGTTAGGATCATTAGCTGGAAAAGATTCAAAAACAGCCTCATCAAAACGTAAGAACCAACTAACGACAGTTGGGGCATCTGGGTTAACTGGCGCCGAATGCACTAATAAACCCGCGGGTTTATTCACAACAACGACAAAATCATCTTCGTACATGACTGTGGGCTCTTTAAATAGAACTGGTGGATCAGCATCTACTTTTTTTCTGACGGGATCCATTGTTACAACTTGGCCAATTTTGAGACGAAGTGATTTGCGAGCAGATTGATTATCAACACGAACATCACCGTCCGCTATGGATCTTTGAATTTGATTCCGACTAAGATTTGGAAAAGCTTTGGCAAGAATAGTATCCAACCTCCACCCATCACTTTCGACAATTATCGAAACTAACGTGCTTCTGTTGTTGCCACTTGGCTCTTTGTTTCGTGATAAATCACCCATAAAAGTAGTACTACACCAATCGTAATGGCAGAATCAGCGACATTAAAGGTTGGCCATTCAGGAAATTTAATAAAGTCAGGGACTTCACCTTTAATTACGCGGTCAATAAGATTGCCACATGCTCCTCCTAGGATAAGGCCTAATGCAATCCTGAGAGAACTTTTAAGTCCTGATCGCAAAAAGTAAAATCCGACGAGAACGATCCCAACAATACTGGCAAAAATAAGGAATACCCCTCCACCTTGGAATAATCCGAAGGCTGCACCTGTATTGGTCACATATATTATTTGGACAGGCCAATCACTAGAAGGCCAAACATCACCAGGATTCAAAAATTCTGTGATTAACAATTTTGTGATTACGTCCAATGCAATCACAAACAGAGGAATTGCAAAGCTGAAAATAATTCTCACCGATCGACCCATACATTGAGCTTCAGATTAAAAATGTAACGCATGCTAGCTCGCTATGCTCTTGTGATTTTGGTGTAAAGTCCTGGTGGATCCTCACCCAAAAAGGTTTTTCCGAAATTTCCATAGTGGCGCCAGCTAATAGCACCATGTGATGCAGCCTGATGTGCGTCTCGCAACTTGCGTTCAAGTGGATGGCTCATACGACTTCCCGTTGTCCCAGCAAGGTTGTGAATGGTATCAACAATCAAACGGCATGCTTGGGCAGCATGCGTTGCAGATAAGAATCCTTTACGCGTTAACTCCCATTCCGGGAGGCTCTTACCCTCACTCAAAGGACCCAGACTTTTTTCTATAGCCTCTTGGCTTTCCATGAGAAACGCACGTGCAGCCATCCAATTAGCTTCATTTTCAGCGAGCCGAATATATGCCTCTGGTTGATCCTTTAGCGTGGAGCCTGAACCCCAAGGGGTCTTATGGGTTGCTAGTTTTACAAACTCATCTATCGTTCCTCGAGCGATACCTAACGCAACTGCTGCCTTGTTGTAATAGGCATGACAAGGATTGCGGTAGGTTGGATTTTCCCATAGCTCCGTCGGTGCCAGTGCATCTTTCGGCAAAGTGTGCTCTAAAGGTATCTTTGCCTGTATACGCACATCATGGCTACCAGATCCTCTTAGCCCAGCCATATCCCAGGTATCAATAATCTCGAAATCATCTCTAGGCACCATCCAAGAAGCTTCCGCGGCTCCTGTTGGAGATTTTTCCCACGGATTGGAATCGAAAATCATTGTCCACGTCGCACTATGACATCCACTCGCAAAAGAACCCTGATAAGTCATGTTCCAATCACTACCCTCCAGAGAAGCCTCCCTACCAGGATTAGGACCGTTCGGGGTACCTTGTCCAGAACAAACAAGAACATCCCAATCTCCACAGATCTTCTCTGCTAATTCCTTATTCATCTGCCTTATCATCAACGCATTAATTTCAGAATTAATTTGGACGCACCAACCAACTGAACCATCGATTGCTGAAGCAGCCTCCACTGCCTCGATTTGATCACGAGCAAGGAGATCTTCGCCGGCCAATTCAGTAGGGAGGGCAAACCGGTAAAGGCCTGCATTGACCATTTCTTTAGCTGCCCAATCAGGCAAATGTCTAATTTTTTGGGCTTCATCTCCTGCTTCTTCCAAAAGATCTCGCATATTTCGTATGCGTTCCGCTGGTGAGTCTTTTCGTAAAATATCTACTCGATCAAAAAGTTCTTGCCTTAACATTCATCCAGATTACTACAGATTTAAAAATGCATAACCACTTTTTAACTAATACCCGTTGACGGAGTTGCAAAAATTCGCCTAGTCTTCATCGAATGAAACAACACCTGTCAGGAAAAACAGCGATAGTAACCGGTGGGGCCGGCGGTATGGGTTCGAAAATATCCCGAATCTTTGCTGAACAAGGAGCGAAGGTAATTGTCGCCGATACCGGCGCTGATGTTGAAGGACGAATGGGAAAAGATCCTTCAAAAGTTCAGACCATTGTTGACGAAATCAATGAATCTGGAGGGGAGGCAATAGGCTGTATTGGCGATGTGTCTGACATGGATCATGCAGAAGGATTAGTACGCACAGCTTTAGAGAACTGGGGGAAACTCGATATCCTTGTCTGCGCACATGGAATCCTTCGAGAGCGAATGATCTTCAACATGACAGAAGAGGAATGGGATGGATCAGTTAAATCTCACTTGAAAGGTTGCTTCGCTCCAACAAAATTTGCTTCGATACACTGGCGTCAAGAACGAAACGGAGGAAGGATCATCTATTTCACCTCAGTTGCCGGAATTCGAGGCGCTGCAGGGCAACCAAATTATTCAGCTGCTCAGCAAGGAAAAGTCGGCTTGATGCTGTCTTGTGCAAATGCTTTAGACCGCTACGGTGTAACAGCAAATTGTATTTCACCTGTTGCATCGACTCGTATGACAGACCGGGGTATTGGTGCATGGGAATCCAAAGATGAACCTGCACCAAGTACAACAGCTGAAGGAACTGAAAAAGACCCGAAAAATGTTGTTCCAGCAATTGTTTTATTGGCTTCAGATCTAGGCGCAAATATTACAGGACGTGTAGTCGGAGCAACAGGAAATCAAATCTCAGTTTGGCGAGAACCTGAAAGAGATCAAACTTTATACTCTGTTGAACCATATTGGGATCTAGATCGATTATTTCAAATAATGCCTTCCACTCTGGCTGCTGAAAGTCTAGAGCCTCCGGAATTTGTCTTACCGTAGGAGTCTTATGGGATACTTAGAAGGGAAAACAGCAATTGTAACCGGCGGCGCCGGTGGAATTGGTAGCCAAATATGCAAAATTTATGCAGAACAGGGTGCAAAAGTACTTGTAGCTGACACCGGATCCGACGTAGAAGGACGTGCTGGCCTTGATTCATCAAGAGTGAATCAAATTGTTGAAGAGATAACTAACAATGGCGGTACAGCCTTGTCCTCTGTAGGTGATATAGCAGAGATGGATTACGCTGAATCACTCGTAAAGAAAGCCTTAGACGAGTGGGGACACTTGGATATCGTCGTCTGCGCACATGGAATTCTCCGGGAACGGATGATTTTCAATATGACAGAGGAAGAGTGGGACGAAGTTGTACGGATCCACCTAAAAGGATGTTTCACAATTACAAAGTTTGCATCAATTTATTGGCGCCAAACACACAATAGTGGAAGGCTTATTTACTTCACTTCTGATGCTGGCTTACGAGGTAGCCCTGGCCAACCAAACTATTCTGCTGCACATGCCGGTAAACTCGGTTTGATGAGATCAAATTCAAGAGCTCTTGCAAAATACGGTGTTACTTGTAATGCGATCGCACCTGGAGCTTCAACAAGGATGACTGACCGGGGCCGCACTGTTGATCGGAATAACCCGCCCCCTAGTGAATCTGCCTCAGGCACGGCCAGAGATCCAAAAAACATCGTTCCAATTGCTGTATGGTTAGCGTCGGATGCAGGGGCCGTCTCTAACGGAAGGGTATACGGCGCTCGAGGGCACACAATTACTTTGTTTAGAGAGCCTGTGCGAGAACGTGTTTTACAGTTTGAACAGCCTTATATCGAAATAGACGACCTATTTGAAATATGGCCAGAAACCCTAGGCGCAGAATCATTTGCAGGAGAACAACGATGATTACAGATAAAGAAATCAAAGACCGTACATTAATTATTGATGTAGTCGATAGGTACGCAAGATCAATAGACATGAAAGACTACGATCGACTTGAAACATGCTTTACGCCCAGCTGTGAAGTTGTATACGGTGGTGCACCAGCGCTCGAAAATCCTGCAGCTGTAACTGAGTTTTGTAGCGGGGTACTATCACAATACACCTCAACCCAGCATCTGCTAGGTAACTATGAAATAGCAATTGAGGGCAATACTGCAACTGCAAGCACTTATATGTGTGCAACTCATGTCTTTCCACGTGACGAAAAACATGAGGTGTACATCGTCGGCGGAACGTACGATGATGAACTTGTACGTAATGGCGATGAATGGCTCATATCGAAACGCTCACTCACCGTCTTGTGGAGTGAATCACGGGAAACTGTCTAAAATTCATAAAAGGTAGGAATCTATGTCATTAACAATTGATCTAAATGGTAAAACTGCACTCGTTACTGGTAGCGGTGGGGGCATAGGAGCTGCAATTGCAAAAGTTCTCGGAATTGCAGGAGCGAATGTTATCGTTTCAGATGTAAACCCAACGACAACTGAAGAAACTGCATCTCAATTAGGTGCGAAGGCATTACCTCTGGACGTTACTGACAGTGAGGCTGTTGATGCAGCAATTTCACAAATTGTGAAAGACAATGGGAGCTTAGACATTATTGTGAACAACGCTGGGATTTATAACGGATATGGTGGCCCCATAGTAGATCTTGAGCGCGAACGTTTTCACGCATTGATGAAAGTTAATGTAGACGGAGTATTTTATTGCTCACAGGCTGCGGCCAGAGTGATGATTAAGGCAGGTAATGGCGGACGCATTATAAATATTGCATCAACGCAATCAGTCTCTCCTGGAGTAGGTGTCAGCTATGACTCATCTAAAGCCGCAGTTCTACAAATGACACGAACATTGGCACTTGAATTAGGGAAATACGACATTACAGCAAATGCAGTCGCTCCAGGCGCAACATGGGTGGCCGCCCCTGGAGATCCTCCGCCTATAGACATAGAAGCAGCTGTACCAAGGACAGGTGAGCCTCTCGGGGATCAGGTCGCTTCACGTATAGCCCGTATTCCTTTAGGAAGATGGGGGAAAACGGAAGAAATTGCCAACGTAGTAGCGTTCGTAGCATCACCTCTTGCAAGCTATGTAACTGGCGCATATTACAACGTTGATGGCGGCTGGTTAACTCTCTAAAGCAACCTAATTTTGAATTCCTGAAACTCTAGTATTTTCCGGATAAGACTCTGGACCAGGCAGTCGCAATAAATGATTACCTCCATCAACAGGAATAATTTGACCTGTGATATTGCTAAAAAGATCACTGGCAACAGCCAAGGTTACGTCTGCACAATCATCTACAGTCGTAATTCTTTCTAACGGGGTATTTTTTATAAACGCGACAGCAGTTGGATTGTCGGCCGGAAGCTCAACCCGAGCTTCATCTATCGGAGTGCCACCTCCATAACTGTTCATTGCCGTGGGTACAAAGGAAGGTGCCACAGCGTTCACTCGAATATTGTCCGGCCCAAATTCACGTGCAGCTATTTTTGTTGCGAAATTGATCGCTGCTTTTGCGGCTGAATAGGGAGTCAGCCCAGTAGGGACCATAATCGCTGTCGCAGAAGTAATATTCACTATAGAACCACCAGTTGCTGCCATCGCATTACCAAAATGCTTCATGAAATATATGAATCCAAAATACTGGAGATCGGCAACTTCCTTAAGTGTCTCTGGCTCCATCTCACGAATAAGTTGTGAGCGCACGATTCCTGCGGAATTAACTGCTATGTCTACGCGACCCCATTTTTCAATCGCAGCATCAGCAAGTGCTTTAAGATCATCATGGTCACGACCATCGCATCGGATAGCAGTAGCATCAATTTTCTCTGAGAGCTTCTTTAAGTTTTCTTCACGACGAGCAGCAATAATCAATTCCGCTCCTTGTTCACGAAAGCGTTCAGCAATTGCCCAACCAATACCACTAGAAGCTCCTAATATAACTGCTTTTTTCCCCTCAAGAATTCCCATAATCATCCCTCTTTCTAAAAAAATACTTTAAATCTTAGATATTCTAGCGCGGAAGAGGCCCAAGAGCTTTATAGTTTATAAAACACTAAAGCAACATAAGGAGTACCAGAATGAAAATTGGACTTTGTTTACCTCAATTAGGAGCCACAAAAGAAGGGTTCCCAGACAGAAATTCAGTGCTTGAGTTTGCAAAAAATGCAGAAGCTGCAGGCTTCGATTCATTGTGGGTACAGGACCATATCATGGTTCCGGCAAATCCCCAGACAGGATTCGCTGGAGGACCACTAGAAATCCCAATGCCCTACGCGTATAGAACTATGTTCTCACCTTTAGAATTATTGAGTTTTGCTGCAGCTGTAACTGAGAACGTCCAACTAGCAACCTCGATCCTAGTCACCGCGTACTATAGGCCGGTTGAATTAGCAAAACGACTTGCGACATTAGATATTCTGTCAGGTGGACGCGCGCTTGCAGGCCTTGGACTAGGCTGGAGTAAAGACGAGTACGCACATATGGATACGCCATTTGAAAGACGTGCTGGACGTATGACAGACTTCCTCAAAGCACTGAAAGCATGCATGCTACCCGATCCTGTTCAGTATGACGGAGAATTTTTTCAAATCCCTGAGTGTGATACCTCACCAAAGCCATTACAAAAAAATGCAGCGGGTGAGCCACAGGTACCTATTGCTCTCGGTGGAGGATCTCCTGGGATGCTAAAACGACTAGCCCGCCATGCTGACTCATGGAACCCTGCTGGAATGCCTGCTGAAGCAATTGTTGCGGGCTTGGCGCAAATAAACCAGTTCGCCGAAGAAGCAGGACGTGATCACACATTTGAAACACATGCACGGATATTCACAAATCCCACAATGGAAGGGGCCCCTACTTGGGATGGTGGCTTTTTTGCAGGAACCTCTTGGACTGGAACAGCCAACGATATGAAGGAAAATGTTATCGAGTTCCGTGATTCCGGGATCGACCAGATTATCCTTGAAACCAACTACTGGGAGCCAAATCCAGGACCAGATTTCTGGCCACGTCATGTCGATTTCTTCGAACCATTGGTCGATGTAGCACACAGCTAGGAAATATTTATGACAAGCGATCGCCTTTTAACGAACCATGACGAATACCTAGTGCATCAGGTAACTGATACTTTAGCCTCAGTCGTCTCAGGGGATAAACATTGGCAAGACGGACATTACATCTGTATTTCTGATACGGAAGGTGAAGTATCTCTAATAGGTACTGTTCGACTTTACCAAAACAATGATGTACTCGAAGGATTCTTATGCGTACGGCACGAAGGGAAACAATATAATCTTCGCGTCTCACGAAGATTACGACCTGATATGGATCATTGGGGAGCAGGACCCTTGCGCATCGAAATACCCAAACCCATGGAGGCTATACGTCTCGTCGCTGAAGAAAACGACTTTGGAATAGCTTGCGATCTAACCTGTTTTACTACCGCTGTACCTTACGAAGACATACCTACTGAAACAAGGGTGGAAGGCAGACTAGTCGCGAGTCGGGCGGTGTATGAAGTTGTTGGTGGTGTCGAAGGATGGGTCAGTATAAATGGGAAAAAGTACGAAGCTGACCGGGAAAATTGGTCGTTTTTTAGAAACCATTCATGGGGGTCAATGCCAACACGGGGTGGCCCACGCGAACACGCAGCACCAGCACGAGAACCTCGAAAAATGTCTGGTTTACGAAATTGGGTTTTATACAGAATGCCTGATCATGGAGGCATCTACATACTCCACGAGGATAAGGATGGGACGAGAAAGTCAGAGGAAGGAGCAATCCTATTAGAGAGTACTCAAAGAAAAGTTACCTCCATAGAGCACAACCTTGAGTACTATCCTGGATCACCACAACGTTTAAAGGGAGGTGAGTTCACACTGATTGATGAAACAGGTACAGGACGAACCTACGAGCTAGAAGACTTGGGGTGGATTTATTGCCAAGGTGGTGGATATTTCCTACAGGGATATGCAGACGGATTAGGGATGGGTGTTTATCGTGGTGATTACCATGAAGAAGGTGAGGTATGGGATGTTTCACATCCCACAAAAGTCAGAAAATCAGATGGTAGTGAAGAAGAATTTGCCCATGCATGGGCAGAAAACTTTGTGAGAATTAAAAGTGAAAATAATACTGGCCTTGCACATTTTGAATGTGTGGTCATGGATTAGGAGTAAAAATGAAAGCACTTGTATTGGGAGGTTCAGCGTTTGTAGGGCTGCGTACTGTCAAAGAGCTAGCTGCGCGAGGACATGACGTTACCGTACTCAATAGAGGGAAAACAGCGACAGAACTGCCAGCAGGAGTAAATCAGCTTATTGCAGATCGAACTGACAATGAATCAATGGAAAAAGCACTGAAAGGCACCTCTTGGGATGTTGTTTATGACATATCAGGATTTGTTATGGTTGCTGGATCTGCAGATCTCGACTTCTTATTAAATTTATTTGATGGAAATGTTGGTCACTACATCTATTGCAGTTCAATAACTGCTTATGATTCAACAGAACGTTTCCCTTGGCACGAAACTAATGAATTCACAAAGGCACCAGCTGAAACATATGGTGGATTCAAAGCTCATGTCGAAAAGGCCTTATTCGATCGCCACTTAAAAACAGGCTTTCCAGTTACAACAATACGACCAGCTGCAATTTATGGTCCTAACAACAATATCTACGATATGGAAATGCCAATGTGGTTGAGGCTCCTTCGTGGTTTACCCATTCTTGTTCCGCACCAGGGCCTTGTTGTTTGTTCTTATGGACACGTTGATGACCTGGTTCGATTCCAAATTGAGATCACAGGTAAAGAAGAGTCTTTTGGAGAGGCATTTAATCTGACTAATGAAGCAATTTCAGTAAGCTATTATGTGGAAACGCTTGCTGAAATCGTTGGAAAACCTGCCAATATCGTTTATCTCCCAGAATCAATCCTTCCAGAGATTGCCCCTTCTCCTGAGAATCGATTTGCCATGGCATTCAGTCACCTTTTCGGTCGCGCACATCATTCAATCTTAAGCATAGACAAAGCAACTATTCTGATGGATTTCGAAAATGAGTACGATTTTCGATCGGGTCATGCAAATACCTTCGAATGGTTTATGGAGAATGGCTTCGCTGATACTGAAACCTCCTTACGTGATCCCATTTGGGGAGGTGGTTGGGATTTTGAAAATGAGGCAAAAATAGCCGAACGTGTTGTTAGTGGCTCATAAATATGTCAGAACTAAAACGACCCACACTAGATGAGGTGTTAGTCGGATCCATCGACACGATTCAAAATATGCTGCTCCCTAATTTGCATGATACCTGGGCCCGTACTGCTGCAGGACAACTAATAGGTATGCTGAGATATGGACGAGCCTTAGCTTCAGGTGAAGAAACTGTTGATTCAGAAGTTGCCGAACTTAGAACAGCAATAACCAATTTGTATACCGCGCATCCTCACTTAGAGTTATCTGTTGGCGAACTACCTTCTTCAAACTCTGAGAATGAGGCTTTTATCATCCTTAATTTGTCCGGTAACCTTCTTAATTATGCTTTAAAGGAAACTGATACAGCTGCCGAAATGATCCAGTCAGATCTTCGTCCGCTTTTAGTAAGTCACCTAGAAGCATCCCTAAGTGAAACATCACCTATGCTCATGTCGTTTGGAGGAGATCCTGGCGATGCTGAACATTGAAAATGCACGACCGCTACTCGCACAGTATCTAAGTGCGCATCTTGGCTCGGATGACATAGTCGAAGTTGAACCATTTGAACGCATCACTATAGGGCATTCGAGAGGCATGCATAGAATCAATGTGCATTACACAAAAGATGGTGAGGAGATCCAAAAATCATTTGCATTAAGAGCTGAACAAGGTGGTATGTTCGGAGGCGATACATTAATAGAAGTACGCTTACAAAGAGCCGTACGCAATGCCGGTATACCAGCTGCAAGAATTCGTTGGGTTGAATTGGATGCGAACGTTCTTGGCGAGCCATTTTTCATTATGGATTGGGTTGAAGGCAGTAGCGGTCCTCCTGATATGGAAACTATGGAACGCTATATCTTAGAACTACACGAGATGCATCAACTGGATTGGCGAAAAGCTGAACTACCATTACGTACAACTCCAAGTACCCCATTACATGCGATGCACCAACAAATTGATCATTGGCTAAGTGTTCATCACTGGGGAAGACCCCGACCTTCACCGCTTATAGAAGAAGCAGCCACGTGGTTAAAAATTAACGCACCAAAAAACTTAAGGATGTGCTTGGTTCATGGAGATCCCGGACCGGCGAATTTCATTCACAAAGATGGCAGTGTGCAAGCATTTACTGACTGGGAATTTAGCCATATTGGTGACCCTAACGAAGATTGGCTTTTTCTTTCAGCTATGAGAGGACGTGCGCTCAAAGAACCATCAGAATGGCGTCATTTAATTAAACAAATTACAGGTACGGAAATTACTGATTCTGACTGGTTCTACTGGGATATATACAACCACTTCAAAGGATCATGTGCTAATACATCAGCCCTAAGAGTGTTTACAAGTGGTGCTAACATGGCACCCAATATGGCTGCCATTGGAACTGGACTGCACATGTCAATGCTACAACGCATCTCACAAATGATCGGTGAGACGTATAATCAACCAAAAACTAAATAATTTTAAAGAGGGTAAAAATGGATTCAAGAGACCAAGAAAGAATTGAATTAGCAACGAAACTGTTTGAAGCATGGAGCAGTGGCGATGCTGATGCACCAGCACAGTACTTCGAACCAGATGGAATGTTAGAAGATGTTGTAGCTGGAGAGGAGCCTCATAAGGGTTGGCCAGCAATCCGTGCATTTTTTGCACCCGCCACAACCGTAATGCCTGATTTAGCCCTCATTCCAGACGAATTCTGGGTTAACGAAAAAGGAGTAGCACTAACTTGGGTGATGTCTGCAACTATTACTGAGGCTACAGCCGCAGGATACGGTGGAGAAGAAAATATTGGGAAAAAATGGTACTCCAAAGGAATGACATACTTGGAGTTTAATGAGGACAATAAAGTGATCTATGAAATGGACTACCACCATGGTGGTTCTGCCACACGATCCCTTGAAAACCAAAAATAGCAGTATTTAATTTCTAATTGCGACAATACTTACGAGAAGTTATGCAGGCTTCCCGTGGCAATCGCATTGGTCAAAAATAGGCAAAAAATTAAATAGTTTCGGTTCAAAAAGGAGAACTTCAACAGCAGTTAAAAAATTAGACGAGTCCTGAACCACGTAGCCTTGGATCAAGGACATCACGCAAAGAGTCACCTAAGAGATTGAATGAGAGAACAGTGATAGCGAGAGCTGCGCCTGGGAATACCGGTAACCACCAACCACTAGCAAAATATTGACGTGCTCCTCCACCTAAATCCATTGCCCATGAGGGGGTTCCTGGCTCGAGCCCGAGACCCAGGAATGTAAGACCAGCTTCTGCCAAAAGGGCAGCAGGAATTGTAATACTGGCAATAACAATCATAAGCGGTGCCATATTCGGAAGGATGTGCCTAAGCATAATGCGAGGGCTACTAGCACCAATAACACGTGCTGCCTCGACATAAGGAACTGCAGCCTCCTGAATAACATTTCCCCGCAATACACGTAAAGTAATAGGAGAAAAAGCAAAAGCAATTGCAAAAATTAGCGTCTGTATACTTCTATCAAACGCTGTAGTCAGCATAAGCAACCACAATATCTGAGGAACAGCAATCAGGATTTCTACAAGTCTTGATAGCAACGTATCAATGACCCCTCCAAAAAATCCTGCTAGGAGCGCTAAAATTGTTGCTACAAACATCGCAACACCTACGGCACCAAGTCCCAAAATTAATGCGGGTCTCGCCCCAAATACAACACGAGACCAGAGATCCTGCCCATTCCGATTAGTGCCGAAGAAATTCTCTCCACTAGGCGGCGCGAGGAAATTCCGCCCAAATCCTTCTGGATCGGAGGTATGCACGTAATCAGCAAAAATAGCGAGGAATGCAATCGTTAAAATAACTAAAATCCCAGCAGTACCAAGTGGCTGTGTACGTACAAAACGCCATAGCGACTTTAGTACACTAAGCCATTTAGGATCAGCACCTAAATTTATCTGGTCCTCAAAGCTAGAATCTATTTCACTCACAACACAGGCTCCTAACTATACCTAATCCTTGGATCAACCCAAGCATATGTAACGTCTACCAAAAGAGTTATCAACAGGAACCAGAACGAGAGCAACATTACTATCGCTTGAATAATTACAAAGTCACGAGCAGCAATCGCCTCTATCACCCATAAACCAATCCCTTGGATACCAAAAATTGCCTCCATGATCACCGAACCACCTAAAACCAAACTAAACTGAAGTCCAATAATAGTAAAAATAGTAATCATTGAAGGCCTGAAAACATGCCGGATAACAGTGACACGTTCTCGCAATCCTTTAGCGCGGGCTGTACGAACAAAGTCACTACTTAGCACCTCTAACATCGACGATCTAGCGATACGAGCAATCGCACCCGCACCACTTAAGCTGAGAATAATTGCAGGTAATGCAACTACTCTCAAATGCATTAACGGCTCTTCCCATCCGACCCAATCTGGAGCCACACGCACTTGCCAAAAATACGCAGGTAGGAAAATTATAAGCGTTGCAACCCAAAAATTAGGCACAGAAATCCCTAATATCGCAAAGAATCTAAGGAAATAATCAATCATTTTCCCTGATCTTATCGCGGAGATAGCACCAATGGGTATCCCTATCAAAACAGTAAATATAAGTGACAAAATTCCAATCTGG
This sequence comes from Tepidiformaceae bacterium, assembly GCA_045562595.1. Taxonomy (GTDB): domain Bacteria; phylum Chloroflexota; class Dehalococcoidia; order Tepidiformales; family Tepidiformaceae; genus JAKUNN01. The sequence goes on from JBJKVN010000006.1 coordinate 98,386, forward strand.
AAGGTATTCCAAAGCCTCCCCCAAACCTCTTCATTAATATGAATTCTTTGTAGTGGGGAAAATCCTAAATCACCTTTAAAAATATCGGAAAACCAAATCCAATACTGCTCAATCTTCGGCTTATCCAAACCTAATTCTTTACGCACAACCTCAAAACATTTCTGATCAAAGGAACCAGCAGCACCGCATTTCGCAACACCAGCATCACCTGGTACAGCTCGCATAAAAACAAAAACGATCACAGAAATTATGAACAAGGTTACAGGCACGAGAATCAATCTACGTAGTATATATGCCTGCATACCTTCTCCATCCAGTTAGCTCTCAGGTGCACGATACATTTGTCGTGCACCTAGAAAGTATTTATGTTGCGACTATACGCGAGCCTACTGAGGATCAAGATACATATTATGCGCACGGAGAAAACCTGTTGCAGCATTATCTGGAGTATCAGGAAGTGGCGGAACATTATGTACTCGTGAACCCAATGCAAAATATTTCCTCGACTGTACTGGCAAAGGCAATACACAACAGAAGTTTTCATAAACATCTCGCTGCCATTGCTTGATTATTCCTTCTCTCTCCACTGGATCGAAAGAAGCACCTTGAGCCATGTAATAGTCATGCATCTTTGTGCCCCATTCATCTGTGACCCCAAGAACAAGTTCAGATTCAGGTAAATACCCAGCAGCAATAGCAGGGTGACCATCATAGTAAAGTGAACCAAATACTGCGCCATAACCATCTGGTGTATAGAAGTTCAAGGCATTGTAATCAGGAATTGTCGGTAACGAGTTTTCACCCGCAATAAAGAAATCCCAAATTTTATCTGGCGGAGGAGCCGTTGCAATTGCAACATAGTTAGCAAGATCAGCTGGGATCAGATTAACTTTCACCCCAAGGGCATCCTCAATACTCTTTGCGATAAACTCTATATGAATTGTACTGGCTGAGAACGTTGCAATGATAGTCGTTAACTCTGGGAAAACGTCATCACCACCACCAGCTTCCCATAATGCCTTAGCCTTCACAGGATCATACTGTTGGAGCTGTCTTACTTCATCCTGAGGTATGACAAGCGACTTAAATCCTGAACCTACAGGAGTACCTCGTACACCTTCACCAGCCAGGACTACATCAATGTAACCATCCCAGTCAATAGCCAACGAAAGTGCCTCACGTAATTTCGGATGTGGAAGCCACTTATATGCGTCTAACTGCATGATAGAGTGATCATTCGCTGGACCTGTGTGGACCGTAACATTTGGCTGGCCTTCAAATTCAGCCGCCTTAATTCGATCAACCGCACCGAAATAGTCAGAATCACCAGCAAGGAAACGGGACTCCCTCGCTGCGCCGTCAGGAACAATATCGTCACGCCATGCATCAATATACGGCATGTCCCAGTTAAAACGACCTAAACCTTTAGGATGCTCGTAGTAATTAGGATTTCGCACATACGAATTCCCGGACTCATCTATGCTCGAGAACATATAAGCGCCACCACCAGCGTTAGGAGTATCCTTCAGATGTCCACCACCAGCTTCAACGCTTTCCTGAGCAACAATAGCCATAGCAGAAGAACCTAAGCAGGCAATATTCGAAGCAAAAGGCATAGCTTGATTAATCACGAGAGTCTTATCATCAGGTGTATCAAAAGACGCACCACGATCTACACCCATCCAACCCCACTGAACTTGGTTAACCTCTGAACCCATCTCATTAAGGCTGTCAGGGAAGCGACTATACGAATAAGCAACATCAGCTGAAGTCTGTTCACGACCACCTGCTGCCTCTGGATTAAAACGAATGCCATCACGAAGTTTAAAGACGAGAGTTGTAGCATCTACCTGCTCCCATGACTCAGCCGCATCACCCCATGCTTCCTCTTCAACCAATGAATAATGGAGCAGATGGTTATACGTCACCGCTGTCCATTGATCATCTGTCACTGTTACAGACGGATCTAAAGTTGTGTTTTGAGCAGCTTTCTGACTATTGAACGTTCCACCGTAACGAGAGCGGTCTTCTACAGCTTCCGTTGCAGCAGCAGTCGCAGCAGCTTCTCCGCCACCACTTGCTTCTGTTGCAGCAGCAGCAGCTTCTGTCGCAGCAGCAGCAGCTTTTGTCGCAGCAGCAGTCGCGGCAGCAGCTGGTGCATCATCACCATCATCTCCACAACCAGCTAGTAATGCAGCAGTTCCTATAGCAGCAGCACCACCACCAGCTAATACGCGCCGGCGTGATGATTTACGACCTAGATATCTTTTCCAATAATTGTCAGACATAATTTCTCCTCAGCTGTAAGCCCATGCAATACGGACCCAATTGGAGGCAGTATAGGTGCCTAAAGAAATCGTAGCAACTACAAAATATCAAAGGAACTTAATAGGAAAAGTCGAACACGCTTGTTATTAGACAAGCCCAGAACCACGCAACCTTGGATCAAGTACGTCACGTAGGGAGTCGCCAAGGAAAATTCAAAGCAAGTACTGTCAGTGCTAAGAACAGACCGGGGAAGACCGGTAACCACCAGCCGCTTTGGAAGTATCGACGTGCACCTGGACCAAGATCTACTGCCCAAGAAGGGGTTCCTGGATCAAGTCCAAGACCAAGGAAAGTAAGCCCAGCCTCAGCCAAAATTGCAGCTGGAATAATAATACTTGCCTGCACAATCACTAACGGCATTAGGTTTGGAAGGATATGCCTAAACATAATACGTACATTCGAAGCACCTATAGAACGTGAAGCCTCAACATAAACATTTGACTGTTCTTGGAGAACGTTTCCACGCAATACTATGAAAATTAATGGAGTAAATGTAAACGCAATCGCAAACATGAGAATCGGAACACTACGACCAGTTGCAGCTGTAAAAAGCATTAACCACAACAAACCTGGAACAGCTATAAGAATTTGCGATGCTGCTACCAGCAATCCCTCTACAGCTCCACGGAGAAAACCTGCACTTAAGGCAAGGACAGTAGCCACAACTATACTAATTCCAACTGCACCAAAACCTATCGCTAGAGAAGGTCGTGCCCCGAACAAAACTCGGGACCACATGTCCTGTCCTGCCCGACCAGTTCCAAACCAATACTCCCCATTTGGAGACTGGAACATATCACGACTAAAACCCTCAGGATCAACGGTATTGAGAAATGGGGCAAAAATCGCTATAAAGAAGATAAAAAGCAAAATTACTATTCCAAAAGCGCCTAGTGGTTGCAACCTTATGAATCGAAAAGTCGAACTAAGACTTCGTTGAAGTCTATTTGGAGCAGGCCGATCAAGTGCAGTTAAAGTCGAAGTCTCAGACATAATTAATTTCTTATCCTCGGATCAATCCAGCGATAACCTACATCGACTAGTAAAACGACTATTACGAACCAAGTTGAAAAGATTAACGCAATAGCTTGAACTACTTGGAAA
>JBJKVN010000007.1:0-34681 GCA_045562595.1 Tepidiformaceae bacterium
TTTCAGCAATTAAAAGAACGATGAATAACACAATAGTTGAGCCAATAATTGCTGCGATTGCCAAGCTTACATTTTCAAATAGACCTAATCCTGCTCCGAAAACTGCCCCTGCAGAACCTACTGTAAGTACGATTAGAGCGACTCCAAGACTTGCTCCGGAGCTAATTCCAAGAACAAACGGGTCCGCTAATGGATTTCTAAATAGAGTTTGCATTTGTAATCCCGCAAGGCCTATAGCAGCACCTGCTATTAGTGCTGTGAATGTGCGAGGTACTCTGATATCTATGACAATTGTTTGCCAAGAGGTGTTTGTGGTTGAATAACCGGTACTAATTTTCCATATCTCATTAAGCGGAATATTAACTGATCCTAAAGTCAGGCCTAGAATCGCAAGAACAACGACCCCTATTAGCAAAGCAAAAAACAAAGTGACCTGGCGTTTGCCAGTAGGTTTTAATCGAGGAGTACTTTCTTGCATTAATTATCTCCGGAAATTTCGATTTAGCTTATTTCTTAGCGCTCAGGTATTTGTTGATACCATTCGAAAGTATGATTTTTTGAAAGTTCAGGATGGAAAATTTTCAACAAATCAGCTAGGACTAAATCTGGCCTAGTTACTCCCCGTTCAAAGTATTCAAAACCACCATTTTTGTTTGCAATACGTGAGTAGTTCCAGACTTGCCCAGTTTTAAAGGATTTAAATTCTGCGAAGCGAGCGTCTTCCGATTTTGCGGATTCTAGTGTAGGCCAGTAGAGACTGCAATTGACCCATATTTTTGCCTTCCCCCCGACTTCGATGGCTGTTTCTAGATCCGTTTCAAGAGAGCCCGTATTGTCATTTGCTTCCCACACATATCTACCGCCAGCATCTCTAATTAAGAAGGCAACGTATGATGACCCTCCAGCTGCGTAGAAAATATCCCCGTATAAAAGACCAGTAGTAATTGTGGGTTTTTCTTGTTCAGGTATGTTATCTGTTTGCGCCTTGATGTCGTTATATTGCTTTTCAATTTTGGCAAAGTTTTCTTCAGCGATACCTTCTCTATTTAAAAGAGCTGCTACTACCTTTGGCCATTCAGCTCTTGCTAATGGCGTTTTTTCTAACCAATCAGGATAGTCGACGACAATAATCCCAGCATCTCTTAACGCCGGATATGCAGGATCCTCGAAGCCGCCGCTAAGGAGAACTTTTGGGTTAGATGCGATAACAGTCTCTATATCAATTTCATAATTTTCAGCAAAACTATCGATTTTACCCTCATTTATCCGCCTAACAATTAGAGGTGATACCACCAGGGAAGTTTGTGCATGTCCAGTGAGTGCTTCGACGCGTTCTACGTCTACCAAAGCCGGAATTTGTGCTGTACTGGATGTGAAGATAGTTTTGATAGGAATTTGTATGATTTCGGCATCTGCTAGTGGCCCCGTAAGCGGAGGTTTTGGTGCTCCACATTGGACCAGGACATAAACAGATTTTGTGCCCTCAGGAATTTTTAGGACTTTGAAGTAGTCATGGTATTCAATGCTAAAATTTTGTGCATGGCTAATAGATGCCTTTTCGGGGAAGTAGTCTATGCCTTCTTGAAAATTTTCAATGCATGCAGTGCCTAGATTTGCACTAGGCAGCACCTCGTCATTTGAACTACAGGCCAGTTGTAGTGTGCTGATTAGCAGCATTGCTGTGGCAATCAAGACAGTATTACGTAAATTAAAAGTAAACATTTTCCCCTTCCATCGCGAAGAGGTAATGAGTGTATTTTTAAAATATCACTTCTGTTGTGTTGAGCTCCGATATTCGGAAAACACCACACCTTTTGCGCGAAGGCACTGATATTGTTCAGAAAGAGCGGTTTTCTGGCTTACATAAAAAAATATGCATTACAGTTGCGCGACAGCGTCGGAATCTCGCCGACTTCCCCGTTTAACTTTCTGGTTGTACCGTACGGTACAGATTCACTAAATTCAACATTTCTGTAATTTTAAGTAAACTATGTAAGAGGTTAGATATGTCACAAGAGCTTAATATATCCATAACATACTGCGTTACCTGAAATTATACTGCGCGTGCCGCGTGGACGGCACAAGAATTATTGCTTAAGTTTGCAGATTTTACTGCTGCCCTTTCGCTTATTCCTGGTGATGGCGGTGCCTTTGAAGTGGAAGTTAACAACGAGCTTGTTTATTCCAAGCATAAAGAAGGCCGATACCCTGAAGTCGATGAGCTTAGTGATCTCATAGCAGACAAAATTGCTTAATTATCAAACTAGGTGCTGACTTTGTCTACCCAGTTGCGTAGGGCTTCTTTTGCCTCTGGCCATAGTAGAATTCCATGATCGCCACCTGAAACAATTGTTGATTCTGCATGTTTAATAGCATCTACCAATTCCAGTCCATGTTCGATGGGAACTACGCTATCTGCATCACCATGGATAATAATCGTTGGTACTATAGGTAAATCCTGTAGATTTTCACGTGTATCAAAACTTGAGTGAGCAGCCCAGTTGCATACTTCTCCTGCCGCGGCTGCGCGAACGACTGATTCATCTGCACTTGCAATGGCCTTGCGAGTTTGTTCAGCCATTTCAGCCATAAATTTCTTAAATTGGTCCGGCATATTGTCAGCAACATTTCCGAAAGGTGGAGGATTATAAATTGATTCACGTCTTCTCTGGTAGCAGGCTTCCATTCCATCGCTTTTCCAGAGTTCAGAATAATGATGGAATGGTCCATACAAGGAAACATCACGCATATGCGCACTTGTTTCGATAAGCGCTAAGGCTTTGACGCGATGAGGATGTCGTAGAGCTAAAGATTGAGCGATAGTTCCACCCATGGAGTCCCCACAAATAATTGCAGTTTCAATTTCAAGATGGTCGAGTAAGGCTACTGCTTCATCGGCAATATCTTCTTGGGAGTAATTTTCCTCTCTCATTTCACTATTACCACAATTGCGGCGGTCATAATCAATTAGTGAAAAATTAGCGAGTGCTTCCGCGATTGGTCGTGGTCCGCGCTCGGAAACTGCTTGTGCAGCTCCTCCAAAGCCACCGTGTATAGAAAGGACAGGTGCACCAGTTCCATCAACGGAGTAGGCGATTTTCCAATTGTTTAAATTTGCTGAAAGATTATGCTTTGCTGGGCTCACTGTTATCTCCAATCTATATTTTCATTTTCCAATTTTTATTGAGAAAAAAATTCATAGCGAACCCTAAAAAAGTAACACGAGCGAAACTATATGTGCATTCGCTCGTGTTACTTAATTTGTCTCAGTTTTAGGTTAGGAGTTGTCTATAAGGCATTCCAGTCAGCTTCTGAGCAAAATTTTGTGAGATTTGTTCCATCATCATCTACTGCCTTAAATCCATATCTGGTTTGTTTTTTACCAGCTTTTGTGACTCTGTCATAAGTCACTTTTTTAATCGCAGATTCGTTTATAGAAACTTTTGCTCTTTTTTTAACGTTGTAGAATTCTATAGCCATCTTTACCTCTTTTTTATTTTTTTTAGTATCAGATTTACAATACTTAAAAAAATTATATATAAATGTGCTTACACATCTTAACAGATTAATTGCTGTGTTTTAAGGGTATTAGCCAGTTTTTTTTATTTTTTCAGAAGATACTGAAATTAAATTAGTAGAAGATATATAGCGACAGATTTGTTTTGGATAAAAAATTTCCATGCTTAATAGCGACATGACTTGAATAACAGCGTAAATTCTAGAGATGGATATTGCCGCTCAGATAGTTTTGGTTGTTGTAATCGGTGTTTTTATAGTTGCTGGCTATATTTGGATACAAAATAAAGATGTTCAAAAGCGTGGGCTTTCTGATGAGCTGGAACAGCGCCAGTCTAACGAACCGACTAACGAACAACTTAACTACACAGCTGACTTTAATATTCATGCACCAGGTAAAGAGGAAGAGGTAAACGAACCACGAGGTGTCGTGGAAGCAATTAAAGAAAGAAAGGATTTAGATGTTTGATGGCAGTTCTTGGATATGGATACTTGTCCTCTTGGTATTCATTTTAGGTTTGTTTTATTTCTCTAGACGTTAATTAGACAGGAAAATATATTGCTAAGCATCAATATAAAAAAGCGGTTTACAATCCCAAAGCTGTTCCAAGAGTCTCAGGAACCTTCCAACAGGGCTATTTAGCCCTGAATATGGCTGATTAGGAAAAATTATCGTTTCTTTTCCTTCTTAGCAGCCCTTTTTTCTTTTAAACTTTTCCCTTTTTTCTTTACATTCTTTCTTTTGTCTTCGCCTTTAGCCATCATAATCTCCGCTTCTTGCTGTTATGAAGTGTAAACCGTATTTTGGCATACGTTGTGTTTTATTTGGGTTGTTCTTTTGATTGAATTCGAGAGTGGTGAACTCATCCTTAGGGGACCTGGTGTAACCGATGTAGAAGTGGATTTAGACACGTAAAACCAATCTGTTAATTACTTCTGAGAAGTGTATAAATATAACCATAATAGGAGGGTAATTATGTCTGATACGTTGAACTCTATGAGCTGGATTGTTGCGGGAATAGTTACATTAACAATTCTAATTGTAGGTTTTGGTAATGGCTATTACCTGATTTTCAATGAAACAGTTGGGGTATTAGGTGCTGCTGGCTACTTGTTGGCAATATTCCTACACCTTCAAGCCACAAACATACGTCGTGATACGTCACCGAAAACTATTCAAGAGCAAGCAGACTTAGAATTGAGCCAAATACTAGGCACTGAAAAAAGTACGGATTTAGACACTTAAAAACTAAGGGAATCTAAATCATGAAAAAGATATCTAGAGATAGCCAAAAGTCAAAAGTCTATGCGTGGGAGTCGTCAAATCTTTGGGATACCGTCCTTGAAAAAACAGGAAAGAAAAAAGGCTATAAGTGGGTACCCGTCACGAAACCGGAATTTAGGCTAACTGAATGCCAATGTCAGGACGTTGTAGAACAAATGGTTAGGTGGTTTTACACCGCAAATATTAATGGCTTGGTATCCCCAAAGGATATTCCAAAAGTTGTTTTCAATAACAGGGGGCTTGCTTCATACCTTAATCCAAGGGAACAGCTGATAAAGGTGCATCGGAACCATATGAATGTTTATATCTTGGCGCACGAAGTCGCGCACCTTGTAACTGCAGGTTATGAGGTTGGAGGCGCACACGGTAGCTTATTTATGAGGCACTTTATAGAATTGCTTGTTCGATTCGCGAAGTTGAATCTGAAGGAATTGGAAACAAGCACCAAAGAAGCAAGGGTGAAAGTCGCGCCTAGAATGCAATCCAGAAGAGTTAAATACAAAAAGAACCGCAGGAGTGCAGCAGCTTAAAATACAAAGGATGAAATATTAGATGAATATGAAACATCTAATCTATATATTCTTAGCCGGATTAATTCTTTTAGTAGTAGGTTGTGGTGGTAGCGGAGGACCGAGTCCAACTCCAGTATCCACTACTAGCCCAACTCCAGTACCCACTACTAGTCCAACTCCAGTATCCACTACTAGCTCAACTCCAGTACCCACTACTAGTCCAACTCCAGTATCCACTGCGAGTCCAACTCTAGTACCCACTACATCGTTTCCATCTCTCGACGTCCGGCCTTTTCAGAATCAAGGAGTGGGTATGCAATTCTGGGGCAGACAATGGATGCCTTCGGCTGACGATCCTATGCGAGCGGAATTTATCGAGTCATTAGATCTTCTAACCAAAATGAATATCAACTACGTTAGCATCGCTTTCAATATACAAATTGGCGAAGGTTGGGGCCCAAATGGAGTAGTCTTTGACCGCAACACAGATGTAACTCTGATGGATGCTCAGGTCTACGACTTGGTTGCACTGCTGAAAGAGCGAGGGTTCATCGTTAATCTCAAGCTAGGTTTCTGGCATCCTGACCCTAAATTTAGTATGGGTGGATACACTCCCAACGATGTGGACCTTTGGTTTACCAATTGGGGCAAAGAGCTTGTGCACTTTGCGACCCTTTCTGAACAGGCTGGAGTAGATGCGTTCGATGTTGCGTACGAGATGGCCAATTTGACCACAGATCAAAAATATACCGCCCAATGGAACACTCTTATAGATGGAGTGGAAGCTGTCTATAACGGTCAGATCACAGCGAACTTCCTGAATCCTGTAGAGGCACAGCAGGCTGTCTTTCTGAACCGGCTCGATACTGTGATGACTAGCATATTTTATAAACACGTTGCCACTGGGAACAACAATCCAACCGTTGACGAACTTATTGAAAGCTGGACGGACACCTCCACAGATCTTGATTCGGTCATCGACTTGAACAGGTGGGGCATCTGGGGAATTGATGACTCAATCATGAACGAGATTGAAGCTATCCACACCATAAGCGGTAAGCCCGTCATGATAGGCGATATGGCGTTCATCAGTTTAGATGGTGCTGCCAGTAACTGGAACTCTAACTCTGGAATAGAAACCAATCCAGCCTCTAACGATGACCAGACCGACCAATATGAAGCCTTCTTCCAGGCAGCGAGTCAGTTGGACCGCTCTTGGTTCAAGGGAGTTCTATTTATGACATGGTTTCCCTTCGATTCCACCAATTCCACGGGTCCTTACGCTGATTGGAGTTATGAGATCGGCCCCCAGGGTAGGACTTTTCGTGGCAAACCAGCAGAACAACTCATCATCGATAAGTTTGCGGGGCGATAAATCTAGTTAGTACAGTTATGGATTCCTCTTCATTATTTAATGCTCATTAGGTGCTACAACCCTAACGATGATGCTGACCAACCTAGCGACGATTCTGTAATCGCTTTATTAAGAAGATGCTGTTGTTTATCCGCTTGCTTTTTTATGCGCTTCGCGGATTCCTCTGTCGTTTCTTCTTTCTTGTCTCGACTCGGCTTATTCATGTAAAAAGTATAACGTGATTTAGACACTTAAAAACCTTAGGTTTAGTACGTTTTTTAAGAAATTTCCCCATGATGTTTTGGGCAGCGTGTAATGGTTTACGGTTTGATGATTATTCGTGCGTAAAAAGAGGTTTCTGGTGGGCGATACTGGATTTGAACCAGTGACCTCTGCGATGTCAACGCAGCGCTCTAACCATCTGAGCTAACCGCCCTCGGGCCAAGATTATCTTATGTGTATGGAAACTGCATCTTTCATCAGTCTATTCTTTATGATTAGCGTGTCTGGAGGTAAGGTGGAGTTAGGAACCAGCCCTAAAGGAGCCAAATGACTGAGTCTATAGAGGCCTCGGTTGATCTTAAAACCCTTGAGCGAGATGAAAGACTTGCTCGGATGCGACATTCTGCTGCTCATGTTCTTGCTGAAGCGATGGTTGGCTTAATTCCCGAGGCTGAGTTGGGATTTGGTCCACCTACAGATGTCGGATTTTATTATGATTTTCGTCTTCCGCGTGCGCTTACCAATGATGATTTATTAGTTTTAGAACGAAATATGAAGCGTTCCATCAAACGTAATCATCATTTTTTGATGGAAAGAATTGAGCGTGACGAAGCATCGACTTACTGGGGAAATCAACCTTTTAAACTGGAGCTCCTTAGTGAATTGGAAGATGAGAACATAACGCAATGCAGTCATTCAGATTTTGTAGATCTTTGTAGGGGGGGACATGTAAATCATACGGGTGAAATTCCACCTTTCAAACTTATTTCAATTGCTGGCGCATATTGGAAAGGTGATGAAAATAATCCCCAGATGCAGCGTGTCTATGGAGCGTTATTTGAAACTCGAGAGGAACTTGAGGAGTGGGAGAAACAACGTGAAGAAGCACAAAGACGTGATCATCGAAAACTCGGTCGTGAGCTTGAATTATTTACCTTTTCCGAAGATATTGGCCAAGGCATACCGTTGTTTCTCCCTAAGGGTGAAGTTATCCGAAATTTAATGGAATCGTTTGTGCGGCAGCAACAAGAGGATGCTGGATATCAGCATGTTTGGACTGGGCATCTTGTTAAAAAGTCACTTTATGAACGTTCTGGACATATGCAGAATTATGAATCCTCAATGTTTCCACCACTTGTAGATGGGGAAACGGAATTCTTTCTAAAACCGATGAATTGTCCTTCTCATATGACGCTTTTCAATGCTACTGCACATTCCTATCGGGACTTGCCTTTGCGATTTGCTGAATTTGCTACTTTGTACAGATACGAAAAATCTGGAGAGTTAAGTGGCCTTACCCGTGTGCGATCGCTTACACAGGATGATGCACACATTTTTTGTTTGCCAGAGCAGGTGCAGCAAGAGTTCTCCAATTCTTTAGAATTGATAAAGAACACATTAGAAACTTATGGGTTTAGTGACTATCGTGTGGCACTGTCATTACCGGATAGTGCAGGTAAATATATTGACGCTCCCGAACTTTGGGAAGCAGCCATTCAAGCCCTTAGAAATGCTATGGAAGCCTCCGGTCTCGAGTATGTCGAAGAAGAAGGTGAGGCAGCCTTTTATGGTCCAAAAGCAGACTTTATTGCTAAGGATGTGCTCGGACGTGAGTGGCAACTCTCAACTATACAAGTTGATTTTATTCAGCCAGGGAGACTTGGATGTGTTTATGTTGGGGAAGACGGCCAAGATCATACCCCAGTTATGCTACATAGGGCTGTAACTGGTTCGACAGAGCGATTTTTAGGAGTGCTTATAGAGCACTTCAACGGTGCTTTTCCTTTATGGCTGTCTCCGGTTCAAGTGGTGGTCATACCAATTGCTGATCGGCATTATAGTTACGCAAATTCAGTACAGGCGAAATTAAAAAGTGAAGGTTTTAGAGTAGATGTAGATCTCCGTAGTGAACGTATGGGGGCAAAGATCAGGTTAGCCCAACTCCAGAAAATCCCTTATATGCTTATTGTTGGTGACAAAGAAGCTGAAGCTAATTCGGTCTCTTTGCGAGTACGTGGTAGTTCGAGTGCAGAGACCCAAGATTTGGGCGAAACACAAATCGATGATTTGCTTACACGACTACTCAACGAAAGAGAGTCGAGGGACATCGGTCCCTAATTCTTATGGACTTTCGTTCGACATAATAATGGTTCCTGAGGCCATGAACATTCCACCTACACCATGGCAAACACTTACTTTAGCATTCTCCACCTGTGCTGGTGCTATCCCTCTCATTTGCCGGACGCTTTCTTGCAGGGCGTACATACCATACATGCCTGAATGCATATAACTTAATCCACCACCATTTGTATTCAATGGAAGTTTTCCACCAGGTGCTGTATTTCGGTCTGCAATGAAAGCGCCTGCCTCACCGCGTCCGACAAAACCTAAGTCTTCCAGTCCGTAAATCGGTAAGTGCGCAAACGCATCATAGATCATCAAATGATCAACATCACTGTGCGTAATATTTGCTTCAGCAAAAGCCTTTGAACCTGCCACTCTAAATGCTTTGGAAGAAGTAAAATCTTCCATTTGACTAATCATAGGAGTTTCGACACTTTCCCCAGTTCCAAGAATATAGACCGGTTTTTGCGGAAAATCTTTTGCGCGGTCAGCTTTTGTTAAAATCAAGGCACCTCCACCGTCCGTTACTAAACAACACATCAATAATCTGAAGGGATATGCGATCATTCTTGATTCAAGCACGTCTTCTACCGTGATGGGGTCTTGCATATAGGCTCTGGGATTCATTCCTGCCCATTCACGTTGAATAACTGCCACACTGGCTAATTGTTCAAGGGTAAGGCCGGTTTCCTTCATCATTCGAAGTACTGGAATTGTGAACATACTGGGAGGTCCTGCAGGCCCGTAAGGTGCCTCAAACTGCCCAGGTAGTGTTGCTGGTGCTGCCGCGAAACCTCCTCGACCAATTCGTGAGCGACCACTTTCTCCATGAGTGATAAGAGCAACTTCGCAAAGTCCTTCATTAATTGCTGCAGCTGCATGCCTGACGTGTAACATAAAAGAACAGCCACCAACACCAGTTCCATCAACCCACGTTGGTGTTATACCAAGGTAATGTGCTACTGATGCAGGTGAGTCTCCTGCGGTGGCTATGCCATCGATATCTTTTGCTGTAATTCCACAGTCTGCCATTGCGTTTAACGCAGCATCTGCATGTAACTGGAGTTGCGCGAGGTTAGGAATTTTACCGAGATCTGTCGTTTCTGCTGCACCTATAATCGCTACTGATTTTTGTTCCATTTCTAATCTCCTGCTGGCTGAAATTTCGGTAAGGAAATTTCGTCTGTTATAGGCTCGAAAGTCACTTCAAGTGGCATATCCAATACGAGAGCTTCGGGAGTTTGTTCACAATTAATTATATTTGTCATCATTCTAGGTCCTTCATCCAATTCCACAATTGCTATTGCGTATGGGGCTTCAAAACCTGGGGCAGGTCGTTCGTTGATAACGTAGCTATATAGGCGAGCCCGTCCACTGGCAGTAAAGCTCGATACTTCTCTTGTGGAGCAAGAAGGACAAAATGGCCTGGGTGGAAAAATGACTGCACTGCATGCATCACACTTCTGTAGTCGGAGTTCTTCTCTTTTTGCACCATCCCAAAAATCTTGAGTTTCAGGTGTTGGTATGGGTACTGGCTTTTTATAGTCTGCCATTTGACCACCTTTCATATTTCGTTGTCAGCATTTTCGAAACCTTGCTTATCTTACGTGATTCCAATAGAAGCACGTAATTCGGCTTGGCTTTTTGGTCTACATGTCCATATTCTTTCAGCTACTTGTGATCCTAACACTATTGAACGATTTTCTAATTCTACTGTTAAAGTTCCTCGATATTGTTCGACTAACAGTACTTTAAGAACGACTCCTGGACGTAATCCTTCTGCGTCAAAGAATTGAAGTAATTGTTCATCTTCTTCAAAAACCCGATCAATCTGGACGGCATTTCCCTCAGTGGTTTCTGAAAGTGTTGCCATTGAGAGCGGTTGATTTGCATCTTTTGTCCCTGGTATCGGGTATCCGAATGGGCTCCTTGTAGGTTTTCCCAATGCTTGATAAAGACTAGGTTCCGTAACATCAGAGATACCATGTTCCAATAGATGCGCTTCTTCGTAGGCTTGCCACCAAGGAATTTTTAGAATTGTGGTAAGCAAGCATTCAGCCAATCGATGCCGGCGTACCATTTGCTCCGCTCTTTTTTGTCCTTCAGTTGTTAATTTTATTGTTTTTCGTTTGTCTAACTGTACTAGACCATCTCGTTGCAGCCTTTTCAGCATCCCAGCAACCGAAGGTGGTGTGACAGAGAGACGGTCTGATAACCGTACTGCAAAAGCATCGATCCCTTCATCGTGTGTGAGGCGATAAATTGCCGAGAGATAATCGTCACTAGCGGCATTTTCAACTTGTTTAGGCATATTTTATTATCTACTCAGTTAAGCGAACTAACTGTACCAGACTTGCTTTGGTACTGATACCAATCCTTGCACGCCATGGATTCCTTCGATAATCTCGTTGTCTAAGGCGCATTCGTCTAGCGGCCTAGGACACCGCCCTCTCAAGGCGGAGATCAGGGGTTCGAATCCCCTATGCGCTACCAAAAATTTATAAGGATAATGATTAGGCGTGGTTAATTCTGAACAATCTATTGTTGAGGACTATGAATTTGCTTGGGTCGCCTGGCAGAAACAACTTAGTCGAATTCATGACGTATTTTTGAAAGGTGAAAAAATTCCCCCTGATCGACTTAAAGGATTGTTAAACAGGGAATCACGCGCTAAAAATGCATATGATGAAGCACGAAACCGTTTGCTAGGTATTTCACCTGATCCTAGTTCCTATAGTGAAAAAGAAGGAAAAAACCCCTTCAAGAAATAGTGATTTTTCGCGTTTTAAAGCTTTCAACTCACTACTCGAATATAATGTTTACTCGGTAGGCGCGTTCGTCTAGTGGCTTAGGACATCGCCCTTTCAAGGCGAAGATCACGGGTTCGAATCCCGTACGCGCTACCATTTCCTCAAATCTTATGCCAGGCACTCTTGGATGCTTGAGCTAATTGTTCAAGTGGTTAGGTCAAGTAATATTATTCGGGCACACCTAGGCCACGAAACTCTGATTTAAACCCGTCTGCCGTTAGTCCAGTTTCTCCACGGTATACAGCAACAAATTTACGTGTTTGGATATACCACTGTCCGTCTATGCGGCTATATGTATCGTCATAGCAGATGCAGTTTTCTGAAGTTCCCCCTGCTCTATGAAGAAATTCGCCTAGATACCATCTCCCACTTGCGGTATCTCCACTCACATCATCTATCACACCGCTATAAACCTTCATGAAAACCATATCAATGCTCTCCATAATGTTTGTCCAAACCTCAACCATATTTTCTCGTCCCTTTCGAACTTCTGATGTTGTCCACTCTCCATCAGGTGCCCAAGTCTCCCCCCAAGCTTCAGGATCAAATCGGTTGACAGCATCAACGTAACGTTCTGCTACCATTCTTAGCTCTGTATAATCTTCAGCGGTTGGTTTTCCCATTGTGTTCTCCTCTATTTTTTAATAGCTTGTTTTAATTCTGAAATAAAACAACGCCGCGTCCAGCTTGCCTGCCAGCTGCCATGTCAGCATACGCTTTATCTGAGTCTTCAATACTGTACGTTGTGGTAATAAGTGGATTAAGTTTTAGACGCCCTTGTTTATATAAATCTATCAAACGTGGGTAGTCTCTTAAGGCAGCGCCACCTCCGTAAAATGTACCTTGTAATGTTTTTTCCTGTATAGCAATTAAGCCAGCAGGTAATTCCAGGATTTCTGTGAAGGGGGCAACGCCTACGACTGTACAAATTCCTCCTTGTCGTATTGCCGTATAAGCCTCCGCCATTGCTCCAGCATTCCCGATGGCCTCAAAGCTGTAATCAACTCCAATACCGTCTGTTAATTGCATTACTGTAGCCACTGCATCAGCGTTACTACCATCAATTGAATGAGTCGCACCGAATTCTTTTGCGAATTCTGCCTTCTCCCCGACCCGATCAATGCAGATAATCGTTCTTGCTCCAGAAATGGCACATCCTTGTATAACGTTTAGGCCCACACCTCCAGCCCCCCATACAGCTACCGTAGATCCAGGATTGACTTTTGCTTTATTCCATACAGCACCAACGCCTGTAAATACGCCACACCCAAGTAGGGCTGCTTCTGGTAATGGGATGTCGTCAGGAATTTTAATTGCACTTTTTTCTTGCACGACTGTGTATTCAGTCAAGCATCCAACTGAAGCGAATGCTGAAAGATCAGCATCGCCTAAATGAAAGGGTGTTCGAATAATTCCATTACGCGCTGCGTTTAATGGCATATCTGCACATTGCGAGTATTGTCCTTCAACACACCATTTGCAGCGTCCACAAAATGCTGTACATGTCATCACCACGTGATCTCCGGGTTGCAAACCCTTTACGTCTGGCCCAACCGATTCGACTATTCCAGCACCTTCATGGCCAAGTACAATTGGCCCTCCAAACATAAGGGATCCTTCCAAAACAGATTGATCTGTATGACAGAGCCCACATGCATGTAATTGCACTCTTACTTCACCAGGTCCTGGTTCGTCGACCTGAATTGTGTGTACTTCAACGCCTCCTTCGGCGGTCAGTTTCATTGCTGCTTTTGCTTCCATACTTTTCCTCTAAGGTATTTCAAAATGTAAATGCATCATAAACGGTTGTGCGTCATTGTTCATAAAGCGCCAAAAATGATTGCTCAAGTGATTCTATCCAATATACGACTGGTGCGGCTCCTGACCACAAAGGTTGCGGGTATTTTTCCCAAGTTGCGGTTCTTGAAAATAGTAAAAATGCGTCCCAAAGTAAATATCCGTCAGAGGCTTGAATACCGATGTATGGTCCCCATCCTGCGAACCATGGCCCCGCTATAAGCTTTTCGTCCCAAAAATGGGTAACTCGATCGTCAGTTAGAAGTAAACTTGGCCAGGCAGATTTTGAGTCTGAATTTATTACTTTGAACCATATTGCATAAACAACGATGTCTTTTTCGGGATTCTTATTAAGCAATACTTGTACCTCACGGGCACCTGATTGGCAAACAGGTCAAGTTGGTGAAAACAAAAGGATTAATCTTGTTTTTCCGAAATCCTCATTAAACTTCGCTTTCAAATCTTCGATAGTTTCTAAATCCTGCAGAGTCGTTTTAGGACCAGATTTCTCTGAAGTTGGTTTGGCAGTTGCAGTTGCAGTTGCAGTTGCAGTTGCAGTTGTAGTTGCAGTTGCAGTGCTGATTTCAGTTTCTTGATGGGTTTCTTTTTCAGAACATGCTGCCAAAAGGAAGAAAAGCACCATTATGATCGAGACTGTTACCCAAAGTGGCTTTTGCATGCGCTGTATGTTCTCTCTTCTGATACGATCGATATGGCAAGACTATGATAACCGTTCTTTGTGGCTCTAACGATTTGGCTATCCGTCGATATGTTGAGAAAATAGTTGGTAGTAATAATTCCCGTGAAACTTTAGATCCACCAACTAAGCTTACTGGCACAGCCTCAATTGATGAAATTGTCGGGGCAGCATTTACCGCACCTTTTTTCTCAAATCGTCGAATTGTTATAGTCGAAAATTTCATTCAAAATTTTGAAAGCAAGGGTTCGCGCAGCCGGAAAGGAAAAAAAGCTTCCTTTGAACCTCTGCTTGAAGTTTTAGAAACAGGTTTTCCAAAAACCACTGAGCTGATTTTTCGAGAAGGTGAGATAAGTCAACGGAATCCTTTATTAGAGAAGTTAAAATCTTTCAAAGATGTAAAAATCGAAGTGTTTCCAGAACTTCGTACACAGGAGCTAGTTGCTTTTATTGAGAACGAAGCTTCCTTGAAAGGACTACGTTTTACAAAAGGCCCTTCGAAACGTCCTTTATCGCAAGATGAGGAGTGGCGTCGGCCTGCGGAAACTGATCCTGTAAAATTACTTGCTACTTCATCCGGAGGTAATCCAGATGCTATTGCTAACGAAATAGCTAAGTTGGCTCTATATGTTCAGGATCGAGAAGTGTCAGTTGATGATGTCGATCTGATTTGTGGTGTTGAACGGCAGGCGACTGTTTGGCAATTAATTGATGGTGTCTTAGATGGTGATGCAAGAAAAACTTATGATGCGTGTGCAGTTTTATTTTTTTCTGGTGAAAGTGTTCAGTCATTAATTAGCTTAATTGCAGGCCGTTATCGTATGTTGGCAAGTGTTCAGGAAATGCTTGAAGAGGGTTTCAGTTATGAAGAGATTTCCTCTAGAAACAATATTCGTTTTGGCATCCAGAAAACAGTTAGTCGTGCTCGTAGGTTAGGTTTCGATGGACCGCAAAAAGCTTTGGAAATACTAGTTTCTGCTGATTATGCTTTAAAAACCGGTTCGATGAATGATCAAGTTGCCTTTGAACATGCCCTTGCTCGTCTTCTGTTGCTTTCGCCTATCAGTACTCGACGTTAAAAGTAGTCTCTAAGAACCTTTATTCTTCAGGTGGCCTAATAGAGCCAACAAAAATTGCCTGAATTTCTATATTGTCTGATTTTGTAACTATGGGTTCCATCGTCTTATTAGCTGGTTGGAGCCGGGTGTATTCACCCTCTGGGTAATAGCGTTTTAATGTTGTTGCTTCTTCATCTTTCAGCCAAACAGCAACTTTTTGACCTTTTTCAGCGGTCTTTGCAGGTTTGAGTAAAATGATATCTCCATCGTCAATTAAGTCTTCAATCATGGAAGTTCCTTTAACTCGTAATGCGAAAATATCATCAGATTTTCCAAGCATATGGGAAGAAACAGGGATCATCTCTTCAGCTTGTTGAGTCCACGAACTATCACTTCCAGGGACGTCAATTGGTATACCTGCCGCAATTTGACCGAGGACAGGAATTTCCCTTATTTGTTCATCTCTTTCCCTTTTTTCCTCTTTTTTCCATAAGAGTTCTAATCCACGTGCTACAGATTTGTTTCTATTGATATACCCACGGTTTTCAAGAGCCCGCATGTTGTAATCAACTACGGATGTGCTACTAATGTTGCAGCCTTTCTGAATATCACGAACGGAAGGTGGATAGTTGTTCTCTTCAATAAAATTACAAATGAACTGGAGAATTTGCTCTTGTTTCGAACTTAAATTATCCATTGTAAACCTCGAACGTTTGTTCTATTGAACAATAATAGCTCGAAACCGTCAACATGTCGGGTTATCTTTATGAGGTGACTACTCGTGACGAAGTTTTAGAATTATTCGCAGATGCAGAATTCGATCTTGTACGAATCACGACGGCTGAGCCCTTGAAAGATGCTTTTGTTGCAGCTAGTAGTGCTTTTGAACAGGGGAATCTTACGGGGTTGCATTGGATGGATGCAGACTGGATTGCACGTGCAAGTGATCCAACTGCTTTCTTAGAGGGTGCGAGGAGCGTGATTTTAGCCGGTATCTCTGCGCATGCGGCAGATCCAGTTGTGGATGATTTAGAAGTTACACGTGGTCGAATTGCTCGTTATGCACGTGGTCGTGATTATCATCGTATTTTCGAAAAAAAACTTCGTAGAATTGCAAATGTCATTAAGTCAGATTTTTCCGCTATGGCTCGTTCTACCGTGGATTACGGTCCGCTTCTTGAGCGTTCATTTGCTATGCGTGCTGGTTTGGGTTGGCTCGGTAAATCTACTATGTTATTGGCTCCTGGCTTTGGCCCGTGGCTTCTACTTGGTGCGGTCGTAACATCTCTAAATTTAGATCCAGATGAAGAACTAAAAAAATCATGTGGCTCGTGTACAAGATGCATAACTGCATGCCCTACAGGTGCCATTGATGTAGATGGTGGGGTTTTGGATTCACGTTTATGCATCTCATATCACACTATCGAGAACAGGGGAATTATTCCTTATGATCTCCGGAGCAAATTTGGGGACTGGATTTTCGGATGTGATATTTGTCTTGATTCTTGTCCTGTTGGTTCCAAAACAAATTTTGCTTATCCTGACACAATTCCAGTTTCTATCGAATCTGCGATGCCTGCATTAATACCACTTTTATCGCTTGATGAAGAATCTTTTAGGAGGCAGTTTCGTGGGTCTGCGGTATCCCGTGCGACTCGAGATGGCCTTATCAGAAATACTTGTATTGCCTTAGGCAATGTTGGGGTACCTGGAGATCTGGAATCTTTGGGAACAGCTCTGAAAGATAATTCGGCATTGGTACGAGGTCATGCAGTGTGGGCCATCGCTCGTATAATCTCTCGGTTTGATCTTCCTGAGACATATAAGGAAGTTTTAAGTGTGCAATTATCATTTGAGACGGATGCTTTTGTACGTGACGAACTGATTCAAGCATTTGAGATGCTTACTTCTGGTGAGAAACGTGGGCTAAATAAGTAGTCCTAAAAGTTCTCTCTCAACAACTCCATCTGCCGCAACATTTACTACCACCCAGGTAATACGCATTTTTGTTTTTTCGCCAGAGGGTTCTTCTACCCATACTTCATCACCTTTTTCCCATCTATAGTCTGAGTCAATTGTTAAGTAGAGTTTTCCCTTAGCGCCCGTAAACTGATCTGCTTCATAAAAAGATGTTTTCATTTTTTCCTACGTATTTTCATTAACTACTTCAGGGATGTGCCCAGCTACTTCAGTTATAACTTCTAATAAATTGTTTTCGACTGCATCTCGGGCTGCTCGGATTCCACTAAAAATCGCGCGTGAATTGGATCTTCCGTGGCCGATAACCACTATCCCGTTTGTGCCCAATAATTGACCGCCTCCGAATTCTCGATAATCTAGCCTTTTTTGTGTTTTACGTAATTCTGATTTTAAAACTAATCCAGCGGCAAGGTTCCAAGGAGTCATACGCACTGCACGTTCTAGCTCGCTTGTAAACAGTTCTGCGATCCCCTCAGCTGTTTTCATAACTATATTGCCAGTGAAGCCATCCATAATTGCAACATCGCATACATGTTGTGGGAGCTCTCCCGCCTCAATATTCCCAATGAAATTGAGATCACTTTTTCTCAAAGATCGATTTACAGTTAGCGTAAGCGTGTTCCCTTTCGTATCCTCCTCACCGTTGGAAAGAAGTCCGACTCGCGGGTTTTGAATACCGTACATCTTTTCCATTGTTACTGAACCCATGTGGGCGTATTGGATCAAATGTCCAGGTTTTGATTCTGCGTTTGCTCCGACATCAAGCATAAGCGTCATTTTCCCCTCGCCTGCAGAAATAAATGCGGCTAAAGCAGGACGCGATAAGCCTTTGATACGTCGTAAATTTACCATTGCCGAAGTGAGGGTTGCAGCTGTATTGCCAGCCGTGACTAACGCATCTGCTTCACCATTTTTTATCATTTGCATTCCAACGTTGAGTGATGCACCTGGCATACCTTTTACAACATCAATTCTTGCTTCCATAGGGATGACATCGGGCGCATCTATAATGCTTAGATTCTGATTTATATGTGTTCCTGAAAGTTCTTCTTCTATTGATTTCGTTTTACCAACCAAGAAGAGCTCAACGTCAAGACCCCCAGCAGCCATTAGTGCGCCGGCTACAATTTCTTGAGGGGCATTATCGCCACCCATTGCATCCACAACTATTCGTGGTTTCATTAGTTTGCCCTTTTCTTTGCGACTATAATCATGCGTTCACTTGTTGGAGTATACGATTCGAGGGAGTAATCTCCGTAAATATTAGATATTTCAAATCCAGTTATTTCCAACAAAACCCTCATCTCCTCAAGTGAAACATATAATAATTCGTGTGTACTTTCCTCATTTCCTGTTGATGTTTCGTATTGGATAGTTAGTTTACGCGTTTTGCGAATTACATCGTCGTAGCAAATGTGTTGCACTTTTAATGAGTGACCTTCAGGGTTTTCTGTTTCAAATGCAATAATCGACTCGCCATTTTTTTCGGGTGCGAGGCCAAGAGTGGGCCCTGGGAGGTCTAGTGCTACTAATCCATCATGAGTGAGTGAGTTATATATCTGGGACAGGGTTAGTTCTTGCTCCTGTTTGTCCTTGCAGTATAAAAAAACATCTGCAGGTAATAATGTTGCTGAGTATTTCGCCGCGGGTAGTGGTGCACCGGGAAGTTTTCCTTCAATAAACTTAGCTTTAAGATTTCTCTCTAATAGCTTTTTCTTTGCTATTGAACGCATCGATTGAGAAGGTTCGACGCTAGTTATAGTATGGCCTTCTAGAGTGAGTCGTAGAGTGATTCTTCCTGTTCCTCCCCCAATTTCCAGCAGCTCCCCCTTTATTCCATTAGCAAAAGGTACCCAAAAGTTTAGGTCAGAATCCCAAGAATCATGAATTTTGTCATAGAAGTGCGCATCGATTTCATATAAATCTATATTTCTCTGTCCGCTTTGTTTGGGCTTTGAGTCGTTACTTACTGAGCCCTCCCAATAGTGCTGTTGTTCGATCAAGCGCACCAGGATCCTCTGGAATTCCTAATACGTGAGCATTTAATTCAGTAACACCAATTTTAGCAAGTCCCTCAATTTGTTTAGCTACAGAATCTTCGTCTCCGGCAATTAGTAAATCTGCTGGTCCTGAAGCACCTTCACGTTTTAAGACTTGCCTATATGAATAAATTTGTCCGTATACTTCCCATGTTTTTGCACATTGAATTTTTGCTTCTTCTACTTTGTTTGTTACGCAGATTGGGAAGCCAGCTATGACTCGGGGTGCTGGCCTTCCAGCGCTTTCTGCAGCTTTATTAATCGTAGGAACTAAAGTTGATTCGAGGTAACCTTGTCCGCACATCCAACAATTTGTTCCGTCAGCCAATTCTCCTGTAACTTTTAACATTCCAGGACCCAGTGCTGCAATTACTACTTGAGGTCGCGGTGCATCGGGAACATCTAATTGTGTGAAAGGTGCCGTATTAAGACTCACTTGATACTCTTCCCCTTCATGAACGACCTGTTCGCCATCTAATAGACCGTTTAAAACTGTTAAGTACTCTCTTAGGTGGTGTATGGGTGTTGCCCATTTGAGACCTTGCCAGTCCTCTACAATAAATTTGTGACTTAATCCAAGCCCCAGAGTGAACCGACCACCTGTAATTGCTGAAGTTGTAAGCGCTTGTTGTGCCATCACCATTGGATGACGAGGGTATGTAGGTACTACTGATGATCCAAGTTCTATACGTTCTGTTACTGTTCCTGCCAATGCGAGTATGGTCATAGCGTCATGTGTTAGGTGGTTACCTGTCCATGCTGTATCAAAGCCAGCTTCTTCTATTTCTCGGTATCTAGAAACTAAATCTTCGGTTCCTTGTGCTCCTATTTTTGGTCCGATTTGCATACCAATTCGCATAGTTTTCTCCTGTAGATTCTAGTTATGCGGTTCACTAATCCGCATCTTTTCTTAAAGTCTACGCTATCTAAGAGTCATTGAGTGTTTGCTTAATATTTACTTAACAGAGTAGGATCCCAACGTGGCTCGTTTATAAGACTAAACAAGTTTATTTTAACTAGTGACGTAATTGTACATATAGGTACTTACCTAGAAAGAGGTTTCGTTTGGCAGAAGTACAAGTTGGTCAGGATGAGACTTTCGAGTCGGCGCTGAAGCGATTTAATAGGCGTGTTCAGATGGATCGAATTCTTTCTGAGGCACGTAAGCGATCACGTTTCGAGAAACCAAGCCAAAAACGGAAAAGGGAAGAACAAGAGAGGATTCGTAAATTGCGGAAGAAAATGCGACGTACGGATGCTCGTGACCGTTCCCCTAGGTAGCAGTTCTTGCCGGTTTAGGTGCATTAATTTCCGCTGGTGACATCATCAATCTGAATTTTATTTTCTGCGCCAACGTAAATGCGCAGAATTTTGTCATCTTCAGTTAGAACTTCAACTCCTCCAGTTAGAAGTTTGTCTCGCCACCCTTTTGGGGATCCATAGCCACCTTGTTCCAATGCTTCTAAAAAAAAGTAACTCATTGTCATCGGATCAAGATAGAAATCGCTACTGTTTAATTTTTGTTTAGTTCCCCTCATTATTTTTGTTGTAAATTTTGTTATATCAGTATTTATAAAATCATCGTTGCTCAAAAGTCTTTCCTTTTCGTAAGATGTTAGTATCCGAATATTTTATAGTAGTACCTGCTTTCTAAGGAGTACATATGGCATTAGTACAAACTCATGAACATGAAACAGTTTCGATATATCCCTATGATGATGAACAGATCGATAAAATCTGTAGTTTATCTGGTGAATGTGTATTGATGTGGTCGACCAAGGATGGGTGGCCGGTGGGGGTAATGCATGCCTATGTTTGGCATAATGGTCGTTTTTGGATTACCTGTGCAGGACATAGACACCGTGTGGCTGCATTACGTCGCGATCCTAGGTGTTCAGTTGTAGTGAGTGGTGCTACAGCCCCTCCTGATAGTGATTGCCCCAGGGGAACAGCAACGGCTAAAGGTCGTGCCATCATCCATGAGGATAATCAGGAATTAAAAGATTGGTTTTATCCAGCGTTAGCTCAAGGAAATACGGGTTTTGAAAAGATTTTAGATTCTCCACTCCGTGTGATATTGGAGATAGTTCCAGAAAAATGGATTACTTATGATGCCGAGAAGGCTGGTAGACATTTTGCAGGAACTATTGATGAGGATGAGTTGGGACCTATGCTTTCTAGTGATTCAGATCGCATGCCAAAATATCGAGAACAACGATCTGGATAGTGGTTTCGTTTTCCTGCACTTTAAATAGGTCTTCACAGGTTGGCTCTTTAACCATAGAGTAGCGTTAGCATTTGTCTGGATAAGTGTATGTCTACTAGTTCTACAGGAAAACTTCCAACCTCAATAAGTAATGACACAATTTCTGTGAACAAGATCGCTTGGCCTGTGGATCGTGAAATTCCAAAACTTGAATGGGAATTACCGCACGGAGTTCGTGTTGTTTCCTCAGATGATCATATTCTGGAAGCTCCAGGAATGTACGAGGACTATATTGCGCCCAAATATAAGGCTGTTGCGCCAAAGGTCTGGAAAGATGAAACAGGAACGCATCTTGAGTGTGAGGGGCGAAATTTAGATTCTATAGGACAGAAGTTGCTACTGACTCAGGGGCGTCCAGGAATGGCAGATCCTGTCCTGCGCGCAAAAGACTATGATGCTGAGCTTGTTGATGCAGGATTTATTTTTGCGCAGGTTTCTATGGCCTTGTTCACTCTAGAAGATAAAGATCTCATGATTGCTTGTTATGACGCCTATAACGAATGGCTTGCCAATGAGTGTGCTCGTTTACCTGGCAGGATGTATGGGGTTGCTGTTTTACCTACTATTTATGCCCCCGAAAATACTGCGGAATACATACAAAAAATTAAGAATTGGGGTTTCAAGGCGATGCAAATACCTTCCAACCCCAAAGATGTTTGGTACAACGGCTCAAAGTGGGAACCGATGTGGGATGCAATTGAGGAAAGTGGTCTTCCACTTTCCTTTCATATTGGTGAGAACCCTAATTACCGAGGGAAAGGTGCTTTAGGAACTTTTCTTACAACAGGCTTTCAACCATTTCGTCGTTTGTGGGCATTGTTAACTTTTTCAGGAGTACTCGAACGACATCCAGCTATGAACATTATTTTTACGGAGGGCGGTATTTCATGGGTTCCTGCGGCTCTGTATGATGCAGATAAAACGTATTTACAGTTTGAGAGTGAGATGCGGCCTCAACTTGCGCAGCCGCCATCTTATTACTGGCATAGACAGTGTTTCGCCACTTTTATGGATGACCCGAGCGGGATCAAACTTATCGATGATATAGGTTTTGAAAAAGTGTTATGGTCTGTTGACTATCCGCATCCCGAGAGTACTCTGGGTGAAAGTGCCGCGTTAATAAAATCTTTTTTTGAGGCTCTTCCTAGTGAACAGGCTCGTGCGATAGTTGGTGGAAATGCCGCCCAACTATGGAATATTTAAAACTTTTTCTTAGATTTATTGTTTTCTAAACTAATTATTAAATAAAGCTTTTATTTTAATAGTGTATGTCCTTATTTTAATATTAATTTTGACTTATAAAAATAATTAGTCTAACCTTCTTTTTTGAGGTTATATATGCGAAGAGTATTTGTTTTACTTGTTTGTTTATTACTTTCTGCATTGCCAATATTGGCAATTGGTTGTGGAGATGACGAGGAAGAGGTTTTAATTTTATATTCAGGCCGTTCTGAGTCTTTAATAGCTCCGGCGATCGAAAAATTTACACAAGATACCGGCATAAAAGTTGAAGTACGTTATGCAGGTTCAGTTGATCTGGCATTGACTATTATTGAGGAAGGCCAAAAATCACCGGCGGACCTATTCTTATCAAAAAGTCCTGGCCCTGTTGGATTATTAGGTGAAAAAGGCCACTTAGCTAAGCTTAGCAAAGAGACTTTAGATTTGGCCCCAGCAAGTGCCACTGGGTTATGGACAGCAATTACTGGTCGGCAGCGTGTTTTAGTCTATAACACAGAATTGCTTTCATCTTCTGAACTTCCAACGACAATTGCTGAACTTACTTCAGAAAAATGGCTTGGGCGTGTTGCAATTGCGCCTGGGAATGGTTCATTTCAAGATTTCCTTACTCTCTTCCGTCTTGAAGCAGGTGATGAAGTAGCTCTTTCCTGGTTAAAAGCTTTGAAAGCTGGTGGTGCACCCACTTACTCAAACAATAGTGGCATTGTAAAGGCTGTTAATCGTGGCGAAATCGAAGCGGGTTTAGTCAATCATTATTACAACATTAGGATGAAGGCAGAAGATCCATCTATGGTGAGTGAAAACCATCGTTTCGCTGACGGAGATCCGGGTGGTGTGACAATTGCTACTAGTATTGGCGTACTGAATTCAAGTTCTAACCAGAAGCTTGCGGAGCGTTTTATCCAATGGTTATTGTCTGAAAAGGGACAGGCTCATTTTGCTGCGAATACTTGGGAATATCCTTTGGCGGGTAATGTAAATGCTCGTAATGGTGTGGAAGTTCCTGAGACTATTGATGTTGGTAGTTTTGACCGACTTGGTGGCGGTCTTGAACGCACACTTGAGTTGATTCGAGAAGCAGGATACGACTATTAGTTTTAGTAGGAGCCTCATGTAGGCCCCTAGAAATTCTACTGATGTGATCTTGGTGTTCGCTCCCCAAGGTCACATTTATTTTACTTGATTCTGTTTGTTTTTTCTTCGAAAAAATTGCTTTGAAGCAGTCGAGTACAGCCAAGGAACCATTTCTGCGAGGATAAAAGACCACTTCATCCACCAAATTGTATATACGTTCTCCTTTGGTTGTTTCGCTGACTTGATTATGTACTTTGCAACAACTTCTGCACTTTGGACAGGTCCTAGCATTGTTGGCTCGTAACCATCTGAAACAATTGTTGCAGAAGAGAAGAAGTTGGTTTTGGTACTTGCTGGCATTATAAGAGTTGCTGTAATTCCAGAATTTGCTAACTCTGCTTGTAAAGACTGAGTTAATCCTGTGAGAGCAAATTTACTTGCAGCGTAGGCACCATGAAATGCCCATCCTCTTTTCCCTACGACTGAGCCTATATTAATTATCCTGCCCCATTTTTGTTTCCGCATCCCGGGGATAACTGCTCGTATGCAGCGGAGTGTTCCTAATAGGTTTACTTCAAGATTGTCTTGTAACGCTTCATCGGGAGTCTCTTCAACTAATCCATAGAGTGCGGTTCCAGCATTGTTAACCAGGATATCGATTTTCCCAAATTGACTAACCGTATCCTGTACAAGGCTATCAACTTCTTTTAAATTTCTTACGTCGCACCGTTTAGCTAAAAAATGATATCCTTTCGACTCAAATTCTTTTGTAACTGCGGAAAGCCGTTCCTGGTTACGTGCTGCCAATACGACGATGGCACCTTCTTCAGCAAACATGCGCGCAGTAGCTAATCCTATGCCACTGCTTGCTCCAGTAATTAATACGATACGGTTTTCTAGGCTGCTCATTCACATCAGGTTTATTGAGCTAGAATGTCCATGTCAAGTGAAACTGTGTCTTCTGCAACTTTTTGTATGATGGGAACTCCTGTACGTAGCGATTTCAAAGCAAGTCGCAATCCATGTGCAAGCTGAAGATATTTTGTCCACTCACTGGGACTTTGTAAGATTTTTAATTTTATTCCCCGCTCATGCTCTTCATTTTCCCAATTGGAAAGTGTTTCGGGAAGCGTCATAGATGCGGTATCAATGACCGCGCGTAACACAAGCCAACGGATATTTGCCTTCTCTGCAACTTGTATTAACGGAAGGGTTTCCATATCAACGCCCGCAGCACCATATTCGTTCCATAAAGCAAGTTTTTCTGTGGTTGTTACCACGACATTTTGTTGGGTTACTAGTTTTGATGTTACAAAAGATAGGCCTGCGCTACGGAGTGCCCGTCTTCCGGATTCAAAAATCATTTTTTCAGGTACGCAAGTTGATTCAGTTCCTACACCCTCTATTTGTCTAGCAAATACTAAAGTGCCCTTTTTCAATGCAGGATCAAGTCCTCCACATAAGCCAGCTATGATAATTGTGTCAGGTTTTCTCTCTGCGATCGCCAATTCTAGAGACGAAATGGATTCATCACGTGCTCCTAGTGCGATACATTTTTCTCCCACACCACGAGCCTCGCGTTTTGTGGGTGCTACGATAAGCACACTCACTTGCTTGGACCGCCGCCAATCGTTGAAGCCGCTGCTTTGAGTCCTTCGAGTGGATTTTCAAGCATTGAGCCAACTGCAGTTGCCTCATAACCACAATGGGCCATGCAATTTGTGCACCGAGCATCACGACCAAAACCATATCTATCCCATTCAGTCTCTTCCATTAGTTCTATGAATGAGTCAGCATAACTTTCATTCATTAGGTAGCACGGTCTTTGCCAGCCTAATACACTACGCGTTGGATTGCCCCAAGCCGTACATTGCATGGCCTTCTTACCTTGTAGGAATTTTAGGAAAATTGGAGAGTGATTAAAGCGCCATTTTTTTCGTTCAGGTGAGTCCAAAATAGTTTCAAAAGTTTTTATCATCTCAGGACGATTAAGGAAAACTTTTTGATTAGGTGCTTTCGGGTAGTCATAACCAGGTGAAATCATCATTCCATCAACACCTAGATCATCGTTCAGGAAATTAAAAAGTTCGCGCATTCCCTCTGGTGCGCTGTCGTTAAAGACTGTCGTATTAGTATTAACTCGGTAACCTAAGTCCTTGGCTTTCCTAATTGCCTTGACTGCCTTTTCAAAAACTCCTTCACGCGCAACCATTGCATCGTGCAATTTTTCCATTCCATCCATGTGCACGCTGATAGTTAGATATGGGGAAGGTTTTAGTTTGGGAAGCCATCGCTCAAGTAAAATTGCATTGGTGCACAGGTAAACAAACTTTTTTCTTTGAACAAGGCCTTCTACAATTGTGTCGATTTCTGGGTGGATTAAAGGCTCGCCACCTGCGATTGAAACTACCGGTGCACCACATTCATCTGTTGCCTCCCAGCACTCCTCCGGACTTAGATATGTGTTAAGAATTTCTTCAGGATGCTGGATCTTTCCACAACCTTCACATTCAAGATTGCATCGATACAACGGTTCTAGCATTAAAACTAATGGGAAGCGTTTTTTTCCACGTAATTTTTGAGCCATCAAATACTTGGCAACAACCAACGCTTGTCGTAGCGGAACACCCATGTTTACCTCTTTCGTTGAAAAACCAATGTGTTGAAGAGAGCATACCTGAACGCAAGGTATGCAGCGACTTTATTTCGGATTTTTGAGAGGAAATTTTCAGTTTTTAGACTTTTTCTTCACTGACCTGTCGATTTCTAAAATCTAGATCCTTCCAACTTAAGCGCATATCCCAAGCCGCAAATGGAGCTAAGAAAAGGAGAGGAAGCACGACAATTGCCTCAACTCCTATTGCATAAGCAACAGCGTTTTCTGCAGTTTCGCCAATACCTCTGAGTGAGAGGTTCGCTAAAAGGAGCAAACCAACTCCTGATTGTGCTAATGGGATACCTGCTCCTATGTTTGCAGCAGCGACAACGAAAATGTGTACTAATGGAGACACATCTATTCCAAGGGATTCGGCAACGAGCCAGTACAGTCCTGCTTCTGCCATCCAAGCTAAGCCAGTTAACAGGAAAATTTTAAACATCTGTTTTTTTGTTGAGCGGCTTTTAAGCCTCGCATTAGTGGCGTGATCGTATCTGATTGTAAGAATCTAAAAAGATGTCTACTGAACCTGACCCCAGGTGTTTTCCAAGTATTTGAGGTCGTGTAAAAAACCACGTCAGAAATAGGCCAGTACTTGTCCCGAAGAGCATAAAAATAGTCAATCCAGTAAACCCAGCACCAATGGCTAAAGTAGCTAATGCAAGTGCAAGCATTAGAGAAAATATGAAGCCATCCATAATTCGTTCAATAATTTCGGCTCCGAACAATTCTCGACGGCCCAGTTGAAATTTCCGTGAACTAATTTGAACCATTACGACATATCCAAGTTGAAACGGAAGAACTACATTAGATGCCTGTGCAAAAATTACGCGAGGCAAAGCAAGTCGCGGGCTGATTTTCCTCAGATGTTGAACTAAGACGCTCCATCGCAAGGCTCTTAGCCAATACCGTAGAAAAAATATTCCAATCATTGGTATGACAAATATGGGATCAGCCATTTTTAGAGAATTTGCAACTTCTCCAAGTTGTACATCTTTAAGGAATAGCCAAATTAGTCCTGCGCTGATACCAGCTCCCGCGAGTATCCGAATTACCTTTGTAATTTTGGGTGGTAGGCTAGGCATTATTTAGGAGAAATCCATGTTTCCGAGTTTTTTTTCCAGCGCGACTACAGCATTATGACCACTTTGAACAGCAGATTCCATCGTTGCTGGCCATTCAGTATCTGTATAAGTTCCTGCAAGAAAAAAATTATTTAAAGGTGTTATGGGGCCAGGCCGTTTTAACCCGGCTGAGGGGATAAATGTTGCTCGGGGTTCTTTAATAACTAAGTAGTCGCTTATTTCTGCTTCTTTAGTTTTTGGTAAAACTTTATTCAATTCAGGAAGTATAGCGTGTAAGGCTTCTTTTTTTGTTAGTTTAAAAAGTGTTTCAGGCGCACTAATTGAAATAACTAGATGTTCCCGTTCGGACTCTTCTCCACTGATTTTCGTTTGGTTGAATATCCACTGAAGGTTTTCGTTCAAAGAAGCTGCGAATTCTAAGTTTGTTATTGGCTCGTTGTACCATATATGGATGTTCATGATAGGAGATGGCTTAAAGGCACTGAGTAAGTTTAGTGGGCCCATAGTTTGCCATGGCTTTGGAAGTATTTCTTGTACGTACCATGGTGGGAGCGCACAAATATATGCATCGAAAGCAACAACTTCTTGATCTTTAATTTTTAGCCCTTCAACATGGCCGTTGTTCACTATGAGTTTTTCGACTTTGGAGCGAGTTTTTATTTTTCCGTTCCTATCTTCGATGTACTTTTTTGCTGGATGTATATGTAACGTACTTAATCCGACAGTGGAAAACCCAATTGCCATGGCGTTTTTATTCGATAAGAGACCTTTCTTTATCACGAAAAGTGCTTGTTTTGCACTTGCTTGGGAAGTCGTGCAATTTAAAATTGGTCTCATTAGGAAATCCCAAAAATCTCTGATTGTCTGATGATCTTGACCTTGACTGATTAACCAGGAATGAAACGATTGGTTCTCAGTAATGTGTGATGCGTTGAACATTTTAATTTTCAGCAGAATTACGGCAATTTGAATTTTCTGCTGAAGTGCTAGGTGTTTGTAAGAAATAAGAGTGGGTATGAAGTGTAGTGGTGCTGGTAAATACGTTGTTTGAATGTCTGAACGTTGACCTTTCTCATTAAATACTGGTACATGTAATAATTTTTGTTGTTTAGTTAGATCCAATGTGCCAAGCCGTTCTAAAAAATTTATATATGCAGTGGTGCAATGCATAAAAATGTGCTGTCCGTTGTCTACCTCTCCGGTTCCTTCGGGTGGGACGAATGAATATGTTGCACCACCAGCCCATGGGCGACTTTCAAAAACTTCAACGTTGTGTCCGTGGTCAACGAGTTCACATCCAGCTGCAAGGCCTGCTAACCCTCCCCCAATAATTGCAATACGCATTATTTTGTGTTCAAAAGTGCGGTGAGCCAAAGCCGAGCTATTGCAAAGATTTTCTCTTTGCTAGTGAGCCCTACGCGTTCAGCAGTGACATTGTAATTCTTCTGTTCAATTCGTTTGAGTATTTCAAAATACACGCCTTGCATTACGTTTACGCACATTCGGGAACGGTTATCAAGTAGAGGTAACAGTCGTCTGCCCTCGAGAAAGTATTCTCTTGCTCGCTCTCCTTGTTGTTTCATTAAAGAAATAAAACGTTCGTCGTACAAACCTTCTAATATGTCTCTATCGGTCAGTTGATGCTGTACTAGCTCATCTTGGGGGAAGTAAATTCTTCCACGTTTTGCATCTTCGGTGACATCTCTCATGATATTAACAATTTGGAGACCTAGGCCCATCTTGATCGCATATTGTTCCATGTTTTCGTCTGGTTTTGTTCCAAAAATTGAGGTGCAAATTAGACCGACCATAGAAGCTACGCGGTAACAATATTTCTCAAGGTCAGACCATGTCTGGTAACGATTAATTGTGAAATCCATTTCCACACCATTAACCAATTCTTCAAAATACTCTTGTGGTATGTCATATTTTTTGATTGTCGCTAGTAGTGCTGTAAAAAGTGGGCCTGAAGCTGTTCCACTATAACAATCTTTAAGGTCTCTTCTTGCTTGAGAGATAGCATCTTCTTGAACTTTTCGATCTTCAAGTTCATCTGCGATGTCATCGACGTACCCACTGAATGCATATGCTGCATAAATCGAATCTCGTTTTTCTGCGGGGAGAATTGCAAATGCATAATAAAAATTGGAGGCGCGTTGCTGGGTATACTGTTTACACCACGCGTATGCAGTGTCCGTTGTGTAGTGCATATCTCGAGTGTTTCCCAATTGAGTTAATGCATCAGTAGACAATGTAATTCCTTTTATTCTTGCTAATTTATAGCCTTAGTAGACCACGTATAAGATTCGTAATTGCTATTTTAGCTTTTTCGCTCTTTTTTATGGTTGGCCTGTTGCTTAATGTGTCATATTGCACATCTTCTATTGCATTCAAAATTGCTTCACCACCTAGTCGAAACAAGCGTATATCAGTTCGTACGTTTCTTGGTAGTGTATGTTCTAATCCAGCACCTTTACGAAACCAGTTTCGTGTTCTCTCAACTTCAAATTGCATTAATTCCGTATAAGCTTCTGTGACTTTTTGTTTTTGTATGTCTGCTTCTGTGACCCCAAAACGTTTCAAGTCTTCCTGCGGTATATATATACGGCCTTTTGTAATATCTACTGAAACGTCTTGCCAAAAATTTGCCAACTGAAGACCTATACATGTTGCATCAGAGAGCTCGATTCTTAGGGCATCATGATGCCCCAAAATACTCAGGACCATTTGTCCAACGGGGGTAGCGGAGTAACTACAATAATCAAGTAGTTCTGCATAATCCGTAAAACGTTGTTTGTGCTGGTCAATTCTATTGGCCTCAATGAGTCGTAAGAAGAGTTCGGTTGGCATCGAACATTCATTTATTGTTTGATGCAATGCTTTTGTTAGAGGTCTATGGCTATCCCCCTCAACTGCGGAAAGAATCTCGTTTTCCCAAGCATCAAGTAACGCTTTCCTATCACCATCTGCTTCATCTCCAAGATCATCGGTATATCTGCAAAAGGCATAGACTGAAAAAAAGTGGGGACGAATTTTTTTTGGAAGAAGCCACGAGACGACAGTAAAATTTTCATTATGCAAACGGGCAAAATCTTCACACCATGCGTACGATTGTTCAAGTTCACTAGGTCTAGTTTTTGAAGAATTGGTTAGGTTCATTGGACTTAATTTAACGGTGAAACGTTAGGTAGGTGTATTGGATTGTTGTTGTGGAGGCGTCGGTAGCGCCCAAGTGCCCATAAGGGCCAGTATTTACGATACATGTGATATTTGAGCATAAAGTCTTGCGGAAAACCAGTGCCTGTAAATGCTTCTTCTTCCCATTGGCCATCTTCGGATTGGGTATGTATCAAATAATTCACAGCTTTTGTTAAAGCTGTGCTGTTTATATCGTCAGCAGCCAAAAGTGCAAGTATTCCCCATGCCGTTTGTGATGCAGTGCTCTTGCCTAGCCCTCGTTTTGAAGGGTCATCATAGGTAATTGAAGTTTCCCCCCAACCCCCGTCAGGATTTTGGAAATTTTCTAGCCATGAAATTGCTTTTTTGATACGTATATCATCTGGACTGATACCAGAAGCAATTAATGCTGGCACCACTGCTCCAATCCCGTAGATATAATTTACTCCCCATCGTCCCCACCAAGCTCCATCCTCTTCCTGTGTCTCCCAAAGAAAATTGATAGCACCTTCTATTATTTCTTTATCGATGGGTGAGTTTTCTAAAGCAAGAAATTCTAAAACATGTGCAGTTACATCTTCAGTAGGAGGATCCAATGCTGCGCCGAAATCACAGAATGGGATTTCGGAGACAAAATTGCGAGTGTTGTCTCGATCGAACGAACCCCAACCTTTGTTGTTTGATTGCATTGCTCTTAGCCATCGTTTGGCACGTAAAAAAGGGGCATCTTTATTTGGCAAATCTAGCAGGCGTAATGCTATGAGCACCTCCGCAGTATCGTCTGTATCAGGATATTGTTCATTTGCGAATTCAAAAGGGAAACCACCTGGCTCTATGCCACGAGTTGTAATTGCCCAATCGCCAAGACTAGTTATTTCCGTGCTTAGCAACCATTTTCCTGCGCGTTCTAAAGCCGGATCATTTGCTGAGATACCGGCTTCTCTAAGGCCAGTGATTGCTAATGCTGTATCCCAGACAGGGGATAGGCATGGCTGCACAGTAAATGTGTCCTTCGTTTCTAGTGCAAAACTGGTTAGCAGGCCATCCAACCCTTTTACCATTACAGGATGGTCTAATTTGTAGCCAAGACACTTTAGAGCGATCAATGAGTAGACCCATGGTGGTTGTATACCTCCCCAGGACCCATCTTTTTCTTGGTGTTTAATAATCCATTCCTCACAAGCTTTAATAGCTTTTTTCCGTAAGGGTTTCCACAGAGATTTTTCGTGAAGTCTTAAAATACGGTCTATAGTTAAAAAGAAATTGCGCCAGCTAAACAACTTTGTCCCTTGCTTAAATTCAATTTTTTGTAAGTCACTTTTTTTGAGGGCAAGTTCGCTAATTCCTAAGTCTTTCGGGATTTCTATTACTGGTTTTTTTGTTGAAACTAAGAGAATAGGCACCATAGTTGCACGAGCCCAAGAGGCAAATGCGTAGATGTTTAGAGGAAATTTCGGCGGCAGTAAGATAGCTTCAGGTGGCATAATAGGTAATCCTGACCATTCAAATTGGCCGAACAGTGCTAGCCATAATTTTGTAAAAATCCGGGTTTTTGCAATTCCTCCGTGCTGAATGATCCAATCACGTGATTGAATCATTTGTTTAGTTGTAGGATCTTCTCCTGAAAGCTTTAGGGCAAAGTAGGCTTCCACCGTAATACTTACATTCCCAGGGCCATCCCAATAGATAGGCCATGAGCCATCTTCTTTTTGTAATGACAAGATATATTGTCTTATCCGTGATTCACGTTCAGTGTCATATGATCCGAGAAACCGTTCTAATAAGATATGCTCCGCTGCCATGGTTACATTTGATTCGAGTTCACCCCACCAGTATCCGTCATCTGCTTGTTCAGAAAGCAGATGGTCTGTGCCTTGTTGCAGTGCGAAGTCGAGGGTTTCTCGATTTACTTGGTCCATCATCTAGGTTTGAGATAATTCAATAAGCCTGTTTTCTACTTCATCAATGGAGCTATCAGGTGTCGAGGCTCCTGCTGTTAAACCGACACGTACTTTTCCTTTTAACCAGTCAGGGTTGATTTGTTCTGCTTTTTCTATGTGATACGTGGTGGTACCTTGTTCCTCACAAACCTCTCGTAGGTGACGTGTGTTGGCACTTTTTTGACCGCCCACCACTATCATAAGATCCACAATTTTGGCTAATGCTGCTGCTTCTTCTTGTTGGCCTGTGGTCGCATGACAAAGTGTATTAACTACATGCATTTCAAAGTTGGCATTTCGTTGTAGCAACATCAAATTAGAGACAAATTGGGCAAATGCTTCCATTTTGTGTGTCGTTTGTGCCATAACTCCAATTTTATTGGGGAAGCCACCAGGAAATTCTTCAATCATTTTTTTAAGATGTGATAAATCTGATTGTGCTGTTACGGTTGCCTTGGCCTCGCCAGTTTTATCAAAAGCCCAACCGATAGTTCCTCTTACCTCTTTATGGCCCGGATCACCAAAGATCAAAACATGCCAGCCATCGCGTACAAATTTTTGTGCAAATCGTTGTGCACGTGTAACTACAGGGCATGTTGTATCAACAATTTCAAGACCTGCGGATTCAATATCACGCAAAACCTTTTCGCCAACCCCATGTGCGGTAATAGCTATACGTTCGTCGTTAACATGTTCTGCTGTCGCTTTGCCGAAGTCACCCGCTATTTCATCTGGACCAGGTAGCTGTCGTACCCCGACCCTTTCGAGTTGTTCTACGACCCGAGGGTTATGCACTATTTCACCAGCACTTACGATGGGTCTTCCTTCTGAGGATTCATGTTCCATTATTTGTACTGCCCGTCGGACTCCCATACAAAAACCCATTTCATTGGCTCGTAAAATTTCAACCATTTTGTTCCTTTCGTATAGCATTATAGTTGATCATTTTCTTCCTTAGTAACTTTGCAATACGTAACTTATTGTTTTACCAGAGGTGCTAGAGCATCCAAATGTTCGTTGAAATCAAATACAAAATGGGCCAAAACATGATTTGCTCCCAGTTCTATAATTTCGTTAATTCTTTCAAATACAGTTTCTTGAGAACCCCAAATAGCAACCTGATGGGCCATTTCCGGGTCTCCGTATGTGTGTTCAAAAAAAGCCTTCATCCTCTGTTCTGCTCGATTTTGATTTGTATCAATAGCTAAATAAATTCGTTTTGAAAATATAAAATTTGTGGGATCTCTATCGAGGTCGTCCAATGCATTTTTTAACAATTTTATATGTTCCCCAAATTCGCTAACGCTTGATGAGCCAGCTCCCATCCATCCATCTGCGAGTTTGGCTGTCCGGGTCAATGCGGGTTGACTACGTGCACCGAACCAAATCGGTATGGTTGGTCGTTGTTGTGGTTTTGGGGACATACGTAAATTTTTAAATTTATAAAAATCACCATCAAACGACGCGTTTTCGTCAGCCCATAGTGCTCGCATAACAGCAAGATTTTCGTTGAAGCGTCGAATTCGTCTCCCTCGTGGCAGGCCAAAAGCAGAATTAAGATCATCTCCATGGCCAATGCCTACCCCCACAACTGTGCGTCCGTTGTTCAACAAATCTAGTGTGGAAAGGCTTTTTGCTAGCTGTATTGGATTCCTTTGGGGTAAAACAAATACCGAAGTACCAAGGCGTACCCGTTTTGTAACCGCAGAAACAAATGATAGTAGGCTGATCGGCTCTAACATACTTCCTTGATCAGCTATTTGTTCGAGAGCCCAAAGACTTTCAAAACCCGTTTCCTCAGCTTTTTGTGCAAATGTTGCGATTTCAGCTAAATCAGAATTTCTTCC
>JBJKVN010000008.1:0-33241 GCA_045562595.1 Tepidiformaceae bacterium
AGTAACCCCAAACAAAACCAAAGCTATAAAAGTGAATACTTGAAATCTATTGGAAGGACGCTTGATGAAATTCGGAGAATGGCTTTTAGCACTGATTGACTCTATTGATGAATTCACAATTGGAGGAAGTAAACTTAAGTCATTACCAATGTAAGAGCCTCCTGCAGATCGTGCTATATCTTTCAACCTTTCCTCGTTTAATTTTGAGACTACAGGACTGCCATCACTTCGCATCAGATAATAGGGTCTGCCAGTAAATCGATCATATGCACGAACCGTTCCTCCTGCAGTGGTTCCAACACCTGCAACCAAAAACTGAATACTCTCACGTCGGAACAGTGATGCGGTCTGCAACGTTTGATCACCAAAATCCTCACCATCGCTAATCAGTATGACAAGTTGTTTAGAGTCAGAAAGAGGATCAACAATTCTATGTGCAAGCTCCAAACCTGAGGCAGTATCAGTGCCTTTTTCTAACAAAATTGATCCTGTTGTAAGTGAGGAAACAACATTCGCTGCCGCATCAAAATCACGAGTTAGGGGAAAACGCAATATTGCATCGCCAGAAAAAATAACCAAAGCAACACGCCCACCAATAAAATTAGATAAAACTTGAATTATTGAATCTTTCGCTGACGTCAAACGATCGGGATCGACATCATCCACAGCCATGCTACGTGATAGATCTAACACGATAATTAATTGATTGCCCTCTTCCGAAACTGGGACTTCAGTCACTCCCCATCGCGGCTGGGCAATAGCAACTACAATGCTAATAGTTCCTAAAACAAGCAATACCAAAGACATCCACTTAACGTGCACAATTTCTCTAGTCAAAGCCCGAAAACTTAAAGAACGATCCTTTGTTTTTTTCCAAGCAAAAAACAGTGCTAACCCCGGTAAAACAATCAGTAACAGGTATAAAGGTTCGCCAAAGGTCATGTCCAGAACCTTCTAAAAATTCCACCAGAAAGGAAAATATCTGCAGAGGAAAGTAAAATAATCACCAATAACCATGGTGTTAACGAAGCGCTTAGCCCCTCATAATCAGTTAAGATAGGTCCGGCTTCCAAACTACTAATTTCTCGATATACCTTTGAAAGATCATCCGGGCTCGTAGCTATAAAAGAACGTCCATTTGTTCGATCTGCGATTTCCTCAAGTAGTTCTAAATCAACGGACTGTACATCCTGATTGGTTTTGTCGTTTCCAGAAACCGCAATAGTGTAAATACGGATATTCAAGGCAACTGCAATTTCTGAAGCTTGCTCAGGCGAAATAGATGGGGCGGAATGGCGACCGTCGGTCAAAAGAATAACCACACGACTAGGAGCACTGGATTCACGCAACATTGAAACTGCCGTTGCTATACCTAGACCGATTCCTGTTCCATCAGGCAACAAACGAGAATTAAGACTTGCAACTACCGTATCAAGTGCAGATTTATCAAATGTTAGAGGAGTAAAAGGTAAAGCATCTCTTTGAAAAATAACTAACCCTATACGATCATTTATACGAGCCGAAATAAACTCACGAATAACAACTTTCGTCGCATCAAGTCTTGTAACACCAGGTGCAAAACTAACTGAAGACATACTAGAAGATGTATCTATCGCGAGAACGATATCAATACCAATAGTAGTGTCTTCAGATTTTGCCTCGCTAATACGGGGTCCGGCAGTGATAAAGACTAAGGCACATATGGCCAAGATCCGCACAATAGGCAACAGCCGAAAAACCCTTAGTCGTAGAGAAGGTGGGATATCGGATAACCCATCAAAATATGGGATTTTAATCCCCTTAACCCTTCTTGCCCTGTAAACAAACATTAAAGGAATAAGAAGAAGGAACAAAAGGAGAAACCAGGGATCTGTAAATGTCACGACTCTCTCCTCATTCGACTCTCTAGGACAGTCTTTGCAAGTTCAAAGTCGGCGACCCGACGTCCTTGCGCAGGACGATATCCTGCGTACACAACAGAATCACATTCACGTAAAAGCTCACGGGACAATCGACTTATTTCTCCACTTACACCCGTAGCAGGGAGTTCATCTTCTAACTCTTCGGTCGTCATAGAGGAAGCAGGAATATCAAAATTTTCCTCTAGGTAGGCCCTAATCCTAAATGCGATCAGTCTATAGGCTTCCGTCACATCACCTTCCATCAGAGACTGATCTAAAACAGGAATAGGGGATGTTGGTGTGGATTCTACAGAGCTAACATCTTTTAAATTCCGCGCATGTACAAATTGAATAAAAAAGAAAGTACCAAATAAGACAACAACTCCTAATCCAATTAAAAGAGGAATGAAAAAAGGTGTCCTTTCACCATCTATATCCAACAAAGAGGAAGGACCCGACAGATCTAAAGACTGTTCATTTGAAAAAAGTGAAATGACATCCAACTGCACAGGCGGGAAAAAAATAATTTTTTCAACATGTTCGTTATCGATTTCAACTAGACGAACCGCAGGAATTGATTCAATAGATTGCAAAGAAAAAACGGCTACAAGCACTCGTATTTGGTTTCGGATAAGCCCAGAATCATCTGGTTCTGCTTGTATCGAAAGGACCTCAATAATTTCCAACTCACCCCAGGAGTTGGAACTGAGATCCAATTCACTGTTTACCTCCTTAGGGGTTGTAAAAGATAACTTCAGAACAACTTGCTCACCAACATGAACTGCAGAAACATCTAACGAGCTCTTGTAGTCACTTACTTCCTGTGCAGAAATATGACTTGACTGATACAAAACACAAAATGTTGCCAATAAACTCAAAAAGCTGAACAGCCGTAAAAACATCAGATAACATCCTTGCGATTTTGAAAAAACTTAAGCAAAGAAGATAAATAGTCAACTCCAGGTGCCACCTCAACTTCATCGATCCCTAGCTCTCGAAACAATTTCCTCCTTGTATCATCAAGGTCTTGAATTGTCCGCATATACTTTTCTCTAACTAATTTTGAGCTCGTATCTACTTCAAAAACAGCATTTGTTTCTGCATCCGCTAGGCCTACAACACCTAGGTTAGGAAGAACACGATCTAATGATTCCCGTACGCAAATAGCAACTATGTCAAAACGCGTATTTGCAGCACGTAATTCCCTCTCATAATTGGAATCTAAAAAATCTGAAATTAGAAGAAGCATTCCTTTACGCCGATAAATAGAATTGCAATATTTAAGGACACCAGCTATATCAGTACCTTGACTGGTAGGTCTAGCAGAAAGAACTTCTCGAATAATTCGGAGCAAGTGGCCCGGACCCTTGGCGGGCCGAATAAAACGTTGTGGAGTACCTGAAAACAGTACGACCCCGACCTGATCATTATTACGGATGGCTGAAAGAGCAAAAACTGCGGTAAGCTCTGCAACAAGCTCTGTTTTGGGCATTCTACTTGCACCAAATTGCAAGGAATTACTTATATCAACTGCAATTAATAATGTGAGGTCACGCTCTTCTTTATATCGACGTATAAGTGGCTGCCCAGTACGAGCCCAAGATTTCCAATCAATAGCCCTAATATCATCACCTGGAATGTAAGTACGTAATTCATCAAACTCGATTCCCATTCCTCGAAAAACTGCATGGTAATGACCTTGTAATGTATTTTCAACAACACGCCTTACTCGTATTTCAATAGATCTAACACGCCTAGCCAATTCATTTGGCTCAAGAACCGTATTTTGAACCACTTCATTTGAAGTTTTTCTAAAAGTGGAAAACCACTTCATTTGTAACTCAAGGGATTGCGACAGCGGCCAAGATACGTTCGATAAGATCGTCCTTTGAAATATCTTCAGCATCTGCTTCATAGGTTGTAATAAGCCTGTGACGTAAGACCTCAGGAACAAGAGCCTTGATGTCTTCTGGGATTACATAGTCACGACCTTGCAGGAGGGCGTACGCACGAGAAGCTAAACCAAGAGCGATGGATGCTCTCGGAGAAGCGCCGAATGCAATCAAGTCCTTCAACTCAGGAAGACGGTTTTCAGCTGGATACCTAGTCGCTTGAACAACCTGAATTATGTACCCCTTTAGTGAGTCATCCATCGAAACCTCCAATACGGCAGCCCTTGCCTTCACAAGATCTTCCATCGAAACAGTGACTTTATTTCCCACTGCTTCGTCCACCGTAGTTGGTTCTAGATGCTGCTCTAGAATTTTTTTCTCGGCTTGGCGACTGGGATAATTAACCTGTACTTTCAGGAGAAACCTATCTAACTGTGCTTCCGGTAAAGGATACGTACCTTCATGATCTAGAGGGTTTTGAGTAGCAATAACTAAAAATGGGTCAGGTAAAAAGAATGTTTCGCCTCCTATCGAAACCTGTCGTTCTTCCATTGCTTCAAGTAAAGCTGATTGTACTTTTGCGGGTGCTCGATTAATTTCATCTGCCATCACAATGTTAGAAAAAATAGGTCCTTTACGAACAGAAAAACTAGCATCCTTTGGATTAAGAACCTCAGTGCCAATAAGATCAGCAGGTAATAAATCAGGCGTAAATTGAATACGAATATTCGAAATTTGTAGGGCTGTGGCTAGACTAGCAACAGTAAGGGATTTTGCTAAACCAGGAACTCCTTCAACAAGTATATGTCCCGATGTTATGAGTCCTATGAGAAGGCGATCGATTAATTCAGTTTGATCGATAACATTGCGTTGAACCTCAGCTCGGATAGCACTAAATACTTCAGTCGCTTCGGAAACAACAGTGGATATGTCTTCATTGAGCAAGATGTGCAGTCCTAAGCAGTTTCCTCAACGAGAAATCAAGGGAAACTTTCTTTCAAAAGTATTATATATAGTACGATAGGCGGAATCAGACTTACACCTCATTGGATCATTCTTGTGAGTTTTTTCCTAAATAGGCAATATTGTCCTCGACAGATACAATCTTCTAATGACAATCACAGTTTTGTTTTTCGCAAGCTTGGCTGAGAAAATCGGCAAAAGAGAGATCATAGTCAAATATGAACAAGAAGATACAGTCGAGAGCATTACAGATAGACTAATTGAAGAATATCCAGTGATTGAAATTTTTTCAGACACATTGTTATACGCAGTAAATGAAGAATATGCTGATTTAACAACTCCAGTAGACGTGAATGCCACACTCGCCTTAATTCCGCCAGTTTCAGGAGGCTAAATGTTAATCCAAATAACCGAAACCGAAATAGACGTAGCTACGGCAACCAATGCAATTAGTAACAAAGCTGCGGGAGCAATAAATATCTTCCTAGGAGTTGTACGAAATAACAATAAAGGGCGCGACGTTTCATATCTTGTTTATGATGCATACCCGGAAATGGCAGAAAAAGAAATGCAAAAAATTGCAAAAGAAGCCATTAGCAAATTCGACCTGGAAGACTGCTCAATCATACATAGAGTGGGTAGATTAGAGATTAGCGAAACCAGCCTCCTTATTGCCGTTAGTTCTGGACACAGGGAGGCAGCCTTCCTAGGAGGTAAGTGGCTGGTTGATGAAATTAAAAGACGTATACCAGTATGGAAGAAGGAGGTTTGGACAGATGGAGAGGAATGGATTGAAGGACCAGAGGCACTAGGGTTACAGACACCACCAGAATCACTAAAAAATGCCTAAAAACAGAGAGGTTATCGGGCATCCACATCAAGGCAGTCGTTTTTGTATGCATTGCGGTAGTGCACTAAAGGAACAGCTTACCTCAATGGACACGATACCAAGATTAATATGCACCAAGTGCAAATTCGTCCACTACATTAATCCACGTCCTGCAGCAGGCTTGATCCCTATAGATACTAATGGACGCATATTGTTAGCTCGACGTGACATAGAACCACAATTAGGGTCATGGGTCTTTCCAGGAGGTTTCATCGATATCGGTGAAACCGTAGAAGAGGCAGCAGTACGAGAAACAAGAGAAGAGGTTTGTTTAGAAGTACAAAACCTTCAGCTCATTGGAGTCTATACAAGAATTACAGCTGGTGTAATCATCACTGTTTTCACTGCCGAAGCACTAGGAACGGCCACTGCAGCTCACGAAACTGCTGAGGTTAAGTGGTTTGAAAAAGACAACATTCCCTGGAGTGAACTCGCATTTGAGACAACCACATGGGCACTGGAAGAGTACCTAAGAAAACAGGCATTTACCAAGACTTAAAAGTGCTAATCTACCGACCAAGCCGATAATTAGGTGCAAGGATTGATATTAAAGTTCCTGCACGAGGGTCAACTGCTCTGGAAAAAATTCTAGGGTAGCTATCATGTAGCTGATCAGGGCTTAAATCAGTTGTGATGATAGTTGGTAAATTACTGGAGGTGCGATAATTAGCTATTTGGTAAAGCTTTTCTAGCGCCCATTCTGAAGTAGTTTGTGCGCCCAAATCATCCAGCACCAAGAGAGGTGCATTCCGCACATTACTGAAAATTTCATCATACCTACCAGACTTTCCTTCAGCGTCGTATGAAGAACGCAACCTATCCAATAAATCTGGAACCACACAGAAGAAAACCTCTCCATCATTGCGTATTTTTTCATTTGCCACAGCAGCAGCAATGTGTGTTTTTCCACATCCATTAGTCCCAGTAAGAACTAGCCACCCTTCCTGCTGTTCAGCAAAGACCTTTGCAGCCTGCCAAGCAGCACGTAGTGAATCTTTTTCTTTAGCTGTGCCAGAATTAAGACTAAAATTACCAAAACCCA
Source organism: Tepidiformaceae bacterium (assembly GCA_045562595.1). Classification (GTDB taxonomy): domain Bacteria; phylum Chloroflexota; class Dehalococcoidia; order Tepidiformales; family Tepidiformaceae; genus JAKUNN01. The sequence goes on from JBJKVN010000008.1 coordinate 6,688, forward strand.
TCTCTTTAAGCCTATTCAGTGTCATCCCACCTATCTCATGATAAGCCTCACGAGGACCTGAAAGATCTAAGATTCGACATAAGTCTGGTGCTCTCAGACGAGTCTTAATTCTTTCGTCTAAAGACCCACCCAGAGAGGCACACGTAAGAACAGTTGGGAGGCGTTCGTTATATCGTGAGTTAATTAGTTGAAAAAGCTTCTCTTGAGCCCAATCAGTGGAAGCCACTGTATCTATATCATCCAATAGCAAAAGTGGTGCATCACGAACTTGTTCAAAAATTGCAGCGAAGCTCAAGTCTGCATCCTCAGAATTGTAACCTACCCGTAAATGATCAAGAAGGTCAGGACAAACCATAAATAGTGCGGGGTTTCCAGAATCAATCACCCCATTAGCAATCGCAGCTGCCATATGAGTTTTTCCAGAACCTGAACTACCGGTAATTACTAACCAATTATCTGGTTTTTCAACAAAATTTTGCGCGATTTTAAGACTAGCTAACTTATTTTCGCTGTTCAAAGCTTTCTTCAAAGAATCAAAAGTTAAATGTCCTAAGGAACCGAGATTACCAAGGCGTTCAAGGCGTTCACGCCTTGTGGTATCAGCCTCAAAAAGCGCACATTGGCATGGCTCAACCTGCCCAAATGAAGGATCGTCAACGTCCCTCATCCGTCGTACAAATCGTGCACCGCCACAAAAACGGCAGTCTTCCACATTATGAGAAGGTTCCAGATCATCAGAATCGTTACCGATATCTGGCGAAGTGGCCAAATTTTCCGCCGGTATAGTTATTCTTTCGTGCTTCGAAAGAATCTCGTCTATCCGTTTCATTTGCATAGCCCTCCTTTTCTTGATTTTCTAAAATACGTTCGATATAGCGCCAACTGCCAACACCATGACGCGCAGCTTCCTGAAAAGCTAGTTTGATCAACTCGAAATCATATTTACGAGATATTTCAATCAGGTTTTCTGCAACTACGGGTGAAACAACACCGAAATTTTCCTCATACAATTCAAATAAATTAGTAACTAGAGAACTCTCGACATCATCTGTATCAAATGGAATATTTAAACCTAACTCAACATTTCCCAAATCCTCGGATTCCCTTAGGTTCTCAGGGTTGCTCAATAAAAAGACTGTTTCCGTATGATTTTTTTGATCGATCTTCACCTTCGAAAGGAAACCCTGCTCAGCACATCTTTCCAAACTCTTAAAAAATTTTTCTTTATCAATTCCGATCTTCTTGTACGAATGTTCAACTCCATCTGTTAACCAAATCTCTTCAGCAGAAAAAAAATTTCTTTTTTTCGCAGCAGCTGTATCTTGCATCAGGTAAGCACACCACAATAAAGTTAAAACATCCTCTATAAATTCAATATTTGGGATAAATTTCTCAAAGAAAGTGTTCGGAACCAGAGTTGAACCTGGGATACCCGAAACTTTTGGAAAAACCAAACTACTAGGACTCTCTTCTTTCATTACCCTTGGCCCGCAAGCTGGCTACTTGCTTCCTCCCTGCCAATGTTATCGACATCTTCTAGATCATCTGGATGAAGAGCCCAGTCTTCAAAGCGCGCAAGCTTTTCGCGAAAACGCAAATCAACATCACCAATGGGGCCATTGCGATGTTTTGCAACAATTAAACGTGCAACCCCACGGGGATATGCACTGGCTGGTAACTCAGGATGTTCAGATGCCCACTGTTCAGGAGTGACGTACATATCTTCGCGATTGAGAAATGTAACTACATCCGCGTCTTGTTCAATTGAACCAGAATCTCGCAGATCCGAAAGCATTGGTATCCGAGGATGCCTAGATTCAATTGCACGAGACAATTGAGCCAATGCAATCACAGGAATTTCAAGCTCACGTGCAACACTTTTTAAAGTACGTGAAATATAACTAATTTCCTGAACACGATTTTCACGTCCACTTAACCAGCTATCCGAATGCATCAGCTGCAAATAATCCACTACTAAAAGATCCAAGCCGTGTGAACCAGCAAGCCGACGTGCTTTAGCACGTAACTCAGCAACTGTAAGAGTAGGAGAGTCATCAAACCAAATATTAGCTTCGGCGAGATCTCCTATCGCCCGTACTATTCGACGTTCTTCGTTTGCAGTTTGTTGACCTAAACGTAAACGAGTACTTTCGACTTCTGATTCAGCAGATAGTAACCGAACAGCCAACTGCTCAGCAGACATCTCAAGCGAAAAAAAGCCGACTTTTGCTTGTTGATTAATTGCTGCGTTTCGTGCAATGCCTAACGCAAAAGCCGACTTACCAACACTTGGCCTTGCGCCAACAATGATTAGATCTGAACGCTTTAACCCACCTAACAATTGATCTAAGTCATGGAACCCGGTTTCAATCGCTGCAATCTCAGGACTATCAGTATCGTCTGAATCTTCCTCAAGATAAGCCTGTAGAAGTTGTCCTATATGAACGAACTCACGAAAAGTTTCGCCTCCACGAAGTCGCTGTAATAGGCCTTCTGAACGGTCGAGTACAGATTCAATATCGGCAGGCGCTTCGTATGCAAGTTGAACAATATCTGCCCCCGCACTGATCAGTCCACGATAGACACTGTCCCGTTTAACGATTTGAGCATAAAACTCAACACCCACACTCGTAGGTAGCTGGCGAATAATATCACCTAGATACGTCTGACCACCGGCTTCCTCCAAGCGATTCTGTCGTGCCAGCTCATGTGCCACTGTAATTTGATTAATTGCTTCATCCCTATCCCATAAATTAAGTGCTGATTCGTAAATCCATGCATTCTTTTCACGATAAAAGTGCTCTGGTTTCAACATATTGGAAATACGGAAAATGGCCTCAGAATCAACCAAAAGCGCTGCGATGACCGCTTCTTCAGCTTCTACATCATGAGGGGGTAATTTCTCAAAGGCTGGTAGTGTCATATCAAATAACACCCAAAAAGATTACTTCTAGCCGTAATAATAAGCCCCCGTCCTTTTACTACTAAGTGTCCTGACCTACACCATCTTCAGGACTTTCGTCCTCTTTTTCTGTTGCATCATTCTTAGCAACTTCGGCACTGCTTGATGCCTCCTGTTCAGCTTCAGCTGAAGCTTGTTCAGCAGCAGCTTGCTCAGCAGCATCTGCTGCTTGCTTTGATGCTATCTCCTGGGCCTCAACTTCTGCTCGCTCAGCTGCTGCCGCTTCTGCCTCAGCTTCTGCTCGAAGACGTTCAACTATTGGACGAGACTCTTCATCTGGTTGCACATCAACCGTAATATCTACACTGGTGTTTCGAGTGAAACGAATAGTTACAGGCTTTGTTACTATTTCTCGAATGGGTTCACCAAGGAGCACCATCCGTTGGCTAACCTCGATATCTGTTGCCTCCTGAATTCGAGCGGCAACATCGCGACTAGTTACAGAACCAAAAAGTTGCCCAGTTTCTCCAATACGAACCTCAAAAGTAACAACGTAATTGGCTAACCTATCAATAAACGTAGCTGCCTCAATGTCCAACTGCTCCTGTCGACGCGCTTCCTTCTCTGCAAGAGAACGTGCTCTTTGTAAATTTGGCTCTGTAGGAGCAACGGCAATCCCACGAGGCAACAAGAAATTACGCGCGTAACCATTAGCTACTTCACGAACCTCCCCCACAACGGCAGTTCCCTCTACATCCTCTAAAAAAACAACTTTCATTTTTCAAACCTCTGTGTGCCCCAGTTACCCAAAAAACAACCAGATACTAAGCACGATAGTAGAGAGCATCATACGCTGCCACTGAGTTACAGGCTTAAGGCAGAAGTGTTGATAAAGTTTGTATGTATTAGTGTAGTTATATCTAGTCAACATAAAAACAACCCCAATAAGAACATACGTTCTTATTGTAAGTCTAACAAGGAAAAAGTGAGTGGACAAAGACCCTACACTAATTATTCTTCATGGAGGTCAGGGGACCGGAGAAGCAGAACGGCTTATGGCTGAAGCCAAAATTGAAGTAGCGCGCAAAAATACCTTGTACGCACTGGCAGCAGGTTTTTCACGAGTTATTATTTCTACAGATACACCTGAATACTTCATGGGGCTCGGAGATAATGTCTCCGTAGCACCTAATCAAAAGAAAGGGAGGGTTGATTTCCAGGACCTGGTGTACTCCTTGATAGAAGGGTTTTCCATCACTCTTCCCGTTTTAATGGGCTCTGGTGCAGTTCCTTTATTGGAAATCCAAGGCTTTAAAGAGATAATTCAAAAATTTGAGGAAACCGCGCCATTTGTCATCACAAATAATTTTTTTTCGAGCGATCTTATTGGATGGCAACCTATCGACGCGTTTAACAAAATTGGGGATGTGGAACGTGACAACAACCTACCTCGCCTATTAAGAGATACCGCAAACTGCACACCTTTAGTCCTTACGAAATCAATTTCAACGCAATTCGACCTAGATACCCCTGCAGATTTATGTGTTTTAACGCTCTGGGAAAAAACCTCACAAGGTTTGAAAAAGCAAACACAGCAAAAAAACCTATTACCACTAAAACAATACCGAAAAGCAATGCCAGCATTCTGCAATTCAGAAGCAGAGATAGCAATCCTAGGACGTGTAGGTAGTAATGTTTGGCAATATCTAGAACAAGAAACCGCATGCCGCATCAGAATCATTAGTGAAGAAAGAGGGCTAGCAGCATCCGAACGAAAAGCTCGGTCTATTGCTGGCTATTTACTTGAAGAAGTTGGGCCTTCACGATTTATTCAAATGATAGAGACCCTCGGAGATGTCATAGTCATTGATACACGGGTTTTGATTGAACATCTCAATCTTAAGACTACTAGAGAGGAAAGATTTCAAAGCGATCTCATGGCATATCAAAAAATCAGTAACTCTCTATTAGGAGAGCTAACAGAAGCAGCAGTCAAATCTAAAAAACCAATATTGCTAGGCGGCCACAATTTAGTATCAAATGGATTAATCGGACTATCAGAACAAGCATGGATCGAAAACGACCGTAAAAAAAGTCGCTAATCCTTAGAAGGGAAACCTTGAAAAACCATTAAATAGGTCATAACTTCCCATCGACTGTTTTTTAAACGAACTGTATCTCCTAAATCATGACGACTACTTGCAGAAACTTGATAAATTTCTTCATTTAACTTTGAATCAAACCTCCAGAGAGTGTCACGGACAGTAAAACCAAGCGAAAGATATAAGCGACGTGCATGGTTTGCAAAAGCATTAACAGTTAAAACAATTTCTTGATTCGGATATTTCCCCTCCAACCATTTAATGAGCACAGTCAACATACGGTATGCGACCTGTCTTCTCGCATGTTCCGGGGGAACATGAACGGACCAAATATAGAGTCCTGCAGGATCCTCAAGGTTTACTGAAACCCGACCAACAGCCACAGAATCTTCACAAGCAATAAAATGCAAATGTTTAGTTCCGTTTAAGGCAAAATTAAGTGCTTCTTCTGCTTCCTTACGATTACGTAAATACCCTAAATCAAAAGCACCATATGGAAATCCACGCTCACCCCACGATGCCAACTGCTCTAGTAACTGACTGTCCCAAACACACAGCTCTAAACCTTCGCCCTTAATAGGGCGATCTTCTATCTCTCTAAAAATCTTTCTAGTCACTTCATGCGACATTAAGAATCTTGAGGACGTACCTCTTCTACGACCTAGACATGTAGCGCTTCGGCCACTTCTGATAGACCTAGCGAGACAAGCTTCTCAGATGATGGCTTGCAGGATTCAGGATCCCATCCACATGCATTTAAGTAGTCCACCTCAAGCAATTCCGTGTCTAAACGAACACCTTCAAGGGGTCCGGCATGCGTCGCTTCGGGAGTTTCACCTGTGACTCTTGTAGGAACATTACGAGTTCTCGGATTTCCTCCTTCACGTACCTCATAAGCCATACGCAAATTAGCAATACGTTCACCCACAGCCATAACCTCATCCAAATCCATATCCCAACCCGTTACTGCATTAAACCATGTAGGAATATTGGCAGTGTTAGCGGTCATCATAATAAACTGACACATACCACCAGCATTAACTACATGCATATATTCAGCAGCAGCCTTATGGTGATCGCCACGCCCAGCGTAATCCTTCGAATCCTCCGGAGCAGCTGGAATGGTACCTATACGGCGATTAGCGTCGTACTGTGTATGACGTCCCGGTGTTGGATCAAGTTTGTACGTCGTATGAAACTCGGGCTGTAATTTTGGATCATGCATAGGAAGTTCTTGTCCTCCTATATGCATTGCATATTGCTCAGCCTCCGGGCCTAACTTCGCAGCTGCGGCTTGAACACCATCAGCCAAAATGTCACCTATACCACGTCGCTCCCCCATCATCTTTGTAAGTTCAACGATAGCCTCTGCATCACCCCAACGAAGCTCAAGTCCTCCCGTATCTTCTTTCGTAATAACACCGTTTTCAAAACATTCAATAGCAAATGAAGCAGCTCCACCCGCCGAAATAACATCGAAACCATACTCGTTACATAAATGGTTAAGATAAATCAATGCATCGGGATCATTCATAAGATTCATAGTGCCATATGCACCCATCGCCTCATATTCTGGACGATGAGTATGGTGTGGATATGGATATTTTTCATTGGTCGACTCAACTGACTCTGCACCACAAGCAATTGGACAATGCCAGCACCCATATTTCTTTTCCATTTTTGGATTTATCGCGGTACCACCATCAATCTGCATAGCGGTTTCCTGTGGGAAATCCACTACACCTACTCCACCCCAGTTCTTCACAGGAGAATCACCATTCAATGCACTACCTGCAGTAATTCCAGTTGTACCAAAATTGGAAAAGAAGTCTTTTAAAGGCTTCACCATATCATCTAAATTAGCACGCAACATTTTGATCGTTTCAGGAGTCTGGGAAATTATCTTGCGTTCAGAAACAGCAACAACGGCCTTTAAGTTCTTTGAACCCATCACAGCACCAACGCCGGAACGTGCCGCTAAGCGTCCATGATCATTACAAATTCCTGAAATAAGCGATAAAGTCTCACCAGCTTGGCCTATATTAGCAACGCTAGCACGTTTCCCATGCCGGGCCTTCAATTCCACTTCGCTCTCTATAGCCCCAGTACCCCATAAATCGGAAGCATCACGCAATTCAACCTTTTCACCTTCAACAAGTAAATATGTGGGGTTGTCAGATTTCCCAAAGAAAAGCACACCATCCCAACCTGCAAGTTTAAGTACTCCACCAAAGTCACCACCACAATTAGCATCACCCCAACCACCGGTAAGAGGACTCTTACATACTGCTTGCCATCGTTGGCCGAAGAGAGGAGTCCCTGTCAGTAGACCAGGTAATAATCCCAACATATTTTCTGGTGCAAGAGGATCAATCCCGGCAGGGACACGGTCCCATAAAAAACGTGCACCCAAACCATAGCCACCTAAATACTCACGATATAAATTTTCAGAAACGTTCTCGACACTAATTGAACCACTTGAAAGATCCACAACAAGGATTTTCCCGTTAAAACCAGTCTCTATTGCACCATTATTTTCAGACATTTTTACTCCAAAGCTAGCCGAGGCCTATAGAATTCGACTTAGATCGTACTCAAAAGAGCACGTGCAATATGTTACAGCAGTTTTGACCAGCCAGAAAGGCCGCCAATTGAGTTAACCCATCAGAAATCGAGAATTCTGGACCTAACGTTTTGTGAACTGCGCTGCTTTGCGTGCTCGTTTTAACCCAGGTTTCATTCGCTCTTTAGCACGAGCATCCCGAGTTAAAAGGCTAGGTGATCTTTTTAAAACTGGCTTCACTGCTGGATCTGACTCAACAAGTGCACGGGCTATACCGAGTTTGATAGCTCCAGCCCAACCAGAAAGCCCACCACCTGCACATTTAATCTGTGCACTAAATTTCCCTTCAGCACCCAAACGTCTAAGGGGGAGAAGAGCTTCATCACGATGCGTTTCACGAGGGAATATTTCTTCTAAAGGTTTACCATTCACCACAATCGCACCACCTCCAGGATAAAGACGAACACGTGCAACTGACGTCTTACGTCTGCCTGTACTGTAATAATATTGCTGATCAGCCATTATCTTCCTCACTTCCTTCAGCTAACCTCGAGAAACCATGCTCTTGAAGGGCATCATCCAGTTGTTCCAAGGCTTTTGGTCCAAATCCTTTAACTGCTAAAAGTTCATCATCTGAAATTCCTACAATTTGTTCCACGCTGCTGAACCCTGCAGCCTCTAACGCATTCACAGAACGCTGTGCTAGACCTAAAACTACCAAACTGTCACCACTATCACTATCGGATACATCTTCCGTCTTAACTGATTCTACTGCCTCTGCATCATCATTGAAGGTCACATAGCGTTCTGTAGTGGGAGAAGATTCCAAAGCATTATCTTCAAGCGCAGCTGCAATTTTTTGAGCACGCGTAAGACGAGGAGGATCCACAGGGGCAATCATAGGTGCGAGAGGAGCTAAACGCTTAGGTTTCTTTGGCTCAGAAAGCACTTCTTCCTGCTTACTCGTAAGTTGAGACTGATGAGGATGGTCAGAACCTGCATACACTTTTAGATGTCTTCGCAAACGATGTCCAAGACTACCCTTTGGGAGCATTCCATAAACCGCATTCTCGATAACGAATTCGGGACGGCGCTCCATTTGCTCAGCCCAAGTTCGTTCACGCAAATTACCTGGGTAACCAGAGTGCCGATAATAACGGTTTTGCTCTGCCTTACGACCTGTCATCCGTACAGAACTGGCATTAATAACAATAACAAAATCCCCGTCGTCTAGATGTGGTTCAAATGTTGGTTTATGCTTCCCTAAAATCAAACTTGCAACTTCTGAAGCAACACGACCCAAGGATCTACCCTCTGCATCGATAACATGCCATTCTTTTCTAATATCTCCTGCTTTACCTCTAATAGTAGATGTCATGATTGATAACCCCTCGCATACGTTACCTTTTGAAGTGCAAGGCCATGTGGTGGAGCAACAGGACCAACAGATGCTATATCTCCCTCTCTAAGCAGATTGGAGAATTCATCTAACGACAAGGATTCTTTTCCCACACGTACAAGAGCTCCCATAATACGTCGCACCATCTGTGGCAGAAAAGCGTTTGCCGTAATATCAAACCAAATCCAGCAATCTCTGCAAGCAAATTTAGCACTCGTAACATTTCTCTGTGTTGAACGACCCAAATCAACAGGACCAGAACATGAACGGAAATCTTGTATATCAGTTAGAAAAGAAGCTGCCTCGCTCATATTTTCGATATCCAATGCAGCACCAACGCGCCATGCGAAAGTTCGGAGTAACGGAAATTTGTTATCACTTGCCAGCAATGTATATCTATACCAACGACTTTCAGCCCACCTTCGAGGATCAAAATCACTCGGGACAAGCTTAAGATTTCTAATGGCTATATCATCTGGAAGCCGTGCCCCAAGAGCACGCTCAACAGTCTCTGCTGAAAGGCTAGTCATAGCTTCAAATGAAGCCACCTGCCCCCAAGCATGCACTCCTGCGTCTGTACGACCAGCTAGAGACACTGGGGTCACAGTATTGAATAGGTCGCTTGTAGCAGCTTCAATTTCACCCTGAACCGTACGTATCTCTGGTTGACGCTGCGAACCATAAAAATCAGCCCCGTCATAACTTACTGTTGCTGCAAAACGAACCGCACTCTTATCGTTCATCTTCCGCCTCTGCCTCTGTCTCTACTTCTGCCTCTACTTCTGTCTCTACTTCTGCCTCTACTTCTGCCTCTACTTCTGCCTCTGCTCTGTCTCTACTTCTGTCTCTACTTCTGCCTCTACTTCTGCCTCTGCCTCTGTCTCTACTTCTGCCTCTACTTCTGCCTCTACTTCTGCCTCTACTTCTGCCTCTACTCTTCTGCCTCTGCTTCTGCCTCTACTTCTGCCTCTACTTCTGCCTCTGCTTCTGTTTCTGCTTCTGCCTCTGCTTCTGTTTCTACTTCTGCCTCTGCTTCTGCTTCTGCTTCTGCTTCAGGAGATTGCTCTCCTCTGTAATCAACAGTCTCAATCACAGCCATGGAAGCTCCATCGCCTTTTCTAGGCTCGAGCTGAGTAATACGCAGATATCCACCAGATCGATCAGACATCCTCACAGCTAAATCATCAAAAACATGTGCCACTACATCACGGTCAAATAAATAGCTCAAAGCCTGACGCCGCGCATGCAAACTACCACGTTTACCCAAGGTAATTATCCGTTCAGCAAGAGGTCGAATTTCCTTAGCTTTCGCTGAAGTTGTAACAATTCGCTCATATCGAAAAAGATCAGTCACAAGGTTACGATATAGTGCTTTCCTATGAGCACTATCCCTTCCCAAATGGCGACCAGACTTTCGGTGACGCATCTACTTATTCTTCATCATCTGCTGCTAAAAGTTCATCATTACCGGCTTCACGTAAAGCTGCCTTAAGCGCCTTCCCCAAAGCAGATAAATCTTCATCACCTTGATCACTAAACCCAGAACTTGCCGTTGAAGAAGGAAGGATCGCCTGGATTCCTTCAGATGAAGGATCTGCAAATCCACCCGCGATAAGTTTTTCACGTAACTCAACAAAACTTTTCTCGCCGAAATTCCTTAAACTCAACAGCTCCCCCTTAGAATGCTCCACAATTTGGCCCACTGTGTTTATTCCACTGCGACGCAAAGCATTAAAAGTTCTAACAGAAAGCTCTAGAGTTTCGATCGGGGTATCGTCTTTTTCTTCAATTGGTTCCTCGACAACAGGAGGACTAAGCTCAGCTTCTAGATCAATTTCTGGTGCCTGCGGATCAGTAAAAGAACGGATTGCTAAGAATTGTTCAATTACAATATCGGATGCACGACTAATCGCTTTTAGGGGCTCAATTGTCGCATCTGTCCAAATCTCCAAAACCAAACGCTCATGATTCGTCGACTGTCCAACACGTACTTTCTCTATACGGAAATTGCATTTTCGTACTGGAGAAAAGATACAGTCCACTGGTATCACACCAATAGGCAAGCCCTCAACATCAGTAGCAGGCAAGTAACCATTTCCTGACCTAACATGAAATTCCGCAGATATCTCCGCATCTTTCCCATCTAAAGTACCCAGATGTAAATCTGGATTTACTAGTTCATAATCTGGCGGAATTTGCAGATCTCCCGCAGTGATTTCTCCAGCGCCTTTCTTGTTAAGCGAAAGGGTCCCTAACTTTGAAGATATCGGTTTTAAACGGACCTCTTTTACATTGAGCAGAAAGTCTATAGTGTCTTCCCTCATTCCTGGAATTGTTGAAAACTCATGCTGTACCTGATCTATACGAACTGAGCCAATAGCTACTCCATCAAGACTACTTAACAGCAATCTGCGTAGTGCATTTCCAACAGTTGTTCCATATCCAGGCTTAAGTGGTTCGGCAATAAAACACGCGTAGTCATCCGTCTGATCGCTAACACTAAATGTAGGTAGTTCAGGCGCTACTATCTCTTCAGAATAGTTATCTGAAAGTTCTTCAAGCGAATCATTGGTTATTGAGTCAGTTATAGACATTTAAAAAGCTCCTAGCGGGAGTAATACTCGATAATGACGTTTTCATTAAAGTTGTGCGTTTCGCCTCGAGCAACCAATGGGGGAGCCCCCACATTTGCACTCATAGACGAAACATCTAGATTTAACCAATCAGGTATTGTTTTTGAAGCAACACCTTCCTTTAAAATTGCGAATAACTCACTGCGCTGTCCCCGCTCAGTAAATGCTACTGCGTCACCTTCACGAAGCATAATGGAAGGAATATCCGCTTTCTTTCCATTCAACGCAATTAGTCCATGTCTTACCATCTGGCGTGCCTGATTGCGCGAATTAGCAAAACCAGCACGATAAACAATATTGTCTAAACGACTCTCAAGTATACGAACGAGATTGGCACCTGAAACACCAGGTTGACGTACTGCCTCGTTGTAATACCTCACAAACTGTCTTTCTAACAACCCATAAGTGGCTCGGGCTCGCTGTTTCTCACGTAACTGCAAACCTCTATCGCTAATTTTTCGACGCCTTGTTGCCCTAGGTCCAGGAGGATGTGGCCGCTTTTCGAAACTACACTTCTGCGTGTAACAACGATCACCCTTCAAATAAAGCTTTTCGCCCTGACGGCGACAAAGACGGCAAACAGGACCAGTATAACGAGCCATACTAGACCCTTCTCTCTTTACGAGGCCGGCATCCATTATGTGGCAATGGAGTCACATCTCGAATAGCGGTCACACTTAGACCAGTAGCTTGGAGCGCACGCACAGCAGCCTCTCTGCCACTGCCAGCACCTTTCACGTATACCTCAATGGTTTGCATACCATTATCCATAGCTTTCCTTGCTGCAGTTTCTCCTGCGAGTTGCGCAGCAAATGGGGTACTTTTACGCGAACCTTTAAAACCATTTGCACCCGATGATGACTGGGCAATTACATTCCCATTAGGATCGGTGAGAGTAACTATTGTGTTATTGAATGAACTCTTCACGTAAGCTCGACCACGAGGAACAGATTTTTTCTCACGTTTTTTAGGCATTTATTTACCGTCCTAAGTTGTAGCAGTTGCACGACGACGACCAGCCACCGTCTGTCGCTTCCCACGCTGCTGTCGAGCATTGGTGCGAGTACGTTGACCACGCGCTGGCAAATTCCTACGGTGGCGTTGGCCACGATAGCAATTTATTTCCATAAGCCGGGTTATGTTCTGGCGCACTTCACGCCGGAGGTCGCCCTCAACCTGATAGTTATTTTCAATAAATTCACGGATACGTACAAGTTCAGCGTCTGTAAGATCACCTGCCCGAGTATCAAGAGAAACATCTGTAGACGAAAGAATTGTCTGGGACCTTTTAAGTCCTATGCCATGTATGTACGTCAACGCGATCTCTACACGCTTTTCATTCGGAACATCAACACCAGAAAGACGAACCATTACTTACCTTTTCTCCTACAATTCCTTTATCCTTGGCGCTGCTTGTGCCTTGGATTTTCACAAATAACTCGCACACGCCCATGCCTTCGTATGATTTTGCATTTATCACACCTTCGTTTCACAGAAGCACGGACTTTCATATCACATAAACCTCTCTACTATTATAAACATTACGGAAGAGTAAGGATCTCAGCTTCCCGACCCTCTCGAATAGCAATAGTATGTTCGAAGTGGCATGATAACGTACCGTCTGCAGTCCTTACCGTCCAGCCATCTTCGCACTCATAAGTCTCAGGAGTGCCTACATTTACCATCGGTTCAAGAGCCAAAACCAACCCATGTCGTAAACGAGGTCCCTTGAACGCTAATCGGTAATTCGGTACTTGTGGTTCTTCATGCATTTCTCGGCCAACACCATGCCCAACATAATTTGTAACAATGGAGTAATTAGATGGCAAAATAGATTCCTCGATGGCAGTACATATATCATTTAGATGATTTCCGGCCTGCGCTGCTTTTATACCCGCAAATAAAGATTCCTCAGTCACCTTCATTAAGTTCTTTGCTTCATCCGATATTTCACCAACTGGAACTGTTATAGCAGAATCCCCAACAAAACCTTTGTAAGTTGCACCTAAATCGAAGGTAACTATGTCACCTTCATTAAGAACACGATCTGTGGGAATACCATGAACAAGTTCATCATTCACACTCGCACAGACATTTGATGGGTATGGGGGAAACTGTGGCCCAGGCTTGTAATTACGAAAGGTTTCAACTGCGCCACGACGCTTAAATTCTTCTTCTACAAAAGATTCGATTTCTAAAAGATTAATGCCTGGCTGAACCATCTCACGAATCTGCTGAAGTGTTTGGCCAACTATTTGACCAGCCTCCCTCATAATTTTGACTTCATCATCAGACTTAATAATTATTGTCATAGTTGTAACACTCGCAGGAGATCAGCAGTAATTTCATCCAACCCACGTGTCCCATCAAATTCACTTAACAAATCAGCATCTTTGTAGTGGTTAATTAACTCAATTGGAGGTTTCATAGTCGCCAACCTGCTACGCACTACATCAGCCTGATCATCATCTCTCTGATAAAGCTCACCGGAACAGGAATCACAAATCCCCACTTTTTCTGGCGGATCATTTTTTTCGTGATAAACAGCCCCACATTCTCTGCATAGCCAACGACCACTTAATCTAGTAACAAGCTCATCATCCGGCACGGAAATTAGCAACGCATGCATAATAGAGTCACCACGGCTGGCAAGTGCATCATCTAAAGCTTTTGCTTGAACAAGATTTCGTGGAAAACCATCAAACATGGCCCCAGAAATAGCATCACTACGATTTATTCGCTCTAGAATCATTTGAATTGTTACTTCATCTGGAACAAGCTCACCTTTATCCATAAAAGTTTTTGCTACAACACCTAACTCCGTTTTATCTTTTACATTTTCTCGGAACATGTCACCCGTCGATAGATGAAGTAAACCGGTACCGACTGCAATACGTTGCGCCTGAGTCCCTTTACCTGCACCAGGAGGACCTAACAAAACAATAAACATTTAATTGATAAACCCTTCATAATTTCGCATAACCAGCTGCGATTCGAGCTGCCTCATAGTATCTAACACCACAGCTACCACAATCAGGAAACCCGCACTCGAAATAGTCATCGCCTGAACATTTGTCGCTAACCCTATAAAAAACGGAGAAATTGCAACGAGGCCCAAAAACAAAGCACCTCCCCAAGTAATACGCGTGACTACTCTTAAAAGATATGCTTCTGTTGGTGGACCCGGTCTAATACCAGGAATAAACGCTCCTTGCTGCTGAAGGTTTTTCGAGATGTTCTGCTGCTGATATTGGATAATTGTATAAAAAAATGTGAAGACTAAAACTAACCCAAAGAGAACTGCCCAATATAAGCCTTTTCCGCCACCACCTCGACCTCCCTGGAACTGGTCTATAAAAAAGTTTGCCACACCTTCAATCCATCCACCTGCACTTACAAAATAACCTGCCACTACCGCCGGAAGAATCATGATTGAGAACGCAAAAATCAAAGGAATCATCCCGGCCATATTCACTTTTAGGGGAATGAAACTTTGACCTTGTTGACGATACATGCGGCCACCACGAAAAGAAGAGCGTGCATACTGAACTGGTATTCTTCGTTGAGCTTCTTGGAAAAATACTATGAAAAAGGTTAGCGCTAAGGCAATGATCACAATCGCTGCTATCGCAATAATTGAGGACGTTGAAATATTGGGGATAAGTCCAGGCAAAGTAGCAACAATACCTCCAAAAATAATAAGTGAAATACCGTTACCAATACCATTTTCTGTAATTAACTCACCCAGCCAAACCAAAAACATAGTTCCTGCGGTGAGCGTAATTAACGTTGCAACCGTACTAAAAACATCATTCTCAAAACCAAAACCCTGTATAACAGGTACGTTGCTGTTACTGTTTATAAAAATTATTTGGCCATAACCCTGTACAAGGGCTAAAGGAACCGCGAGCCAATGCGTATAAAGTTGAATCCGGCGTCGGCCCTGTTCCCCCTCCTCTGATAACGCACGTAGCCTGCCCACTAATGGAGTCAAAATATTCATTATGATCGACGCCGTGATAAATGGATATACACCGAGAGCCGCGACACTAAGGTTTTGTAATGCCCCACCAGAAAAAATGCTCAGAAAATCAAGTACCGCATTACCCTCAAAGGCAGCAGAGAGGGCATCCCTATCTACATTAGGAACAGGAACATGAGCGACAAATCGAAAAACCAAAAGCATTGCAAGCGTAAAAAGTAACTTTTGCCTTACATCCGGCTGTCTAAAAGCATCCACCATTGCCTGGAACAACTGTGGACGATTGGACTCAGTTGCCGATCTAGTTGCCATATAGTTTGGTCAACCCTTTCAATTTAATCGCTTTCACTACTTTCAGTGCTACTCTGCGCCTCTTGCCCATCTTGAGCATCTAGTAAGCTAATTTGACCACCAACAGATTCGACTTTCTGGCGAGCGGCAGCACTAATCTTATGGGTAGAAATATTTAGAGGGTGAACTAAATCACCTCCTGCAAGAATTTTAACTGGCTGCCTAAGATGTCGTAATACACCAGCAGCAAGCATTGATTCTGGCGTCACTGTATCACCAGAACCAAAATGTTCAGACAGAGTGCCCAAATTAACAGGCTGGTATTCCGTCCTCCACTTGTTATTAAAGCCTTTTAGTGTATGCATCCGACGAATAAGTGGCATTTGACCGCCCTCAAATCCTGGGCGTACGCCACCGCCTGAGCGAGAATTTTGCCCCTTTAAACCGCGGCCTGCATAGGTGCCCCGGCCTGCAGAATTTCCTCTTCCTGCACGCGTCCTCGTTTTAGTAGAACCACGAGAAGGACGTAGTTCATTTGCCTTCAAACTCATGAGCCTTCACCTCCATGAACATCAATTAGGTGTGCAACCTTAGATATCATCCCACGAATAGCAGGGTTATCATCATGTTCAACAGTCTGATTAAGCTTTTTTAAGCCCAATTTTTTTATTGTTTCTTTCTGACTACGGTGATATCCAATAGCACTTTTTTTCCAAGTTATCAAAATTCTTCCCATACTATGAAACCTCAGCCTCATTAGTCTTTTCAGAATGTTCTGCTCGAGGTTCTTCGTTCTGACCCTGCTTTGTCTGAGCAGCAATAATAGCGAGCCTTCGCTCTCTTGCACCTCTGGGATCTTGTAAAGAGGTGAGCCCTTTCATCGTTGCCTTTGCCACATTTATAGCATTTCGGCTACCTAAAGATTTTGTTAAAACATCGCTTATTCCAGCGGTTTCCATAATGGCACGGACCGCTCCACCAGCAATTACACCCGTTCCATGACTTGCCGGTTTCATGATCACTTTTGCTGCACCATATCTAGCCAATGTTTCGTGCGGGATAGTACCTTGATCCATTGCAATTTCTACAACGTCTCGACGCGCCAACGCAGAACCTTTCCTAATTGCATCAGCAACCTCATTAGCTCTACCCAACCCAAGACCTACAGTTCCTTTGCCATCACCGGCAACAATAAGGGCAGTGAAACTAAAGCTTCGTCCACCTTTCACAACTTTGGCTACACGGTTGATGTATATGACCTTCTCGACCATTCCATCTTCTTCTGATTGTTCGTACTGACCCATTTAAAACTCCAATCCAGCTTCACGAGCAGCGTCTGCTAAAGCTTTAACTCGACCATGATATTGATAACCAGCACGGTCAAAAACAATAGTCTCTATGCCATTAGCTTGAGCACGTTCAGCAATAGATTTTCCAACTAAACTAGCTCTATCCACTTTTGTTATTGCTTTTTGAGCAACAACGCTTGCGTCTCGATCACTAGCAGATGCGAGGGTTCGCCCACTCGTATCATCAATTATCTGTGCATATATATGGATAGAACTACGGAAAACGTTTAAACGGGGACGCTCAGCCGTACCACGAATACGCTTACGCACTCTAGTCTTACGCCGTCGACGAGCTTGCTGGCGACTTTCCTTCACCATTACATACCAACCTTTCCAGCCTTACCTGCTTTACGTCTCACATACTCACCCAGATAACGAATGCCCTTTCCTTTGTAGGGTTCAGGAGGTCTAATCTTGCGAATATCAGAGGCGACCTGCCCTACTTGTTCTTTGTCTATACCACTAACAGTAATCTGAGAGCCATCCACCGCAAACGTTATACCATCGGGAGCCGTTACAGTTACAGGATGAGAAAACCCTACATTCAACTGGAGTGTTGTGCCTTGTAATTGAACACGATACCCAACTCCCTGGAGCTCAAGAGTACGCGCAAACCCTTCTGAAACACCAAGTACCATGTTGTTCAAAAGTGCACGACAAAGACCATGAAGCGAACGGTGTGCTGCTACATCACTGGGTCTGCTTAAAAGAATTTGATCCCCTTCTTGACTAAAGCGAATAACCTCGGGGAAAACTCGATCTAGTGTCCCTTTTGGTCCCTTAACAACGATATGATTACCATCATTAATACTGACCTGAACGTTATCAGATATTGCAACTGGACTACGGCCTACACGTGACATTTTCGTTCCTTACCAAACGTAACAAAGAATCTCACCGCCTACTTGGCGACGACGAGCTTCTTGTCCAGTCATAATTCCTTGTGAGGTTGAAAGAATTGCTACTCCCAAACCACCAAAAACACGAGGGATCTCACGACGTTGAACATAAACGCGGAGACCCGGTCGACTTACTCTCTTAAGGCCAGTAATCAAAGGCTTATTAGCAGGGCCATAACTAAGACAAACATTCAAGTCTGACTGAGGAGAATCTTCCTCACTAGAAATATCGTAATCACTTATAAAGCCTTCTTCTTTTAAAACACCTGCTATAGCAACTTTCATTTTTGAAGAGGGAATGCTCACTTTTTCATGACGAGACGTCGTTCCGTTTCGAATTCTTGTAAGCATATCTGCAATGGGGTCACTCATACTCATTTTTTGACTCCTACTCTACCAGCTTGATTTCGTGACACCTGGAAGAAAACCACGGTGTGCCATTTCTCTAAACGTTATTCTTGAAAGTCCAAACTTTCGGATATATCCACGTGAACGACCAGTTACCGCACAGCGGTTTTTTAGACGAGAAGGACTACTATTAAGAGGCAATTTCGCAAGTTCAAATTGAATTCGTGCGAGCTCTGCAGGGTTACCTACAGCAGCTTTGCGCTCAGCTTTTAAAGCGTCCCGTTTCTCTAGGTGCTTGGAGTGCATATTTTTCCGTTTGGAATCTCGAGCTATTTGACTTTTTTTTGCCATTTTTAATCCTAATTCTTCACAAAAGGCATACCGCACAATTCAAGTAAACGGCGTCCTTCGTCATCAGTTTTAGCGGTCGTTACAATTGTGACTTGCAAGCCACGAACACGGTCAATTCGATCAAATTCAATTTCCGGAAAAATTAATTGCTCACGAATACCAATACTGTAATTACCTCGTCCATCAAAAGCGTCTGGGTCTAACCCTCGAAAATCTCGTATAGAAGGAAGTGCTGCCGAAACTAGACGATCAACAAACTCATACATCATGTTTCCTCGCAAAGTAACAAAAAGGCCAATCGGGCTACCTTCGCGAAGCCGAAAATTGGCTATAGATTTCTTTGCACGCGTTATAACAGGCTTTTGTCCGGTTATGGAAGATATGTCTTCAGCCGCTCGATCTAAGCTATTGGCACTAGTAAGTGCCTCACCCATTCCGATATTCACAACGACCTTATCCAACCCAGGCACTTGCATTGGATTAGCGTACTTGTAGTGTTCCAGAAGTTGAGGCTTGATCTCTTCACGATACCGAAGAAGGAGGCGCGGAGAACTTACAGTAGTCATTCAATCACCTCACCTGTCTTCTTACTAACGCGCACAGTAACACCTTCAGAATTTCTTTGAAAACCAACTTTGGTTGGTTCATCAGTATTAGGATCTATCAACATAACATTGCTCAGATCGATCGGTGCTTCGCGCTCAATAATTTGCGATTGTTCATTTTGAGAACGTGCCCTTTGATGCCTTTTAACAAGATTGACGCCTTCGACAATTACACGTCCATGCTTACGAATAACCTGACGAACAAGACCTCTTGCCCCACGATCTTTACCGGACAAAACAACAACCCTATCACCCGACTTGATACGTGCTGACATTAAAGAACCTCCGGTGCAAGAGAAACTATTTTCATGAAATTTCGATCACGAAGTTCACGTGCAACTGGACCAAAAATTCTTGTTCCGGCTGGGTTTTCACCATCTGCGGCTAACACCACTGCAGCATTCTCATCGAAGCGTATGTAGGAGCCATCGGGCCGACCATATTCTTTCGCCGTGCGTACAACAACTGCACGAACAACATCACCTTTTTTGACTTCAGCATTGGGCTGCGCAGATTTGACAGAGGCCACAATTATATCGCCCGGCCTTGCATATCTACGACGTGTTCCTCCCAGAACTCGAATACACAACAACTGTCGTGCTCCCGAATTATCTGCGACCTTCAATCGAGACTCTTGTTGAATCACGACTCAACCTCCTCTACAACATCAGCATCCTCAGTAGTTTCTTCTTCTAAAGCAGATCCTACTTCCTCCACCTCATCCTGCTTACCTTCTTCAATTTCACGACCAATATCAGCTGGTGAGATCTCTGCAATATCTCCTCTTCGAACAATTTCAATCACCCGCCAACGCTTGCTTTTAGATATTGGCCGGCATTCTTGAATTCTTACAAGATCACCAATGGCACAATTATTTACTTCATCATGCGCCTGATACTTAGAATGCCGTGTAATTACTTTTTTATAGCGTGGGTGTTGCTTACGACGGGAGACATTAACAACTACTGTTTTGTCCATTTTGTCACTAACTACAAAACCTTCAAGAATGCGCTGCGTCATTCACTGACCTCCGATGTCGGTACTGTTTCAACCGCATTTTCTTGTAACTGTCGCTCACGTTTAATAGTTCGCAATCTTGCAATAGTTCGACGAGCAGTTCTTAAAGTACGATAATTTTCGAGTTGACGTGTAGCGTGCTGAAATCTCAGCGTAAAAAGACTTCTGTACGCCTCATTAATTTCATTATCAAGTCGTTCATCATCCCATTCGCGAATATCATTTGAGGAAATTTCAGGCATCAGATCACCAGCTCATCTCGTCTTACGACTTTTGTTTTAATTGGAAGTTTATGCGCTGCGAGGCGAAGAGCTTCTCTTGCAACTTCCTCGGGAACACCAGAAATTTCAAATAAAATACGATCTGGCTTTACAACTGCTACCCAACCCTCAGGAGCACCTTTTCCCTTACCCATACGAGTCTCTGCAGGCTTTTTTGTGATCGTCTTATCTGGGAAAATACGTATCCATACTTTCCCCCCTCGTTTCATTTCGTGAGTTAAAGCTCGACGAGCAGCTTCTATTTGTCGTGAATCTATCCAAGCTGGTGCCTGTGCTTGTAAGCCCCATTCACCAAAGGAAATCACATTACCGCGAGCAGCATGGCCACGCATACGACCTCGATGATGTTTACGATATGCCGTTCGACTTGGTTGCAACATCAGGAGCCACCTTCCCCATCAGTATCGGCATTAGCACGTGCTACAGCTTCTTGCTGCTCAACACTAATAGTAACCTGCTCTGAATCGGGTTCAGTAACAGCAACTGCTTCATCCTCACTGGCAGCTACATCTTCATCCTCAAAAAGATCGATAGCAGGTTGTTGAGCCTCTACATCTTCGGGCATCAAATCACCTTTATAGATCCATGTCTTCACACCAATACGCCCAAAGGTCGTATGTGCTTCCGCCAAACCATAGTCAATATCTGCACGTAGGGTATGTCGTGGTACTCGTCCCTGCGTTTCTGTTTCGCTTCTCGACATTTCAGCCCCTCCTAGGCGACCAGAAACACTAATACGAATTCCTTGGGCACCACGTTGCATCGTCCTCTGCACGGCTTGTTTAACGGCACGCCTATATGCAACGCGTCTGGTTAGCTGCTCAGCAACAGAGCGAGCAACAAGCAGAGCATCCAATTCAGGAGTACGAATCTCTTGGATATTTACTCTAATCCGCCCACCCGTCAGTTTTTCAAGATCAGTTCTCAATTCTTCAACTCTAGTCCCTTGCCTTCCAATAACAACACCTGGTCTAGACGTATGAATAGTTACAGTTATTAAATTCGCATTTCTATCAATTTCTATGCGGCTTATACTTGCATCAGGGAGACCATCGGTAATAAAGCTCCTAAGTTCACGATCCTTCCCAAGAAGATCTCTGTATTCCTTTTTCTCCGCAAACCATTTTGATTCCCAATCATAAATGACACCTAACCGAAAACCGTGCGGATTAACTTTTTGTCCCATTACTGAACCTCACGTTGATCAACAACAATTGTGATATGACTATGCCTACGAAGTCGAGGGGCAGCTCGCCCACGTGAACGTGCCTTAAATCTCTTCATAGTTACCCCATCCCCGGCATATGCTTGCTTGATATACAAGCTATCGATATCCAAAGAAAAATTATTTTCAGCATTTGAAGCAGCGGATAATACTGTTTTCGCAACAGTACGTGCATGAGGTGAAGGAACGTAGCGAAGTAACGCTAAAGCTTGATCAACTGTAAGCCCTGGTAAACGCTTAAGAATAAGCCTTACCTTTCGAGGTGATACATGAACCCCACGTGAAATTGCACGAACTTCCATTTTAAGTAAGCCTCGTCTGTCGATCGCTACGGCCTATATGGCCTCGGAATGTACGTGTTGGAGCAAACTCACCCAACCTATGCCCAACCATATTTTCAGTAATGAAAACAGGCATATGACGCCTTCCATTATGAACCGCAATAGTTAAGCCAATCATCTCAGGCAGAATTGTAGACGCTCGTGACCAGGTTTGAATAACCTCACGCTGATCAGAGGCGCGCGCTGCGACAACCTTTTTATAGAGGGATGGGTGAACAAATGGACCTTTTTTTGTTGAACGTGACATAAAAACCTACTTTTGGCGACGCCTAACTATAAATTTACCCGTCGTCTTGTTGCGCCTGGTTCGATAACCTAATGTCGGCTTACCCCAAGGCGTTTTTGGACTAGGCATACCGATCCCTGCTCGTCCTTCTCCTCCTCCATGCGGGTGATCAACAGGATTCATTACTGAACCTCGCACCTGTGGCCGTCGCCGCCGATGCCTACTGCGCCCAGCTTTACCCAATTTTATTAAACCGTGTTCGATGTTTCCAACCTGACCTATAGTCGCCATGCATTCAATTCGTACACGCCTCATTTCACTACTAGGTAACCTGAGTAATGCGTACTCACCTTCTTTTGCCATTAACTGAGCCGCTGCACCAGCAGTTCTAACAAGCTGACCACCACGACCAGGGGTTAATTCCACATTGTGAACTTGAGTACCCGTCGGCATATTAAGTAATGGCATGGCATTGCCTGCACGTAATTCTGCCTCTGGACCACTCATCAACATGTCATCCACAGCAAGCTGGTTGGGTGCGAGAATGTAACGCTTCTCTCCATCGGCATAGTGGAGAAGTGCAATTCTTGCACTTCGATTTGGATCGTACTCAATTGAAGCAACACGAGCTGGGACACCATGCTTTTCACGTTTCCAGTCAATACGACGATATAATCGCTTATTACCGCCGCCACGATGACGAACAGTAAGACGTCCTTGATTATTCCGCCCAGCATGACGTTTCTTTAATGATTCAACCAAAGAGCGTTCTGGACGCTTTTTGGTCAACTCTTCAAATGTGTGACCACTAGCATTCCTTCTGCCTGGCGTAGTCGGTTTAAATTGTTTAATCGGCATAACTACACACCCTCAAATAATTCAATGGAGTCGCCTGGCTTGAGCGTAACAATAGCCTTTTTCCAGTCCGGACGTTTGACAAGACTTCGTCCATAACGACGTCTTTTACCTTTAACAATCATAGTATTCACACGGAGCACGTTGACATCAAAAACAAGCTCTACAGATTCCTTAACTTGTGTTTTATTAGCACGAAGATCAACTTCAAAAACGTATTGGTTCTTACCAGCTAATGTTGTACTTTTCTCAGTAACTAACGGCTTTAATAAAACAGAATACGGATGAATTTCTTGTGGCATTATTTTGCCTCCTTCGTAGAGGCAATTGCAGCACCACGCGTACGGGATGGCTTTAGATTTTCAGTTCCCCACAAATCCTCAACCTTCGGTACAACATCTTCAGTAAAAAGCACATCATGTGCATCCACAAGGTCAGCCACATTCAAGTTTTCGGAGGACAGAACAGATACTGCAGCAACATTGCGGGCAGCCCTACGCAAATGAATATCACTTGCATCACAAACAATTAAAACGCCCCGATCAGCTTTTAAATTCTTTAGCACCTCAGCAACAAAACGTGTTTTAGGATCCTCAGGTGATAAATCCCGGACTATACGCAAACTCTTACCAAAAGCATGACTACTTAGAGCAGAGCGAATAGCGAGACGTCGCATCTGAATGGGAAAACGCTTGGCATGATCACGTGGCGTCGGTCCATGTGCAACACCGCCACCAACACGAACCGGACTACGATTGGAACCTACGCGAGCACTACCAAAACCCTTCTGCCTACGCAATTTTCTTGTTGAACCACGAACCTGTCCTCGCGACTTTGTACTGGCTGAACTTGCACGTCTATTGGCAAGTTGAGCAACATATGCTTGATGTAAAACTGAACGATTAGGCTCAACTCCAAAAACATCATCAGAGACTGTAAGTTCTTCTAATACAGAGCCAGTAGTATCAACAACGGGAAGCTTCATAGAACTGTTACCCTTCCCTTCGACGTCTTCCGAACTCGAACAGACACTCCATTAGGACCAGGAACAGAGCCCGCAACAAAAATTACATTGCGGTCAGTATTTATTTGAACTACCTCTAAGTTAAGAACAGTAGAACGCTTACTCCCCATATGACCTGCCATACGAGTTCCTTTAAAAACTCGACCAGGTGTTGTCCCTGCGCCAATAGAACCTGGCGCGCGGTGACGATCACTTTGCCCATGGGTTTTCGGACCACCAGCGAAACCATGACGTTTTACAGTTCCAGCGAAACCACGACCTTTTGAAGTTGCGGTTACATCAACACGTCCACCTTCCTCAAAAACATCTGCACCAAACACATCACCCAGAGAAGGAAGCTCGTCATTTAAAAAACGGAATTCACCAAGCACAGCATGGTTCTTTGAACCAGAAGCTTGCTGATGGCCAGTGTCGGGTTTATTAAGCCGTTTCTTAGTCCCATAACCTAATTGCACTGCAGTATATCCGTCTTTTTCCTGTGTTCTTAACTGCGTTACTGTACAAGGACCAACTTCGATTGCTGTGACGCCACGGCTACGCCCCTCGCTATCAAAGAGTTGGAGCATACCAATTTTTTTACCTAAAACGCCTTCTATACTCATAATTCACCTAGAGTTTGATCTCTATATCAACTCCACTAGCAAGCTGAAGACGCATCAAAATATCTACGGTCTTCGACGTTGGCTCAAGAATATCTATAAGCCTTTTATGTGTTCGAATTTCAAACTGCTCCCTTGAATCCTTAAAGACATGAGGACTACGAATTACAGTAAACTTTTCAATGGATGTCGGAAGAGGAATTGGACCAGCAACAGCAGCACCTGACCGTTCAGCAGCATCAACAATTTGCCGAGCAGAATCATCGATCAGACGATGATCATATGCTCTCAACTTAATACGGATCTGCTGGCGCGCCATGAATAAATCCTTTCCTTATTACTATTCGTTAATAGAGGTGACGACCCCAGCACCAACAGTCCGACCGCCTTCGCGAATCGCGAAGCGCAGACCTTCTTCTATAGCCACTGGCTGAAGAAGGTTGACTTGCATGTTGATATTGTCACCTGGCATTACCATCTCCGTACCTTCAGGTAACTCGATTGTGCCGGTTACGTCTGTTGTACGGACATAGAACTGTGGTCGATATCCCTGGAAGAAAGGAGTATGCCTACCACCTTCATCCTTACTGAGAACATAGACCTGTGCATCGAAAGACGTGTGAGGGTTTATAGAACCAGGAACGGCAAGTACTTGCCCTCGCTTAACATCTTCTCTTTCAACACCGCGAAGAAGACAACCAACGTTATCTCCTGCTTCCCCGGTATCAAGTAATTTTTTAAACATCTCAACACCTGTAACCGTGGTGGTTGTGGTGTCATCAATTCCTATTATTTCGATTTCTTCCCCAACGTTTACGACGCCTCTTTCGATACGGCCGGTAACAACAGTACCGCGACCCTTAATTCCAAAAACGTCCTCGATGGGCATAAGGAAAGGCTTTTCCAGATCACGTACTGGTGTGGGTATGTATGAATCGACGGAATCCATAAGCTCAAGAATCGAAGCATATTCTGCCGCTTCTGGATCTTCTGATTCTGACTCGAGAGCCTGAAGTGCCGAACCACGTACGATCGGAAGATCGTCGCCAGGGAACTCGTATGAAGATAATAATTCCCTTAGTTCAAGCTCAACAAGTTCCAGTAGCTCATCGTCATCCATCATGTCGCACTTGTTTAAGTAAACAACTATGGCCGGTACTTCAACCTGTCGGGCAAGAAGAATATGCTCGCGTGTTTGTGGCATTGGTCCATCAGGAGCAGCTACTACAAGAATGGCACCATCCATCTGGGCAGCACCTGTGATCATGTTCTTGATGTAGTCAGCATGTCCAGGACAGTCAACGTGTGCGTAATGTCGTTCATCAGTCTCATATTCAACGTGTGCAATAGCAATCGTGATTCCACGTGCTTTCTCTTCAGGTGCATTATCAATCGATTCAAACTCCCGGAAATCAGCAGCCCCTTTGACTGCAAGCACCTTCGTGATGGCAGCTGTTAATGTGGTCTTACCGTGGTCTACGTGACCAATTGTGCCTACATTTACATGCGGTTTATTACGTTCAAATTTGTCTTTCGCCATTTTCTACCTCCGTCTTATACGG
>JBJKVN010000009.1:0-89361 GCA_045562595.1 Tepidiformaceae bacterium
GTATAAATGCAACTGGAACCATTTTGACCTTAACAGAAGAGGATTGGCAGCGAGTGATAGATGTCAATCTCACAGGAGTTTTCCTGACGTGTCAGGCTGCTGCACGACAAATGGTTGAACAAGGTAAGGGAGGACGAATTATTTCGACTGCATCCGTTGCGGCTGAAGTAGCTTATCCTGGTTGGGTACCTTATTGTGCGACAAAAGCTGGTGTTCGAATGATGACCCGGAGCATGGCTCAGGAGCTTGCAGGGCATAAGATCACAGTGAATTCGATTGGGCCTGGTCCAACTGCAACCAATTTTTTCGGTAATGCCAACACCCCTGAATTTCAGGAACAGGCAGGAAGTACAATGCCTCTAGGTCGTATGGGGCAAGCTACTGATATGGGTGCTATGGCTGCGTTCATTGCCAGCGATGACGGTGAGTATGCTACAGGCTCATATTTCCTTGTCGATGGGGGTATGCAGGATTCAAGTGTCCAAGCGGTTGTACGACCTTAATAGTCTAAGGATGTCTACTTGGCAGTTCTTCTTTGCGATCAGGTAAGCAGATTTCATGATCGAGCCAGATTCCAATATGTTCACCGGTCCGTCCTTCAGGTCCTTCCAAAATAAGTTCGACCGCTAGCTCTCCTATTTGTTCGGGTTTCATCCAGCGCTCTAGTATTTCTGGGCTAGGCTCTTGCCCAGATGCGTAGCGAACCATCGCGGAGTCTGTTGCGTCCATGCCTAGTGCATTAACGCGAATCTTATGTGGCTTGAGAGCTTTTGCCCAAGATTCGGTTAAGCCACGTGTTCCCCATTTCGAAGCATCGTAAACATCCATACGGCTACCTCCACCTGTAGCAAAACCATGCGGAGGAACAATGTGATCGGTAGCAATATTAATAATTTCTCCACTGCCAGCTTCCACCATATGAGGGATTACCGATCTCCCCACTTGGAAAACACCTTTCAAGTTGGTCGTAACAATAGCCTCAAAATCGTCCAGTACTTTTTCATAAGAGTCTGTAATAGGTGTTGCTCTCCAGATACCAGCGTTGTTAATAAGAATGTCAATTTTGCCAAATTGTGCAATTGTATTTTCTACAAATCTAGCCACTTCGGTAGAGCTTCTTACATCTGTGATTACAGCTTCAACAGGGACATCATGTTCAGAAGTTATCGCTCGTCCTACTGTTGTAACATTCGGGTTGATATCGCAAATTGCGATCGTAGCCCCTTCAGCTGCAAGTACATTGGCACATCCTTTGCCAATCCCGCTTGCGGCACCTGTGATTATTGCAACTTTGTCTTGTAAACGTTTACTCATTGAGGCCACTTCTTTCTTTATGTAGTGGTACCGAGGGAGGGATTCGAACCCTCAAGCCCGTGAAGGCGACGGGTTTTAAGCCCGCTGCGTATGCCATTCCGCCACCTCGGCAAGATTCAGGAAATATTCATATGATTATGAACTGAAAAATCAAGACCGTCGACGTGTTCGTCGTTTAGGACGTTTCTTTGTGCGTTCGAGTGCTTTTTTTCGTGCAGCTTCACGTTCTTCTGGAGGCCTTGCCTCCTTAATATTTGCGGGTTCAATACTATTAGTATTGTACGTGCAGTCAGGATAATTCCAGCAAGCATAAAAAGTTCCTCGCCGACTGCTGCGTTCCACAAGCTGTCCGTTTTTGTCCTCCTCATCACATTCTGGGCAGGATATATCTACGGGTATACCGGTACGGAAATCACAATCTTTAGCCGCACGTCCATCGCATTCAAGATATTGGCCATACGGACCTGTTTTTATTATTGTACCTTTCGCACAACGGGGACAGATGTAGTGCGAAGCTTCAGGTTCTTCGGGTGTAGCTGGTTCACCTTCCTCAGTTAATGGACGCAAGGATTTGCACTCTGGGTAGTTAGAGCAGCCAAGGAATTCTCCATGCCTACTTCTCCTGACTATGTAGAGGCCATTCTCACATTCTTCACATGGAATATCTGTGATTTTTTGTTGTTTGGGAGCATTTTCTTTTGCGCTGTTGTAGTCATTAAAAAATGGTTCCCAAACAGAGCGAACGACATCGCTGTATTGATGTTCACCATTTGCAATGCCATCAAGCCTTCCCTCGAGTTCGCTTGTGAAAGGAATTGCTACGTAGCGATTCATGTATTCAACAAGAAAGTCATTAACAATAAATCCGTTTTCAGTAGGGACTAATGACCTTGCTTGTCTCTCTGCATAGTCGCGGTTTAAGACAGTTTGTATTGTTGCAGCATAGGTGCTTGGTCTTCCAATTCCTTCTTCTTCAAGTTTTTTCACCAGTGATGCATCAGTGTATCGCGGGGGAGGTTCAGTAAAATGTTGTTTTCCATCAACTGATGAGGCATTAACCTGTTCCCCTTGTTTTAGATTAGGAAGAGTTACCTGCGGAGTGGCATCATCGTTTTTCTCGTTATCATCTTTTTCTCTTTCGTCTGTATCTCCTACTTTTGCGTCGTAAATAGCAAGATATCCGGGGAAGGTTAGTTTGCTTGAGGAAACTCGAAAGGTGCCTTTAGATTCATTACCATCTACGGCATTAATATCAACTCGCATCGTTCCATATTGTGCTTCACTCATTTGACTGGCCAAGAACCTTTGCCAGATAAGTGTATATATACGTAATTCGTTGGGGTTTAGGATTGAGGTTAAAGACTCTGGTGCCAGCAATGGATTAGTAGGCCGAATTGCTTCATGGGCTTCTTGTGCCCCCTTGGATTTTCGTGAATATGTGCGTGGTTTAGTTGGGATAAAATCTTTTCCCCAAGTGGTGGTGACACTTTCTCGTGCTGTTTTACATGCTGCCGATGATACGTTGGTCGAATCTGTTCTCATATAGGTAATAAGGCCAACCTGGCCCTGGTCTGGTAAATCGACACCCTCATATAGAGATTGAGCAACACGCATTGCATTAGCCGCATTCATGCCATATCGATTGTTCGCAGCTTGTTGGAAGCTGCTTGTAGTAAATGGCGGTGGCGGCTTTCTTTTACGATTCCCTTCGGTGACTGTGGATACTTCGAATTGTGAATTCTTAAAAATCTCGATTAATTCCTGAGCCTTGTCTTCGTTTGGAATCGTATTTTTATCCAGACGTTTTTTTCCTGGTAAAGCATGTAATTTAGCTGTAAAGCTTTCGCCATTCAGTGTTGTGAATAATCCATGGATCGACCAGTATTCTTGTGCTTCGAAGTCTGTAATCTCGCGTTCACGCTCAACGATTAGTCGTAAGGCAACGCTTTGTACCCTGCCTGCACTACCAGAACGTAAAATCTTTTCTTGGACTAACCATGACAGTGGATATCCGATTAAGCGATCGATTACGCGACGGGTTTCCTGAGCCTCGACTAGATTACGGTTTATATCTCCAGGGTTAGCAAAGGCTTCCTCTATAGCTGGTTGTGTAATTTCATGAAAAACGACACGTTTTGTTTTTTCTTCTGGGATTTCTGCAGCGTCTACGATGTGCCACGAAATTGCTTCACCCTCCCGATCAGGATCTGTCGAGAGGAAGACGGTTTCAGCTTTTTTAGCAGCATCTTTAATTTCTGTAACTATTTCAATTTTGTCTTTATCAACTGTGTAATTGGGTTCGAAATTCCCTGACTTTACATCTACTCCATACCCAAAACTAACCAAATCACGTACATGTCCTACAGAAGCAATAACTGTATATTCATCTCCCAAGAAATTACTAATCGTTCGTGCTTTTGCTGGAGATTCGACTATTACAAGATTTTTTGCTGCAGAAGATTTTTTTACCATCAATTAAACACTCCAACTTTTCTTGCCACTATTTTATTTCTCACGAATACCAGTATTTGGTTGTATTTGTCAAAAGTTTTATCCATTAATTGCGTTTTAGTCAAAAATTGGTCGTTTTAATCGCTGTTCGGCGCGTATTTTGGGATCAGCAGGGATATATCTGTTTAAGAAGTCAGTGGCAAAATCCTCGAAGTTGTTTTCGAGAATTGCTAATCTTGCTCGTTCCATCAAGCGAATTAAAAATCGGATGTTGTGTATTGAAGTAAGTCGATATCCCAAAAGTTCATTGTTTCGGAGCAAGTGATGTATATATGCGGTGGTAAATGTAGAACACGTGGAACAATCGCAGTTTTCAGAAAGCGGTGATTCATCATCCCTATAACGGGCCGAGCCAATATTTACACGGCCTGTGTCTGTGAATATGCCTCCCGTTCTACCCAACCTAGTCGGAAGGACACAATCAAACATATCAATTCCTAAAGCAATGCTGGTTATTAAGTCTTCGGGACTTCCGACTCCCATGAGATAACGGGGTCTATTGATTGGAAGTTCAGGTGTAATAACCTCAATGATTTCCTGCATCACATCTTTTGATTCACCGACGGAAAGGCCACCAATGGCAATTCCTGGTGCATTTAGTGTTGCTACTTCCCGTGCCATTGCACTGCGAATTTGAGGATCAAATCCCCCCTGAATAATGGGAAAAACAGGACTATCACCTGCGGTTTTTCTCGAACGTTCATACCATCGGAGAGTACGTTTAGCAGCCTCAGAAATTTCACTTTTAGATGCATCCAATTTGACCAGCTCATCAAGTTGCATAGCAATATCAACTCCAATGGCTGTCTGAATTTTTATTGCGAGTTCTGGCGTGTAGTGATGTTCACTACCATCGTGGTGTGAACGAAATCTGACTCCTTCCTCGCTTACATTAACGAGTTTACTTAGGCTGAAGACCTGAAATCCTCCGCTATCAGACAGTATCGGACCCGGCCAGCCCATAAATTTATGAATTCCACCTAAATCCTCAATTAAATTATGTGTAGGACGCAAATATAAATGATACGCATTAACTAAAATAATGCGTGCTCCTGTTGCCAAAACATCTTCGGGAGATAGAGCCTTAACGGAAGCTAATGTTCCAACTGGCATAAAGGCAGGGGTTGTAATTGTTCCGTGATTTGTGATTAATTTTCCAGCACGTGGTCCTATTGGGTTGTTCGTATTTTTTTCACAGGTAAACGAAATGTTCATCCAAGTAGTGTTTCTGCGGCACTACGAAATGTAGATTCTGAGACATCACGACTGATAATTGCATTCCCAATTCCATTTAAAAGAACCCAGGAAAGAGTACCTTGATACATTTTTTTATCACTTTGCATAGTTTTCAACACATCATCTAGGCGTACATCTGGTGCTTCTGATGGTAGCCCACAGGATGTGATTAGATTTTGTTGACGTTTTAGCTCCTCTTCGCTGAGTAGACCAAGTTGGCATGATATTTTTCCCGCAATATGCATCCCAATAGCTACCGCTTCACCGTGTCGATAGGTTTGATATCCGGTACAAGCTTCGATGGCGTGCCCAACTGTATGTCCATAATTGAGGAGCATTCTTTTTGATGATTCGCGTTCGTCTGCAGAAACAATTGCTGCCTTGATAGAACTACTCCTTGCGATGAAGTTAGGTTCGATCAGCGATCTTAAATTCGAAGAAGCCTTTTCTAACTGGTCTACCAGGTCTTTGTCGAGAATTAAACCATGTTTGATCAGCTCAGCAAGCCCGTCTCGAATTTGGCGGATTGGCAGTGTTGATAACAATTTCGGATCAGTAACGACCGCAGTTGGCTGCGCAAAGGCACCAATTAGATTCTTCCCCAGTTGGTGGTCAATGCCTGTTTTCCCGCCTATTGCAGCATCCACCATTCCTAAGAGGGTGGTTGGAACATGTAGGAATGGAATTCCACGAAGAGTGGTAGCTGCAACGAAGCCGCCGAGATCCGTTACGACACCTCCTCCGAGACAGATGACGAAGTCGGAACGTTCAACGTGATTTTCTAGTAACCAATTGTATAAACGCTCAACGGTCTCAAGGTTTTTCTGGTCCTCCCCAGCATTAATTGCATAAAGCTTGGTTGTATACCCAGCCTGAGACAAAATTGATACAAGTCGTTCGCCGAAGATTTTATTAATTTCTGTATCAGTAATAATAAATGCGTGGTTGCCAATATCTAATGCTCTACAAATCTCCCCAACATTTTCTAAGGCTTGATCGTGGACAAAAATGTCGTAGGTACCAGAGGCGGTTTTCACTGAAGCTACGGATTCAAAATTCATGACACCACTCTATGTAACTCGGTGTTAATTTTTCCACATACTTGTTCTGGTGTCAGTTTGTCTACTTGAATCCGTAGATCGCTTTCCGAGTAAAAACCTAATCTTTTTGTGTACAGTGATTCCAGTCTTGACTTGGGATCAAAACCTAATAAAGGACGTGGTTCTTCGCTCAGGCTTTTGCTAAGGCGGTTTGCAGCCTCCGCAGGAGTTATATCAAGCCAAATTACCTTCCCTTTTTTTAAAATCTCTTGATTAGCTAAGAATGTTGGTGCGCCACCGCCACATGCAATTACAACATTGTCTTTTTCTGCAGCCTCACGCATTGCAACATTTTCATGTTTGCGAAACGCTATTTCGCCTACATCTTTAAAGATTTCAGCTATTGATTGTCCTGATGTGTTTTCAATTAAGGAATCTGTATCGCAAAACGTGAAGTGCAGTATTGATGCTAATAATGGACCTACCGTAGATTTACCACTACCGGAAAGACCTATAAGAAAAATGCGGTTTTCGCTAAATGTTCCGCTCATGATAAGTCTATTCAAGCTTTACGTGGCTTAAGAGAATCTTGTGAATTTTTGAAGTTGTTTCCAATCTCTTCGATTGTATCGCCTCCAAATTTTTCAATCCATGCATCAGCTAGGATAATAGCTACCATTGCCTCTGCAACGACCCCTGCTGCCGGAACAACACACACGTCGCTACGCTCATAATGTGCCAGTACTTCCTCTCCAGTTTCCAAATCAACCGAAGGTAGAGGGTTAGCTAATGTTGGGATTGGTTTAACTGCGGCACGCACTATAATTTCCTCACCTGTGCTAATGCCACCTTCAATGCCACCATGTCTATTCGTTTCATGAGGCCATAGGCGTTCATCCCATGTCTCAATCGCTTGAATTACATCATGAGTTTCTGATCCTCTTTTGGCAGTTGCAGCAAAGCCAAGTCCGAAGCCAACGCCTTTAAATGCGTTGATGCTGCAAATAGCTTGTGCAATGCGCCCGTCTAGTCTTCGATCCCACTGAACGTATGACCCCAAGCCAATTGGAACGTTAGCTACTCGAACTTCCACCTCTCCGCCAAGGGTGTCACCATCTTTTTTTGCTGCATCAATAGCATTAACCATTTGTTGGCTTGCCTCTTTATCAGCACAACGAACTGGGTCGCTTTGTAAAGCGGTCCAGTCAACATCATTGACGGATTTTGGAATTTTTGCGTTTACATTACCTAGGCTAATGGTGTGACTTTGAAATGAAACTCCAAATTCGCCAAGGAGTCGTTTGGCGATTCCTGCGACAGCAACCCTAGCAGCTGTTTCACGAGCACTAGCCCTTTCTAAGACATTACGTACATCATCGAATCTATACTTAAGCGATCCAGGCAGATCTGCGTGGCCTGGCCTAACTCTAGTAACCCTTTCAATTTCCTCTTCGACAGGTGTGATTGACATACGGTCGGTCCAATTTTCCCAATCTCGATTCATTATCCAGAGGGAAATCGGAGAACCTAAAGTTTTACCGTGCCGAACTCCGGCAGTGATTTTTGCATGGTCCTTTTCAATTTTCATTCGTCCGCCGCGACCATGACCATGCTGGCGGCGGGCAAGATCTGTAGCGATGTCAGATTCGCTTAAGTTCAAACCAGCGGGAACGCCTTCGATTATTGCTGTAAGTCCTTGGCCATGACTCTCTCCAGCTGTGAAAAAACGAAACCGTTGTGTAGTCATCTCAGGCTCCTAGAGAATTAATTAAATAGATTCACCCTGTTCTATAATACGTCCTTCTACTTCAGGAAGAACAATGGGAATCGGGGCACCATCTGGACTTTGGGCGTAATGCGTGGTGAATTTATTCAACACTTCCACCTCAGATATAGTATCCCACTTAAGATCCTTAGCAACACTGCGGATGGCAGTCGTTGTCAGGATTGGTTGTTGTATAAGAGAATCATTTTTGCTGGGAAACGTTGTAAAGATGTCTATGCGTATTCTTTCGAGTTGTAAGTTAGGGACGTCAAAAAAGAGTTGGTCAATAAGTTTTGCTGCGACTGGGATAGCTTCGTCCAATGCGCTACTTACCTGTTCACGTTGTCCTTTCGCTGTGCGGAAGCTAGGTTCACATGAGGTGGAGATATTTGCGCTTGATTCCGTGACTGCAACCAATTGTGAACGCTGTATCGAAGACCATGCTGTGCTTGGAAAGTTGTTAGGTGTTTTTGATTTTTGCCAAGTCGAAAGAGCTTGATTTATCAAAACAGCCACGAGTTTGTCATCACCTCCTTCCAGTTTTTTTCTCCAAGAGCGATGTTGAACCATCTCTCTCGTAATTAGCCATCCAAAACCAAGAAACAGGAAAAGTCCTAATGCAAATGCAAATATCAGCATGTTAAACCACGTCTTCGATAGCAGTACGCATAGTATTGAGTGGTGCCTTCTCCCCAGTCCATAACTCAAATGAGAGGGCAGCTTGTTGTATCAACATGGGAATTCCTCCCAACCTAGGGAAATCTAGTTCCCGAGCTGACTTTAAGAACGATGTTTCTTCTGGGGCATAGACTATATCTACAACGAGTGGTGGCGAGCTCATATCTGATAAATCACAAGGTTGCTCATTTGGACTTGGGCCACCAGCCATACCAATTGAAGTAGCGTTAATAATGCAGTTAAATCCTTCGAGCGAAGAAATTGTAGCGTAGGCATTCACATTTATTTGATCGCTAAATAGTGATAATGAATGTGCAAGTTCTTTTGCTGATTCTAATGTGCGATTCACAATGGTTATATTTTGGTTTCCTGCTTTTACGAGAGCGAATGCGATTGCTCGAGATGCTCCACCCGCACCGATAAGTAGGGTGCGCATTTGTGAGAAATCAAGTTGCAGCTTATTCATTTCTTTTTCTAGGGGAATGACGAACCCTTCTGCATCGGTATTGTTCCCTATTAGCAATCCATTTCGTTTGATTATCGTGTTCACGGCTCCTATTTCTTTTGCAAACCCTTCTATTTCATCCAGGAATGGAATAATTTTTTGTTTGAAAGGCACGGTTACATTTGCACCCAGAATGTCGGGCGTGCGAAGCATTTCTATTCGCTCACCTAGGTTTTCTTCATTTGTTTCCCATAGCTCGTAGCTAATATCCAATCCTAATGATTGCAATGCAGCATTATGAATTTTTGGAGATAGCGAGTGGGCTACAGGAGAACCGATTATCCCGACTCGACCACTTATTGACATTCTTCATTCCTACTAAGGTTTGTTCTGTGTTCTTCTAGGGTAACTGCAAAAAGATGTGAGTTATCATCAGCACAAACATCCCGGACGAAGAAATAATAATCTGTTTTATCTGGTTCAACAGCTGCGATAATTGAAGCTAGCCCAGGGTTTGAAATTGGTCCTGGCGGTAATCCTGGATAAATCCGTGTGTTATAAGGAGAATCGATATCTAAGTCAGTGATAGTGATTTCATAACCAGGTTTCCACCATCCCCATATTTTCACGCTATCAGGGATAATTTCTGCGATAGCATACTGAACTGTTGGATCTGCTCCAAGCGTAGTCCCATCGCGAAGACGATTGTGGAAAACACTTGAAATCATTTTCCGTTCACTTGGAAGAACTGCTTCACGTTCGATAATTGATGCCAAAGTTAATACCTCGTGTGTGTTGAGATTATTTTTTTTGGCCGTCATGATGATATCCGTTGAAAATCGTAAGATTAAGGTGTTTAACATCAATGCAACTAAGTCTTTAGGCATTGCATCAAGTGCAATTTCATATGTGTCGGGAAATAAATAGCCTTGGAGCGTAGTGTTTTCCGGGAATGAATTTTTGAATTCCTCAGGTACCTTAGAGTTTTCGATAGCAGTCAGGAAATCACCAGCTTTTGCGAAACCTGACTCCTCAACTATTGCGGCCATTTCCTCAAAGCGTAATCCTTCCGGAAAAGTTATGACTAGACCAGGTATCGAGGGCTGGACTGTTAGTAAAGCTGCAAGCTGAGAGGGGGAGATGTTACGTGCTAATTCATGTGGGGCAGCGGCAAGAATCCCTTCAATACCCATTAGGTCAATAAGTAATTCAAATTGTAACCCGGAACGAACATAGCCAAATGTGACAAGCTCCTCACCTATTTTTCGGGAAGTGCTTCCTTGCGGGACAATGTAGATTCTTTTGGAAGCATCTTTTTTTAGATTATGTGTTTCGTAGGATGGGCTAGCCTCCAAAGTATCCGGAGTATTAATGATTAGCAGGATTGCGCTAATAGTTCCTGCTACAAATATGAGGATACTTAAAATTGCCAAAAAGTTATGGAGTGAATAACGTGAAGTAAATGAGGCTATATTGGCCATCTTAATTTTTCTCTGCAACTCTTCGGGAATCTAAAACAGTTTGGAGAATTATTGCTGCTGCGGCAGAATCGAGTTCTCCTGAACGACGATTTTTGCGTGAGCGTCCTGCTTCGTTCAAAATTTTATCAGCTTGTATGGATGTGAGTCGTTCGTCCCATTCTGTGACAGGAATGTCTAGGACTTCGCGTAGTTTCTCAATCCATTTTCGTGTCAGTTTGGTTTGTTCAGATTCACCACCTTCTAAGGTGAGTGGTAGTCCCACAATAACTTCAGAAATGTTTTCAGTACTAACTAAATTTTGAATTTGAGAAAACATTTTTCCTCCTTCGCTCTTTAATGCAGAACGGGGATGAGCAAAAAGAGCCAATTCATCGCTGACCGCAACACCAATGCGGCGACTACCATAATCGAGTGCCATTAGTGGTTGAATTAGCATGAGGAGATGAAAGTAAGGATGAAACTGGTTAAGTGTTGATACATAGCTATTTATTTAGAGTTTCAGTTATAAGATCCTTGCCGTGTTTTAGTGCGTTTGTTAGTTGGCTAGCATCGCCTCCTCCGGCTTCAGCAAGTTCAGGACGACCTCCTCCGCCCCCTCCTGCTATCTTTGCCACAGAACGGACAATATCACCAGCATTCAATCCTTTCTCAACGAGTTCGTGCGAGACGGTACATAAAAAGGCAACTTGGCCGTTAAGTACAGTAGCGAGCAAAATAACCGTTTGTTTCAGATCTGAGCGTAGCTGGTCGGCGATCACTTTCATTCCAGCCTGATCGGTATCTTGTACAACGGCATTAATAATGAAAGTTTCCCCAATTTTTTCTGCAGATTTTTTTAATTCTTCAGTTTGTGTAGATGCTCTATCACGTTCAAGGTTTTTTGTTTGTTCTCGAAGGTCGTTGAGCTCTTCCAAAAGGGTATGTACACGTTTTTCCGATTCTGCCGGGGTAGTCGAGAGTGCGTTAGCAATGTTTTGTAAAGTTTTAATTTGTTCCGAAAAATAATTTTCTGCAGAGAATCCAGAAAGAGCTTCTAGTCGCCGAGAACCTGCGGCAACGGCAGTTTCGCGAAGTATTTGGACAAAGCCTAAGCGCCCAGTGAAATCAACATGAGTGCCACCACATAGCTCCATACTGAAGCTTTCCCCTGGAGGGCCAATCTCCACTATCCGAACTTCTGCACCATATTTATCGCCAAAAAAGGCTAATGCACCTTCGCTTACAGCTTGTTGATATGAAGAATTTCGCCATGCAACCTCCAAATTTTCTCGAACTTTACTGTTAACGAGTTGTTGGACTTCAGTTAGGGCTGCTTCCGGAATCTTTTCAAGGTGCGTGAAATCAAAGCGGAAACGTTCTGCTGAAACGAGAGACCCTTGTTGACGTACGTGGCTACCCAATACATCACGTAAAGCAGAGTGAAGTAGGTGAGTAGCTGTGTGGTTGCTAGCTGCTGCAAATCGATGTGTTTGGTCTACTGTTGCAACAACACTTGAACCGGATGAAATTTCTCCTTTGATAACGTGAGCTTGATGTACGATCGCATTACCAGCTTGTTGCGTATCTTTAACTTCAAGAATACCTTGGGGGCTGCTAATTATTCCCCTGTCTCCTATTTGCCCACCCCCCTCTGGATAAAAGGGTGTTGCGGAAAGTACTATCTCGCAATCTTCGCCAGCAGTTACTGGTCCGCTGTTCTCCCCATTTTTTAGAATTGTTGCTATTTCCGCATCTTCTTCAAGATGTGTGTATCCAGTAAATGTACTGTGCTCTTGAGTCAAAGAGTTTAATGCAGGAAGTGTTTCGGAATCTGAAAAGTGTGCTGCCTGACGTGCTCGCTTACGCTGGGCTTCAAGTGCAGTTTGAAATCCCTGTGCGTCAACTTGAATCCCCTGAGTCTTTGCTATTTCCGAGGTCAATTCTAAAGGAAGTCCGTAAGTGTCGTATAACTCGAAAGCAATTTCCCCCGATAAGTTAGAGCTTCCTGCCGCTTGTTCGCGAGTGATTAGTCGGTCGAGGCGTTGACTTGCGGCCGAAAGCGTTCGTGAAAATCGATCCTCCTCGCTTCCAATTGCCTGCATGATAAATTCTAGATTTTCAGTTAAATGTGGGTAGGTTGGTGCAAGCTTGTTGATCGAAATCTCAGCCAGACGTGGAAGGAACGTCTCTTTTAAACCTTCGCGACGTGCGAGGTAAATAGCACGTCTGATAATTCGTCTTAGTACGTAGCCACGCCCTTCATTACTTGGGACTACACCGTCTCCAGTAAGGAGTGTTGCGGCGCGTGAATGCTCAGACATTGCTCTTATTGCGTAGTCTGTAGTGGTTGATGTTGTCCCTGATACACGTTCATTCCCCAGAATTTCTGAAGCTTCTTTTAGTATGGGTAGGAAAATATCTGTTTCAAAAACACTTTTTTTCCCTTGTAAAACTGCTGCAATTCTTTCAAGTCCACTGCCTGTATCGATGTTTTTTTGAGGAAGTTCACTGAAAGATCCGTTTTCATCGCGCAGATTTTGCATGAAGACAAGGTTCCAGATTTCCAGGAATCGATCACTTTGTTTTGCTGGATCTGTATTTTCTGGTCCCTTATCAGGTGTAAAATCAAAAAAAATTTCGCTATCAGGCCCGCATGGTCCTGTAGGTCCACTGAACCAATAGTTTTCATCCTGACCGTATCGATGAATTTGGGCGTCTTCTATACCCAGGTTGCGCCATGCATCGTAAGCTTCTTCATCTTCAGAAAAGATGCTGAAATGCAAGTTTTGATTAGGAATTCTATAGATTTTTGTAAGAAGCTCATATGCCCAAGTGATTATTTCAGATTTGAAATAATCACCAAAACTAAAGTTACCCATCATTTCGAACGCGGTGAGGTGGCTGAAATCACCGACCTCTTCGATATCGGGTGTTCGGAAACAAGGCTGAATTGTGGTGACTCGTTTATGCTCTGGTACTTCTAAGCCTGTAAAGTAAGGCTTAAATTGTTGCATACCTGCGGTTGTAAAGAGAGTAGTTGGATCACCAACAGGAATAAGTGGCCATGCAGGTAATTGCACGTGATTTTTTCCTTTAAAAAAATCCAAAAAGGAATTCCTGATTTCTTCTGATGTCAGTGGTTGGACTTTTTGATTTGCCATTACATACTGATGCTACGTGTGAGTGTGGTGCAGTGTCGAGTCTTAATGGCTAGGTTTCCAGATTAGCCCTTGACAGTTTTATAAAAAGGCATACATGATCTTATCCAGCCGCAATGAGCGACGACCTTGAACCGCACGAACCCCTCACCGTACAAAAATCAGAAATACGGCCCCCTTTAGGCAGTTTTGTGTAATTTTATGAATGTAAATCACCAGCAAAAAATTGGAGTTTTAATTCTTTCACCTGATGGTTACTGCGAGCAAATTTTAGCTGGTGCGACCGCTACTGTATGGATTGCTGAAACTGCACATGAACTTGGCTATGAGCGAGTTATCGTTGCTTCCCCCGGCGTTTCGAAGAGTAAGCCTGAGAATGTTGAGATATTAAAAGTAGAAAAAGATGAAGGGTTACATAATATACTCGAGGCAGCCAAAAATCAGTTACAAGACTGTGAGCGAATCATTGTAATTGACCGATTAATGCCTTTGCTTACCGAAAAAACGTTAGAGAGATTAGTTAATTCTACTGGCCCAGTGGCTGCAACTTTTTTTGATGACAAAGATGAACTCTCTAGAGGGCCTTTTTCTTTCGATGCTGATTGGCTTTACGAGAGAAGATCCGGCTTTAGGTCATTAAGTGATTTAGTAAATATGTTTATTGAGGAGGGCGGTGTTTTGTCTAGAGTAGTTGCAAGTG
This sequence comes from Tepidiformaceae bacterium, assembly GCA_045562595.1. GTDB lineage: Bacteria > Chloroflexota > Dehalococcoidia > Tepidiformales > Tepidiformaceae > JAKUNN01. The sequence goes on from JBJKVN010000009.1 coordinate 14,308, forward strand.
AGAAAGAATTAATTTGCGTGGAAGATGCATATTCAGTGGTAGAGGCAGAGGGTGGTCTGAGAGGAAGACTTGTAGAAAAGGCGATTGGCAGAGGAGTATCTTTCACCGACCCAGGAAGCGTTGTTCTTGAACATGATGTGAAACTTGAGGATGGTGTTCATATTGAACCTAATTGTCAAATGTACGGTAATTGTTTGGTTCGAAGTGGCTCAATTATAGGGCCAGGGACGGTTCTAAAAGATTCAATCGTTGGAGAGGAAAGTACAGTTATACAGTCAGTTATTTCGGACTCCCAAATTGGATCGCATGTTAGAGTGGGACCGTTTTCACATGTTCGTGAAAATACAAAAATTGGTGACTACTGTGAGATAGGTACTTCGGCTGAAGTTAAGGCCTCTGAGCTTAAAAGTTTTGTGAAAATGCACCATTTCTCATATTTAGGAGATGCGACTGTTGGTGAAAGTAGCAACATTGGTGCAGGTGCCATCACTTGCAATTTTGATGGTCAAGAAAAACATCGAACCGAAATCGGAGCCAGTGCTTTTATAGGTAGTTCAACAATGTTGGTAGCTCCTGTTGTTGTTGGTGATGATGCCATGACAGGAGCTGGGTCTGTCGTGTTGGATGATGTCCCTGCAAAGGGGAAGGTGGTTGGTGTACCTGCACAAATTCTCAAGAAGTCGGAGCGTAAAAACAGCTAATGGATTGGGCAGTAATTAATTCGATAATTACGATTGTAGGTGCAACTGCAGTTCTTGCACTTGTCGCTGGACTGGAAGCAGCTGTTGCAAAAATGAATTTAGCTCGTATGTCTGCGCAAGCCGAAATGGGAAATCTAAAAGCAGTTCGAGTGATCAAAATTATGGAACCTGCTGCATTTCGTTCTTTTGCGGCAGCAAGAGCGCTAGCTGGGGCCGGTATAATTGCTGCTGCAGCGTATTTTGGTGCACGTGAATTTAATGCAAGTGGTGCAGCTGCAATAGCAGTTGCAGGAGGCGCATTTGCTGCAATGATACAAATCACTGCAGCAACCTTGGGCAACTTGGCTCCTGAAGAGACTGTATTACGTTTTTCATGGTCTATACGTTGGTGTGCCTTGTTGTTCATATGGCCTGCACGGATCTTGAGTTTTCCGAGTCGATTGCTTTCTGGTTTCATACAAGTAGTGACTCCTTCGCAAAACGAACGTGAAGGAGAAGACTTGGTAACTTTTCTTGAAAAAGAAGAGGCGACGGGTGGTGTCGAAGAAGAAGAGCGGAGGATGATACGTGGAGTTATAGAACTTGAAGAGAAAGCAGTACACGAAATTATGGCACCCCGAATTGATATCGTTGCTACTGAGCGTAACTCGTCTGTTCGTGAAGTTGCTCAGCTGGCTACGGAGAGAGGTTTTAGTCGTATACCCGTATTTGAAGAAAGTATTGATAACATTGTTGGCATTGTTTATGCAAAGGATTTGCTATCTGCTTTAGTAAGTGATGACGAAGAAACACTTGACAATTGGCTTCGAAATCCAGTGTTTGTTCCGGAGTCAAAACGTGCTGATGACCTTTTGACGGAGATGAGAGGGACGAGGACTCATTTGGCCATTGCTGTTGATGAATATGGTGGAACGGCAGGGTTGGTCACTATCGAAGATTTGCTTGAGGAAATTGTTGGGGAAATTGAAGATGAATATGATGTTGCAGCTCCAGTTATGGAGGTACTTTCCACAAATGAGGTAATGCTTGATGCCGGTATGGCAACTGATGTACTAGAAGATTTGTTTTCGTATACGGTGGAAAGCGAAGATTTTGATACGGTTGGTGGTTTTCTGATTCATTTATTGGGTCGATTGCCTAAAGTTGGAGATGAAGTATCCGTCGACGGATTGCAGATGAAAGTTTTAAGTATGAGTGGTAGGAGGCTTCAGCGGCTAAGGATTATAAAAAGTCAGGAAAGTGATGAAAATAGTGGTGTTGAGGAATCAGAGGAAATATAAATCTAACTTTATTGTTTCATTACGGACTTAGTTGTGCTTAGTAGAATGTAAAAAGCACGGTTTTGGTTTGACATAGGGACCGTTTAGACGTAACTTCAATCCTTGGCCCTCTTGTGGCTCGTACTTTAAAAATTGAATAGCGGACGAAATAAAAACGTTCGGGAACCCGTCACGGTGTGTCTGTTTTTGACCGACACAACCGAGACAAAAAACAAAACTCTGTGAACACTTCTTTTGAAGTGTTTCCAACGGAGAGTTTGATCCTGGCTCAGGACAAACGCTGGCGGTGTGTATTAGGCATGCAAGTCGAGCGAGAAACCTACGCTTGCGTAGGCAGAGAGCGGCGGACGGGTGAGTAACACGTGGGTAACGTGCCCTAAAGAGGGGGATAACTAGCCGAAAGGCTAGCTAATACCCCATATTGCTCCCGGTGAGAGGCCGGAGAGTGAAAACTCAGGTGCTTTAGGAGCGGCCCGCGGTCGATTAGCTAGTTGGTGAGGTAATGGCCCACCAAGGCGATGATCGATAGCTGGTCTGAGAGGATGGTCAGCCACACGGGGACTGAGACACGGCCCCGACTCCTACGGGAGGCAGCAGCTAAGAATCTTGCGCAATGGGCGAAAGCCTGACGCAGCAACACCGCGTGAGGGATGAAGGCCTTCGGGTTGTAAACCTCTTTTACGAGGGAAGAAGTTCTGACGGTACCTCGTGAATAAGCAACGGCTAACTACGTGCCAGCAGCCGCGGTAATACGTAGGTTGCAAGCGTTGTCCGGATTTACTGGGCGTAAAGGGCCCGCAGGCGGCTTGGCAAGTTTTGGGTGAAATCTCGCGGCTTAACCGAGAGAGGTCTCAGAAAACTGCCAGGCTTGAAGCAGTGAGGGGGATGCAGAATTCCCGGTGTAGCGGTGGAATGCGTAGATATCGGGAGGAATACCAGAGGCGAAGGCGGCATCCTGGCACTGACTTGACGCTGAGGGGCGAAAGCGTGGGGAGCGAACCGGATTAGATACCCGGGTAGTCCACGCCGTAAACGATGAGTACTAGATGTCGGGGGTATCGACCCCCTCGGTGTCGTAGCTAACGCAATAAGTACTCCGCCTGGGGACTACGGCCGCAAGGCTAAAACTCAAAGGAATTGACGGGGGCCCGCACAAGCAGCGGAGCGTGTGGTTTAATTCGATGGTACGCGAAGAACCTTACCCGGATTTGACATGTATGTAGTACTGATGTGAAAACTGATGGACCCTTCGGGGAGCATACACAGGTGTTGCACGGCCGTCGTCAGCTCGTGCCGTGAGGTGTTGGGTTAAGTCTCGCAACGAGCGCAACCCCTGTCGCCAGTTATATTTTTCTGTCGAGACTGCCGGGAAACCCCCGGAGGAAGGAGGGGACGATGTCAGGTCAGCGTGACCCTTACGTCCGGGGCTACACACACGCTACAATGGGTGGTACAAAGGGACGCCAAGCCGCGAGGTGGAGCTAATCCCATCAAAGCCATCCTAAGTTCGGATTGTAGGCTGAAACTCGCCTACATGAAGTCGGAGTTGCTAGTAAACGCAGGTCAGCAATACTGCGTTGAATACGTTCCCGGGCCTTGTACACACCGCCCGTCACGTCATGAAAGTTGGTAACACCTAAAGCCACTAAGCTAACCGCTTGCGGGGGCAGGTGTCTAGGGTGGGACCAGCGATTGGGACGAAGTCGTAACAAGGTAGCCGTAGCGGAAGCTGCGGCTGGATCACCTCCTTTCTAGGGAGATTGCCAACCTACTTAATAACTATGAACGGTGTTTGTAGTGTAGGAATGGCACATCCTAGGTCGATAGAAGAAACACTTCGGTGTTTTATCTACAAAACGGCTACTCGAACAGCCGTATTTCGTTCGCTATTCAGCTTTTAAGGCCGTAAGGCAGGGGCCATTAGCTCAGCTTGGTTAGAGCGCAGTCCTGATAAGACTGAGGTCCCTGGTTCGAGTCCAGGATGGCCCACCATAGCGCTTGCTAGGGGCCGTAGCTCAGTTGGGAGAGCGCCTCGCTTGCACCGAGGAGGTCAGGAGTTCAAGTCTCCTCGGCTCCACCAAACTTGGGCTAGGACAAAGGTTTATATATCAGCCAGTGTCAGTGAAGACGCTGGCCGGTATAAAAACCGGCGGACATTGATAATTGAAGAGAGAGTAACTGCAAACGGAATCTGATATATGTTTATTCATGTATTAGATGCCGGGAAAACAGATTTTGTATGTGTTAATTCATGTATTAGATCGTGTATGCAATTTGCGAGTCTTGAACGATGAGTCAAGCTATCAAGGCGCGCGGTGGATGCCTAGGCGTTAGGAGCCGAGGAAGGACGTAGCAAGGCTGCGATAAGCTTCGTTTAGCTGCCAAGTAAGCTCAGACGAAGATTTCCGAATGGGGCAACCCGATCCGGTAAAACCGGATCACTCCGGACTGAACACATAGGTCCGGTAGAGGGAACCGGGGGAACTGAAACATCTAAGTACCCTGAGGAAAAGAGATTATTCCCTTAGTAGCGGCGAGCGAAAGGGGAAAAGCCCAAACCGAACAGGTTCGCCTGGTCGGTGTTGTAGGGCCTGCATTGTCTGTTTATTCAGACACAAAGTTACCAATTGCAAATTTAATAGAACGGTCCTGGAAGGGCCGGCCAGAGAGGGTGAGAGCCCCGTACATGAAAGGTTTGCAACTTTGAAGCAGGTTCCTGAGTACCACGGGACACGTGAAACCCTGTGGGAATCTGGGGAGACCACTTCCCAAGGCTAAATACTCCTGACGACCAATAGTGAACTAGTACCGTGAGGGAAAGGTGAAAAGTACCCCGGGAGGGGAGTGAAAGAGATCCTGAAACCGTGTGCTGACAAGCAGTCGGAGCCCGTTTCGGCGGGTGACGGCGTGCCTATTGAAGAATGAGCCGGTGAGTTACTTTATGTGGCAAGGTTAAGTAGAGTGATCTATGGAGCCGTAGCGAAAGCGAGTCCTAATAGGGCGACTGAGTCGCATGGAGTAGACGCGAAACCTGGTGATCTATCCATGGGCAGGTTGAAGTTCGGGTAAAACCGAATGGAGGACCGAACCAGGGTGTGTTGCAAAACGCTTGGATGACCTGTGGATAGCGGTGAAATGCCAAACGAACCAGGAGATAGCTCGTTCTCCCCGAAATGCATTTAGGTGCAGCCTCGGGTGATCTCCGACGGAGGTAGAGCTCTGGATGGGCTAGGGGGCTTACCGCTTACCAAACCCAACCAAACTGCGAATGCCGTCGGACAGAACTCGGGAGTGAGACAGTGGGGGATAAGCTCCATTGTCGAGAGGGAAACAGCCCAGACCACCAACTAAGGCCCCCAAGTCCATGCTAAGTGTGCAAGGATGTCGAACCGCGAAGACAGCCAGGAGGTTAGCTTAGAAGCAGCTATCCTTGAAAGAGTGCGTAACAGCTCACTGGTCGAGTAGTTCTGCGCCGAGAATTCAACGGGGCTAAGCATGGCGCCGAAGTTGTGGGTCATCTGCGATTGAGCAGATGGCAGTAGGGGAGCGTTCGTTTCAGCAGAGAAGCGTTGTCGCGAGGCAGCGTGGAGCGGAACGAAGTGAGAATGCCGGTATGAGTAGCGTAAGGTGCGTGAGAACCGCACCCGCCGTAAACCTAAGGTTTCCTACGGAAGGTCAGTCCGCGTAGGGTTAGTCGGGCCTAAGCCGAGGCCGAGAGGCGTAGGCGATGGACAGCTGGTTAGTATTCCAGCACCGCAGCGGCAGTGTTTGAGCAAAGAGGGGACCCGATAGGGTAGGTTCCTCGGACCTGTGGATATGGTCCGTCTCTGAATTGTAGGCGCCTGATGGTAGGGAAATCCGCCGTCAGATTAAGCTGAGAATTCGGGGGGAGTGGAGACTTTTGTCAAAGCGACGGAGTTGAGCCCAAGTCGGCGAGAAAAGCCTCGTTGTTAGCTGTCGTAGCGCCCGTACCGCAAACCGACACTGGTAGGTGGCGGTAAGTACCGTGAGGCGAACGGGAGAACCTTCGTTAAGGAACTCGGCAAATTAGATCCGTAACTTCGGGAGAAGGATCGCCCTTTATTGTGAACCAACTAGCTTGGTGAGCGATGAGGGGCCGCAGAGAGCAGGCCCAGGCGACTGTTTATCAAAACCACAGGTCTCTGCAAAAGCGAAAGCTGACGTATAGGGGCTGACGCCTGCCCAGTGCTGGAAGGTTAAAGTGAGAGGTGAGAGCTTTGAGCTGAAGCCCCAGTGAACGGCGGCCGTAACTATAACGGTCCTAAGGTAGCGAAATTCCTTGTCGGGTAAGTTCCGACCCGCACGAAAGGCGTAACGATCTGGGCACTGTCTCGACGAAGGACCCGGCGAAATTGAATTGGCTGTGAAGATGCGGCCAACACGTGGCAGGACAAAAAGACCCCGTGGAGCTTTACTGCAGTTTGGCATTGGGATTAGGCCACAAATGCGCAGGATAGGTGGGAGACTTTGAAGCGGTGCTTTTGGGCATCGTGGAGTCGACCTTGAGATACCACCCTTTTCTGGTTTGTTTTCTAACTCGCGAGCAAGCGCGAGGACAGTGTCTGATGGGCAGTTTGACTGGGGCGGTCGCCTCCTAAAATGTAACGGAGGCGCACAAAGGTTCCCTCAGGGTGGATGGAAATCACCCTACGAGTGTATTGGCATAAGGGAGCTTGACTGCGAGACCTACAAGTCGAGCAGGGACGAAAGTCGGTCAAAGTGATCCTACGGTTCCGAGTGGAAGGGCCGTGGCTTAACGGATAAAAGCTACCCCGGGGATAACAGGCTTATCTTGCCCAAGCGTTCATAGCGACGGCAAGGTTTGGCACCTCGATGTCGGCTCGTCGCATCCTGGGGCTGGAGTAGGTCCCAAGGGTTGGGCTGTTCGCCCATTAAAGCGGTACGCGAGCTGGGTTCAGAACGTCGTGAGACAGTTCGGTCTCTATCCGCCATGTGCGTAGGAAGTTTGAGAGGTGTTGCCCCTAGTACGAGAGGACCGGGGTGAACGAACCTCTGGTGTTTGGGTTGTTCCGCCAGGAGCATTGCCCGGTAGCCATGTTCGGATCGGATAAGCGCTGAAAGCATCTAAGTGCGAAGCCGACCTCAAGATTAGACTTCCCTCCTCGAAAGAGGTAAGACCACAGGAAGACTACCTGTTTGATAGGCACCAGGTGTAAGCACGGTAACGTGTTCAGCTGAGGTGTACTAATGGTCTAGGGCTTGACTCTCGTTTAAGTTTCGCAAATTGCAGCAGTTATTCTCTCTCTTCAACTATCAACGCGGGGTAGAGCAGCGGTAGCTCGTCGGGCTCATAACCCGGAGGTCGGGGGTTCGAATCCCCCCCCCGCTACCAAAGAAGTGTAGTGGTTGAGTGTATTTAGCTGTAGTAAGACCGGTGACCCAACACCGGTCTTTTTAATTGTGGTTCAATCTATTTATAGATGTATGTTATGCCTGTAAGGGTTTCCGATAGTAACCAGAGGCGTTCTGCCAGATCAGGATCCTGTGCATATTTAGAAGGCTTCACCTTGACCGGATAGCCACGTTTCTCATCTTTTCCTTCGGGTCCGTAGTAGTCACCTCCTTGGGCCAATGGATCAACAAGTGCACGAAGAATTGATAAAGCCCCTTTAGCTGCGGGTTGAGCAAAAAGAAGTGCTTGTATAAGGGATCTGTCTTGCCTAAAAGCTCTGGTATTGGACCATCCAGGGTGAGCTGTCATTGCCTTTAGTTCTGTTTTTGCTAGTTCCAGTCGAAGGTTTAGACCTTTTGTAAAAAGGAGGTTCGCTAATTTTGATCTGCAATAAGCACTTATGTTTGTGTATTTCCCTTCTCCTCCAGATGGAAGATTGTCAAAGTCCATAATTCCCATGTTATGTGCTTTGCTACTGATAGTTACAATTCGTGAATTTGGAGTTGTAAGAAGTGCTGGCATTAAGAGTCCAGTGAGTGCGAAGTGTCCGAGGTGGTTGATGCCGAAATGGCTTTCAAAACCGTCTTCAGTAAGTTGGTATGGAGTTAACATAATACCTGCGTTATTGACGAGACCATCTATATGTTCAAATTGACTCAGGAGAGTAGCTGCGAAGGCTCTAATAGATGAAAGGCTACTGAGATCAAGGGGCATGTTTTTTGTTTTACCGAGTACATTTCTTGCACGGATTTTTTCAATAGCTTTGAGTCCTCGGTCTTCATCTCGACAGGCAAGAATAGTGTGAGCTCCGTGTTCAGCACAGATACGGGCAGTTTCGAAGCCAATCCCTGAGTTGGCACCTGTAATGACAATTGTTTTTCCAGAAAGGTCTGGTATGTCATTCTTCGTCCACTTCATTTTATTGAACATTTTATTTTCTCAAGATTCCCCTTAGTGATTTCAATTAGGGGCGTAGTTGAGCTATTTGCTCGGCACGATGCTCAAGTTGATTGAGTGATTCCTGTTCCGGTAATGATTCAAGGCCTACTACTACTCGATAAACACCTAATTCTTCAAGGCCAGCAATAAAGCTATCGTTCAAGGGCGAACCTAACACAGAAATTTCAGGTTCAGGACGGTTTTGTTCAATGCAAAGTTTTTTTAATTCAGGGATCTTTACTTTCAGATCCTCCAAGTTTGTTTGAGTGATTACAGGCATCCAACCATCTCCGTACGAAGCAATCCTTTTGAAAGTGTTGGGTCCGATACCGCCAAGAACGATAGGAGGGTGGGGTTTTTGAACAGGTTTTGGCCATTGCCAAGTTGGTTCAAAATCTACGTATCTCCCATGATATTCAGATTCATCCTTTGTCCAGAGTTCCTTCATTGCTTCGACTCTTTCTCGCATTAGTCTGAATCGAGTGCTGGGATCAGTGCCATGATTTTTCAATTCAGGTGTATTCCATCCTGCACCAATACCAAAAATTACACGGCCCTTAGAAATTTGATCTAGTGTGGCCACTTCTTTTGCACAATTGAAGGGATCTCGCTGGACTACTAAGCAAATTGCAGTACCAAGTTTAATTTTCTTTGTTACTGCTGCTGCTGCACCAAGTGAAACAAAGGGGTCAAGCGTACTAAGATAATTTCTGGGGATCTCGACATCTTGATTAGGTACAACTCCATCAGGGAGTGGAAATACAGTATCTGTTGGCATATGCGAATGCTCAGGAAACCATATAGATTCAAAATCTAAGTGTTCAATTGCAGACGCAATTACCGGTGGACTAATACTGTAGTGTGTTGGAAAAATGCTAAATCCAAACTTCATGTTGATACCTCTGGAAAAATACTGTTGATTTTCCTTCGATACCTTAGGGGTTTGGTCTCATTTATACAAAAATTTCCGGGGTATAGAATCCATGAAATTGGTGTGGGACATGATGTGTAAGTTTGAGTGTACATACATGTTCAATTGTTTCAGCACGATAAATTTGTAGTTCACTACGATGTTCGAAACCATTATAAGCAACCTCAAGAAGGTAACCGTCATCCTCTGAAGTGGCTCCCACTCTTGGTGCAAAAAGTGGTTCGGAACCGTAGTAACCAGGTGGCAAGGTGACTACAGTTGCTTGTCCATCGAATGTGACTCGGGAGATGGCGTTGAAGAAACCATTCGCACCATTATCAATTGAGCAGGCCGTATATGTGACATCGTTGCGTTGTCCACTAAGGGTGGTGTTAAAAGTAGGGAACTCAGACTCTGCTTCAGCAACTTGCTCACATGTCATTTTTCCCGTTGCCATGTTCAATCTGTAACGCATATAGGATCCCCCACTAAAACGACATTCAGGATTGAAGACATCACTAAGTGTTGCGTTGACATCGAAGCTATCTGAAAACATACCATCAAGAATAATTTCATTGCCTTCCTCGAACGCGTTTCCAAAGTGGATAATGGCACCGGGATCTGTTTCAAATCTGCGAACTTCTCTTAAGGTGTCGAGATCTACAACTATGATTTCCATCGTAATACGTGGGTCAAACTTGATCTGGTCAGATATTGTTTTTGTACCCATTAGAACTGGCAGCATATTGCTGAAAACGATTGAACCTAAAAAGAAAATTGCATACTTGTTGCTTTGCGCATAATCATGGCAGAAAGGGAAACTTTTGAGAGGAACCTGTCCCTTTTTAAACAATTTTCCATTTGGGTTAATTCGATACAGATTGATGCACGTTTTTGGACCTTTTAGGCCGAATCCAGAGACGCCCGCGCCAAAATTTATGTAGTCACCAGTCTTTGGATGTACCTTGCCATGGGCACTGAAAACCATCGATGATTCCAGCTCATCGTCATAAGTAAATTCGCCTACAGTTTCTAATGAGTCAGGCATTAATTCCCACGGTTTTCCACCTTCATTCAACGCTAATAGATGGCCACCGTGGTAGATCGTGTTGGTATTAGCTGGATTCGTCGGCATTTTCCCAAAGTTAGTGAACATGCCTCCCGGAATTTGCGTACCAAAACCGCGATAGAGAACTTTTTGTGCTTTAGTTTCCTCTATGTACTTAGGTGTTTTAACATATCGATTTTTAAAATGAACAGTTCCCTCATTAAAGGTAAAGGCACAAAGCATGCCATCACCATCGAACCAATGTCCAAATGCTTGGTCACCTATTTTTTGGCGGCCGGGACCATTGCGAAAAAATGTTCCCTTGATATCAGTAGGTACTTCGCCGGTAATATCATTCAGATAGTAGCTGTATTCGGTTTCTAAGTTCTCAAGCCCACCATGGAAGCTGGGGATATCAATGCTGTCGGTTTTGTTTGTTTGTTCCGTAGTTAAAGTAGCTTCACTCATGATCTCTGTCCTCTTTGTTATTAACTGGTTGTACTAGCCTCGATTAATTATAAGAATATCTAGCTTTGTTTTGTAAATGAGTTTATTGAATCTTATTCTGGGAAGCCAGACCTGTTGTATTCCTGTTGTGATAGTGCAATTGTATATGTGGAAGGGGAGTTTGTATGGAAACCAAACAGACATTTTGTCGTTTTTGCCATGCCTTCTGTGCTATTGAAGTTGATATAGAGGATGGCCGTGCAATCAAAGTGCGAGGTGATGCAAAAAACCCAGTGTACAAAGGGTTTACTTGCATCAAAGGCCGTCAACTTCCTGAACAGCATTACCATCCTGATAGGCTGCTTTTTTCACAGAAGAAGCAGGCTGATCAGTCATTTCTTCCAATTGCGCATCAAGATGCTATAGAAGAGATAGCTGAAAAAATACAGGGAATTATTGACGAATGGGGCCCTCGTTCCGTTGCAACATATAGCGGTACATATGGTTTTTCTTACCCTACTTCAGGAGCCTTTGCCGCAGCTTTCATGTCTGGAATTGGCTCTAATATGACTTTCTCAGGTGGTACGATTGATCAGCCTGCAAAGCCTATTGCTCGTGCTTATCACGGGAATTGGGGTGCTGGTCCGCAGATGTTTGATGATTCAGATGTTTGGATGTTGGTTGGTGCAAATCCGATTGTTTCCATGTGGGGTGGCATCCCCCAATACAATCCAGCGAGACGACTTCACGAAGCAAAGAAAAGAGGCCTTAAGCTAGTAGTCATTGACCCACGGCGGACGGAAGTTGCAGAAAAAGCTGACCTTTTCCTACAAGTTAAACCAGGAGAAGACCCCACTCTGCTTGCGGGGATTTTACGTGTGATCTTCCAAGAGAACCTTGTTGATGGAGATTTTCTGTCTGCGCATGTGGTAGGTGTCGAAGAGCTTAGAAATGCTGTTGACCCTTATACGTTGGATTATGTTGAAGAACGTACTGGAGTTCCAGGAAGACTTGTGGAAGAAGCTGCAAAAATTTTTGGTTCAGGTAAGAAAGGTTCTATAACTTCAGGTACAGGGCCTGATTTTTCCCCTCACCCAAATGTCACTGAGTATCTTATCAATGGCATAAATACAGTTTGTGGCCGTTGGGTACGTGAAGGGGAGAAGATTCCTAATCCACCAGTATTGCGGCAACCGAAGGAATATCATGCGCAAGCGTATGAGGAAGATACTGATTGGGATGCTCGTGAGAAGATGAGGATACGTGATTTACCTATAACGAATATTGGACCTCCTACAAGTGCTCTCGCTGAAGAAATCCTTTTGCCAGGTCCTGGTCAAATAAAGGCACTTATTTGTATAGGTTCCAATCCAATGGCTGCATGGCCTGATCAGCTTCGAACATATGATGCTTTGCGTTCACTTGACCTTCTCGTATGTTTAGACATCAAAATGTCTGCAACGGCAAAAATGGCTAATTACATTATTGCGCCCAAGCTTTCCTTTGAACGTGAAGACACAACTTTCCCTAACGAATCTTTGTCAGGAGTTTTTGGTTTTGCTCAGGGTTATCCGGTTCCTTATGCACAATATGGACCGAAAATAATAGACCCCCCAGTTGAATCTGATGTGATTGAGGAGTGGGAATTTTTTTGGGGTATTGCCAATCATATGCGTGTACCGCTCCAAACTGCGTGGGGCTCAATTGATATCGACCAAAAACCTACTTCTGCCGAGTTAATGGAAGCAATGTTTAAAAACTCAAAAATTTCCTTGGATGAGGTGAAAAAATATCCACATGGACATATTTTTGACGAGGTAGAAACAGTTGCCTTACCACGAGAAAGAAGCTCCAAAGATCGGTTAAATGTAGGGCATCCTGAAATACTTTCTGAAATAAAAACAATTCGAGAAGAAGAATTCTTTGAAGGGGCAAGTTATGAATCGGATAGTGAATATACACATCGTTTGATCAGTAGACGTATGCTTGAATCTTATAATTCATCAGGTCGTGATATCCCTAAGCTTATGAAAAAGTATAAGGATATGGGTAACCCTGCTTACATGAATCCGCTAGATCTTAAAGAGTTAGAGTTGGAACCAGGTGAATTAGTCGAAATTAGCTCTGAGCGCTCCTCTATTTATGCTGTTGTGCAACCTGGTGATGATATTCGAAGTGGTTCAATTTCAATGGCACATGCGTGGGGTGATGCACCATCTGAAGATGATCGTGTTCGGGAAATTGGTGCAAGTACAGGGCGGCTGTCGGATACGACTCGAGGATTTGATCCTATTACAGGAATTCCATTAATGAGCGCAATTCCTGTAAATATTAAACGTGTTCCCTAAGTTGAATATTTACATGCTATTTTAGTTTCGGGAGTTTGCAAATAACGGTGTCAAAAGCAGATATTGAATCAATTAATTTCCTTGATCCTTCAACGCAAAGTTGCCCGTATGAAGCATACAAAACGTTAAGGGATGAATGCCCTGTCTATAAAATACCGGAAGTCGGTTCGTACATGATTACCAGGTATGATGATGCGCGAAACATTCTTACTAATCCGAAGACCTTTTCTAGCACATTTCCTCCTCAGGATCGCCCCCTGAGTGAGGGCATGAAAAAGCACGCAGATATCCTAAATGTCTATGGCTTAGGAAGAACAGGTACTTTACAGCGCCTAGATCCACCAATGCATACTACGTACCGGAAGTTGTTGAATAAAGCTTTTACTGCAAAAAGAATGCGAGAAATACAGCCCTATATTGATAAAGTTGTAAATGATCTGATTGATAAATTTATCGATGGCGGAAGTTGTGAATTTGTTAATGAATTTGCTGTTCCAATTCCATGCACAATCATTGCTGATCAGCTTGGCGTTTCACGTGAGTATTTGCCGAAACTGAAAGCTTGGTCAGACGCAATGCTTCTTCCCGCAAGCATGATGGCAACTACTGAGGAAATGGAGGAAGCTGCTCTCCTTGAAGTGGAAGCACAACATTATTTTGCCGAAGTCTTTGAGGAGAAGAGGCATAACCCAACTGATGACATTATTTCCGAATTAGTAAACTTAGACTTTGAAGGTGAAAGAAAACTGACCGATCCTGAATTACAGGATTTGATGCACCAACTTTTAACTGGTGGGAATGAAACAACTACGAGTTCTATTTCACACGGTATGTGGTTATTGATTCAGCATCCTGAGCAGATGAAGAAGCTTCTAAATAATTTGGAGTTGGTTCCCAATTTCGTAGAAGAAACGTTACGTTATGAAACGCCAGTTCAAAGTCTTAATAGAGCGACGACTGAAGATGTAGAGATCAGAGGATTCAAAATACCAAAGGCGAATAGTGTGATGGTTCGATATGGGGCATTGAATCGGGATGAAGATGTTTTTGAGAACCCAGAGGTTTTTGATATTGAGCGGGAAAATGCTGCTAGGCATATGGCATTTGGTGCTGGTGCGCATCACTGTATCGGAGCAATGCTAGCCAGGGCAGAAATGGAAACTGCATTCAGATGTTTTTTCTCAAGGATCAAAAATGTCGAGTTAGAAAAACCTTTGGCAGAAGTGCCTCATCATCCGAGTATTTGGCTTCGTCAGTTGAAGGAACTTCCAATTACTTTTACGAAAATTTAAATCTGCTCTTATATTGCGCCACTTTCTTTCATAACAGTGAGGTCGTCCCAGTTGTAGCCTAATGAAAGTAAAATTTCTTCGGTGTGGAACCCCAATTCTGTGCCGCCTCCCTGAATGCGAGGGGGTGTTTTGTTCATACGAACAGGAGGACCTGGCACGCGCATCCTACCAAGATTAGGGGTCTCAATATCTTGTAAATAGCCGTTAGCCCAAAGCTGTTCATGTTCTACGAGATCGTGATAGCTCATCACTATTGAATTTGGTACGTCAGCATCAGTTAAAATTCCTGCCCAATACGTAGCCGGCTTCTTTAAGAAAGCTTCTTCAAGCAAACTTACTAGGGCTTTTTTGTTATCTGCTCTTCCAAAGGGATCTCTAAAACGTTTGTCGTTGGAGAGAGTTGTAAGTTCCATCGCAGAGCACATATTTTCCCAAAATCGCTGAGTAGTTGCCGCTATAGCGATATATCCTTCATCTGAGCAGCGATAGTGAGTGTAAGTTGCCATTCTCCGTGGTTCAAAGCCAATTTGTTGTCCTGTTCGTAAGTAACGAGTAATTGGCATAGCTTGAAGTGCTGTCATAGCACCAATTAAAGATACGTCTATATGTTGGCCGATTCCAAAATTTGCGCGTGCGACGAGAGCAGAGGTTATGCCAAAGGCTAGGAGCATAGCACCTATTTGGTCGGCAAAGCCACCAATTAAGGCCTGTGGTATTTCAGTCGGACCACCACCTTGCTCAACCATAACTCCGCTAAAAGCTTGTCCGATATGATCGAATCCTGGCCGATTTCCCCAAGGTCCATTTCTTCCGAAAGATGATCCAGAGGCCAGAATTATATCTTGACGTAGATTGACAAGATCATCGTAGCCAAGTTGCCATTTCTCCATTGTTCCAGGTCGAAAATTTTCAACTACAACATCGCAACTTGGTATTAGTTTGTATACTGCTTCTCTTGCAGATTCGTGATGTAGATCTAACGTAATGCTTTTTTTCCCTCTATTATGGGCTTCAAAATAAGCTGAAAAACCATCTTTCTGTAGTCCTGTTGCACGTCCAGGCTCTCCCCCAGGTTCTTCAACCTTTATGATCTCTGCACCCATGTCAGAAAGAAGGACTGTTGCAAAAGGTCCTTGTTGGTAGCGAGTGAAGTCAAGAATTCTAATTCCCTCAAGTGCAGATTGACTTAAAGGGGCATTTTGGTCTTTATGGTTTAGTGCTTCAGTCATGGCTACTCCAGTAACTTACATTTTTCTGAAAAGTGATAATCAATTGTAGCCTTCCGCGAAAGGGATAACACGATTTTTCAGTAAAGATGCATTATTTTATTTGCTCGTTAACTTATTTAACAAAGTTACGTTTTACTTTATGTGGGGTCGGAGTAGATTGATATGCCTGCTTTACAAGAAGCACCCCCAGCTAATTGCCCTAAGTGTAATGGGCGCATAGTAGTAGAACGAGATTGGCATGGTACTTATGGAAGCTGCATTACGTGTGGCTATATGCATGAGGTTCTCACCAAGCCCCCAGTTGATGTTGTTGCAGAGGAGGCAGCGATGCCTGTTCGCCTTCGCCGTCGACAGCCGTCGCATGGCAAGCTTCGTCTTTAATTAAATATATTTTTCAAGGATTCTTGGTGCCTAGTCAGAGGCATTTGTTGTGTTGTCCGGTGGCGGGCTGTTAGTGTCGCGGCGTCGAGAAATAATCATTGGTGCGGCTTGCTGCAGTACAGGGCGTTCCCATGCACAAAATGGACAAAGAGGCCATTCATTTGCTAAAGGCTTTTTGCAAGTTGGGCATGGTTCTTTAAGCTGCTCAGTACAATTTGGGCAGCGTAAATAATCTTCCCTCACTTGTTGTTGGCAGCCAGGACAAATCGACTTTGCTTGTAGGTCCTGCAGTAAAGTTTCTTCCTCTAACGTGCGATCATATACAGTAGCCAACGTTTCCCTGGGACGGAGCATCAAGTAAAGCCAATAACCAAGCATGAAGGTGATCAAAACTAGAATCACGCATATAAACTGAAGAATCGGGTCCTTTGTTCTTTGACGAATATCTCTAAAAGTCCAAAAAACCAGTGAAGCCCAAAGAATAGCGATATAAATAATTCCTGCGATTAGAAGGATACGTAGCGATGCTTCCCACGATCCCCCAGGCCAAGTTTGGAGCATCGTTGAACCGAAATTGCTATTTAGCATTGAGAGATTATAGCATCGTCGGTTTCTAGCTCGGTTAGTTTCGCTGATAAATGCTACAATCGTGCGCCATGAATTTTTCTGTAGCAGATCTTAATGAAGAACAGTTATCTGCTATACGGTTTGAGCAAGGTGCCCAATTAGTTGTCGCTGGGCCTGGAAGTGGCAAAACTCGTGTTATTACTCATCGGCTTGCTTGGCTAGTCGAAAGTGGCCTTGTGCAGCCTTGGCATATGTTAGCTGTCACGTTTACTAATAAAGCAGCGCGGGAGATGCGGGAGCGAGTTGAAGGACTGTTAGGGGACAAAGCTGCTGGGCTACAAATAGGAACTTTTCATGCGATGTGTGCGCGGTGGTTATCAATGTATGGTGGGGCAATCGATATTCCAGCAAATTATGCTATATATGATGCTGAGGATCAGTTGGCTCTTATGAAGCGAGTCGTTGACAATTTGAATCTTGATCCTAAAAGATTTGCACGTCCAGTTCTCTCTACTGTTTCACGTGCAAAAAATGATGCGCTTACTCCAGAAAAATTTCAAAAAAAGGTAGAAGAGGATGCCGCATCAAGTTATTTTCAAGAAGTCACAATACGTGCCTATAGTGATTACCAGAATGCACTTAGACAAGTCCCAGCTTTAGATTTCGACGACTTGCTCGTAGAGACTGATAGGCTTTTGGAAGTAGATTTGATAACTCGAGATCGTCTCGCAGGTAGATATCAGCATGTGTTAGTCGATGAGTTTCAAGACACTAATAGTTTGCAGTATCGTATTGCTCGTTCCTTGGCAAGTATCCATAGGAATATTTGCGTAGTTGGTGATCCAGATCAAACTATCTATTCGTGGAGGTCTGCTGATCCTCAGAACCTAAACACTTTCCTTACAGATTTCCCTGACGCAAAGACAGTTTTACTTAATCAGAATTATCGTTCTACGCAACCAATTCTAGATGCTGCATCGAATTTGATTCAACACAACAAAAATCGTGTCGAACGAAAACTTTGGACTAATCGTTCTGAGGGAGACCCGATTGGGCTTTATGTTGCGGGTAATGATGATGACGAAGGGATTTTTGTTGCAAAAGAGATTCAAAGATTGTTGACTGATGAGGACAAGACGTTGTCCGATATAGCAGTCCTCTATCGTACTAATGCACAGTCTCGAGCATTTGAAGAAGCTTTAAATCGATTTAGGATTCCATATCGCATTGTTGGAGGTATCCGTTTTTATCAGAGACGTGAAATAAAGGATCTCATTGCTTATTTAAGGGTTCTTCATAATGTTTTAGATGAAGCAGCACTTCTCAGGATTATAAATGTTCCATCTCGTGGTATTGGTAGGACAACAATCGACCGCCTCCGACGAATTGCTGACGGAAGCGAAATTTCACTCTGGAAAGCATGCGAATTAGTTGCAGATCATAAAACGAACGAAATTCCAGATCGTTCAATTCCAGCTATTGTGCGATTTGTAAATCTTATAAGAGGTTTGCATGAGAGTGTGGCTGATTTGGAACTTCCTGAATTACTAAAAAAGATTATTGATGATTCGAATTATGTGAATGTTCTAAATGAAAAAGCTGCACCGGAGTTGGAAGACCAACTCGATAATTTACAAGAACTTTTCGGAGTTCTTACTGCTTATAGTGAAAGGTCTGAGGAAATTTTTTCTGAAGATCCTGAATTCGAGGTGACTGGTACACCTCTTACTCAATTCTTGAATGATGTTGCTTTAGTTGCAGATGCCGATGAAATAGAAAGCGAAACTTCAGCTATAACTCTAATGACTTTACATACCGCGAAGGGATTGGAGTTCGGAACAGTTTTTATTGTTGGTATGGAAGAAGGATTGTTGCCACACTCTCGTTCTTTAGAGGCGGGTGATACTGCATCTATCGAAGAGGAAAGACGCCTTGCTTATGTTGGGTTAACTCGGGCAAAAGATCTTTTGTATCTCACTTATGCTAGTTATCGGTATCGTCAATTTAATGGTGGCCAACCTTCACGTTTTCTAGATGAGATTGATTTTTCACTTTTAAAGCAAGTAAATAGCGTGCGACTACCAACATCTTCAATAGCTTTAGAACCTGATGATGCCAAAAAAGATATAGAGAGTGAAAAAGTAAGTGAGCTTTGGAAACCTGGTGATCGGGTTCGGCACCCTAAATTTGGATCTGGTGTGGTGGTTGAAGTTAGAGGACGTCGCGATGATATTGAGGTTGCTGTGGCCTTTGAGAGCAAAGGCGTACGACGATTATTGCAGTCTTATGCCCCTTTAGAAGCCGATCCTAATTAGAAGTTTCACGTTTTGGAACCATCACTTTCCGAATAAAAGTGAGTACTGTTTCATCGCGTTGATTGTAGCCTCGTGTTGCGACCGTTACGATCCCACGATCGGGCCGAGAGCTTGATTCCACCTTATCAGTGACTGTTGTTTCTGCGTAGACGGTGTCGCCATGAAATGTTGGTGCTACGTGTTTAAGGGATTCAATTTCTAGATTAGCTATGGCTTTCCCTGAGATTTCACTTACTGTCATACCAAAAATGATTGAATAAACCAGCGTCCCTACAACTACATTTTGTCCAAATTGTGTTTCATTTTCTGCGTAGTTCGTGTCTATATGTAAAGGGTGGTGGTTCATTGTTTGCATGCAGTGAAGGACATCGTCATATTCAGTTATTGTTCTTCCTGGCCAATGTTTAAAAATATCTCCAATTGTAAATTCTTCATAAAAATTCCCGAAAGTTTCTTTGCCGTCATGTACAGTCATCAGCTTCTCCTCTTTAGTTTGAGAAATTAAATTTGATATTCGCGCAGTAGATTGCGAGCAATCACTAATTTTTGGATATCGCTGGTTCCTTCAGCGATCACCATTACGGGCGCATCTCGATAATAACGCTCGAGCGGTAATTCGCTGCTATAACCGACCCCTCCATGTATACGCATTGCTTCTAGAACAACTTCCTGTGCAACTTCTGTAGCGTATAGTTTTGCCATTCCTGCCTCTAAGTCAGTTCTTTGTCCGGCGTCTTTTTTTCTTGCAGCATCGAAAGTTAGTAGGCGAGCAGCACGAATTTTTGTAGCCATTTCGGCGAGGCGCAATTGTTGTGCTTGATGTTGCGCAATTGGTTTTCCGAAAGCTGTTCTCTGTTGAGCATAGTGAATGGCATCTTCAAAAGCGGCTTGCGCTACGCCTACTCCACGAGAAGCGACGTTTATACGGCCAACCTCTAATGCGCTCATAACGTGTTGAAATCCGCTGCCCTCCGAACCCCCTAAGATATTTAAAGCGGGTACTCTAGCGTTTTCAAAAGATAATTCTGTTGTTTCGACTCCTTTATACCCCAATTTTTCTAATTTACGTCCTACCGCAAAGCCTTCTGTTCCTGCATCAACAAGGAAAGCACTAATCCCCTTATGAGGTGGAGTTGTATCCATCTCGGTTTTAGTTAGTACGAGATAAACTCCTGCCCTTTGCCCGTTTGTAACCCACATTTTTTGTCCGGAAATTAGGTAATCATCACCATCGCGCCGTGCCTGCGTCTTTATCGCTTGTGCATCAGAACCAGCATCAGGTTCCGTTATGCTCAAGGCTGCACGGATTTCAGGTTCAACCATTCGATGGAGGTAGTTTTCTTTTTGTTCTTCGGTTCCATAAGCATTGATAGCCCATGCAACCAAAACATGGGTATTTAGAATCCCTGCCAAACTCATCCAGCCCCGTGCTAATTCAATGCAAACACCTGCGTAGCATTCAAAACTTAAGTCAAGGCCACCATATTGTTCGGGTATTTTAATTGCGAACAATCCCATTTCCGCCATTCCTTTAACCAGTGGTTCTGGAAATTCATCAGCGTGTTCAAATTCACTTGCTACAGGGACAACTTCCTTATCTACCCAAACTCCAACATTATTCACTACTTCTTTGGCAATGGGGTCTAAAATATCCGCGGCGTGGTCTCTTGGCATAATTATGTAGTGCTTGGCTCAAACGTTTTGGTGTCAGGTTCCTTGGCGCCTACTAAAATTGCCATATTTCCGTCTGGATGTGCATTATCCATCATCAATTGGTGACATAAGCCTGTTTCATCGAATTTAAACGTTCTAGAAAGGCAAGGATCAATTTTTTGTGCGCGTACTAAATCATTGAATGCTGTCGCTTCATCATCATTTGCGAAGTGCGAACCTTGCAGTCGCTTTTGACGCATCCATAGATAACGTAAGTCAACATCTGCGTTATATCCAGAAGTTCCAGCACAAATAGCAACCATTCCTCCAGTAGAGCAGACGAACATCGAGGTGGGAATTGTATCTTCACCTGGATGTTCAAATATGATTCGAGGATTTTTTCGTTCACCTAGCGCATCCCAAATTGCTTTGCCGAAAGAACGTGCTCCAGCCAAGAAGTTCCCCATTTCTTCATTGTTTTCCCAGCCGGGGAGTCTACCCCAGTGTGAAAATTGTTTTCGATTGATATAGCCAGCCGCTCCCAGACTTTCGCAGTAGGCTCCTTTTTCATCGTTTGAAACAACTGCAATTGCTTTGCCTCCTGCTAATGCAACCAGTTGAATAGCCATGGATCCCAATCCGCCTGCCCCTCCCCAAATTAAAACGACATCTCCCTCGCGTACATTGTGTGGATTCCAACTATGTAACATACGGTAAGCAGTCGCACCTACTAAAGTTGGTGCAGCAGCTTCTTCCCATGTCAGATGTTGAGCTTTTGGTAGGCATTGGTGAGCTTGCACTTTTGTAAATTGTGAAAAGGATCCCCAATTCGTTTCGTAACCCCAGATACGAAACGAAGGATCGAACATAGGATCTTCTCCCGCCAATACGGACGGGGCAGAAACATCCCATTCTCCACAGTGAACGATTACTTCATCTCCAACTTTTACGTTTTTCACATTTTCACCAACGGCGTAAACAATCCCTGATGCATCAGATCCACCTATATGAAAATCTTCAGCCTCTCCAGCTTTTTGCCTTGAAGCTATTACGTCGACCGGGCTGCCTAATGAAGCCCAGACATTGTTGTAGTTGACGCCTGCAGCCATTACATAGACAAGAGCATCGTCTGGTCCTACTTCTGGAATAGGAATCAATTCAGTTTGAAAAGCATCTTTTGGTTCGCCATAACGTTCTTGACGGATTAACTGGGCGTGCATCTTTTTCGGCACATGGCCTATTGGTGGTGCTTCGCCGACAGGGAAAGATTCAGCCTTGTGATTTACCATTACACTCCTCACAGTGTGTCCTCAGTGTATCGATTGTACAACCTTGTTTTCACGTGTGGAATTATTAGAAGAATTCAGTGAAAATCGCTGATTTTTTTATTGTACAGCTCATATAGCAACAGAATTACGAATAACTTTGTATGATTTTGAGACTACATGCTATATTTCGTCGCCCTTTAGTGAAAATTTTGTAAACTATTGTAGGTAAATACGTGCTTCACGAATATGGTCATATTGCTGTACTAGTAATTATCGCTCTAGTCTTTCCGGCAGGAGCGCTTGTTCAGTCTTGGGTTTTTCAATTCGTTCGTGTACGTCCCCGGGTAAGTTCTGACCCGATCAAAGAAGATACATACGAGTGTGGAATGGTTACTCGTGGCACTTCTCTTCCGCAGTTCAATTTTGGCTTTTATGTTTTTGCTTTGTTGTTTTTGTTAATTGACGTAGAAATCGTTTTTCTTTTCCCCTGGACCCTTGTTTTTGAAGAAGCTGGTGCAGCGGGTCTTCTCAAAGTGGTCATTTTTCTTGCCACTTTTGTAGTTGGTGGTCTTTATGCTTGGCGGAAACGTTTATTGGAGTGGCGCTAATGGCTACTCGTTGGTGGTCTTCTACAGAAATTGCCGAGTCTTTATCTAAGCTTGTACCTGATTCAATTTCTCGTGTTGAAGAAAATGCATGTTACCTGGTCCCTGAAAAGTTAGTGGAAGCAATGATGGCCTTAAGGGATGATGCTGATAGTAATTTCGTGCATCTTACCAATCTTTGTGCAGCAGATTATTGGGATAAGTTTGAAGTCATTTATCATATACAGTCCCTCGAAAAGAATTGTATAGCTTCAGTGAAGGTCGAAGTTTTAGATAGAGAAAATCCCGTTTTGCCGAGTGTAACTTCTGTCTGGCACGGTGCTTGGTTGCAAGAGTGTGAAGCATATGATTTGTACGGTATCCGTTTTGAAAACCATCCTAATCTGACTAGAATTTTATTGTGGGAAGGGTACCCTGGTTGGCCTCTGAGGAAGGATTTCTTAACGATGCCAGGTGGCCTTCAGCCAGGGTTAAATGAATTTTCGGGAACTGCAGCTAAACCTGAACCGCCGGTGCATACAGTCGAATGAGTGAAATAGTTAAAACCGAACCGTTTGTGATGAATATTGGGCCGCAACACCCTTCTACACATGGTGTTTTTCGTGTGAAGGTAACCGTCGATGGTGAGCAAATTACGGATGCTGAAATGGTTATAGGGTATTTACATAGGTCGATGGAAAAATTGGCAGAAGAACGGACGTACACGCAGAATATTCCGTTCACAGATCGCACGGATTATCTGTCTTCTATGTCTAATAATTTGGGGTATTGTTTAGCGGTTGAAAAGTTGGGAGGCCTGTCTGTTCCAGCGAGAGGGCAGGCGATCAGAGTGATAATGGCTGAATTGCAGCGCCTTGCTAGTCACTGTATGGGGGCTGGTGCTTTTGCGAACGATACTGGTGCTTGGCAAACACCTGTGATGTGGTTTAACCGCGAACGTGAGCGCATTTTAGATATTTTTGAAATGACTAGTGGAGCTCGATTGACGTGTAATTATATGCGTATAGGTGGGGTGGCGTTTGAATTACGCTCAGGATTTGAAGAAGCCGTACGTAATTTACTGCCCCGATTACAACAAACCATTGCTGATGGGCAGGAGCTTTTAGCTGAAAATGAGATCTTTATTGCGCGTGCTCGAGATGTTGCTGTTGTTTCGCCGGAAACAGCGATTGGAGCAAGTCTAACCGGCCCAATGCTCCGTGGTAGCGGTGTTGCTTGGGATATCCGAAAAGCAGATCCCTATTCTGGTTATGAGAAGTATGATTTTCAGATTCCTATTGGCTATAAAGGCGATGCTTATGATCGTTTTACTGTCAGGCTTGAAGAGATGAGGCAAAGTATCAAAATTATTGAACAAGCGCTTGATGACTTGCCGGGAGGTCCTCATAGCACTGAGGTTCCACTTGCTTTTCGTCCTCCGGCAGGCGAAGCCTATGCGAGGATTGAAAGTCCCCGTGGTGAATTAGGATATTACCTTGTTAGTGATGGCGGGCCTTCGCCGTTTAGGTTCCATATACGTCCTCCATCCTTGATAAACCTTTCGGTACTCAAAGAAATGACCGTGGGGGCTAGTGTGGCGGATGCGATTATTGCGCTGGGATCTGTCGATATTGTTGTAGGGGAGATTGATCGTTAATGCTTCCCTTTCTAGCTACTGATCATTGGTACGATTTAAGAGATTTGGCGAATCTTTACCGTGTTGTTCTTGAAGGATTAGATCATATTTTTCCAACTGGATTGGTTTACGTACTTACAGCACTTTTAGGGTTCATTGCTTTTTTTGTTGTATTTGTTTTACCTTCTCAACTCTACGTTGGAGTTTATGGTGAACGTCGCCTCATTGGACGGATGCAAGCTCGTCAAGGACCTAATCGAGTTGGGCCCTTAGGTCTTCTTCAACCAGTTGCAGATGCGATTAAACTCTTGCAAAAAGAAGCATTAACTCCTCGCTCTGCTGATCGCCTAATCATGTGGGCTGCTCCTGTTTTGTTCGTGGCTCCCGCCATTTTAATATTTGCGGTTATCCCATTTGGGCCACGTATGGTTTTTGCAGATATCCCAGTTTCCCTCATGTATTTTTTAGCAATTTCCTCCCTGCCTGTTATCGCTTCTTTCATGGCTGGCTGGAGCTCGAATAACAAATACAGTCTCTTTGGAGCCATGCGTATTGTAGCGATGTCAATTTCTTATGAAATTCCACTTGTATTAGGATTGCTTGCTGTGTCGGTTCTCTCTGGCACGATGAGTTTACAAGGAATGGTTTACTGGCAGCAGGACATACCTACATGGATGATCTTGATTCAACCGATTGCTTTCGCCGTTTATTTTATTGGAGTGAGTGCTGAATTAAATCGGACTCCCACTGATATTGCTGAAGCTGAATCAGAAATTGTTGCTGGATATTTAACCGAATATTCCGGAATGCGATGGGGTTTGTTCTATGGTATGGACATTGCCTATGCTTTGGGAGCATCTGCTTTCGCAGCTACTATTTTCTTCGGTGGCTGGTCATTATTTGGACTTGAGCAATGGGTGCCGCCTTGGTTGATCTTTATTCTTAAAACGTACCTATTTTACTTTGTGTTCATATGGACAAGAGGTACCTTGCCGCGTCTGCGGATAGATCAATTAATGTCATTTGCTTGGAAGTTTCTGTTGCCTATTGCGTTGATTAATCTCCTCGTAGTAGCAGTAGAACGTTTAATTTGGACTTCAAACGATTTGCCTGATGCAATTGTTTGGGCATTCGGTGCGGTGAATATTGTCCTGATGGTGGGAATTATTTTCATTTGGGCAAAGATTTTTAAGTATGATCCGAAGAAAAGACCTACGAAGCCACGTCTTGTAAATGAACCGGGTGGATATCGTCCAGTAGATCTTGGACAGGGAGGCCCATCCTTATGAGTGGCTTTGGAATTACCGTTGCATTTTGGGTTCTTGCCGCATTGACCTTAGCCTCTGCGGGGGGAGTCATGGCTTCCCGTAACCTGATTCACGCAGTTCTTTTCCTGATAGTTGCATTTTTGGGTGTTTCTGGATTTTTCATTTTACTTTCTGCAGATTTTTTGGCTATGGCACAGATTATTATTTATGTAGGTGCGATTTCAGTTTTAATTTTGTTTGCGATCGTACTTACACCACGTGCAGAGCGTGATAATAGCGAAACAAGTATGGTTTTACCGGCTCTCTTATTGGGAACTACTCTTACTGCCGTATTCTTATTCGTTCTCTACGATGCTAGTTGGAACGTGACTAATGTTGAACCAGGTTTATCTGCTGAGGTACTGGGTTCTGCTTTGCTATCTGTATGGGTGTTACCTTTTGAACTTGCATCGGTTTTGCTGACAGCTGCTCTTGTAGGGGCACTCATGATTGTTCGAAGACAAGAAGATGAGGAAGGGGACAGCGTGTCGTGACTCTAACACTTGAACATTTCTTAACAGTTTCGATTCTTTTGTTTGCTATAGGTCTCGTAATTGCACTTTCGAAACGTAATTCAATTGGTATTTTGATGGGTGTTGAGCTAATGCTTAATGCTGTGAATCTTGTGCTTATTACCTTTGCTCGGTTTGGTGAAAGCACAATGAGTATTACTGGGCATGCGTTTGTCGCTTTTATAATCACAGTAGCTGCTGCAGAAGCTGCTGTCGCGTTGGCGCTGGTTATTTCTGTTTATCGTACTCGCGGTACTATTGAAGTCGATCGACTTAATTTGCTTAGGTTCTAAATATGTGGGTTGAATTTATGACTGTTCCGAATGCATATATAGCCGAGACCTGGTGTGAGATTTTTGCTGCCGAGGGATTACGTCTTACTCCAATTCCTCCCATAGGACACGGTGAAGATGCTTCGATGTGGGACGAGCGTGTTTTACATGTTCCTAGCGGTAAAGCACATGTGGCTCGAGAAATTTTGAGGAAGATTTAGTAATGCCAGTATATTTTTTAGTTACTGAAGCTGGTGTTCCATCAATAAGTGAAGGAATTCTATGGGCTATTTTAGGAATTCCAGTATTTGCCTTTCTAATCATTTTTGGTTTACGACAACGTATTCCTGAGTTGACGTCAGGATATATAAGCATAGGTGCTATTGCTGCCACACTTGTGCTATCTATCGTTGTGCTTTTCAACGTTATTGGTGCGGGTGGTGGTATCGCCATTCATACGCATAATTGGTTATCAGTCGGTGACTTCGATTTTAATTTAGGGGTTCGCGTTGATGGGTTGACTGCAATCATGTTGATTGTCGTTACCAGTGTGGCCACGCTAGTGCAGATTTACTCGCAAGGCTACATGCATGGAGATCCAGGATATAGGCGTTATTACGCATATATGAGTTTGTTTGCGACGTCAATGCTGGGCCTTGTCCTTGCTGACAATCTTCTTATGCTGTTTGTTTTTTGGGAATTGGTAGGCTTGTCCTCGTATCTTCTTATTGGGTTTTGGTTCCATAAGCCATCAGCTGCTGCTGCTGCGAAGAAGGCCTTCATAGTTACAAGAATCGGAGACCTTGGACTGTTAGCAGCATTGCTGTTGATTGGTACTCGTGCGTCGACTTTTCAAATAGATGCAATTCATGAACTTGTCCTCGCAGGTACGCTTGCCGGAACGACATTAACACTTTTTGGTTTGGGCATTTTTGCCGGAGCAGTTGGGAAAAGCGCCCAATTTCCATTACATGTTTGGCTTCCTGATGCAATGGAAGGACCGACGCCAGTTTCCGCACTTATTCATGCAGCCACAATGGTGGCCGCAGGTGTGTATCTTGTGGCGCGGTTTTTTCCAATATTCGAAGCGTCACCGGATGCGCGTGAAGTTGTTGCTTGGGTTGGTGCTATAACTGTTGCAATAGGTGCGTTGATAGCGCTAGTTCAGACTGATCTAAAACGTGTTTTGGCTTATTCCACAATCAGTCAACTCGGGTACATGATGTTGGCCTTAGGTGTTTTTGGGTATGGTGCTGCTGTTTTTCATTTATTTACACATGCATTCTTTAAAGCATTACTTTTCCTTGGCTCAGGATCCGTTAATCATGCGACGAACACGTTTGATATGGGGAAAATGGGCGGATTACGTCACACAATGCCGATTACATTTATTACTTTCCTGATTGGGTCTCTTAGCCTCGCGGGGATTTTTCCATTGGCAGGTTTCTTTTCCAAAGATGAAATTTTGGCAGAAGCTTGGATCGAAAATCGTACTTTGTATGGGATTGCTGCGATTGCTGCATTTTTGACTGCTTTATACATGTTCCGGGCTATTTTCCTCACTTTTTTTGGCGAATATAAGGGAGGAGAAGTGGTTCCAGAGGAAGATAAGAACATTCATTTTGCGGGGATTCCATCAGTCCCTCATGAATCGTCCAGGGTGATGACGATACCGTTGGTAATACTTACAATCGGGGCGATTGGAGCTGGTTGGCTGGCTTTCGGACGTACCTTCCATGAATTTGTTGAAGCTGCTTTACCCGAACCACCGCACCACGTAGTTCCTTTTAGTTATGGTATTGCAATTTCCTCGAGTGTAATTGCTTTGTCAGGCATAGCAACAGCTTGGGTCATTTATCAAAAGAAGCTGATTCCAGCTTCAGAAATTTATAAAACTGCTTTCCCTTTCGCCCGTCTTTTTGAGCATAAATTTGGGTTTGACTGGCTATATGAAAAGATTTTTGTTACAAGGGTGTTTCAGCATTCTTGGAATCGACTAATTGAGCGGTTCGACACTAGGGTGGTAGATGCTGTTGTCAACGCATCTGGCACTATAGTTCTTGTGTTTGCCCAGGGTGTCCGTGTTGTTCAAAATGGTCAAGTTCAATTGTATGGAGTCGTATTGGGCGTTGGATTAATTGCCATCGTCATTATTGTCTTCATCGCGAACCCATTGTAGGAGGGGTTGTGGAATTAACTGCTTTAGTCTTTCTTCCTGCTGCTGCTGCTGTATTAATACTTCTTTTGCCGCAGCGATATGCAAAAATTTCTAAGTGGATTGCATTAGCTGCGGCAATTGCCGCGCTAGTCCTTTCAGTTGTGTTGTTCTTCTCTTTTGAGCATGGTGCAGGATACCAGTTTGTTGAACGCTATTCGTGGATACAAATAGCAGGCTTTGATATTCAATATGCTTTAGGTGTAGACGGCTTAAGTTTACCTTTGGTTGTACTGACTACATTTTTAACAGTCGCAGCTGTACTAGTTTCGTTTCGTATAAATTTGCGAGAACGTGCGTACTTTGCCTCTTTATTGGTGCTTGCTACCTCTGTTCTTGGCGTGTTTACGGCACTCGATTTCTTAATGTTCTTCCTTTTCTGGGAACTTGAATTATTCCCTATGTTCTTGTTGATCACTATTTGGGGTTCAGGTAGGCGAGATTATTCAGCAACCAAGTTTGTACTTTATACCTTGGCTGGTTCGGCTTTCATGCTTGTTGGTATTTTGACTCTTGCTTCTTCAGCGGGAACATTTGACCTTGAGATACTGGCCTCCTCGGTCTTCGGGAGTACCATGATTCCTCTCTCGGTTGTTTTTGCGTTTTTGTTTGTTGGATTTGCTGTGAAGTTACCGATAGTGCCATTACATACATGGTTGCCTGATGCGCACAGTGATGCACCAACTGCTGTATCGGTAATGCTTGCAGGGGTTCTTTTGAAGATGGGTGGTTACGGCATTATACGTACTTGTATAACGATCCTTCCCGATCAAGCTAAGGATTTTGATATCGTTTTTGCAACCATTGGCGCGTTAAGTGTCTTGTATGGTGCGTTTGTTACTTTCCGTCAAACCGATGTTAAACGTCTGATAGCCTATTCTTCGGTCAGTCATATGGGGTTAGTCCTGCTGGGCCTTAGTGGTCTCGGGGTTACTGGATTAGCTGGTGCAACGTATCAGATGCTTGCCCATGGACTGATCACGGGGATGCTTTTTGTAGTTATAGGGTTAATGTACGATAGGACGCATACTAGGGAAATTTCCCAATTAGGTGGACTTGCTCGTCAGATGCCATTGCTTTCAACCGGTCTTGTATTTGCTGGTTTTGCAAGTGTTGGATTACCATCACTTGCTGGTTTTATTGCGGAAGTTACAGTTTTCCTAGGCGCTTTCCAAGCATTTGAGTGGGCGGTTATATTATCTATTTTTGGTGCGGTTCTTTCCGCTGGATATATTTTGTGGACGTTACAACGTGTAGTTTTTGGACCGCCGAAATCTGAATGGGATTCACTTACAGATCAAAATCAATGGTGGGAACATGTTCCCGTATTGGGCTTGGCAGCTCTAATTGTGCTTTTGGGTGTATATCCTTCAATCATCACTGATATGTTAAATCCGACCTTGGAGTTTGTTGTGGCGAGGCTCAGTATATGAACCCCTTTGAACTAATTAGTCCACAGTTAGCTATCTTAATTGGCGCTGGTTTAATTCTTGTCTTCGATGCTATTTTTCCTAAAGATAATCGTTATCTCCCCTGGATGGCATTGGCTGCGATTGCAGTATCTGTTTCGTTTGCCATTAGTTTGGCTGTGCGCGGAGAGTATCATGTCGGATTCGAAGGGACATACAGTGTAGATAAGTTTTCTATTTTCTTTAGTGTGGTTTTTGCTGGGATAGGGGCTGCGGTGGTATTTGCTTCGATGAATTGGGTCGATCGAGTCGGTCGACGTAAATCCGAGTATTATGCTCTTCTTTTAACTGCCACTGCGGGTTTGATGTTTCTTGCTGGAGCGAGAGATTTAATAACTATTTTTATTGCTCTAGAACTTTCCTCGATTCCTCAATATATATTAGCGGGTTGGGGTAAAGATGAGCGGTCAGGTGAATCTGGACTGAAGTATTTGTTACTCGGTTCAATAGCATCTGCGCTGCTACTTTTTGGTATGGCCTTGTTATATGGTTTGTCCGGTTCAACTTTCTTACCCGAGATTGCGACCTTTATCGGAGAAAATGCTTCAGATAATCGTTCACTTCTGATTCTTGCAAGTACACTCATCATAGCTGGATTTGGCTTCAAAATGGCCTTAGTGCCTTTTCAGATGTGGGTTCCCGATGTTTATGAAGGTGCTCCCACACCTGTAGCAGCGTTTCTATCTGTAGGCTCAAAGGCGGCAGCATTTGCCGTTGTGCTGCGGATTTTCTTTGAAGGTCTTAATGCAGAAATACTTAGTAATGACTGGGCAATGATTTTTGCAGTTTTAGCTGCAATTTCAATGACTGTTGGAAATATATTTGCACTTGTTCAGTCCAATATTAAAAGAATGTTGGGCTATTCTTCTGTTGCACAAGCAGGCAATTTCGCTATTGGTTTGGCTGCTATAGCAGTTGTAGGTCAGGAGTTTACTTTAGCTGCAAGTGCTGTGCTGTTCTTTGTCGTGGCATATGCCTTTACAAATTTGGCTGTATTTATTGCAGTAATTGCTATTTCCCGCCAGTTGGAGAGTGACGATATAAATGCTTATGAAGGGCTTGCGAAAAGTGCGCCTTTACTCGCTCTCTCTCTTGGGATTGCATTAATTTCACTTACAGGTATTCCTCCGTCTGCAGGATTTTGGGCGAAGTTATACATTTTTAATGCTGCTGCACAAGCAGATCTTGCCTGGCTAGTAATTGTCGCTGTGTTGAATTCTGTTCTTGCGGCTTTCTATTATCTTCGAATTGTCCGTTTGATGTTTAGAAATGCAGAAGACCAGATTGGTTCAGCACCTTTTTCTATTCCAAAATCAATTGGCTTTGTGTTAGGGATTACTGTGCTTGGTGTGCTTGTTTTTGGATTTTTCCCAACCCCAATAATTTCAGTTGCGCGCGAAGCAGCTGCGATTTTCTCGATTGGCTAGTTGTTTCAAAATATGAACATCAATTTCATTACTGAATGTGATACGCAAGATATAGATCTTAAGGCTCTTCACTCACTAGCAGAAACTGTTTTAGCCAAAGAGTGTGAAGATGATAGTGTTCGAGTGACGGTTTTATTGACTAGTGACGAAGTACTGAAAGAGCTTAATTTTAAGTTTTTTGGTACTGATGAACCGACTGATGTGCTTGCTTTCCCAGATACGATTGAAGATGATGTGGTTGTCTTTCCACAACAATCATCCGATTCGTACTCACTAGGAGATATTGCGATAAGTGTTCCTAATGCGGGACGGAAAGCATCGAATTCTATCTTTTCTTTACAAGAAGAAGTAGCACACCTTTTAACGCATGCTTGTTTACATTTATGTGGGTTTGATCATGAAACCGTAAAAGAAACGCAAGTAATGCAGAAAAAAGAAGAAAACTATCTAAAAAGCACAAAAATACATACCTGACCCATATTTGTTTTCGGTATACTTTTTATGCTCGTCATCGGAGGATTTGTGCTCTATAGCAAGTGGCGTCCAAAAGGGTTTGAAGAAGTGGTGGGTCAGGAACCCATTGTAACCACTTTAAGAAATGCGCTCAGTTCTGATCAGGTTGCGCATGCCTACTTATTTTCAGGTCCCCGTGGAACTGGGAAAACTACTACTGCCCGTATTTTGGCAAAGGCTATTAATTGTGAAGGTCTAAACAATGGAGATCCCTGCAATCAGTGTAGTAATTGTAATTCGATAAATGAGGACGTGGCTTTTGATCTCATAGAGATGGATGCTGCCAGTAATAGAGGAATCGATGATGTTCGTGATTTACGGGAGCGCATTGCTTTTTCCCCATCTGTTATGAAGCACAAGGTGTATTTGCTCGATGAAGTACACATGTTGACGACAGGTGCTTTTAATGCACTTTTAAAAACATTAGAAGAACCGCCTCCGTATGCAATTTTTGTACTTGCAACAACTGAGTTGCATCAAGTTCCAGCAACAATTGTTTCTAGGTGTCAAAGGTTTGATTTTCGTAGGGTACCTAATGATGCTATCGTGCAGCGGCTTGCTTTTATTGCGAAAGAAGAAGGTTGTACAATTTCCGAAGAAAGTTTAGGTGTAATTGCTCGACAATCTCGAGGTGGGATGCGTGATGCTATTACAATGTTCGAGCAAGTAGTTGCGTTATTTGGCCTAACCCCCACCGTTGAAGAAGTAAATAATATGTTGGGGATCATAGAAGATGACAGGACCAATGAATTGGCAAGTGCACTTGTTTCAGACGATCTCGTTCGAGCACTAGAGTTGTCTCGAGAGGTGTCTGATGATGGGTTAGATCTTACAAAATTTACAAAGGCAACAATAAACATTTTGCGTGAACGCTTACTTGTTACTGCGCGTTCTAAGGACGTTGACTTAATCGGTCTTTCAAAACTTTCTCGTATCATTGCTAATCTTGCAGCTGCTGATTTTCGACGTGATCCGAGTGATGCGATCCCCCTGGAAGTAGCTTGCACGACAGCATTAATTGTAGAGCCTGAAAATTCAAGTAGTAATAGTGTTCAAAAATTGGACAATTCGGTGGCTACTACCAATAGTAATACTACTGGTAGTGCAGGGGGTGTTCCTGCTGAGGAGAGTGAGGAAGATCGTTTCATTCATGCTTTGTACCAGAAATGTCGAGAAAAAGATGTAAAAGCTGGTGCGTGGTTAAACGGTTCTTGTGAGGTACTTTCTATGGATGGAAACATTTTAAAATTAGGATTTTATAAGCCTTTCCATATGCAGAAAGTCGAAAATGAAGGACGTACTCTCGTAGAACAGCAGGCAAGCATTCTTTTAAAGCGCGATGTTACTCTAGAAGTACAGCTCGTTAATGATAAGAAGCCTCGACGAGCACCCCAGCGAGGTCATTTGGCCAAAGCAGCTTTGGAGTTAGGTGCTAAGCCAGTTCATTTGGAAGGAAAGGATTAATGGCAAAAAGTAGCGGTAGAAATAGATATTTGCGTCGTGGAGGTTCTAGAGGTGCTGGAACGTCACGTTCTGCACCACAGAGTACAGCACAAATGGCCGAGGCACAGGCACTTTTACAAAAAGCACAGGAACAGCTTGCCGCGGAAACCGTTGAAGGGACTTCGGGTGGCGGGGCGGTCGTCATTACTATGAATGGAGAGCAGAAGATCACTAACGTTCATATAAACCCCGAGGTTATCGATCCTGAAGACGGTGCTATGTTGGAAGATCTGATCTTAGCTGCTATAAGGGATGCTTCTGATCGAGTCGCGCAGCTTCAATCGCAATCCTTGGGCTCACTGACTGCAGGTTTTAATATTCCTGGACTGGGTGATTAGTTCGGTGAATAGTTTCAGCGGAGTTCCGGAGCCTTTAACTAAACTAATTAATGAACTTTCTAAGCTTCCGGGGATTGGTCCTAAATCTGCGCAAAGGCTTGCATTTCATTTGCTGCGTTCTTCAGAGGAAACAACAAAATCGTTGGTTATTGCTGTAGAGGATATGAAAAAACAAGTGGACTTATGCAGTATCTGTTTCCATATAACTGACAAGGACCCTTGTCAGTTATGTCAGGATGAAGAAAGGGACGAGTCGGTTTTGTGTGTAGTTGAACAGGCGCTTGACGTTATTGTTCTGGAGCGTACAGGTCAATATAGAGGTCGATATCATGTTTTACAGGGTGTGCTAAATCCTATGGAAGGTATTGGCCCTGGAGATCTAAGAATTAATGAATTACTGCAGCGCGTGCAGTCTGGGAATATCGAAGAGGTAATTATGGCGACAAATCCTTCTCTTGAAGGTGAATCTACCGCGATGTATGTACAACGCTTGCTTACGCCACACGGTGTCAGGATAACCCGTTTAGCTCGTGGCTTGCCATCGGGAGCTGATTTGGAATATACCGATGAAATAACGCTGGCGCATGCCTTCGAGGGCCGTCAAACTTTCTAATTGTGACTAGTAGGGAACGTACTTATCGAACAGAGGGCATAATTCTCCGTCGTCGTAATATCGGTGAAGCTGACAGCATATTTACAATTTTCAGTAATACCCAAGGGAAGTTTGATGCCGTTGCTCGGAGTATCCGTAAGCCGCGAAGTAAAATGCGAGGCCACCTTGAGACTATGGTACAAAGCAGTCTATTTGTCGCTAGGGGTAGAAGTTTAGATATCCTTACGCAGGCCCAGACGATTGATTCGTATCAAGAAATCCGAGGGAATTTAGAAAAAAGTACTGCTGCATTATATTGTTTTGAACTGATTGATTTATTTGTAGAGAAAGGCGAACCACTCCCAGAATTATACAGAGGTTTAAAGGAGTTTTTAGAAGTTCTTAAAGCAACGAGCTCTCCTCTCTCTGTGCGCTATTTTGAGTTGTATTTGTTGAACCTGTTAGGTTATGAAGTTCGTGTCTTCGAATGTGTTGTCTGTGATTCTCGTTTGCCCGAACAAACAGCTTTATTAGTGCCTGAGGCGGGTGGATTTGTGTGTGGGAATTGTCGATTGAATACTGGTTCAGGTCGCTTGATTCCCGTTCCTGTAATCAAGCTTTTTCGCTTTGCTGCCAAAGTTAGCATGGAAAATTATGTCACAATTCGTGTAACTGAGGAAAATTTAAATTTATTGCGTTTGGCCACCATTGATTTAATTCGTTACCACTTAGAGAGAGAGCCTAAATCGCAATATTTCCTGGAAAATTTACCTCCACCCGTTCAAAAACCTTAAAACGAAACCATATTTAGGAAAGAAACGGTAGAATAAGCGTCTATTGATTTTTTCTGAGAGGTAGATCATGCCGTTATATGAATACTATTGTGAGCCATGTCATGGCATTTTTGAGGAATTACGTCCAATGAGAGAGGCAACTGAGGCAGTACCTTGTCCGGAATGCTATGAAGATTCCGATCGTATTATGCCAACCTCATTTGCAGCGTTTACCTTTAGAGATGGTTATCCGAGGAGAATTCCTGATGATGGTGGCTATTACCACTTAGGGAAAAAAGTTACTACGCGTGTGACAGGGGGGCGTCCCAATGAGCATCCAGAGATCAATAAACCCAAGCCAGCACCGCAACCGATGCAGGGAGAGGTAAGTGAACTTGTTGATATGCAGGAAGCTGCTATAAAGGGTGATCTTGTAGACATGTATAACCAACCTATTGAAATTGATGATGTGGCAGGTGCAGTAGAACGCCGTGATGTCCTTAAGAAAGGTACTCCGGATAGAGCTCCAAGGCATTTGAAGCGTACAAAATACGGTAAAGATTAGGCTTAACGACTCTTAATTGTTCCTTTGTAAAACGTAGTCACCTAGTTTTTCCAACTTTGTTTTGCTATCGTTTTCTGGAAGTATTTTAAGCGCTTCTCTTGCACGTTCTACGTAGTCTTCTGCAATTTTTTGAGATTCAAGTAATGCAGGCGAATTGGTGATTTCAAAAATGGCTTCTTCTAGGTACGACTGACGTTCCTGTTCGGTTTCCAGGAATTTTTTAACTACATTTTCAGGATTTGCTGATTGCAAATATAGCAGTGTAGGTAAAGTGATGGTGCCTTCTTTAAGGTCACTTCCTACGGGTTTCCCCATTACTTCTTCAGTGCCTTCAAAATCAAGAATATCATCTACAATTTGAAAGGCCATTCCTAGGTTGTAACCATAAGATCTTAACGCCTCAACACCCTCGTTTGAGCAGCCTGCTAACACTGCACCGCCTTCAGTTGCGTTTTCCATTAACGAAGCAGTCTTACCTCCAATTCTTGATAAATAGCTTTGCACGTCACGCCCTACATCAAAGGCAGCCGTATCTTGATCGAGTTCGCCGCTCGTCATTTTCATTAATGTCAATGAAAAAAGTCTCGTTACTTTTAGACTCCCGGTTCGGGTAACCATTTCTGCTGCATTTGCAAAGAGAAAGTCACCTAGTAATACAGTTAACGCATTATCAAAAAGACTATTTGCCGTTGGTTTTCCTCTTCGGTTTTCTGCACTATCTATTACATCGTCATGGACAAGGCTTGCTGTATGCAGTAGTTCGATTGCTGTACCAAGCGGTACAAGTTTATTTAGGTCATAATTACCGAAAGTACCTGCCAATAAGACTAGTGCTGGTCTCAAACGTTTCCCTCTGGATTCAAGTGCATGTTCGAGCATCTTTTGTAGTGCAGAGATGTCTACGCTTTTAACAGATTCCAATAGTTCTTCTACCAATGCTAGATCTTTAGCGATTGGTCCATAAATTTGTGTAGTTTGATCTTCAGGCATGCTACATGGGTTCCGTTTTATTAGGCTGTTGTATTAGGAATTGTAAAGCATTTACTGTTGTGATTTTAGCTATTTCCATGAGGCTTGTATTCCTTGCGACCGCCATTACTTCTGCAATTAACTTTATATAGCTAGGCTCATTAGTTTTACCACGATATTTTTGGGGTGGTAAGGCTGGACTATCCGTTTCGAGTAAGAGTGCTTCATTAGGTAATTGCGAGGCCATTTCCCGTAGTTCAGAGTTTTTAGGATATGTAAGGGGTCCTGCGAAGGATATTAAAAAGCCTTGTTCATAGTACTCTAATGCGAGCTTTAGGTTGCCGCTAAAACAATGCAAGATTCCATGGATTTCCCGTTGGCTTTTTTGTACGAAATTTTTTAAATGTGGTCTTAATTCATTTTCTGCATTGCGCGAATGAATACTTACAGGTAGGCCTATTTCTGCTGCTATTGAAAGTTGTGATTCGAAAACATCATGTTGTATTTTGGGTGGTGAGATATTCCGATAAAAATCAAGTCCAATCTCACCAATAGCACAAACTTCCTTGTTTTTTGCAAGCTCTTTTACTTGGTCGAGTTTTTCTAAAGTTGCTTCTGAGGCATTGTGTGGGTGGAACCCTACCATTGCTGTAATTCTTGGATCTGTTTGTGCAAGTTTGACTGCAGCTTGACTTGAAGAGATGTCCTCGCCGCATACAAAAATATGTTCGACCCCTTCCTCTCGTGCTCGTGCAATAACTTTTTTTCGATTATCGTCGAAAATTTCATCTTGTAAGTGAGTATGACTATCGATCAATCCAAGCGTAGTCATTTCTAATCACTTTCCAATTTGCTATATAAGGCTTTTGATTTTGCAAGACGAGTACCTTCAGGTACGCTGTCGCGTGACCAATTTTTTCCAATATCTTCGGAATCAAATCCCAAATTCTCGAACAATTCAGTAGTTGAGTGTGGAAGTATAGGGTGCAGAAGCTTGGCTATCCCTGAAATTGCTTGGATCGATATATTAAGCGTTTCTGCAGTATGCTCTGGATCCTCTTTAATAGCTTTCCAAGGTGCTCTCGTATCTAAATACCGATTGGTTAATTGTGCAATCCGTAAGGATTCACGTAGTGCTGTTCTAAATTCACAAGCTGCATAGGCACTCCCTATCGTTTCAAATGCAGAATCGATTTCACTAAGTAATGAGATGCTTTCAGTACTTATATTATTGCAGCTTGGCATTTCTCCAGAGAAATTTTTGTGGATCATCGCAAACACACGATTTACTAGATTTCCCCATGTTGCGATAAGCATTTCGTTGTTGGAGCGGATCAATTCCTCTTCCTGAAATTCTGAATCGCTTGTCTCAGGAAGGATGGTTGTTAAATAAAAACGTATGACATCAGGGTCGTATGTATCGAGTAAGTCTAATATCCAATTGCCAGTTCCTTTAGATTTACTTTGCTTCTGTCCTTTTGAAAAGTTGACGTATTGATTCGCCGGAACGTTATACGGAAGATTTAAGTTACCGTATCCGAGGAGCATTGCCGGCCATATAATTGTATGAAAGACGATATTGTCTTTTCCAATGAAGTAGTAAGCGCGAGTGTTTTCGTCTTCCCAGAATGCTTTCCAGGATTCTGGGGACTCGTTAGATGCTGCCCATTCTTTTGCAGCGGAAAGATAGCCAATTACAGCATCAAACCACACGTAAATTCGCTTAGACTCGTAACCATCAATAGGAACAGGAACACCCCATGAGATATCGCGGGTAATGGCCCGGTCCTTTAGGCCTTCATCAAGTACCCCAAGAGTGAAGTTTTTGACATTTCGTCGCCAGTGGTCCTGGTTTTCTACCCATTCTCTTAATTTTTCTTCAAATGCGGATAAACGTAAGAAAAAGTGTTCGGACTCGCGAATTTCAGGATTTGCTCCACTAATTATGCTTCGAGGTTGAATCAGATCTACTGCGTCAAGTTGTGCTCCACAAGAGTCACATTGATCCCCCCTGGCATCTTTATAACTACATAGTGGGCAGATACCTTCTACATAGCGGTCAGGTAAGAAGCGGTCAGATTCCGGATCGTACAGTTGTTCCTGTTTGTCTGTGTATAAGTATCCTTCTGAAAGAAGTTTTGTAAAAATGTCTTGTGTTGTTTCATAATGATTTTCTGTAAGTGTTGAGGTGAATAGGTCGAACGAAATACCTAATTTCTCCCAGGCCTCGAGAATTTTGGGGTGATAGCGGTCAACAATATCTTTCGGCGATACATTTTCCCGGTCAGCAGTTACTGTGATAGGAGTGCCGTGGCAATCTGAACCGGAGACCATAAGTACTTCATTCCCGATCAGCCTCTGGTAGCGCGCAAATATGTCGGCTGGAAGATACGCCCCCGCCACCTGTCCTACATGGAGCAGGTAATTGGCATATGGCCAAGCTACTGCAACTAAAATCCGTTCAGACAAGTTCCCCCCTGATTGTGGATTACTATTTAGAAACTAACATAGCTCACCTTTATCCCCCACCAAGCCGCTTTAATCAGGCCATAGAGAGTATGCTAATTTCCTCTCAATACTAAAGCGACGTGCTGCTTCTGCGGCAGCAGCAGCACGCTTGGCTCCAGCTCGATGCATTTCTTGCATATATACAGATGCTTCTTCTAGATGATTCTTCTCAGGCCAATTGCTGCTATTAATTACGACAGTGCACTCTCCTCGGGGAGATTTGATTTGGTTTGCTAATACGGATGCGTTGTTTCTAATTGTTTCTTCATGAAGCTTCGTTAGTTCACGGCAGACTACCGTTTCCGGATCATTAAGCCAATTTGCTATTTCCGTAAGTGTTCTTGTTAACCTACTAGGATTTTCATAAACAACTAGTATTTTGGCAGTTTGAGCTGTTTTTTGGATTATCCTTTTCCTATCATTTGTTTTTCGTGGTAAAAAACCTAAAAAATGTGTGTCGCCACTAAAACCTGAAATTGATATTGAAGCAGAAAGAGCAGATGGTCCGGGGATTACATACACTGGAATATTTTCCACATGTGCTGTTTCAACTATTCGAGAACCAGGATCTGAAATTGTTGGGGTTCCTGCATCTGATGTTAATGCTGCAATTCCAGTCCGAGCCATTTCTAGTATTTTAGGAGTTTGTCTTGGGGTATTGTGTTCTGTGACATGTAGTAATTTTTGCGATGGTACGTCAATGCCAAGGTGCCTAAATATTTGGGTATTTTCTACAGCTATTAAATCAGCCTGCTTAAGAATTTCGATAGCCCTAGAGCTTAGATCGTTAAGGTTTCCAATTGGTGTTGCAACAATGTATAAACCGGATTGATTTTTTTCTTTTACCATTGCGTCCCCTCTGCTTCACAAAACAATGCTCTTTTCTGAAAATTTTGTAAAATTTTATTCTTAATGTTGACCTGTTAGCATCTGCCCTTCACACTCATGTAATAGTAGTTTTTTGCTGGTATTGCTATATATTCCAGTGAAGCCTTCTAGTTAGATGACTTGGAGGAGACAGGGTAAATGGCTGGTCACAATTTGAAAGAGCTTCACCACGCATATGGTTTCGATGATGTAGCTATTGTGCCAGGTGATGTGACCTTAAATCCTGAGTTGGTGAAGATTGGGTTAAACCTCGGAGACCATCATTTTGAAATACCTTTTTTAGCTGCTGCCATGGACGCAGTAGTTGATCCTGCGTTTGCTATAGAAATGCATAAAGTTGGCGGTCTTGCTGTTTTAAATATAGAAGGTGTGTGGTCACGTTTTGATGATCCAGAGCCAATTTTGCAAGAAGTTGCTTCAGGAAATCGAGAAGAATCTACTGCAATTTTACAAAAAGCTTTTACAAGTCCGATACGTGAGGATTTGATTGCAAGGCGTATTCAACAAATCAAGGAAAGTGGTGCCATTGCAGCTGTCTCTGTGACACCTAGGTTCACAAAAAATTTCGCTCCGGTTATTCAAGAAGCAGGAGCAGATTTTTTGGTTGTACAGAGCACTGTTACAACTGCACGCCATGAATCAACGAGTGTAGAAGGATTAAGGTTTGATCAGTTATTAAAAGAAATTCACATCCCAGTTATTGTTGGGAATACTGTTGGTTACAACGCTACACTTGAGGTGATGCGAACAGGTGTGGCAGCCGTTCTTGTTGGCGTTGGCCCTGGCGCAGGCTGTACCAGTCGTGAAGTTCTAGGTATTGGTGTTCCTCAAGTTACTGCAACCATAAATTGCGCAGCAGCTCGAGATGCTTACTTCGAAGAATCTGGCCGCTATGTCCCGATAATTACTGATGGTGGGATCCGTACGGGAGGAGATGTGTGTAAATCTTTTGTTGCTGGTGCTGATGCCGTCATGATGGGGTCTCCCTTTGCAGCGACCACTGAGGCTCCCGGACGAGGTTATCACTGGGGCATGGCTACTCCACATGCTGATTTGCCTCGAGGGACCCGCATTGCTGTAGGTGTACGTACTACCTTAGAGAAAACTCTCTTTGGTCCCACGAGCCGAACCGATGGAACCGAGAATTTGGTTGGTGCATTAAAAACCGCTATGGGCATGTGTGGGGCTCATACTATTCGCGAGTTTCAAGATACTGAAATGGTTATAGCTCCCTCGATCAAAACTGAAGGAAAAATTTATCAATTTGAGCAATCAGATACGTAAAATTTTCCTAATTCTATTGATTCCTTTTCTTGCCGGTATCGCGGCAATGTCTTTTTTTCAAGATGCATATGCTCATGAAGGAGCATGTGAGGTATTGGATCTTACGGATCTTTATCGATCAGTCAGTGGATATGATGTAATTGTTCTTGCAGAGGTTGGTAATATTTTGGAAACCTCACCTAAAAGTATAAAATTGCATGTGGATGCTTATTTCAAAGGTCCTCCGACAGCTCATGTGTTAACGCCTATATATACAGATGGTCACTGTGAAGCCCAATTATCTTCTGGCGACATCGTAGTGGCAGCACTTAAAGGTTTTCCAGGAGCAAAAATTTTGTGGCCTTCCAAGGGCTCAGTTTTTTTTATCAAAAAAGGCAATGTTTTTGATAACGAGGGTTCAAGTTTAGGGTTTACCGGAGAACAATTCATCGAAGTGCTTCGAGAGTCTACCGGTCAGTATGCGATTCCCGCTAAACTTTCTAGTGAGGCAGCTTCTTTAAATATACGGTCCGTTATAATTCCGGTTCTTATTGCTGCTGTATGTATTTTGGGGATTGGGTTGTTTCTTCAAAGGATTTGGCAAAAAATTGACCCTGAATAATTACCTTTGTCTTTACTAAAATCGCTACGACCAGCGCCCTACAACAACTCGCTCAATGCCTGCTAAATCTTGGTGTATTTCAGTACTAGCATCTTGTTTTTCCAATAATCGTGCAACATTTTTTGCTTGTCCAAATCCTACTTCTAATGCAATCAACCGTGGTTTTAATCGTTGTCCACAGTCAGATATTAATTCTGATAACAATTCGATTCCAGTATGGCCTCCATTTAAAGCGTGTATTGGCTCCCAATTTTTTATTTCTTTTGGCAGTTTCGCTAACTCATTTGTGGGGATATATGGCAAATTTGCCACTATGATGTCGGCAATCCTAATTGATGATGCGAGGTGGGATCTAATAAAACTAATTTCTGTGTTGTGCTTGACAGCATTTTTCTGTGCTTGCTGAAGAGCTAATGTACTGATATCTGTTCCTATAATTTTACTTCGAGATGTTTGGCCGAAGAGGGGAATAGCGATGCACCCGCTGCCAGTGCCAATATCGATTACGGTGTCGTTATCATGAATCTCTCTACTCACCAATTGCACCAGAAGTTCAGTTTCAGGCCTTGGGATTAGGACAGCTGGGCTAACTTGAAATTTCATTCCATAAAATTCTCGTGTGCCCAGTATGTAAGCTGAAGGTTCGTTTTTTAGTCGTCTACTTGCAAATCCATGCAAGCTTTCGAGTTCTTTAGTGACTAAATCGGCTCCTGCGTAAAATTCTACGCGTGTTAAATTTCCAGCGTGTCTTGTTAGGAGTTCAGCCTCGAGTGATGAATCTTCAATTCCTGCTTTTTCCAGTTGTTCTTTTAAGTCTTTTACTGCTTTTTGTGCTTTCACTCGTTTAATCGTTCCGCTTCAGCTGCAGAAGCAACAGCGTCAACTATGTCATCGATATTCCCATCTAATCTATCTGGAATATTGTGCACTGTTAATCCAAATCGATGATCTGTTATACGGTCTTGCGGGAAATTGTAGGTACGAATTTTTTCTGAGCGATCTCCACTCCCTACCTGTAGTTTTCGTTCAGCGGATTCCTCTTTTTGTTGCCGTTCTTGTTCTACTGAAAGTAGACGTGCCCTTAAAACAGACATTGCATTGACTCGGTTTTTGAGCTGAGAGCGTTCATCTTGACATATCACTACTTGCCCGGTTGGTATGTGTGTTATGCGTACTGCAGTTGCTACCTTGTTAACATTTTGTCCGCCTGCACCTGATGCATGAAATATATCGACGCGTAAGTCTTTCTCCTCAATTTCTATATCTACATCTTCAGCCTCGGGAAGCACTGCGACTGTAGCTGTAGATGTATGTATGCGTCCTTGTGTTTCGGTTTCTGGGACCCGTTGTACTCTATGGACTCCGCTCTCGTATTTCAGGCGAGAAAAAGCCCCTTTCCCTTCTACTGAGAAAGTTACTTCTTTAAAACCTCCCATAGCTGCTTCGGAAATGTTGATAACAGATGTTTTCCATTTTTGGCGTTCACTGTAGCGGACATATAAGCGATAGAGGTTTGATGCAAACAGTGCAGCTTCCTGTCCCCCAGCACCCGCACGTATTTCTACAATTACATTGTGATCGTCACGAGGATCCTTCGGCAGCAAGGCTCTAAGGATTGCATTCTCTAATTTTTCAATTTCCTTTTCAGCCTCTTCAATTTCCACCTCTGCTAGTTCCCTTAATTCTTGGTCCTCTTCGCTTAAAATTCTTTGTGCATCAGCTAAAGTATGTGCATGATTTTCATACTCGGACATTAAATCTACTACAGGCGCGATCAAGGTCCTTTCACGCACCAATTGAGCCATTTTTTCATAATTGGCAGCCACATCAGGCTCACCCATTTGTGCAGTCAACGCATCATATTGTGAACGTAATGATTCCAATTTTATGCGGACTGTTTCATTCATCGCTAGTAAGCTCCTGGGTCGAGTATATCGTTTCTATTGATTCAGTATCTTGACGATTTCAGTTATTATTTCATTAACTGGTGTTTCTATTTGAGACTGATCTGTCTGCATAGATTTTATTACGGCAGTGCCCTTCTTAATTTCTTCTTCGCCAATGATTATTGTAATTTTCGCACCTGACGTGTTAGCCCTGCGCAATTGTGCTTTCAGTGACCTTGTGGATTCACCAATGCTACAGGCTATATCGTTTTTCCTTAACTCTGCCGCAAGTCTTACGCTCTCTTTACCTGCTTCAGTGCCGAGATGTGCAATGTATACGTTTACGCTATCTAGTGGGATAGGGGTCTTTTCTTGACGTTTCATTTCAAGAATTATGCGTTCAAAACCTGCAGCGAAACCAACTGCAGGTGTGGGAGATCCACCAAGAATTTTGATAAGTTCATCATATCTCCCACCGCCACCAATTGTGCTTTGTGCTCTCTCATCATCTTTTGGAACAAACTCAAATACTGTTCGATTGTAGTAATCGAGTCCACGTACTAGTAATGGGTCAATTGTGAAAGGTATTTTTGCTGCAGTTAGGGCTTCTTTTACTGCTGTAAAATGCTGTTCAGATTCTTCGCTTAGACGATCAATTAACTTGGGGGCCTTTTCTTTAAAGGGGATATCTCGTTCATCTTTGCTATCT
The DNA here is from genome assembly GCA_045562595.1 of Tepidiformaceae bacterium. Taxonomy (GTDB): domain Bacteria; phylum Chloroflexota; class Dehalococcoidia; order Tepidiformales; family Tepidiformaceae; genus JAKUNN01. The sequence continues at coordinate 58,671 of JBJKVN010000009.1, forward strand.
AGTAATCGGAGAGGATTGCTTTGTAGGCGCCTCTGGCTATCCTCTGATAATAAATTGGATAAAGGTTGATAGTAGTTCGTGAGATCTGAGATATATTTTTTCCGAGACGTAAGGTCATCGATACTACTTAATCGTAATTCTATATCTGTTAACTCAAGGTGTTCATAAAGCCGCCACAGGAGTTCTATCAGTTCAGCATCGACGTACGGATCTGCTGAGCCGATTACTTCGCAGTCAAATTGGGTAAATTGACGCAGCCGTCCCTGCTGGGGTCTGTCATATCGAAACATAGGGGCAGTGGTGTAAAGACGGATGGGTTGTGGTTGGCTTCCCATTCCGTTTTCAAGATAAGAGCGACAGAGGGCAGGTGTTGCTTCAGGGGTTAGAGCAAGCATGTCACCACCTCTATCTGCAAATGTATACATCTCTTTTTCCACAATATCTGTTGTATCGCCGGTCCCTTTTTCGAAGAGTGCTGCATTTTCAAAAACAGGCGTGTCGATTCTTGAGTAGCCAAAGAGTGTGGTAACCTCCCGGATCGATTTATTAATCATCGTCCAATATGGTTGCATATCAGGGAGTATGTCTTCAGTTCCTCGAGGTTTTTGAAATTGTTTGCTCATCGTTTAAAACTACTTCCTAAAGTACAATAAAGGCTTCTAAAGTGATGCAGAAGCAAATTGTTCAATCCAATTATAACTTGGCTTCCCCACCAGAAATTGGGGAAGTGTTAGCAGATGCTGCAGCATACCTACCCCAAAAACATTTACCCGAGATACGTAATGCTTATGAATTTGCTTTTAGTCAGCATAAGGGTCAATTGCGCGAGTCTGGGCATCCTTATATTACCCACCCTCTTGCTGTCGCACAGATCGTGACTAGTCTCGAGTTGGATCATTCGGCTATTACTGCTGCACTTCTACATGATGTTCAAGAAGATTGTGATGTTTCAAACAAAGAAATAGCTGAATTGTTTGGTGATGATGTAGCTAGTCTAGTTGAAGGTCTTACGAAATTAGATAATCTTCCAGCGCACTTTGGTGATAATCCTGACTCTCAGGATGCAGTGCAAGCGCAGAATTATCGAAAGATTTTTCTAGCGATGGCTGAAGATATTCGTGTTGTTCTTGTAAAGCTGTGTGATCGTCTCCACAATATGCGTACTTTAGATCCACTCCCTCCGGAAAAACAAATACGTATTGCTAGGGAGACAATGGAAATTTATGCTCCACTTGCTAATAGGCTAGGTATTTGGCAATTAAAGTGGGAATTAGAAGATTTAGCATTTCGTTATTTGTATCCGGAACGTTATCAGGAGATTGCAAAACGCCTTGAACTTACCCGGGATGCACGTGAAAAATATATAGCTGAATGTGGTCGGGTTCTGACTGATCGTTTAGAAATCGAAGAAGTGTCTGCCGTTGTTAGTGGTCGAGCTAAGCATATATTTTCTGTACACGAGAAGCTTGAAAGATACGGGCAAGATGCAAAGTCATTCAATGATATTTACGATATTTTAGCTTTGCGTGTCATTGCTCCAACTGTAGCTGATTGCTACCAAGTTCTCGGGATAGTGCATTCGGCATGGCGACCACTGCCAGGGCAATTTGATGACTATATTGCTAGTCCTACAGACCGGATGTACCAATCTTTACACACTACTGTTGTGACTGAGACAGGTAGGCCTCTTGAGGTTCAAATCAGAACGGAAGAGATGCATCGAGTTGCTGAATATGGGGTTGCTGCACATTGGCGTTATAAAGAGGGTGTTGATCAGCAGTCTAAAGATGAAGACCGTATTTCCTGGTTAAGGCAATTACTTGAATGGCAACGTGATTTTTCTGGTGATGAAGATTTTGTTGAATCTGTCAAAACAGATATTTTTGATGATCAGGTGTTCGTTTTTACACCTAAGGGAGATGTGATTGATCTTCCGGTAGGTGCTACTCCACTAGATTTTGCATACAGGATTCATACAGATTTGGGACACCAAACGGTGGGTGCAAAAGTGAACGCTAAAATGATCGCCCTGAGTACTGAACTTAAGAATGGTGATGTGGTTGAAATTATGCGAAGCCGTTCTAGTAGGGGTCCTTCTAGAGATTGGTTGAGTGAACATCTTGATTATTTGCATACATCTCATGCAAAACAAAAAGTTCGTCAATGGTTTCGAAAACAAGAACGTGTTGAAAGTGTTGCTCGCGGGCGAGAAGCGCTTGATAGAGCAATGCGTCGTTTATCGATTGAATTATCAGAACATAAAGAGGAGTTGATTAAGAGCTATAAAGGTCGATCATGGGATGACTTACTTGCCGCAATTGGTTATGGAGATATTAGTGTCGAATCGGTTTCGCATAAAATTACGTTATTGGTTCATGAAAATGAATTAGGTGACGGTTCTAATTGGAAAATACCAATTTCGAAAAAGTTAGATGTTGTAGATGAAGGCTCTCATAATTTGCGAGTTCTTGGACAAGAGGGCCTCGAAACAAGAATAGCTTCTTGTTGCAATCCTGTTCCTGGTGATCATGTTCTTGGGTACATTACTCGCGGTCGAGGTATTTCTGTCCATCGTAGTGATTGTGGGAATGTTTATAGTTCTTTAGGGCGTGAAAAAGAAAGATTAATTGATGTGCAATGGGGTGATGGAGGTAATCAACTCTACCGTTCTTTAGTTCAAATTGAGGGTTGGGATCGTGTAGGTTTATTACGTGATATCAGTACTATGGTGGCTGCAGAGAACGTTAATATGATTGATGTCACGACCGATGCCCATGGTGATGGTACTGTGACAATTTTTGCTACTCTTCACACTACCGGATTGCCTCAATTAGCACGTTTACTCCAGCGACTAGAGACGATTGGTGCAATTAGTAGTGTTAAGCGATTTATCGGCTCGTAGAAATGGAAATTCTCCGAAAATTCTTTAAGTCTCTAAGTGACTTTGGAAAACCACCATCCATTGCTTCAGTTTTGGGTTCCGAGAGTGATGTTCCAGCCCATGTACTGAATAAAATCGAGTTACATGATGCGATGACAATGCTCATTGGAGCTGGATGGGTTTTAACAAATCGAGAACCTTTTTCCGAAACAGGGAAAATGCTTAGTTTGGCTAGCGCTAACTTTACGCGTGCTGGTTTAGTCCTTCATGTCGAAGAAGATCCTAATGGAAGATTAGAATTATTTGAGGTAGAAGCTGATAAAGATGAGGAAGACCTGAGGCATGAAGGGATTCCAAAAGATTTAAGATTAGTTGAGGTGAAAGATGTTTTACGTTTATTTGGTACAGGAGCTTATGAAGCCTGTAAAGACCTGGAAGCGGGGGAAGCAGCTAAGTAGTAATAATGGCTAGTAAGCTTCCTAGATTGCCATAATTTGGCGGAGACGGAAGTTAAGAAAACTGTTCCGTCTCCATAGAAACCCCTTTTTTCCTTAAGGAACCCCTTTCAGGTATAACGCAAGAATTTCCGATACCTAAGTAGTTGTTTGTCTATTGATAAGTAAGGTCATTACAAAATTACAATTCAGTAGCCGAACGCATACCTATTACAAGGCGTTGAGTAGGGGGATGTTTTTTTCGAAAGTTCCCTTTAAAAAAACTTAGAAATGTTTTGAATACTAAGAAGCTAGATGTTGCCACCAAAAATATCGTAAAAGCGATTGTTAAATTGTTCATTTTCTCTCCGTGGTTTAGAGAACATATAGAACTTTTGTTCTAAAGTCAAACAAATGTTCTAATTATTATCTTATTTTGTGCTAATTGTTTTCTGACACGTTCATCTCTAAGCGCTACAATACGTCCGCGCTTTGCGTAGATTGTTTTTGAGGAGCGAGCCTATGGCCCCACCTAATATTCTTCTTGTCACAAAAGGTCACCCTTTTCAGCGAGATCCTTTTTTTCAAATGTGGGATGCTCTCCAGGCTGAGGGTCTTTTAACTTGGACTCATGTTGAGCAACCAGCTGCACAACTTTTTTTCCATCCTGAAATTAGTGAACCTTACGATTTGATTGTGGACTACTCGATGCCTGGAGTATTTGGCGTCGGTGGTAACCCTGACCCTCCGCAGGAGTTCAAGGATAATTTTATGGCAATGCTTGAGTTAGGAAAGCCTATGATTATGATTCACCACAATCTTTGTTCATGGCCAGGTTGGGAGGAATATGCTGAAATTGTAGGAGGCCGCTTTCATTATCATCCCGGTTCTTTAAGGGGAGTTGATTATCCTGATTCAGGTTGGCTTCTTGCTGTGGAGCATAATGTTTCAGTTGTTGATCCGGAGCATCCTGTGACACAAGGTATCGAAGATGGTTTCGCTATTCAAGACGAGCTATATCTAGCACCTGTATTTGAAGAAGATGTTGTTCCACTGTTACGTAGTGACTGGGACTTTAATTACCGAAACTTCTTTTCTGCTGTAGAAGTCGTTGATAATGGTCGTATGTATTCACGTGGCGATTGGACACATCCTCCAACCTCAAATCTGATTGCATGGGCAAAGAATTATAGGAACAGTCCTATTGTATATATTGAACCTGGTGATGTGCCGACGTCATACAACAATCCTAATTACCGAAAATTGGTAGGTAATGCGGTATCTTGGGTTACCTCTGATGATGCTGCTTCATGGGCTCGCGACAGAAATTCGGCAAAAGTTTAAGGAGTTTTTTATGGCTAGCAATATAGTGCTTGATTCAATAGCAAAATTTTCTTGTGCTCCGCAATGTACGGTTGGAGCTGATGATAACTGCACAAATTGTGGTAAGCGCGCTAAGCCACATGTGGCGTGTCTGTTTTGTGAAAAAGATGGTGTAGAAAGGTATGGAGGTGTCTGTGATGAGATGGTCATTACAAATGGTCACGTGGAAGTGACTGGCCCTCTGTGTGGTAATTGTCATGTAGTTGTGTATGACGATCAGCGTGAGAGTGGTGGCTGGAGTATTGTTCGTCATGCTGGTTAATGCACTCTTTAATTTGCGGTGTACTCGCACCAAAGGTTTTTAGCATCTAGCATTACAACTGGTTACGACCGGCCCTGTGGTGTAGCGGTTAACATGCCACCCTGTCAAGGTGGAGATCGGCGGTTCGAATCCGCTCAGGGTCGCCATTATTTGCTTGAAGGAGCTTCTATGTCTGGTACTGAAGACCATGAGACAGTTTCAATTTACCCCTTTGATAAGGATCAAATTGATGAATTGATGACAAATGCAGGGGAATGTACTTTTAACTGGGGCACACAAGATGGATGGCCAGTGGGTGTGATCATGTCCTTTCTTTGGAAGAATGGAAGTGTTTGGGTTACAGCTGGAGCACATAGACATCGAATTTCTGCTATTCGGCGTGATCCTCGTGTGTCTGTTGTTGTAAGTGGTGCGGCAGCCCAGCATTTACCTGGATCTCCGGCAGGTGCCATAACAATTAAAGGGCGTGCTGTGATTCATGAAGGTAGAGAAGTAAAGGATTGGTTCTATCCTGAGTTCGCTTCAAAAGGAATGGATGAGGATGCTGCTAGGGCTTTTGCAGAGCGTTTGGATTCTCCTTTGAGGGTTGTGATTGAGGTTGTTCCTGAGAAGTGGATAACGTTTGATGCAGCGAAGTTTGGAGCCGATACTATGGGAGTTCTTTCTGATGATCAAAAGGGCCCTATGCTTAGCGCTGATTCTGAGAGGATGCCTGCGGAATTAAAGCGTCGAGGAATATCTTAATTATTGCTTTCCAGTAGTTCGTTAAGGAAACCATCCTTCATTTCAAGGATGCGGTCAGCTTTATCTGCCATTGCTAGATCGTGAGTGACCATAATTCCGAGTACATTTCTTTGTTTAACTTCTTTAATTAATGACCGTACTACACGTTCACCCCTCTCTGAATCTAATGCTGCGGTCGGTTCGTCAACAAGAATTAAATCAGGTCTATTCATTAGTGCTCTACCGATGGCAATTCTTTGACGTTCCCCACCACTTAGCTCGGTCGCAAGCGCATTTGCGCGTTCAGAAAGTCCTAGTTCTTCAAGTAATTGAGCTGCTCGATTTTGCGCTATATTCTTTTTAACGCCACCAATTGTGCTAATTAGAAGAAGGTTTTCTTTTGCTGTTAGGAATGGGACAAGATTATTTGACTGAAAAACGTAACCGACATTCTTTTTGCGATAGTGTGTACGTTTTTTAGCAGATAATCGTTCGATTTGCTGATTGTTAACTTGAATTTTACCTCGGCTGGGAGTTAGTAAGGCCCCTAGCATGGCCAGTAAAGTTGTTTTTCCAGAACCACTAGGTCCGACGATTGCGATAAATTCTCCTGAAGAGGCAGTAAAGGAAACCTCTTTTACTGCATGTACCTTCTCTGAACCAGATGAGTAGGTTTTTCCTAATGCTGTAACTTCTAACATCGGATTAACTACGGTCATTGTTGTTGACCTAAGGCGATAATGGGGTCTACACGTGCTATGCGACTTCCGGAGAGAAGGGATCCAATGATCCCCATCACTACTAGTACGATAGAAGTTGTAACAAATGTTTCAACTTCGAAAGCTACCGGTACTCTTGTAGGTAATTTTGATAAACCTTCGGCCGTTCCCCATGCTAAGGGGACAGAAACGGCTATTCCGATAAGAGATATTACAATTGTCTGTGTCATAACTTGAAAAAATAAATAAGTGCTACTTGCCCCTATGGCCTTAAGTACACCTAGCTGAGCCTCTTTCTGGAGCGTTAGGACATAGAAAAATGCTCCTACTACCAAGGCTCCAATTAGATATCCAAAGACACGCAAGGCAGCAACAGTAGATTGTTGCCCTGCAACTCCCTCAATATTTGCGAAGGCTTCTTTTTTACTCACTATATCAACGCCCTCGATTTCCAGTTTTTCAAAATTTTCTGCAGAAAGTAATACGACACTTGCTATCGGTGTAGTTTCAACTCGCTCTCCATATTTTAATTCTTGCCAGATTAATTGGTCTGTAAAAATTGTTGGTTGGAAAAAAAACATTCCAGCTTCCACTTCACCAACAATTGTGAAGGGCCATTCACCAAGTCTGATTTGGATCAATACTTCATCACCTATAGAAAGCCCCGAATCTTTAAGGAATTCTGTGCTTGCAAGTATTTCAGGGCTGCCTGATTGTAGCGTTCGACCTGCAATAATTTTTGGCATTTCTATATTTGTTTGCTCATCCAAATTCAAGCTGAGTAATGCTGCTGATCTCAGGTCTGTTCCTTTTGCTTCACCGCCAATATTTACTGCTAAGTAACCTAATGCTGCCACATGATCTATTGCAGGTTGATTTTTTAAAGCACTCAGAGCTTCTATTCCTAGCTCAGAACGAATAATGCTTAATTCGGCCTCTTCTGCATAAGCAATAGCATTACCTCCAAGTTTCCATAAGGCGCTGCCTGCTAGCTGATTTAAGCCTACGCCTAAGCCGTTGATCATGAGAATTAGGTAGGCGATCAGCGTTATAACTAGGGCGATCAAGGAGAATTGTAGCCGGCGCCTCATTAGCTCTTTCAGTGCAAGCATAAATCCCCCTAGGGTCAGTATTTTTACCTTCAATTAGTAGGATAAACATCCTTTACGTACAGGCACATCAGCAGGCATGTTACGATCAGTAAGATTGAAGAAAGCGAGAAAAAATGTGAAAGTTGCTAAACGTGTAGAAGATTTGCCACCTTACTTGTTTGTTGAAATCTCTAAGAAAAAAGCAGCAAAACGTGCTGAAGGCGTTAAGTTAGCGGATTTTGGAATTGGTGATCCGGACTTACCTACTCCTGATCATATCTTGAATGAATTACACAGGGCTGCTGATGATCCATCAAATCATCGTTACCCTGAATCTGAAGGACTTCCGGAATTACGTAGTGCAATAGCAGGTTGGATGAAACGTCGATTTGACTTAGATTTTGATCCGGAGACCGAAATTTTGCCCTTGATTGGTGCAAAAGAAGGTATAGCCCACATAGCTTTATGTTTTATTGATCCTGGCGATATCGCTTTAGTTCCAGATCCGGGCTATCCGGTATATTCGATTGGGACAATGTTCGCTGGTGGTGAATCTTATTATCTTCCGTTAACTGCTGAGAATAATTGGTTGCCTGATTTTTCCACGATTCCACAAGATATACGCAATCGAGCAACTATGTTATGGCTGAATTATCCAAACAACCCAACCGGTGCCATTGCAACTACAGACTTTTTTGAAGAAGCCGTAGCGTTTGGTCGCGATAATAATCTTGTGGTTTGTCATGATAATGCTTATAGCGATGTTGCATATGATGGTTATTCACCACCAGCTTTTTTACAGGTTCCTGGTGCACGTGATACCGGAATAGAATTCTTCTCATTCTCTAAAACTTGGAATATGACTGGATGGCGTATTGCATGGGCCTGCGGAAATGCTGATGTAATTAATGCATTGATGAGGGTTAAGTCGAACATTGATAGTGGAATTCCGCAAGCAATTCAACATATGGCTATAGCTGCGCTTGAGGGTGGCGATGACTGGTCTAGGAAAAATAATCTTATCCTCGAACGACGACGCGATAGAGTCGTTGACGCATTGCAGCATATTGGGCTCCAGGTGATAAAACCAAAAGCCAGTCTCTATGTTTGGGCTCGTTGTCCTGAAGGTGTTTCGTCAGCTGACTTTTCGGGCAGGTTACTTGATGATGTCGGTGTTGTAGTTACTCCAGGTCGTGGTTATGGCCAATATGGTGAAAATTATGTTCGTCTCTCGCTAACAACTCCCGATGATGAGCTGGAAGAGGGCGTAAGGCGTATCGCGGACTGGACAGGTTCGTCTTAAGAGGTGGGTAAAAATTAAAACATGACAAAGGCTCGTTACTCAACCAAAGCAGTACCTGATCGGGCCTATCTTGTTTCCTTGAATTTATATAAGGATAGAAAAAATAATGCCAGTGAATCGCTTCGTGAGCTTCATGAGCTGGCACGCACAGCTGGTGCTACTGTAGTGGGTTCTACTACACAACGTCGCTCACGTCCTGTTTCTTCCACGTACATAGGTTCTGGAAAGGTCGAGGAAGTCGCCGCAGAATGTCGACGATTAAATGCCAACACTGTTTTGTTAGATGATGAGCTAACGCCTTCACAGCAGCGAAATCTTGAGGAATCGCTTGGCCTCAAAGTAATTGATAGGACTGCTCTAATAATAGATATTTTTGCTATGGGTGCACGGAGTCGTGAAGGGCGTTTACAAGTAGAACTTGCTCAGATGGAGTATTTACTCCCGCGACTTGCGGGACAGTGGAATCACTTAGAACGATTGGAAGGTGCTATAGGTACTCGTGGCCCAGGTGAAACTCAATTAGAAACAGATAGGCGATTGGTACGCAGGAGAATTACGAAGCTTACAAATGATTTAAAAACTGTACGTAAACAGCGTTCTCTTTATCGTCGTCGTCGTCGTCGTTCAGGTATCCCGACCGTTGCGTTGGTTGGTTATACCAATGCAGGGAAGTCTACGCTAATGCGGACCCTCTCTGGTACAAAAACATACGTAGGCGATAAGCTTTTTGCTACTTTGGATCCACTTACTCGTAGGGTACACCTAACAAAAGACAGAACTATTTTATTGAATGATACGGTCGGATTTATTCAAAAATTGCCAACACAGTTAGTAGTTTCATTTAGAGCAACATTAGAAGAGCTTGAAGAAGCAAGTTTACTTATTCATGTCGTAGATATTTCGCACCCGCAAGCTTCAATACAGGCAGAAATTGTTGACGATACTTTGAAAGAGTTAGGACTTGAAGAGCGCCCGAGGATTACTGTATTGAATAAAATTGATTTGCTAACTGATAACAATGGTGAAGTGATAAATAGTGAGGAGCTCGCCCGAGAGCTACTTAGCTATGCTGGGCAGCCCCCTACAAGTATTTGCGCAATTTCTGCAGAGACTGGATGGGGATTAGAAAAACTTCGAAGTAAACTGGCATTTTATTTAGAGAATGAAAAACAAGACTAGATGCATTATTCTTAACGTGGGGTGATTTGTAAGAGGTTTAGGTGGAGATAGCTCTCGTAGTGCTTTCGATTCTTCTTGTCTGTGTTGTACTTTTTGCATATTGGCGTAGCGTGGATGCAAAAAGGGTACCGATTGATCTGTTCAACGATCTTTTTCAAGAAACTGGAACAAGCTTTGAGAAAAAGATTCAGTTAATGATAGACCGAACGGAGAGGTCTACAAGCTTAAGATTAGAAGCACTTGGAAGAGAGGCGATGCTTCTTCATGGTGAAGTGAGTGGTTTAAAGCAAGCTTTGCGAGACACCAGTGCTGTTGGTAGATGGGGTGAGGTTCAATTACGCCGAGTATTTGAGCTTGCAGGAATGGTTAAGCATGTGGATTTTATTGAACAAAAAACTTTTACCAGTGGTATAGATATGGGTTTTAAAGGTGCCCGTCCTGATGCGGTTATTAATTTGCCAAATAACAGGCGGATTTTTATTGATGCTAAAACACCGCTTACTGCCTATTTGAATGCGGTTGATTCTACCGATGAGGTTTCAAAGACACGATTTTTGGCTGAGCATGCTAGTGCAGTCCGTAGGAATGTAAACGAACTTTCGAAAAAAAATTATCCTGATTTGCAAAAAAAACATGGGCAACACGTCCTTGATTTTGTATTGATGTTTCTTCCAGGAGATCTTTTTCTTGCAGCCGCAGCAGATAGTGACCCAGATTTAATTGTCGATGCTATTTCCAAGAAAGTACTTTTATGTACGCCATCTACATTGATTGCGGTTTTGCAAACTGTCGAATATGGTTGGCGTCAAGAGCACTTGAGTGAGCAGCTGAAAGATGTTCAGGAAGAGGCACTTGTTTTGAACGAAAGGATGGCTGTTTACTTCAGACATGTAATGAATATGGGAAAAAGTCTTGAAAAGACAGTAGATGCCTATAATAAAAGTATTAGTTCTTTTGAATTACGGTTGTTACCTTCAATAAAACGTTTCCAAGATGTAGCTAAAAAGAGCTCTACTATAAGTCCATCCCCAGTCGAAGTTGCAGTTCGCTTGGCATCTGGTGATGACGAGCAGGAAGCCTAGATATAGGATCGCAGGATATGAGCGTCAACGATTTGGATACTAACTCTGGTTTTCCTACAGGAGCTCTTTCTGGTTATCGGGTACTTGATCTAAGTGATGAGAAGGGGATGTTATGTGCTCGACTAATGGGTGAAATGGGCGCTGAGGTTATCAAGATCGAGCCACGGATAGGCCATCAAGCCAGAAGACGAGGACCTTTTTACCGAGACGAAAAAAATTCTGAGCATAGTTTGTTTTGGTGGGCAATGAATGCTGGTAAATATTCAGTAACGTGTGAACTTGATTCAAGTGAAGGAAAAAAAATTTTACACAAACTTGTTGAGCAATGTGATGTTCTTATAGAGACAAGTGTACCTGGTAGTTCACGTGATAGAGGTCTCGATTACAGAACTTTATCACGGGTTAACCCTTCAATAATTGTTGCAAGTATTACAAATTTTGGTAAGACGGGTCCGTACAGAAAGCTTCCAGCAGATGATATTGTTGCCTCTGCTCTTGGAGGTCATATGTATTTGAATGGCGATCCTAATCGTGGTCCGGTTCGAACAACTGTTCAGCAAGCTTGGGCTCAAGTAAATGCTCAAGCTGCTGTTGGGATTTCGATTGCTTTATATTCACGTGGTTTAAATGGAGGGTTGGGGCAGCAGGTTGATGTTTCTATGCAAGAAGCTATGTCTAATGCGATGGATAATGCTCAGCAAACATGGGACATTTTAAAGATAAATAACTATGGACCTGGAGTTGGTCGCATGCGTGAAGGTCAAATAGGGGCACGTTATATTTATGAAACTTTAGATGGTTGGGTTGCTTGTCTTGGTTATGGAGGTCTTGTTGGGCTGACGGCAGATTCGATAGTGGATTGGTTTAATGAATCGGGTGAAGCACATGTTTTAAATTCTTCTACGTGGCGTAAACGTTTGTCGATGATGGATATTTTTACAGAAGAAGAACAAAACCTTTTGGAAGAAGTTGTTGCTAAATTTTGTAAAAAACGCCGGAAAGATGATTTAGTTAAAGAAGCACAAAAGCGTGGAGCTGGTTGGGCACCGGTATACGATCCTAGGGAGATAGTTGAGTCTGCACAGTTGAATGAAAGAGACTATTGGATCCGTGTCTATCATGATGATCTTGGAGAATCCTTCTTTTACCCTGGGCCACCGTTTCGCTTAAGTGAAACTCCTTGGAGACAACGTGGACGTGCCCCGTTCATTGGTGAACATAATGATTCTATCTATAGTAACTTGTTAGGTTTAAGTTCTGAAGATCTTCGTACAATGCGTAGAAGGATGATTGTTTGATGTCCCCAAATTCTCTACAGAAACCCTTTTCTGGATTGCGTGTTGTTGATCTTGCCTGGGTTGGTGTTGGACCTACCGTCTCAAAATATCTTGCTGATCACGGGGCAGAGGTTATTCGTGTTGAGTCTGCAACTCGCCCGGAGACACTTCGTCGGGCCGGTCCTTTTGCGAATGGTCAAGACATTAATAATTCCGGGTATTACGCTAATTTTAATTCTTCAAAATACGGGGTCTCAATAAATTTAAAACATCCGAAAGGCCCGCAAATTTTGAAACGTTTGATTGCTATTAGTGATGTTGTGACTGAATCTTTCACTCCTGGGACGATGGCAGATCTAGGTTTAAGTTATGAAGATTTGCGAAAGGTTCGAGAAGATTTGTTAATGATTTCCATGCCTTTGTATGGCCAAACAGGCCCTTGGGCGAATTATGCTGGCTATGGTCATGTATTACAGGCAGCTGCAGGATTTAATCATTTAACTGGTTGGCCAGATGGAGAACCCATTGGTACAGGGATAGCGTATACAGATTTTTTGGTTCCACACTTTGCAGCCTTCGCTTTAATTGCTGCTTTAGATTACCGTCGTCGAACTGGTGAGGGTCAGTATATTGATTTTTCGCAGTTTGAGGCAGCTATCCATGCATTAGGCCCAACGATTTTAGACTGGACAGTAAACGGGCAGAACCAGAAACGGATGGGTAATCGAGATCCTGAAGCTGCGCCGCATGGATGTTATCAATGCAAAGATGGTGATTTTGTCGTAATTTCGTGTTTCACAGAGGATGAATGGTCGAAATTCAGAGCCGCTCTTGGTCGTCCTGATTGGAGTGATTTAGAAAGAATGCGGCGCAAATGGTCGCGTTTAAGCGAACAAGATGAAATTGATCGCCACATCGGTTTCTGGTGCGAGGAACGTACCGCGAAGCAAGTTTTTAGTATCATGAGGCGCTTTGAAGTACCTTGTGGGATTGTAAAAAGTCCGGAGGAAATGCAGATTGATCCTCAACTGCGTCATCGTGGGCATTATTGGGAATTAGAACATCCAACTATGGGTAAACGAACCTATGACGGCCCCTCTTTTCGGTTATCGAAGACTCCGGGTGAGTTAACCAAGGCCTCTCCTCTATTAGGAGAGGATAATGAGCGCATATTCACCCAGTTACTCAATATTGATGAGGAAGAATATAACGAATTGCTTGTCGAAGGAGTTCTAGAGTAATGAAACAATAATTCCAATTATTGTTTACGTACCTTCTTCAGTGGACTCTTCTTCTGGGGTAGACATTCCGGGTATAGGTGCATCTGCATCAATAGTTAAAATTCCTCGCATAGTGTCAGGGTGTATTTCGCACAAGAAAACATATTGTCCTTCTTCTTGAGGAGTTGTGAAGGTAAATTCTCTTTGCACTGGTCCAGACAGTAACTCTGTTCGTAAGCCACCTGCTACCTCACCACTATCACAACCCGCTATGCATCCGCCGAGTAGGTTGCTTGCAGAAATATCTTCTGAACGGAAGAATGCCACGTTGTGTGGTGTTGCATCTTGATTTTCAAAAATTAACGTTACTTCTGAATCTGGTGGCAGCGTGATTTCTTCATGGAGGAACAGACTACCTACAGAGCTTAAAGTACCTTCAAATGGTCCAACTTCAAAACTTACACCTCCTCCGCCAGAGGTACTATGAGATGAACTTTGAAAGGTTGTTAGGCCTGCTCCTAGTGCGAATCCGCCAACAATAAATGCGCCTAAAATGGTGAATACGACACCTTTTGGAAATTTTGCTGAAACATCTTTCGTGTCTCTTACCACATCCATATCAAACGTTTGTAATGAACCTGTGACAATGGTGTCTTCATATTGATTGATTAAATCGACAATTGTTTGCCGGGTTCCCTCATAGGCTTCCAAGGCATCTTCTGTAGACCAAGTAGTTTCTAGTACAACTTGTGAAGGACCAGTTTCTGTTTGAGAAATATTTATCCGGAAATCTTCAAAGCCTGGAGTATTACCTAGTTCATCCTCCATGTTTTGGAGCGACTGCAATAACCCTTCGTCCCCTACAAAATTATCTAATGCGCCTTGCTCAATTGCGAATGTAATGATTTGTGTACGTCGTAATTCTCCTCTTTCTGCTTTTTCATGATGGTCTGCTTTTTGGCGCATGACACCATCTTCATAGATCCAACCAATTACGCTTATAAAGACAAGCGCGAAAGCTGCGCCAAGAGCAGGTCCGGTGTAGCTACTACTGCTATCTGCTGCCCACCAAATCACTGCTCCCGAAATACAAAAGAGTGCAAAGCCTACTACAAGTGGCCAGATACTTGGATCTGGCAAATGGATCGCCCCATGTTCTTGCTGCTCACTACCTTCATTATGTGCCATAGTCATTCCTTATGTGGGTATCAAGTAGAGTGTTGCGAACAAGGCAATCCAGACAATGTCTACAAAGTGCCAATACATAGATGCTGCCTCAACAGCTTCATGGTGTTCTGCAGAGAAATGTCCGGCTAGCGAGCGTCCTAGGATCAATATCATAAAGACCACGCCACCGGCGACATGCGCCCCGTGAAAGCCTGTTAAGGTATAAAAAGTCGTTCCAAACACTGTGTCGTCTGCACGGAAGTGAAGTTGTGTATAGTCATACATTTGCATAACAAGGAATACAACGCCGAGGAAGATTGAGATAAATAATCCCCATAGCAACCCTTTTTGGTTTCCTCGTTGTATTTGGAAAACTCCCCACTGTACGGTTATTGAACTTAGAATTAAGATTCCGGTACTAATTGCTACCATGACGACTTCAAGTTCTAGCTTTACACCATCAGCAATCTGCTGTGCACTAAGTAGTTCTGTCGGGGGCCAAGATGGTGAATCTGCACGTGCTATAAAATAAGCTGCAAACAGGCCTCCGAAAAACATGACCTCAGATGCAAGGAACAGAATAAAGCCAAGCATTCCATTGCTCATGCCTTCCTTCTGATGAATTGTTGTTCCAGCTGTCATATCAGTTCGTTTCCGTATCTTTATTTTCTTGTCTAGCATCGAAAAGAGGACGCTCGGACTTTATAGGTGGGAGGGAGTCAAAATTGTGAACAGGGGGAGGTGAAGTGGTTGCCCATTCAAGAGTATTCCCTTCCCATGGATCATTTGGTTGATCGGGTGGTCGTCGGAAAGCTAGCACAACGTTGATAATAAATGGAATCATGCTGACAGCGATAAGAAAGGCCCCTATCGTTGAGAGTAAGTTCATGGGTTCCCAGCCTGTTTCGTTCGCGTAAGTTGCTATTCGTCTAGGCATACCATCTAGGCCTAAAAGGTGCATTGGGAAAAAAGTGAGATTGAAGCCAATAAAACCAAGCACGAAATGTAGTTGCCCTAACCTTTCATCCAACATACGGCCCCAAATCTTAGGGAACCAGTAATATAGCCCAGCAAAGACAGCCATTACTGATCCACCAAATAGAACATAATGAATGTGAGCAACAACGAAGTAAGTGTCATGGAGTGCAAAATCTACAGGTACCGCAGCACTGAAGGTACCGTTAAGTCCCCCGATTAGGAACATGCTTACAAAGCCTAGGCCCCAAAGCATGGGCGACTTAAAGCTAATAGAACCGCCCCAGACCGTTCCGAGCCAGTTAAATATCTTTACTCCAGTAGGAACACCAATCATGAAAGTCATAATTCCAAAGAAAGGTAACAATACGGCACCGGTTGTAAACATGTGATGTGCCCAGACGCTAAACCCAAGCGCGCCAATACCCATTGTGGCAAAAACAAATGCTTTGTAGCCAAAAAGTGGTTTTCTTGAGAAGACTGGCAGAATCTCTGAAATTATTCCCATTCCAGGGAGGATCATGATATAGACAGCAGGATGTGAATAGAACCAGAAAACATTTTGCCAAAGTACTACGTTGCCTCCGCCATTAGGATCAAAAAAGGCTCCGCCATAATTACGGTCAATGAATAGCATTGCCAAAGCTGCGGCAAGTACTGGTGTAGCTAGCAACTGCAATAAAGCTGTTACTAGCATTGTCCAGCTAAAGATTGGCATTCGGAACATTGTCATCCCAGGTGCCCGCATTCGGAACATCGTTACTAAAAAGTTTGCAGCACCAATCGTAGATGACATGCCAAGCAGAAGTACCGCGAGGATCCATAGATCCATACCCATGCCGGCTTGTCGGGATAGAGGTGTATAGGCAGTCCAACCACCTGCTGCTGCGCCACCATCTACAAGGAAGCCAGCAAACATTAATATTGCCGCAGGAGGGAGCATCCAAAATGATAAGGCGTTAATTCGTGGGAAGGCCATATCCATTGCACCAATATGTAAAGGTACAAAATAGTTACCGAAGCCAGCCCAAATTGGAATAATAAATAGGAAGAGCATGGACGATGCATGCATAGTAAAAATTTGGTTATATGCATCATTTGCAAGGAATGTATTCTCACCTACTGCAAGTTGTGTACGGACTAAAAGTGCAAAAATGCCTCCGACTGCGAAGAAAAACAGAGTAAACCAAAGATATAAGATACCGAGTTTTTTGTGGTCGACCGTTGTTAGCCAGTCCATCACTGCTGGCCTTTGGTATCCTCCAATTCTAGGTATTGTTACTGTCGACACTATTGATTCCCTCTACTGTTCCCTTTCATTAGCACGTACTGTTTTTTCATCTTCTTGGTCAGCACTTAGACGTTTTGCTGTTTGTTTAATCCATTCATCAAACTCTTCGCGTTCAACAATTCTTACAGTAAAACGCATTAATGCGTGATTCACACCACATAGTTCAGCACACTGTGCTCTAAAAATCCCCGTTTCTCGCGGAGTTACACTAAATTTGTTTATTCGGCCAGGAATCAAATCTAACTTGTACAGAAAGTCCCGTACATAAAAGGAATGTATGACATCTGTAGACTGCAAGGAGAATTCAACTACTTCATTCACTGGTAACACAAGTTCTGGTTCATTTGCAGGCGTACCTATAATTGTTATCGTTCCTTCCCCATCAAATTCTCCTACACCGAGATCGTTCAGGTCATATACGAATTTCCATTGATACTGAAAGCCAGTTACTTCAACAGTTAGTGCATCTTGCTTTGCCTTTTTTTCGACATCAAACAAAGTTATTAGAGAAAGTGTGAACAGAATTATCACTATTATGATTGGGAGGCCGGTCCACAGTAGTTCTATGCGGTTACTACCGTGCACCTGTTTAGGGAGTTCATCATCCTTGCGTCGAAAACGAATAATTGCATAGATCAATGCGCTAGCGATGATTACGAAAAGTGCAATGGAGAAATACAACATGACAAGAAATAGGTCATGCATTGCGTGTGCTTCATCGGTTATTCCACCAGGTTGTACGGCTAAAGCTGTGCTTGCGGAGCCCAGCCCTAACACTGATGCCAGTGATAAAGCAGCTAACAAACGAATACGCTTTAAAGGCCTTTGCATATACCGCCAATCTTTATGCTCACATGAAGCCGTAAATGTTTCCTGGTTTTGTCGATGTGTTGACTTTAGAGAGTCTCGGCACAAACCTCAGCAAGTGTGCCGTTGGAGGGCCTTCAGTGTCAAGAAAATCCAGGAGATTTCCTCTCTATTTTTTTGTTCCGCGGGCCTATAAGCCGGATTCTGTACCTTTAGGTGACGACTATCTCTCTAGGTGTCCCATCACTGAGACACTCACGCAGTCTACCCGGGAGTTCACTGGGACGGGCGCCCTCCTCCCCTATTTGACCTTGCTCCGGGTGGGGTTTGCACGGCCGTTTTGTTCCCAAAACGCCGGTGCGCTCTTACCGCACCATTTCACCCTTACCCATTGAGGGCGGTATGTTTCTGTTGCACTTTCCGTCGGTTTACACCGCCCAGGCGTTACCTGGCACCCTGCCCGAGGAGTCCGGACTTTCCTCTTATCTCTAAATAAAGATAAGCAGTCGCCCAGCCCGCAGAACCTAGTAAGGATACTGCGTTAGAGCTGCTATGTCGTTTTCTGTTTTAGTCCAAAGCCATATTTGCAAGAGCGTCAGCTCGTTGATTTTTTTCTCTCGGGACATGTTTGACTCGCCATTTTTTGAGAGAATTAAGGGTATGTTTTAACTCTTGGTTTAGAATTTTTAAGCTAGGATGCTTAATTTTCCAGAGTCCTTCAACTTGACGAACTACGAGTAAGCTGTCCATACGTAGCTCAATTTCTTCAGCTTGAAGCTGTATGGCCTTTTTAACTCCTTCAATCGCTGCCATGTATTCTGCACGGTTATTAGTGCCATTTCCTATGTAAGAGCTCACAATGGCTATTTCGTCACCATTTTCATTTTCTATACTGGCCCCAATTCCAGAAGGACCAGGATTTCCTCGGCAAGCACCATCTGTGTAAATAACTACGTTCATATCTTGATTTTTATACCTATGCCCGAAAGAACACTTCTACTTTTTCGTTATCTATAATAATACTTTCGATGGTTTTGTTTAGAAGTTGTTGTATATCCCGTTCATTTAATTGATCCCATTTTTGTAACAACTCTGTTCTCAAGTCCTGAAGCTCCTGGGTTTGGATATGGGTGGTATGTGTTTTCAAGAGACTTTGTTTAGCTTCAAAGGAAGTGTTCTGAAAGAATTTTTCTATTTCTGTATGTTCCTTTGCAAGTTCTTGAAATTTAGACAACTCAATTTTTTCCAACTTTGCCTGTTTGATTAAATCTTTAATCTTGGTTCGGTTTTTTGAGCGTTGGCCCTCTAGCTGTGCAATTTTTTTTCTCATCCTCATTTCCCAAGTACCGTAATCATTAGTATCAATTAGTCGGGCTTGTGTACGGCCTTCTCGCAGTATCGATTGAATTTCTTTAAGTAGTTTTGTTTCATGCACGGATGATATTCGACATCCTTGCCCTTTGGTTCTATTGGCACATACGTACTTGTGATATTGGCTTTCATGGTATTCACCACTTTTTAATTTCCATTTTTGTTTTCTGCTGTGTCCAATAAATTTTCCACCACATTCGCCACAATAAATTAGGCCACTTAATTTATATCCATATTTCTTGGAGGTTTGGCCTTTGCCTCTCAATGAGGTCCTCTTATCTTGTGCTTTTGAAAACTCGTCATCGCTGATAATTGGAAAAATTTTCAAACCCTTATTGTCTCCCGCGTAGATCGAGTCAGTTAATATTCTTCTAACTTTTTGTTTGTCCCAAAATCGTATGTCCCTAGCTGATTGGTCATTGTTGAGGTATTTCGCGATGCTGTGCATACCTAAGTTGTCTTCTAAGTACAGTTTGTATATAAGTTTGACTATCCGGGCTTCTTGCTTATTTAGTCGGAAGCGCATTTTTGCCCCGATCCTGAATCCAAACTTCGGTCTTTGCATCTGAGTTAGGTGATGTTTAATTTTTTCCGGTTGGCGTTTTGTGATGAGAGTTTGCAGTGCCGACCCACCGGTTTTTGCTAAAATTACCCTTTTCCCTTCCATTTCGATTTGCGTAATTTTTAATAGTATTTCTGCTGAATCTTTTCCGAGAACTTTGTTATCTGCCACTACAACAACTAAGAACATTGAATTATTAGCTTTTAAAAAATTAATTAACTGACTGAATCCAGGATTGTCATCTGGATTTGGAGTGCGGTCGAAAAAAATGGCCGCTGGTTCAAAACCTTCGGTAATACAGAATTGATCAAACAATTTTTGTTGTTCAGCAAATGAGGAAAAACCTTTTTTTTCGACGCAGTATCCTATTGCTTTCAATTTCTACCTCGTTATATTGCATGCTGAGTACATCGAAATTCAGCGGTGGTTTGATTAATTTGTAGTGCACCGAGCTCAGTACAGCCTTTATGAGTACATTGCAGTTGAGGCGCAATAATTCGTTTACAATTGGGGCAATAGTTCGTGTTTTCAGAAGTTGCTATTCGACGTTTTAAGGCATCTGGTATGGATAAATGGCAGCTCACACAAGTGTTTCCTTGTATGTGTGTGACAGCTATCCCATCTTTTCTAGCGCAGAGTTCTTCATAATCCTTAACAGTGTCGTTATCTAAGCTGGAGGAGTCGGTCTCTTTTGCTACTTTGATAAGAGCTGAGTTGTTCTCTAGTGATGTAATTGTCGACTTAAGTTCTTTTGAAATTCTTTCCCACTCGCTTCTTTCTTTCTCTTCTTCTGTACTAATTGTCAGAATTGTTGCGTCAAGTTCTTCTAGTACAGATAAGAGCTCTAGCTCTTCATCTTCGAAAGAGGAGTGCAGGTTTTTATGCCGTTTGATTTCGTTTTGTAAATTTTCAAGGTCTTTCGCATTAGTGATTGTTCCGTCATAAAGCTGTTCCTCCTCTTTTTTTATACGATCTCCCATTTCCGAGGTTTTTATTTCAACTGCTTGCATTTTTTTGATGTGAGAGGCTTTTTCTTTAGAGATTTCTGCTAGTTGTTTTTGAACAGCTTCTAATCTTTCGTTTTTCGAAAGTTTTTTTTCTAATGCTTTAAGTTCATTGCCAATATTTCCGAGTGCATTATCGTAGTGCTGCAATTTCATCAGGTTGTTTATTTTTGACATGTAATATGAACCGTACGCTTCTATTAGTACATCGTAAATGCTGCTTCTGATTAAAACACGGCTTATAATCAGAAAGGCTCATCTATGGAAATCCCAAAACTTGTTTATGACCTAATTTCTTTACAAAGAGCGTCTAATGGAGATTCTTTGCGTACAGAAATAGAGCCTAGCGGTTCTATTGAGGTTGGTCACCTAGAATTTATGAGGGTTAATACGGGTGTCCTTTTGCGAGCAAATATTCTGCTTACTTATAAGAGTGAGTGTAGTAGATGTCTTAAAGAAGCGACTACCAGTTTCCCCCTTGTATTTGATGAGGTGTTTTATCTAGCCAGTGAGGGGGAAACTGATGATTTGGATGATTTACGTGTTGATGGGAAATTCACTTTTGATCAGAATTACTTAATCGACATTACGGAAGCAGTACGGCAGTATGGTGAGGTAACTGCGCCAATGCAACCGCTATGTGAGGAGAATTGTCAGGGCTTGTGTCCTCTTTGCGGGGCATTTATAGGTGTCGAAGATTGTGGATGTACGTTGATGTATACTGATCCAAGATGGTCTGCCCTTTCGGCTCTTAAGCAGGAATAAGACGAAAATGTTAGCCGTTAAAGGTAATAATACGGAGCTTACTAATGCCACCACTTCCAAAGAGAAAATATCCGAAAACAAGACAACGAAAACGCCGTCAACATTTAGGTATAAAAATGCCTCACGTGGTGACTTGCCAAGAGTGCAGAAGCCCGAAATTAGCGCATCGAGTGTGCCCGATTTGCGGAGTTTATCGAGGGCGAACCGCTATAGATCTGCCCGATCCGGAGATTCGGTCTTAGGCGTGGGCCCTGATTCTGTGGGGGACTTGTTTCTTTTTGATGGTCAGCAACGAAAAGGTCATGCTTACGTATTTCCTGGCCAAGGTGCTCAGTTCGTAGGAATGGGAGCTGATCTATATTCTGAGTTTCCAATTGCTCGGCGGTTATATGATGAAGCCGATCAAATTCTTGGGTTTCATCTGTCAAAGCTTTGTTTTGAAGGACCGGAATCTGATCTGCAAGAGACAAAAAATACTCAGCCAGCAATAGCACTAACCAGTTTAGCCTTATTTGCTGTAGCTTCAGAAATCCAACCAAAACTATTGAGGCCTCCTGCATTTTTTGCTGGTCATTCTTTGGGTGAATACACCGCTCTTATCGCTTCGGGTGCGCTCTCTTTTATTGATGGAATTAAACTTGTGCGTTTGCGAGGCGAATTAATGCAGGAAGTGGGTGAAAGTAAACCCGGTACTATGGCTGCTATTCTTGGTCTTGATATTAATGATGTTGAAGATGTGTGCCGTGAAGCCGGTGCAGAAATTTGTAATATTAATGCTCCTGGACAAATCGTTATTGGTGGCTTGAAGCAATCGGTGGTTCGGGCTTTAGATTATGCTCAAGCGAGGGGGGCACGCAAAGTGATTCCTTTAAATGTTGGTGGTGCATTTCACACTTCGCTTATGAAGCCTGCCTCTGAAGGTCTAACTGAACCAATTGCAACTACTTCAATAACACCTCCGACATCGCCGATTATTGCTAATTGTAATGCGCAGCCCATCCGTGAGGCAGTTGAGATCCGTAATGAGCTTCTTGATCAAGTTTTCAAGCCTGTGCATTGGAGTGAAACTGTTAATTATATGGATACTCATGGGGTGAAGACCTTTATAGAATTTGGGCCGGGTCGTGTTTTAACCGGTCTTATTAAGAAGATGATAAAGTCGGCTTCTTGTGTTGCCGTTAATGATACGCAATCAGTACATTTAGATTTGGACTAGACCGCCAACATTTTTTGGGTAGACAATAAGGCATGACTGAACTGAATGGATTAACAGCACTTGTAACAGGCGGTTCCCGAGGTATCGGCCGATCTGTTTGTCTTGAGTTGGGGCTGGCAAAAGCAAATGTTGTCGTAAATTATAACCGAAATAAAAAAGCAGCAGATACAACTGTTCAAGAAATAATTTCTTTGGGCGGTCAAGCAATCGCTGTCGAAGGTGATGTTGCGGACAGTGGGGATGTCCAGAATCTTATAAAAACTGCTCAGGAGCATTTTGGTGGACTTGATATTCTGATTAACAATGCTGGTATTACGAGGGACACCTTGCTACTACGTATGAGTGAAGAAGATTGGGATACCGTTCATCAGACAAATTTACGAGGTGCTTATCTTGTAACTAAAGCTGCCTTGCGTCCGATTTTAAAGTCTAATGCGGGTCGAATTCTGAATATGGCTAGTGTGGTTGGGGTTACTGGAAATCCAGGTCAAGTAAACTATGCTGCTGCAAAAGCGGGCCTAATAGGATTTACTCGTGCGTTGGCTCGTGAAGTTGCACCACGAAATGTGACTGTAAATGCGATAGCCCCTGGTTTTATTGAAACTGATATCACCGCCTCTTTGACTGATAAGCAAAGAGAGGCGGTGATGTCGCAAGTACCATTGGGCAGATTTGCTCAGCCCGAAGAAGTAGCACCACTCGTGCGGTTTTTGGTGGGACCGGGTGGCTCATATATAACCGGGCAATGTATTCATCTAGATGGTGGTATGGTGATGGCATGAAAGAAGACCACGTTCTCCGTCGCGCTCGTTGTTTTGTGCTGGAAACTTTGTATGAGCTGGAGAATTCAGAGCATGATCTTGAAGCTGTTTGTGAGAGGAGGCTCTGCGAAGCTGCTGATTCAGATGTGGAGTTAACCACTCCGGGCACTTCCGGTTTTGCGAAGGGTCTTTTAAGAGGGGTTTGGAATTCTCGTATCGATTCTGATGCTCGTATCCAGAAGGCAGCCCCTAAACATCCCGTCGAATCTATCGCTGCAATTGATCGATCTGTGCTCAGGCTTGCCATCTGGGAGTTACTCGCGGATAATTCAGCGCCGGTTGGGGCTGTTGTTAACGAAGCGGTCGAGCTTGCGAGATCTTACGGTAGCGACTCTTCACCAAGCTTTGTGAATGGTGTACTTCGAACTATAGGTGCGGAGATATCTGAACAAAGAAATAAAGTAAAATAAAATATGATAATAGTTACATTTAGGAGTATTTCTAGTGCCATCCACTTTTGAACGGGTTTGTGCCATTGTAGTTGAACAGCTTGGGGTTGAAGAGAGCGAGGTTTCTCCAAGCGCCTCTTTCGTTGATGATTTGAATGCTGATTCCTTGGATTTAGTTGAATTAATTATGTCCTTAGAAGAGGAGTTTTCTGGAGATACAGAAATTGAAATTAGCGATGAAGATGCTGAAAAAATTGTAACGGTGCAGGACGCGATAGATTATTTACAAGATCATGGTATCGAAGACACGGATTGAATCGGTAATTTTTTATACGCCAGTTTATGCTTTAAAGCGTAGGTTTTAGTATGGATTTCAGCGTCTTCGGTATTGGGTTGCCCGAAGTTTTTGCCATTTTAATTTTGTTAGTAGTCGTAGTAGGTCCCAAGAGGTTGCCTGAAATGGCTTGGCATATTGGACGAGCTGTTAAGACTCTTCAGCGGTATGCACGGGCTGTCCGTGATGAATTTGGTGAAGAATACCAGTATTTAGATGAAGAGATTCGTACGATAAAAGATGATGCTCGTGAAATAAATGCAGAAATGCGTGAAGTTCGAGCAGAAGTTACTGAGAATGTTGAGGAGGTACAAACAGATTTTCGTGAGGCGACTGAGCCGATAACAGATGATATGAAGGTGAACGGAGGTGAAAGTTCATCTTCGGTAATTCCTACTCCTGTTAACCCAGTCTTCCATTCTCAATCCGACAATACGGCATCTTCGACACCAAAAGTTGTTGATAATGAAGCTACAGTATCTCAAAAACCTACACCACCTCGAATTTTTTGACAGTTACTTGCGATAGCGATATTCAGAAATGACTACTGATTCTTCATCGCCCCTAGGGGAGCAAAATCAAGGAGAGGTAATTAAGCCTCCTCCTGGTGAGATGTCCATTTTCGAACATCTTATTGAACTCCGAAATCGTGTTCTTGTTGCAGCTTTAGCAGTTTTATTAGGTGTTGTTGTTGTTCTCTATTTCACTTGGGATCCTCATCCATCGCTTCAAGTCAACACATTCGATATTCTTTTAGACCCTGCACGATCCCGTATTGATTTTTCTATGGAGCGAGCACAAGAAATTATTGGGAAACAGTTAGATAAAGAACTCCTAGTTACTCTTGAAATGGCAGACATAGAGACTAGTGGGACTGAAAATCTAGTGGGGACATACATATTCCCACAAACCGAGTTCTTGGGTGAAAAGCCGATTTTAGGGACCGCCGAGGATGGTTCCATTTATTTTGAAAACCTTGGACTTGATAAGTGGCAGAGAGAAGATCTTATAGGCGTTTTTGCGCGTGAAGCATCACGTGGATGGGTAGGTCCTTCATTTTTAGATACCAATGAAGTTGTGACTGTTCAGGAGGCTTTAGATCTTCTTGGAAATACAAGTGAAAATAATTTTCGACTCGCCTCCTTTTCTCCTACTGATCGCATAACTGCAATTTTTCAGATAGCTTTATATGGGGGATTATTACTTGCCGCACCGATTGTCATATATGAATTATTAGCGTTTATCATTCCAGGTTTAACAGGTAGCGAGCGCCGAATTTTAATATTTGGGGTTTTTGGATGTTTAACGTTTGTAATTGCTGGGATGCTTTTTGCTTATTTTATAGTGATTGACAGAGCACTTGGATTTTTGCTGGGTGTAGCCTCAGACACGGTTGACAATGTCATAGGCATTAAGGAGTACATAAGTTTTGTGACTCGACTTATTTTGTGGATTGGTTTTTCATTCCAACTGCCGATGATCCTTGCTTTGGCTGCACGGATTGGTTTAGTTACGGCAGGACAACTTTTGCGATTCTGGAGATATGCAATTGTTATTGTTTTCATAATTGCGGCAATCGCAACACCAACTCCAGACCCTCAGACACAAGCTGTGGTTGCGCTCCCTTTACTTGCGCTTTATTTCTTGGGTGTTCTATTTGCAAAAATTTTCTATCAACCGCGAGCAGGTTCAGTAATTGCTAATAATGATGCTCCGCTGGATGACGATAGTACGTCCTGAAGTAGCAATGAAAAATTTTAGTACTAGAAGAACAACATTTCTTACCGGCTTTTTTGGCGGTGGTTTTGCAGGATTGATGGGTGTTGGTGGTGGTGTTGTTTTGGTTCCATTACTCACTGGTGTCTTGAAAATGAATCAACACACAGCGCAGGGAACCTCTTTAGTAGTTGTAATTTTCGCTGCAGGTACTGGTCTTATTACATATGCGTTTACTGGTTACGTAGCTTGGGATTTCGTAGGTTTGTTGTTATGCGGTTCTTTGATTGGTGCTTACTTGGGTGCACGTGTAGTTCAGCGGTTCCCTGAGGATGCTTTACGTCTTATTTTTGGCCTGTTCTTGCTTTTACTTGCTTTACGTTTTTTGATTTGGACAAGTCTCCCACCTCTTATTGAATCTTCAGGAACTATCGAAATTGTGGCTGGAATTGTAATTGGGTTTGTCGGAGGATTTGCTGCAGGTGTATTAGGCATTGGTGGTGGAGCAATTTTTGTCCCGGCACTTGTTATAGTTTTGGGTACGGACCAGCATATAGCTCAAGGTACTTCTTTAGGAGCAGTGCTCGCGACTTCTGCGGTTGCTGCTTTCGTTTATCGTCGTGCTGGCAATTCAGATATAAAATCTGGGAAGTGGATTGCTGTTGGAGCAGCACCAGCAGGCATAGCAGGCGCTTTATTGGCTGGTTTCCTTTCTCCAGAAGTATTGCAGCGTATCTTTGGATCTGTAATTTTAATTGTTGGTCTACACCGTTTAGCCATAACCAGTGGTTTAGTTGCGGTAATTAAGGATTTTAAGAAATGAAAGATCCAATTTCTTTAACTACTGATTTTGTTGAACTTTACCAAGAAATCCGTAGCTGCGAAGCTTGTCTTTTGCATAAAACACGTACAAATGCAGTGCCTGGTGAAGGTCCTCAAGATGCTCAAGTAATGTTTATTGGTGAAGCCCCTGGCCTGAATGAAGATCGTGAAGGGAGGCCTTTTGTTGGCCGAGCTGGTTCTTTTTTAGAGGAATTAATTGTAGCAGCTGGCCTTAAGCGTTCCGAAGTTTATATTTGTAATGTGTTGAAATGTAGACCTCCCGATAATCGTGATCCGTTACCAGTTGAAATAGATTCGTGTAGTGATTTTGTTAGTAGACAAATCCAGCTTATTGATCCCTTTGTTATTGTTACACTTGGTCGTCATTCGATGCGTCGTTTTTTTCCTGATGCAACGATATCGCGTATCCATGGTCAGCCAAAAACAGTTGAAGGGCGCTTGATTGTGCCAATGTATCACCCTGCAGCTGCTCTACACCGTGGCAATCTTAAAGCAACGATTCTGGATGACTTTGCAAAGTTACCTGGTTTTATTGATCGTGTTCGTTCTTTACGGCAAGGAGAGGAAGTTTTGGAGAATTCCAAGACTAATCCTGTTTTGAAACCTCGCCAACTGGATTTGTTTGAGGAGTAAATATGGAGAAAGAGTTGCTTCGAGTTATTCCTTTGGGTGGTTTGGGAAACATTGGGCGTAACATGATGGTTTTTGAGTTTAATGAAGACATTATTGTTGTTGATGTTGGCATTATGTTTCCCGAAGAGGACATGCTTGGTGTTGATTTAGTACTTCCTGATTTCAGTTATTTGCTTCAGAAAAAGAGAAAATTCGTGGCATCTTCCTAACTCATGGTCACGAAGACCATATAGGTGCTCTTCCGTACTTACTCAAACAAATTAATGTTCCTGTTTTTTCAACAAAGCTTACTGATGGTCTTGTTCGCGTGAAATGTCGTGAACATAAAATTGATACAAGTAATTTTAATGTTGTTGAGCCTGGGGATAATATTCAATCCGGTGCATTCGAAGTCGAGTTTTTCTCAGTGGCTCATAGTATTCCCGATGCTTGTGGTCTTATCATACGTACGCCGCTCGGTAACATCGTTCATACAGGTGATTTCAAACTGGATTACACACCAGTGATGAATCAATTCACTGACCTCACTCGGCTTGGTGAAATTGGAGCTGAAGGGTGTCTACTCTTACTTGCAGATTCTACTTATGCCGAAATAGAAGGTTTTACTCCCAGTGAGCAAAAGGTAGGTGATTCTTTAAGGCACCTTACAGCGGCAGCTGAGGGTCGAGTTATTGTCGCCACTTTCGCTTCACTTATTGCCCGTATACAGCAGGTAATAGACGCTGCTGTACTTGATAATCGCAAAGTTTTCATAACTGGCCGCTCGATGATTAACAATGTTGCTATGGCTAGAGAGTTAGGTTATTTAGAGGTTCCTGCAAACACGATCGTGGGAGTAGAGGAAATGCGAAAGTTGGAGCCAAATAAGCTCACTGTTTTGACTACCGGAAGTCAAGGTGAGCCTACCAGTGCACTCACGAGGATGGCTAATGGTGAGCATAAGCATTTAAACATTATGGAGGGTGATACGATTATTCTTTCCGCAAATGCGATTCCAGGTAATGAAAAGTCTGTATACAACAATGTTGATAATTTGTTCCGGCGTGGTGCAATGGTTCTTTACAATCGTGTTTCAGATGTTCATGTGCGAGGTCATGCTGGGCAAGAGGAGCTCAAGTTGGTGCAGAGTCTTTTGAAACCTGAGTACTTTGTACCAATTCATGGGGAGTACAGGATGTTGGTTACGCATGCTCGGCTTGCTGAGTCCGTTGGTTTGCCGGAAGGAAATGCATTTGTACTGACTGATGGGGATGTACTTTCCATTGATTCTGAAGACGCTTATTTAGACGGAAATGTGGATGCCAGGTATGTGTATATTGATGGTAAAGGGGTAGGTGATTTTGATGAAACTGTTTTGCGTGAACGCGCAGATTTATCAACCGACGGTGTGCTTGTTGTAATAGTTACAATTGATGAAGAAACAGGTGACCTGGTGGGACAAGTTGAGGTTGTGAGTCATGGGTTCATTGATTTAAATGAGCACGATGCACTTCATGATCGGGTGGCGGAAATTACTGAAGCTCTTCTTAGTGAGATCTCTGCGAAGAAGGATTACAAGCAATTAAGTAGACAGATACAAGACTCAATCGCGAAGTTCCTGTACGATGAGACGAGGCGGCGGCCGACAGTGATGCCGCTAATCATCGATGTCTAATCGAGAGACGTTGAGATAGACCTACACGCGGGGTTTGGGTCACTGGGAGTGAATCCATGGCGACGCGTGCCCGTACAAGAGCAAGTGGTCCAACCACATTAAACTTTTTTGCGCGGTTTAAAAAGTTTAAGACAGTAGCTAGCCGTCCGACTACCCTATTGCTTTGTTTCGGACTTCTTGTCGTTGCAGGTATGGTTACTCATCTAATTTGGGGTTTAGATAGGTTCCTAACTTATTTATTTGAGCAACTTTTTAGTTTATTAGGTGTAGGTTTTGTATTGCCTGTAGTCCTATCCGTGATTTTCTTTGCACATAGGAGATGGGGTGGTGCTGTTCCTATTCAAAAGTATTTACGGTTTGTTGTGGGTTTCTGCGCAGCTGGCCTATTTCTATGGGGTATCTTAGGTTTTCTTGTTATTGATTGGAATATCGGGAATGTTCGTATTCAAGAGACTTCTCTGGGGGGACATGTAGGTCAAGCTTTTGTTGATGGCTATATAGCAATTTGTATTTGGTTAGTTTGGATGTTGTTGGCAATTGTTTCTTTTGCTCCAGATTTAACGAAGCGTTTTTTGTTAGTGAAGGTGCCTCAATTTGCACAATGGATTTGGAATGAGCGATTTATCCAGTCCATAGGTTATTTCTCTCTCAGGTTTGTGAAAAGTTCCAGTCGAAGTGTGTTTCATCAGTTGAAACAGTTTTATCAGCGTTCATCGTCAGAACCAGTAATTGGCGGTGATCGATTAGCACACAATATAGCAGTAATTAATCGCCAGGTTGTTTTTCGTCCTGCTGGTGATACCGGGGTAGTGGTACCAAGTTCAAAAGCGATTCACGAAGAGGTTCCGGTTGATGAGGTGGAAATTTCTTTGCCAGCTTCTATTCCCTTACCCTTTGATGATTTAGATCCTGAAATAGAAGATAGTGACGAAACTGAAAGAATTTCCTCCCGAGGTGGGTGGGAATTGCCCCCATTTGAATTGTTTGAAGAACCTATCCTTAAGACGGAAGATGCTGGCAATAATGATGCACGTGCGCAGTTAATCGTGGATACGTTGGCCTCGTTTGGCGTTGATGCGTCTGTTGTAGAAATTAACGAAGGCCCGACAGTTACTCAATTTGGTGTTGAACCAGGTTGGGCGGTAAAAACGAAATCTACCGTTTTACGTGATGATAATGGAAAAGTACTCACTGATTCTGAGGGAAGAGCACTTAGTGAAGAAGTGGAAGTTTCCCGGACACGTGTACGAGTTAATCGAATTACTGCGTTACAGAGTGATTTGGCTCTTGCATTGGCTGCACCTAGTTTACGTATAGAGGCTCCCGTTCCTGGACGTCCAATCGTAGGCATTGAAGTTCCAAATAGTACGTCCTCAATTGTTACGTTACGCAAAATTATGCAGTCAAAAGAATTCAGAAATATGTCACAAAAATCTAAGCTCGCTATTGCGCTAGGGGAAGGTGTTTCTGGTAAGCCCGTCGTTGCAGATCTTGCCAAAATGCCCCATCTTTTAATTGCGGGTGCAACTGGAAGTGGTAAAAGTGTTTGCATCAATACAATTATTTCTAGCATTCTTGCCTCTGCTACA
>JBJKVN010000010.1:0-10093 GCA_045562595.1 Tepidiformaceae bacterium
AGCTCCCTCACCTTCATCAGCTCCCCCATCCTTAGCCTCATCGTTTACATCGCCCAAACTATCTTCACTAACTTGAGGCATTTCCAAAGGGGCATTCCCCAAATCTAGACCAGGACCATCCACACCTTTCTCGATTTGGCCATCACCAAACTCTTGCAAAATCCTACGAGCCGCCTCATCAAGTTCCTCTGGTCCAAGACCCATTCGTTCTAAGGTAGCCTGAAGAAGAGTTTGCACTTCTTGCATATCTCCTCGTATTAAGGCTTCAGCTAATTCAAGTTGTGTCTCGATGGCTATAAACTGATCACGCCGCTCTGCCTCACTAGGGTTTCCTAATATTGTCGACATGAGCCTGGTAAACAGAGTACTCGTACGGGCAATACGGATTCTGTCATCATGATGGGGTGGAAAATCACCCGTTACCGAAACCTCAAGGCCTGTACGTTTATCTGTTGCAACATATTGTTCTGGCATTTATCTAACAATCATGTTTGTTCTTTGGAAAACAACTACACATCAAGATTTTGCACCTCTTTATAATTAGCCTGAATAAATCTCCGTCGATGCAGGGGCTCATCACCCATGAGTTCACTGAATAATTTATCTGCCTCCATTGGATCATTAACATCCACTTTCCACAAAGTACGTGTATCAGGATCTAAAGTGGTATCCCATAATTGATCGGCATTCATTTCGCCCAACCCCTTAAAGCGCTGTACGTTGGACTTCCGCTTGCGTCCCTTTTGCCAAGACTTCAACTCTTCTTCATTGTAAAAATATTCCACCTTGTCCCCGGTTCCTGCCCGATACAGAGGTGGCTGTGCAATGTACAAGTGTTCATTAGTAATTAATTCGGGCATATATCGATAAAAGAACGTCATGAGTAAAGTCCGAATGTGGGCACCATCAACATCTGCATCAGTCATGATGATCACTTTGTGATAGCGCAACTTTTCCTCGTTATATCCATTCACTGCCGCAGAGTTTTCTGCCTCCGATTCGACACCTGTGGAAATACCGGTACCTAATGCAGAGATAATTAACCTAATCGCCTCATGACCCAACATTTTATCGGGGCGTGCACGCTCAACATTAAGAATTTTCCCGAAGAGAGGAAGAATAGCCTGTGTATGACGATCTCGCCCCTGTTTAGCTGATCCACCTGCACTATCTCCCTCAACTATGAAGATTTCAGATTCGCCAGGATTACGACTAGAACAATCAGCTAATTTGCCAGGCAAATTGCCGCTTTCAAGAGCACTCTTTCGCTGTACGAGTTCACGTGCTTTTCGCGCAGCATCACGTGCACGTGCAGCAGTGGTTGCTTTTTCAATGATCGCCCGGCCATCACTAGGTCGTTCCTCTAAATACTGACCGATTGCATCACTTAAAGCGCTCTGCACTCGCGAGTCAACTTCTGGATTACCCAAACGAGTCTTCGTCTGGCCTTCAAATTGAGGCTCTGGAAGCTTAACCGAAATTATAGCAATCAAACCTTCACGAACATCATCGCCTGTTAGGTTTTGATCACCGTCTTTTAGCAATTTATTCTTACGCGCATAATCATTGAGCACACGTGTAAGAGCTTTTCTAAAACCTGTTAGATGCGTACCACCATCAATTGTGTTTATGCCATTCGCAAAAGTGTACTCATGCACTTGAAAACCATCGTTATATTGCAATGCGCATTCGATCAGGTCTCCCTCAACCTCATGGTCCACATAAATTGGATCCTGGTTAAGCACCGAACGACCACTATTTAAATGCCTAACATAGCTTTTTATCCCGCCATCAAAATAATAATTAACCTCTTGCCCGGTCCTTTCATCCAGAAGATGGAACCAGACACCTTTGGTCAGATATGCATATTGTCGCAATCGCCCAGACTCAATATCAAAATCAAAGTCAACCGTTTCAAAAATCTCAGAGTCCGGCCGAAATGTAATAGTGGTTCCACAGGAGCGATCATCCTTCAATGGAGAAGCCTTAAGTTTGGATTGAGGATCTCCACAAGCATACTCTTGCCTGTAGACCTTACCTCCATGCTTTTTTCCTTGCGCGATGGGGTCAGGAACAACCTCAACGATAAGCTTTTCCGCCAACGCATTAGTAACACTCGCACCAACACCGTGAAGACCACCACTTATTTTGTAGCCACCCCCACCAAATTTTCCGCCTGCGTGTAAAACCGTTAAAACCGTTTCCACTGCAGTAAGCCCGGTCTGCTTTTGCACACCTACTGGAATCCCGCGGCCATTATCCCGAACCGTACATTGCCCATCATTATGAAAAATCACTTCTACACGATCGCAATAGCCAGCCATAGCCTCATCAACTGCATTATCAACAAGCTCTTTAACCAAATGGTGCAGCCCAGCAACATCGGTTGTACCGATGTACATGCCGGGTCGACGACGGACAGCCTCCAGTCCTTCCAAGACTTGGATATTATCGGCAGTATACTGATCATTAGTGGCAACAGGAGGCGCTTTTTCGGTAACCATAACTTCCTTTGGGGGAAAAATTTTAAAGTGGTTTAATAAATCCAAAGAGGCGACATAAAATGCACAATCTCTTTCACTATATTGTACCAGCGCGAGCACCTTTCACGCGAACAAATTGAGGAAAAATGTCATCTTGGAATCCCTTTTCACGTAACAGTCCATTTGTAAGACCTCAGCCCCCAACAGATGTGAATTTACAGCCAATCGCCTTGGTCAGAAATAACATAAAAAAACCTAGGCCCTCGGGTTGGGAAAACATCAAAAGCATTGTTGAAGTTAAACCAGAATACGTTGAATATCTTCATGGAATTGAAGGCTATAGCCATATCATCCTTGTCTGCTATCTTGACCTCGCAGCAAATGCTCCAGAAAAACCATCACGTATTGAAGATGTAGGTATTTTTGCAACTCGTAGTCAGCTAAGACCAAATCATTTAGCAGTCAGTTCTGTAAAACTTTT
This sequence comes from Tepidiformaceae bacterium, assembly GCA_045562595.1. GTDB lineage: Bacteria > Chloroflexota > Dehalococcoidia > Tepidiformales > Tepidiformaceae > JAKUNN01. The sequence goes on from JBJKVN010000010.1 coordinate 2,965, forward strand.
GAACCGTGCAGGAAACAAACTAGAGGTGGAAGGTCTTGATGTTATCGATAACACCCCTGTCCTTGATATAAAGCCATACTTACCCTTTTACGATGCTTTCGCTGATGCAGAAATCCCTACTGATTAAATTTTCTGGAAAAATCGAAGAGGAACCATCAATTGTTCATTGCCGATCTAGCCACGTAAGCTATGGCCAATGCAAATACAGGCAATAAACCCTGATTTCGAATGGAAGAACTACCGGAAAGTTACTTCTGGAACAGGTGAAATTACGGCCAGTTTCCCAAAAGTTTACAAACCGGTAATTGCTGCCACAACTGCACATAGAAGACTCGCAAAAATTTACGAGGACGGCATACTTTCCCCAGCGTCAGACAATATGAAGGATGGAAGTTTTTTAATAGGTCAGTGGTTAAATCTATACGGACTACTGTACTCCAATGAAGACGTTAACCTAACAGACATCAAAGATGAAAAGAGTGAAAACTTTAAAGTTAATTTGCTTACAAATAGAAATTTTTTCGATGATTTTTTCACCCATGCGGGTATCGTCTGGTGGATCGTTCAAGTGTTTAATCTCTTCAGGCGAACAAAATATAAAGAAAAAATAGGGCTCGATCCAAACAAAATAACAACTAAAGAAGCCGCATCACTAATACTTACTGTTCCTAACCCCCTAAGAGTGCGGCCTAGCTTAAGCTCCAACCTCATCTTTACACCTGCCACTTGGGCTGCTCGTAAAATTTCCGATCATGAAACAACTCAGTCACAGGGAAATTTAAATAGTATTTCCACAACCTGGAATGTAAGTTACCTAGATTTAATTAATCTAGTAAAAGAAACAATTCAAAAAAACCTAGAAGCTCTTAATGAGTTTAAATTCAAAAACTTGAATATCGACCTTATTGAAAACCCTCTTGATCTAGATGGAAAAAAAGAAATTCCAGGAAACAAGATCCGGACTCGTAAAATACAAACCGTTACACCTCCAAAAAATTTAATAACTTTTATTTGGTTTCTTCTTGCAGAAGAATTTACAGAAATTCCAAATATCGACTTCGAAAATTGTAACGGGTACTTTGATAAAGAGGTGTCAGATAAAGATGGTAGTCTGAAAAAAATCTCGGGATGTAAGAATGTTCTAAAACGTTCAAGATTTAGACCTTGTATATATTGCAACGAACTAGTTTATAAAAGGAAAGAAAAACCAGAAAATAACAACGGACGTTTATTACTTGCGACCGAACAAGGAATAACAGTGTGTACCAATACTAATAATCCAGAAGAGTTTCACAAACATCGGCAACACAAACGTAGATGGTGTAGCCAGTCTTGTCGTTTGCTGTTGAGAAAAAACTCCAAGCTATAGGTTTTCTCCAAGCAATTTTTGAGCTTCGCTTCTTCCCTTCTCATTCAACCGAATATAGCGAGTTTCATGATTGGCCGACCACCGTAACATATCTACATCCATACCATCTGCATCATTGGCGACCTCAGGCACTTTTTCCAACAATGAGCGATCACCATGTATACGGTTAAGTTCATTGTAAATAGCAGTAAAATTACAATTTTTGTCTAAAGCAGTATAGGCAGCACTCAGAGCAAACATTATCTCTTCAACTGAGCCATTTATTTTTAATGTTGGGGCCTCTTTAGTTAAGTCATAAATTGACTCAATAATTCCCACTGATAAATTTAGGTAATCAGAGATCACAGCAGATCTTTCTGTTTCAGGGGTAGCGTTTTTACTAGTTTCAGAATTAGTTCCCACAACATATCCTTTCAAACACTTTTTTTAATCATAATACATGGCGGAGAGGGGGAGATTCGAACTCCCGGTACATTGCTGTACACCGCTTTTCGAGAACGGCACCATCAACCACTCGGACACCTCTCCGTGGTATATGCTTAGTCTACAACGGGTATCGTGAACTGCAGAGAAAGCTATGAAACCTTTTACTATCGCGTGTTGCCAACTTCGTGCAGGAGATCTTGAAGAAGCAGAACTGAGCCTAGAAAGAATCTTGAAATTACTTGATGAAGCAGGTGAAAAGAATGCAGACCTCGTACTACTCCCTGAATGCAGTTATCCAGCCTACTATCTAAAAAGTCAACAACCTTATGACAGGCAAGGGGTAAGAAAATACTCAGAAATTTGTGACTTACTCGGACAAAAAGCTAAGAAATACGGGTATTGGCTCGTTGCAGGACTTGCCGCGCCAATTGTAAACGGCAAACTTACCAACAGTGGTGTCGTTTTTGATCCTGAGGGAAACCAATGCGGCCAATATGACAAAACATACCTATGGCATTTTGACAACAATTGGTTTGAGGAAGGGCAATCTTTTCCTGTGTTTAAAACGGATTTTGTAGATTTTGGGATTTTGATTTGTGCGGATGGGCGACAACCAGAAATTGCACGAACACTCAAATTAAACGGTGCCGAGTTAATTGTAGATCTCACTGCATGGGTTTCTCATGGCTCAAATGTAGCCGATCTTTATACTCCTCAATGTGAATATTTGATGCCTGTCCGAGCTTTTGAAAATGGTGTGTGGGTAGCTGCTGCGGACAAATGGGGGACAGAAAATGAAACCATCATATACGCAGGGCGTTCTTGCATAATTAATCCTGACGGCGAAAAGGTAAAAACAGCACCGACCGAAGGAGATATGGTGTTAACTCACAGATTTGAGGGCGCAAGTAGAGAGATTCCAGTTCCTAGAAAACCAGAACTCTATCGAACACTCACCACAACATGGGAAAAGTCTGTTGCGAAAATTTTGGCCGAAGAGCCCATCATCCCAGATAAAGAAAATCATCGAATTGGTATCGCTGAATTAGAAGATAACTGGTTTGATTTCGAAACTTTACGAAGTTGTTTTTATAACTTACGTCAACAAGATTGCGACATTGTTCTAATCGCGGGTTTACAGGCCCCGGAAGGATGGGATTCATCATTACCGGAACTAACCACACTTGTACGAGAAGAAGGTGGAGCACTTTCCTTCGCTGTTCGAGATAAAGGATGTACATCAAATGAGACTGCAGTATTTCTTTCAGCAGAAGGTACAACTCTTCATAAAGCCACTCATGGTAGGGAAGGAGCAAACGGCAACACTAATGCGCCTGTAATATCAACCCCTATTGGAAATGTTGGGATTTTAAGTGGCGATGAAGCATTAGTCCCTGAAATCGCAAGAATTCTTACTCTAGAAGGGGCAGAATTTCTCCTCTGGTCAGCCTTTAATAAGCATCCAATGAATTCAAAAATCGTCCAAGCCCGAAGTGATGAAAATCGTGTTTATACCGTCGGGAAATGGCCTGGTGGCGGCATTATAGCCTCACCGACTGGAAGCCCTATCCTAGAAGCGCCAAATAAAACTGCTATGGCCGCACAAGTAAACAAAAGCCTTACCAGATGGAAAGACATGGCTCCAGGCACTCACCCTTTGCGTAATCTCACCTCAGCAAAGACAGAGACTTTGGTTCGAAATTTATAATTTATCTGGGTTTTAACAATTCTATAGAAAGATCGATTGGTAGTTTGCTTCTTAACAATGAAAGCTTTTGCTTCTCCTCGGGGTGAGCCCCGGCCTCAGCCAAAAAATTATCTACAGTTTCCAAAAACTCCCACTCTCGTTCCGTTTTATAATTCATCGGGATAACGACCTTGCATTCTAATCTCTGTGCGTAATCCCAAGCCTCCTTAGCCTCAAGTGAACCCCCTGACCCCACTGGTAACAACAAAACATCTGAATCAACAACCACTTCAGTAATAGCATCTGGGGGGATCTGATCAGGAAGACCTAAGTGCGTAACCTTCATACCATCAAGCTCAAAAGTGAAAACTGTTGTACTTCCACCCTCCTCAAGAGCACACGGTGTAGCTGTTACTAAGGTACCTTGAATCTCGTATTCACCCGCTGCATTTAAAACCTTTGGACTACCCTTAACTCCATCAATAAAACCAATGCTAGGAATATCCCTTCGCGATACAGTCACGATATCTGCTTCGCTTTTCGCAGGTCCATATCCACTTTCTGGTCCTAAAGGATCAGTTATTACGTCTGCATCACGACTCTGCAATCGAAAAGAACTACGCCCTAACCAAGTTATTTCCATAACGAATTCCCCGCGGCTTTAGTTAACCACTCCGACTATCTTAACGAAATGTCTGTAAAAAGCTTCTAATCATAACTCTGTAAAACACAAGCCACTGCATTTCCCCCTATACCTAGGGAAGAAACCAAGACACAATCTAAGTTTTCCGAACGAGGCTCAAGGATATAAGCCAAATCTGCCCCTTCGATAGGACTACTCAGACCTGCCACAGGAAGCACTTCACCCAACCGCATCTCTTCTAAAGCGATACCTAGGCCTAAAAGGCCCGAGGCAGCAAAAGTTTCCCCAAAAACCCCAGCAACAGCTGTAACTGTTGCGTAATACGCATGTCTACCAAAAGTACGCATCAAACCATCAGCCTCTGCAGAATCTTTCTCCAGCCGTCCGTCTGCTGAAGCGACTACATGATCAATTTGATTTTGAAGATAGCCAGCATTTCCAAGGGCTTCTTGAGTAGAACGGCCAGCTTCTGTACTACTCGGCATTTGGAGCGGTTCTACCGTTGGATCAAACACTTCTCCCAGGCCAGCGATACGAGCCTTTACGGTAGCACCACGATTCAAGGCAAATTCTTCCCGTTCAAGAATTATGCTGACAGCCGCTTCGCCTGGAATGCAACCTGTCGAATTTTTATCAAATGGGGCGCTCTCAGTAGATGCTAATGCACCCTGCTCTGCCAAATGTGTAATTATTTTAGGCTGTATTGTTTGCGTGGCGGTCACAATTACAATGTCAACGCTATCTGTTTGCAAAAATCTGTCTGCTGCAGCAAGAGCAGCCAGCCCGCTAGATTCATTCCCTGTACTAGAAACCACGGGTCCACGAATACCTAATACATTTCCTATTAACTGCCCGTACGGCGAAAATAATGCTGCTTGCCCAGGAGACCGATATGCAAGACCATCACAAATCGCAAAACGTCGCGCATCTCCGCTACCACTAGATAAATTAGCTTCTTTTAGTGCCTGAAATGTAGCATCCAAGGCAATCATCGATGGCCTATCCAAAAAGTGGACAACATTCTTCGGAATTTCTGGACTCGGCCGATAATTACTTGGTAACAAAGCACCCTGAAACGAAGGTGACTCTTCAGTGCTATCTAAGAAACGCCCGAGACTTTGCGCGGATTTCAATGCATCCCACGCAACCTGAACGCCACTTCCCGCGGCAGTTACAATCCCGCAACCTGTTACTACTGAACGGTACTTCACCATTCCTTATTATCTTCAGTCGACAAGAAATAGTCCCGCTTTTTAAAAATTTTAGTCAAGGTCATCCAAGAATTCATCATTTTCATGGCGTTTCCTCAGTCCTAACGCAACTGCAACGCCAATAATCAGAATTATGACAAAAGCCACTAAACGCTTCATTGTAATCACCGTCCTCTCAAAGGATAAAAAGAGTTGGCACTAATATACTACTGCTGTACATCGATTTACTACTGCTGTACTCGATTTAATCATCAAAAAACAAACTGTTAGCACAACAGCTTAATTAAACCTCATAAAAAACAAAACTAACTAAAAAGTGCGCAATAAGGAAAAAGAGCGTAGCATTATGCTTGCTATGGTGGACATCAAAAACGCAGCTACCTCTAATGAACATCCAGCAAGCAAACTCCCTTTGACTATTCTGGATGAAGACGGTGAGGAACTTTTTGAATGCGACAGCTGCGGGTTACATTACCGTGCATCTAAATCAACCAGCTCCCTAAGACTGACATATTGTGGTTTTTTATGTGAGATCGGTGATTTAGGTTTTAGCATCGATGGTCTTGAGCAAATGGAAATTATCTCGACCACAGATGCTAATGCGGACACCTCTTCTGATGAGGATGATTCTGTCGACGTAAATGAGGAATCAAACCCTGTCCCATCAGCAAGTACAAGTACTTAAAGCCAGTTAAGGTTTATCCCCTAATGGAAACCCACAATATTACTATCGTTGGTGGATCAGGAATTGTTGGTCGGGAATTTTTAAAAATCCTAGATGAGCAAAATGTCCCGGTTGGGAAGGTAAGGATCCTCGCAACACAACGCAGTGCCGGGACTGAAATTTTTTTTCGGGACCAGAAAATTATTGTCGAAGAAACAAATCCGGAAAAATTTAATGAAACTGATGAGGTTGTTTTCCTTACAGCCACATCTGATGTATCTCAACAGATTGCACCAATTGCAAAAAATCATGGCAGCTTTGTAGTAGACGATTCAAGTGCATATAGAATGGACCCACAGGTACCTTTGGTAATACCTGAAGTAAATGCGAACGATCTCGAATGGCATCAGGGAATAGTGAGTCAGCCTAATTGCACAACCACACCACTAGTCCTCGCATTAGCTCCTATACATAAAGAAAACCCCCTTCAACATATTGTTGTTAGCACATACCAAGCACTAGCAGGGGCAGGAGGTGCTGCTATAAAAGGACTGCGTTCTGAAACGAAAGCTGCTCTTGAAGGAGATTCCAGGCCTTCAGGAGTACAACCTCGCGAAATAGCATTTAATGCAATCCCTCAAATAGATATCTTTGCAGAAAATAGCTCAACCAAGGAAGAGCTGAAAATGTTAAATGAGACCAGGAAAATTTTAAACTCACCAGACATAGCAATTAATGCAACCTGTGTTCGTATCCCTACTTTTTTCGGACACGCGCTCTCTATTTGGGCAAAATTTACACACCCAATAGAACCAATAAAAGCGCGTGAACAGATTCAGTCTATGTCTGGAGTCTCTGTCCAAGATGATGTAAAAAATGAAATTTACCCTACGCCTTTGGATGCCGCAGGCATTGACGATGTTTTGGTGGGTCGCATTCGACAAGGTAATACTACTAATGAGCTGATGCTTTGGGCTGTAACCGATAGCATACGTAAGGGGGCAGCTACAAATGTCCTTCAAATAATTCAAGAGGCTTCAAAAAGGGGTTTAATTCGGAGACGTTAATTTAACCCTTTCGCAACACAAAGGTACACTGCAAATATGGCATATCTTCAACTTCAAGACAT
>JBJKVN010000011.1:0-9850 GCA_045562595.1 Tepidiformaceae bacterium
AGTACATGGAACTTGAATGGGATCGTATGTGGACAAAGGTCTGGAATTGGGCTGGCCGTCTGCAGGATATCCCAAACCCTGGTGATTACTTCACGACAGAATTAGGTAGTGAGTCAATTCTTATTGTCCGTGAAACTGAAGATAAAATACGTGCCTTCTATAACGTTTGCCCGCACCGTGGAAACCAGATTCGTAATGCTGGCATCGGTCATGCTGAAACATTCCAGTGTGCCTATCACTTCTTTGAGTTTGACCTTCAAGGTCACCTCGTTTGTGTACCAGATGAGTACACATTTACCCAGGGCGTACCAACAGAAACCGGTTTGGTAGAACTTCCATGTGATACATGGGGCGGCACTGTTTGGTTTAACATGAATGAGGATTGTGAGCCCTTGGAAGAATTCCTCGGCATAATCCCTGAACACCTAGACGCATATCATTTCGAAGATATGTATCTCATTCAGGATAGAACAATCGAGTGGGATACAAACTGGAAAGCTTCAGTAGATGCCTTCAACGAGGTTTACCACGTCCAGGGTATTCATCCACAGATTCTCGAATCACTCGATGATATCAATGTACAAATCGACCTTTATGAACGACATAATCGCTATCTCGTCCCCTTCGGTTTGGTAAGTCCTCGCTATCCAAATCAAGATGAAATAACAAGTTCACTTAAAGGGATGATGCTTACAGCTGGCATTGATCCGGAAACATTTGATGGCAACATGGCAGACGTTCGGCCTGCTATGCAAAAGGCAACGAGAGAGAAGGCCGAAGCTGCTGGTATGGATTTCTCAGACTTGAATGATGATCAGATGACGGACGACTATCACTACTACATCTTCCCAAATCTGACCTTCAATACCCACGCAGGTGGATTTATGATGTTCCGACAGCGTCCGCATCCAACTGATCCCAATAAAATGTTCTATGACCTACAGAACTTTGCGCTAATTCCTGCCGTGGTCACGCACAATGGTGCAGATGCAGATGCAGGACGAAGAAGTAGCGTTGAGCCTCCCCCAAGACCAAAACACGAAACCTATAAACATGGTGAAGTTTCGTTAGGACTAGGTTTAGATCAAGATTCCTACAACCTGCCAAGGGTGCAGAAAGGGATGAGCTCAAAAGCGTATAAGGGTTTACTGATTAACTATCGAGAGCGTCGCATCCGACACATGCACAAAACTCTTACTGATTATATCGAGGGACCTGACCGCTAAAAGAAACAACCTATACACTAATAGGGCTGTGACGATACAGATTTACGCTGAAAGGAATGCCCAGTGAGCGAAGAGGAAGAAATACCATTTACTTCAGTAGGTGAAGAAGGAATGCTCAAGCCTAATGAGGTTGTGCAAGTTGCGATTGAAGATACACAAATACTGTTATGCAACGCTGAAGGCCAATACTACGCAATTCAAGATCTATGTACGCATGATGATGCCCCCCTTGGACAGGGGAGATTAGTTGGTTGCGAAATAGAATGTGCACGGCATGGTGCAAAATTTGATGTTACAGATGGTTCAGCCACAGCATTACCTGCATTTAGACCCATCGCAACGTTTCCTTTACGGATCAAGGATGGGGTAATCGAAGTGCAATATAAGAAACCTGAAAAACCAAAGTTTGAAGATCCTCGTATTGGATTTCAACCATTTCCGTCAGCCTAAGAGCAGGATGTAATATAAAGAGACAATAACGGCTGCATGCTAGACGTTATGTACATTAAGGAGTAATCGTGAGTGGGTTAAATAAAAAGGGTCGAGATTCAGAATTACGGCAAAATTATGAAGACAGTGTTGCTGCCGAAGGCAGAGAGGGATCGGGGCCGTACACAACAATTTCAAGTCGGCCTATCAATCGTCTGTATGACCCAACAGATATAGATCATCTTGACTACGAAAAAGACATCAACCTTCCTGGTTCATATCCATATACAAGAGGCGTCCATAAAACTGGATATAGAGGGAAAAGTTGGACAATTAGAATGTTCAGCGGCTTCGGTTCAGTAGAAGAGACAAATGCCCGCTACCACGATTTATTGAATGCTGGAAATAACGGTCTTTCTATCGCTTTTGATATGCCTACATTAATGGGTTATGACCATGATGAGCCTTGGGCCGCAGGGGAATTCGGTTCGTGCGGAGTTGCAGTTGACTCCATTAAAGACATGGAAATCCTATTACAAGATTTACCCTTAGACAAAATTACAACCTCGATGACAATCAATAGCCCTGCACCAGTAATTTGGGCACTATTTATCGCAGCAGCTGAAAAACGAGGCGTGCCCCGTTCCGCATTAGCAGGAACGCTACAGAACGACATACTCAAAGAATATATTGCTCAGAATGAGTTTATTTTCCCACCACGTGACTCAATGAAACTCGTTACTGACACAGTAGAATTTGCTACAAATGAGATGCCTAGCTGGAATCCAATTAGTGTCAGCGGATACCACATTCGCGAGGCCGGCTCTACCTCAGCACAAGAACTAGCATTCACACTGGCCGATGGCATCGAATATGTACGGTGGGGAATCGACCGAGGTCTTTCCGTTGATAGTTTTGCTCCTCGAATTTCCTTCTTCTTTAACTGTCACAATGATTTCTTTGAAGAAATAGCTAAATTCAGGGCTGCTCGTCGACTATGGGCTCGTGTCATGAGAGAAGATTTTGGTGCAGAAATGCCACGTTCGTGGTTGATGCGTTTCCACACTCAAACTGCCGGAGTTTCCTTAACGGAACAGCAACCAGAGGTGAATCTAGTACGTGTAGCAATCCAAGCTCTAGCTGGTGTTTTAGGCGGTACACAATCACTCCACACAGATTCAATGGACGAAGCTCTTGCATTGCCATCAGACAAGGCGGTTAGGCTAGCAGTCCGAACACAACAAGTACTGCTGCATGAAACTGGCGTTGCTAATACTGTAGATCCATTGGGTGGATCATATTTCCTTGAAAAACTTACTGATGACATGGAAAAAGAAGCACGTGCTTACTTTGAGCGCATTGAAGAGATCGGTGGAGTAATTCCTGCTCTTGAAACAGGCTATTTCCAAAAAGAAATTGCTGATGCTTCAGCTCGCTTCCAACGAGAAGTCGAAAGCGGTGAACGTACGATCGTTGGTGTTAATGATTTCATCACAGATGAGCCACTAGAAATTCCAATCTTAAAGATGGATCCTGAGGGAGAACGCAGGCACTTAGTTCGCTTGAAAAAACTCAAGACGGAACGTGACGCTGATGCCTGGGGGGAGGCTATGCGCGCGCTAGAAAAAGCCAGTGAAGCAGGCAATGAAAATTTAATGCCTTTAATTCTTGATGCTGTGAATGTAGGGGCAACCTCGGGAGAAATTTGTAACATGTGGCGTCGAGTTTACGGAGAATACCAAGAACACGTTGTTGTTTAGTTTACAAATGTTTCTTAAGGAACATTAAAGAAAATGACAACTGGCAAGACGAGCGCTAATATCCCTCCATGCCAGCTAAGCTTCCACTTTCAGGGATAAGAGTTCTAGACCTAACAGGAGTTTGGGCTGGATCATTTTCAACAGCTATCCTCGCCGACCTAGGAGCTGAGGTACTAAAACACGAAAATCGATACATATGGCAGCCCGCAACACGTGCTGGCATAGCACGTCCTCCAAGAGAAATGACACAGGTGGGTAATGGCTGGCTAAACGGATATCCTAATAATGAGCCCGGTCCACGCCCATGGAATTACAATCCCATGTTCATAAGCTTTTTTAGAAATAAGCGTGCGTTCACAGCTGATATCAGGAGACCAGAGGGGCTTGAGATATTGGGAAAACTAGCGGAAATCTGTGATGTCGCAGTTGAAAATAGTGTACCCGGAACTATGGAGAAACTAGGGATCACCTGGGAATGGCTTAAGGAGAAAAATCCCCAGATGATTTTTTTGCGAGCATCCGGCTACGGTCTAACTGGCAAATATCGCGAGGCCCGTACATTCGGCGCACACATTGAAGGAACTATGGGACATTCTCTACTTCGCAGTTATCCTGACGAAAGCCCGGATACAAATTCTTCAGTCTTTGCTGCCGACTATATTGCGGGGACTCAAATGGCTTTCGCAATCATGGCAGCTCTATGGAAACGTAAGACAAGCAAGACAGGGCAACTAATAGAACTTGCTTTATCTGAAAATGCTGTTCCTATGTTTGCACAGGCGTACATGAACTTTGCGCTTAATAAAAAAGAGGAAAAGCGAATCGGAAATCGTTCCATTTACGAAGAAGAATCACCGAGTGGAATCTATCCGTGTAAACCTGTCGGAGATGGAAGTGGCCACTCCGGAGGTGACCGTTGGATTGCAATCAGCATAACTACCAATAAAGAATGGGAAAACTTAAAAGCGTTTATGGGAGAACCAGACTGGATGCAAAGCGAGGCTTTGAAAACCGGGGAGGGTAGAGCAGCGCAACATGACCTTTTAGACAAGCAAATAGCCGAATGGACAGTACACCATGACGATATAGAGCTGTTTCATAAATTACAGAAGAGTGGAATACCAGCCTCACCAATCCTAGATGCTTCACGTATTGCTGATGATCCTCATGTATTAGATCGTGATATTTATCAAGAACAAGAGCTTGAGGATCCTATAGGTGTTTTTCGTTACCCAAGACCACTGTATTTATTACCTGCAACTGAAGAAAGAGGAATAAGACTAGCCCCTAGAGCGATGGGGCAAGACAACGAATATGTATATCGTGAACTATTAAACATCACCGATGAGGAATATCTAGCACTTGAACAGGCAGGTCATATTGCAAACGAATTCGATGAATCCCTCCCGTAAATCTTGACCTCACTTAAAAAAACGAATTAAGGAAAGAACATGGCAACAGTAGAAGAAATCGAAAATGCATTGGACCACGTAGAATTGCAACAGCTACCTCTAAAATACGGACATGCACTGGATCTGATCGGACGGGGACGACACCGTAAAGATGAAAGCAGCATGAAAGAAGGATCAGAGTTACTAAGAGAATGCTTTAGTGAGGATTTTATCTTCGAAGAGCTAGGTGGAGAAACGATCAATGTCCCCGGCGCGGAAGGATGGATTGACTACGTAGCAAATGCTCTCGGAGGCTTTGTAGGTACGCAACACTTAATCGCCCCGCCCCTAGTGATCATTAAAACAAGCCCTTCGAATAAAGATGGTATTCGCATCGGTGGAAAAGCTACCCTACGGAGCTACGTTATAGCTACCCATATTTCGCCACCTCCCGGGACAGAAATTTACGATTTGGGAAAAAAATCACCAGCAACTACAACTGGAACAAACTTTGGTGTATACGGAACATATAGAGACGAATGTATTCGTACGAAAGAAGGATGGCGTATCAGAAGACGATCGCTAGATTATCTACATACCCAGGGTTATTTTTTTAGTGAACAAATGTAATAGATCAGCAGGTTGATATGGAGATTGAAGGGCAATACAAGTTTAAAGCACAACGAGAAATTGTCTGGAAATTGTTGCTAGATCCAGAAGCACTACGGCAGGCTATACCCGGAATTGAGGAACTGCAAGAAGTTGGGAACCAAAAATATTCACTGCAATTGAGCGTAGGTATCGCATCTGTGAAAGGCTCCTATACGGGCGAGGTTGAAGTCTCGCATGAACAACCGTTTGAAACATATCAACTCAAGGTAACAGGCCAAGGAAAGCCTGGAAGTATTAAAGCTGAAGTAGATATGACATTGAAGGAAGCAGATAACACTACAACAGTTTTTTATGTTGGTAACGTAAACGCACGTGGGACAATTGCTCGCCTAGGGAATAGACTCATAAAAGGAACTGCTGAATTACTAGCTGGACAATTTTTTAGGTCTATGGAAAATCAACTGACTATACAAAAATAAAAAACTACGAGGTGGGCCCCATGTCGACTCAAAACATTGGTAAGAAAACACTTGCACTCATAATTAATGGTGAAGAACATGTTCTTGAAGTAGAACCACGACAGCTCTTGGTACACCTACTGCGTGAAGGCTTAGGACTTACAGGAACACACATTGGATGCGACACGAGCCAATGCGGCGCGTGCACAATTCTAGTCAATGGGAAAAGCACAAAATCATGCACGCTTTTTGCAATCCAAGCTAATGGCTGTGTAATCACAACCATTGAAGGCATTGCTGCTGACGGTAACTTACACCCATTACAGGAAGGTTTTTGGGAGGAACATGGACTCCAATGTGGTTATTGCACGCCAGGAATGATTCTATCCGCAGCAAATCTGCTTACAGAAAATCCTAATCCGAGTGACGATGAGATTCGATCAGGTATTGAAGGCAATATCTGTCGTTGTACAGGCTATCAAAATATCGTAAATGCCATTAAATACGCAGCGGAAAGGATATAACTATGACACCTACGAATAGAAATCCTGTTTTGCCAAAACTTGTTGGCACACGAGTCAAACGACGCGAAGACCCTAGGCTTATACAGGGACGAGCCACCTATGTAGACGATGTAAAACTGCCCGGAATGCTTCACCTGGCCTTCCGTAGAAGCGATATAGCGCATGGAATTATAAAAACCGTAAACACTGAAACCGCAGAAAAAATGCCTGGAGTTATCGCAGTCTATACCGGTGAACAAATTTCTAAATTTCTAGACCCCATGCCAATAGGAACACCATTTCCGGCCCCAGACCACTGGGCAGTAGCGGTCAATCAAGTTCGTTACGTTGGTGAACCTATCGCCGTTGTCGTAGCAAATGATCGATATTTAGCACGAGATGGAGCTGATGCAATTGAAGTGGAAATTGAAGAATTGCCCGCCGTGATCGATCCTGAAAATGCTCAACAGGACGGGTCAGTGATTCTCCACGATGATTTTAAAAACAACGTTGCAGTTGGAGAGATATATGCCGGTACAGGAACAGATGCTACAACTTTTAGTGCGGTTGACGATAGCAAAGTAACTGCCGCATTTGAAAACGCGGACATAGTTATTTCACAACGAATGAAAAACCAACGTCTTGCACCAAATGCAATGGAAGGACGCGGTGTAATTGCACACTTTGAGCCAGGAAAGGATACGCTCACAATCTGGAGCTCTACCCAAAACCCCCATATTTTAAGAACTTTTATAGCCCAGATGACTGATCTTGGAGAACATCAAGTCCGTGCAATCGCACCGGAAGTCGGTGGCGGATTTGGAGCAAAAATTAATATTTACGGCGAAGAATATGTAGCTGCTGCTCTTTCAAAACAGTTAGGTAAACCACTAAAGTGGATTGAGGATAGATCTGAAGCATTTATGTCAACCATTCACGGTAGAGACATTTTGGGTGATATCGAAATTGCTGCGAACAAAGATGGCACTATCCTCGGAGTCAAAGCGAACCTTATTGCAGACATCGGTGCCTACGAAATGTTGTTGACTGCATTAATCCCAACTCTGACTGGAATGATGTTAAATGGGGTATATAAATTTGGTGTTGTTCGATCCAGACTAACTGAAGTGTTTACTAATAAAACACCCACAGATGCTTATCGCGGTGCTGGACGACCAGAAAGTATTTATTTCCTCGAGAGAATCATAGATATGCTTGCTCGGGAACTAAAAATCGATCCTGCAGAACTACGCCGTAAGAATTTCATACCACAAGACGAATTCCCATACCCCACCCAACCAGGCTTAATTTATGATTCTGGGAATTATGAAGCTGCACTGGATCGTGCCTTGGAAATTGCAGATTGGGAAAAACTTAAAGAAGAACGTAACTCTGCTCAAAGAGAGGGTAGGCTCGTAGGTTTAGGCCTATCATTTTATGTTGAGGTTTGTGGATTAGGCCCCTCGGCAACGGTTCCCACAGGGGGGTGGGAATTTGCTAGTGTGACAGTTGAGCGTGGCGGAAAGATAACCGCTACGACAGGATCATCGCCGCATGGCCAAGGAAATGAAACCACCTTTTCACAAATGCTGGCAGATCATTTTTCGGTCCCTTTAGAAAATATCAGCATCCTTCACGGTGATACCGGAGTGGTAAAACAAGGAATTGGAACTTTTGGAAGTCGCTCGCAAGCGGTTGGAGGAGCAGCCATGATGCTTGCAGCAAATAAAGTTAGCGGAAAGATGAAGGAATTCGCTGCGACTATGCTAACTGAATCTGAAGCATCTCCAACTGATCTAATGTTCGAAAACGGACAAATAGTGATTGCTGACGCACCTGAGATCGGAATTGACTTCACAGAAGTTGCAAACTTTGCCTATGTTCCAGTACCGCTTCCTGAGGGCATGGAACCAGGTTTATCTGAAGAAGCTTTTTTTGAACCGGACAACAACACGTATCCGTTTGGTTGTCATATTGCAATGATTGAAATTGATAAAGAAACAGGTGAACCTAAATTATTAAAAATGGTCGCTGTAGACGATTGTGGCAACGTTATCAACCCGTTAATTGTTGAAGGACAAGTACACGGAGGCCTTGCCCAAGGAATTGGCCAAGCAATGTTTGAAGAAGTGATTTATGACCAAGAAGGCCAGCTGATCACTGGTTCTTTTATGGATTATGTGATGCCACGTGCAACAGATTTCCCACAATTTGAACTTGATCGGACAGAAACACCTACCCCAGTAAATCCACTAGGTGCCAAAGGAGTAGGTGAAGCGGGAACAATTGGCTCAACTCCTTGCATCGTAAATGCTGCGGTAGATGCATTACAAAAATTTGGTGTTCGTCATATAGATATGCCGCTAAAACCTGAAAAATTATGGGGGATTATCCAAGGAGAAGAATCATGATCTCGACATCATTCGACTATGAAAAGCCGCAAACTCTTGAAGCAGCCTTAAGCCTGTTAGTTGAACATGGGGATGATGCAAAATTACTTGCCGGAGGACACAGTCTAATCCCCTTAATGAAACTGCGATTAAGTGAACCGAAAATACTGATCGATATTGCCTCTATACCAGAACTGCATGGAATCACTGTAGACGAAAACGTAATCACCATAGGAGCAGCAACAACGCACACAGAAATTGCCTCTTCGGACCTTTTAAAGAAAAAAGCAATAATACTGGCAGAAACTGCTGGTGGTATAGGTGATGTCCAAGTACGCAATCATGGCACTATAGGAGGAAGTTTATCTCATGCTGATCCAGCAGCTGATTTCCCTGCAGTCATGATTGCCCTAAATGCAACAATTATAATTGTTGGACCAAGTGGAGAAAGACGTGTTAATGCAGAAGATTTTTTCCAGGATTTTTTAACGGTTGATATAGCATCAAATGAAATACTTATTGCGGTAGAGTTTGAAGAAAATTTAATTGCTGCATACGCAAAATTACCTCAACGGGCATCACGTTATGCTCTCGTCGGAACTGCAGTCTCTTTGACTATCACTAACCAAAAATGCACTGCAGTAAGAATCGCAATCACTGGGGCATCCAGTCACGCAAGAAGACTACCTGCTGTAGAAAATGCATTAATTAACAATATTTTAAATCCGGAAACTATAGCTGCTGCCTGTGAAATTTCTGGTAATGAACTTAGCAGAGTTAGTGACGATATACATGGTTCGGAGGAATATCGCCGAGCAATGATAAAGGTATTTACAAAAAGAGCATTACTTCTAGCGCTTCAACGAGCTGACTAGAAAGTATTTAACTATCGCTTAAACAGGAGCATCGATGAACGGAACAGTACCTATAGGTGTCGGACTACCACAAGTTTTTCCTGAGGGAAGAAATTCTGATTTAGCTGAAATCGCAACATTTGCACAAAAAGCTGAGGAAACGGGTTTTGAAAGTCTTTGGGCTCTCGAACAAATAGCTGATCAAGGAAGTATGTTAGAGCCGATCA
>JBJKVN010000012.1:0-30587 GCA_045562595.1 Tepidiformaceae bacterium
AGATTTTTCTCTAATGCTTTTATGAATATGGAAGGATCGATTTCTCCAGGGTTACCTGCTGGTTCGGTATATAGTTCGGCTATTACGGCCTCAATTTTTTCGGTGACAACGTCTGTTCTTTCCATCCCCTCATATCTGTCGCCGGTATTGGTTACGAGTACAGCTTGGACGTAACCAGTGAGGCCAAGTGCGGGACCTAATAAATCTAGTGCAACTGCCCCACCTGGTAAGTTGCCTTTACTGACATCGAAGGTTCCACTTAGGACGCTTTTAGGAACAATGGCGATTACGACGACTGGGATTGCTTGGTTGTTAACAAATATATCCAGCTCATCACCGATTTTTCCATCTATTGCATCTGCTAGATCGGTATTTATGGCTATTTGGTTACCTGATAAATTAACTGGATTTCCTGAGATATCAATAAGACCGCCAAAAGTTTTTGCAGCATCACTCGGGTAAGAAACGATGACCGATTTCGTTTCGTTGAGCCCGGTGGAACGACTACGAATTGGTATTTGTTCTGCAAGAACAGGTAAATATCCTTCAATATCAGGATCGTTTTTTAAAGAAGCGATAATTGTATCTAAATGTTCCAGTGAGACTAGCTGTTCATCTATTGGTCTAGGAAAGTCATCACGGTTCCACTGAATTACTTCGTCAGTTTCACCTAATAATGAATATATTTCTTTGGTTGCGCTATTTGAAACAGTATCACCTGTGCTAAAAGCTGTTGTAATAATTACTGTGGCAAGCATGAGCCCGAAGATGATTAGTGCAGTTTGTGTTTTTCTTCGCGGGATATTACGCAAACCAAGTTTAAACATCACAGGATTACGTAAGGCAACGATGATAAGGATACCTAGAATAATCGCAGTAATGATTATGCAAGCTGTTGCCAAAGTTTGAGTCGATATGCC
Source organism: Tepidiformaceae bacterium (assembly GCA_045562595.1). Classification (GTDB taxonomy): domain Bacteria; phylum Chloroflexota; class Dehalococcoidia; order Tepidiformales; family Tepidiformaceae; genus JAKUNN01. The sequence goes on from JBJKVN010000012.1 coordinate 921, forward strand.
GAAAAGTTGGTCCATAGGCTAAGTAGTTTGTTCTGCTAGTTCTTCACGTTCGATCAATCCATCAGCCATATATATAGTGCGGTCGCAGAGCTTTGCGACCTCGGGAGCATGCGTAACAATAACCTGCGTCTGATGTTCTTTTTTATTCAGATCGCAAAGCAAGTCCATAATTTCAGTTGCAGTTTGGGAATCAAGTGCTCCAGTTGGTTCATCTGCCCAAACGATTGCAGGATTGTTTACGACAGATCGAGCAAGTGTAACGCGTTGGCGTTGTCCTCCGGATAGTTGTCCGGGACGATGGCTTGCATATTCAACTAGGTTGACACGTTCAAGTGCAGCCAAAGCCTGTTTTCGTGCGAGGGAAGGGCGCACCCCAGAAACGATTAGTGGAAGTTCTATATTTTCAACCGCATCAAGAACAGGAAGTAGATTATAAGTTTGAAAAACAAATCCCATTTCACGAGCACGAAAATCAGTCTTTTCATTATCTGCCAGTCGCGTAATGTCTTCACCATTTATGGATACGGTACCTTTTTCAAATGTGTCCAAACCGCTTAAACAATTAAGGAGAGTAGTTTTACCACAACCAGAAGGGCCCATAATGGCTAGCATCTCACCCTTCTGAACTTTTAAATCAACGCCTCGCAAGGCTGGAACTTCAACGTTCCCGGTGTAATACGTTTTGTTAACAGATTTGGCCTCGATAATTAACTGATCGTTTCCATCAAGTACCATTTAGATGTCCCTCTTGCCTTATAGCGTAACGACTGCGATTCTTAGGTTAAATAATTCTTTAATATTCTTAGATAAAATTTAATTTAGAGTTTTTTATAGGTTTAGGAGTGTGAAATGTCTGAAGTTCAAATAGGTGGTAGCAATGGGGAGGAAGAGGCGCCTATGCGTTCAGATATCCGTTCCCATTTTGGGTTTTTGCATTTGGGATGGGTGGTTGGAATACTTTTTGTGGCGATAGTTGCCGGATTAGTAGTTGGTCTGACAATTAACTGATCAACAAGAGTGTTATTTCTGAAAAATTTTATGCATTAATTTTTGTAGAAATGTTTCTGCTAGTTCAAATAGCAGGAGTATTCCGGCACCGATTATTGTACTTAACAATCCCAAAATACCGAGGATGATCGAGATAATTGTGCGGAAGGTATTCAAAGTGAGTGTGATCAATTTCATGGGATTTTTTCCGTATTTGCACCAGTATAGGGATCAGTTGTGTTTTTGACCTGTATTAATTTTTGCCAAGAGGCTAGCTAGGGCCCTACAATTCACCTAACTTCGAAACTTTGTCGAGTGTTAATATAATCTTTTCATTTCGAAATCTTGTCTAAATAGGTACTGATGTCTGAGTTTGATGATTTTATGATTCGTGACCATATAGCAGGTTTGGTTACTTCTGCTGTGGATTTGGCTATTGCTGATGGCTTATTACCGGATATTCCGTTTCCTGATCCTGATATTGAACGTCCTAAGGAAACTGAGCACGGAGATTATGCAACTTCATTACCGTTAAGATTTGCACGCTCAGCTGGCAAGAAACCAATGGAAATCGCTGAAATTATTGTAAATACCTTTGCGGAAGATCCTATTATTTTTGCTCCTGAAGTAAGTAATCCTGGTTTTTTAAATTTCCGCCTTACTACTACGTGGTTACAGGAACAGGTTGAAGTTATAAGCGAAAAAGGTGAGAACTGGGCAGATTTAAATTTGGGTCAAGGTTCAAAAATACAAATTGAATTTGTGTCAGCAAATCCCACTGGACCTTTGCATGTGGGGAATGGTCGTGGGGCAGCGATAGGAGATACTCTGGCTGCAGTGCTTGCCGCCGCTGGTTATGACGTTAGTCGTGAGTATTACATCAATGATGCAGGTTCTCAGTCAGCTGCTTTTGTAGAAACTTTGTACGCGCGATACCAACAAATTTTAGGACGGGATGTTGCTTTACCAGAAAATGGGTATCCGGGTGAATACATGATTGAAATTGCCCAAAAGATGGTTGAAAACCACGGTGAAGGATACCTTGCTGAATTGGGAATGCCTCCAGGTTTACAGTTTGGTGAACAGGGTACGAGTTTGATGGTTGAGTATATACGGAATACGTTGTCAGCTTTTGGTGTTCAATATGATACTTGGTTTAGTGAAAGTACCCTTTATGAAGAAGGTGTTTGGGATGAAGTCAAGGGTATTCTTGGTGGTAGTAATCAGTTAATCGAACGTGAAAATGCTTTGTGGTTTACATCAAGTGAACTGGGTGAGGACAAAGATAATGTCGTAATTCGCTCTGATGGCCGACCTACATACTATGCCAGTGACATTGCTTATCATTTCGAGAAATTTGCTAAAAGAAATTTTTCCCGTGTAATAGATGTTTGGGGAGCTGATCATCATGGCCATGTAGAACGCCTCAAAATTGCTACGAATGCAGTGGTTGGCTATGAGTGCGATTTGCAAGTTTTGTTATATCAATTAGTGACTCTTAAACGCGGAGAAGAAACCGTTCGATTGTCAAAGCGGAGTGGCGAAATCATAACATTGGATGAACTGATTGAAGAAGTTGGCTCTGATGCTGCGCGTTTCTTTTTCTTACTTCGTTCTCCGAATGCACAGATGGAGTTTGATCTTGAGCTTGCGGTGAAAAAATCTAATGAGAACCCGGTTTATTACATCCAATATGCACATGCCCGTATGGCAAGTATTTTGGAACGAGCTAGAGAAGACGGTCGTGAACTATTAAAAGGGGATGTAAATTTACTTCAACAAGCACATGAGCTAGCTCTGATAAGACAGATGTTGCGTCTACCTGAAGTAATTGAACAAGTTGCTAAGACTTCTGAGCCTCATCACTTAGCGCGATATGCAATTGATTTTGCTACCGCTTTTCATATATTTAATGATGCTTTTAAACAGTTGGGTGATCCGAGCATGAAGGTCTTAACCGATGACCCTGAACTTACGGCAGCTAGATTAAAGTTAGTGTCGACTGCACGTAATGTGTTAGCACGATGTCTTCAGTTACTGGGTATGAGTGCACCAGATAGAATGTAATCCTGCAGTTATTTTAGTGTGTAAGCTCCTATCTTCGGAACAACTACACAGCCATCAGGTAAAGATCCTAGGGCTTCCCAGTGTGAACTACCATCACGCCAGAAGAGATATGAAACTAATGCACATGTTAAGCCATCTAAAGTATCTTCAATGTCCTTTAGTGTAGTTCCAGTTGCTTTTTCTACAGTTGAAGCATTTAAAATTAGCCTTATTTTCTCATTAGTTAAAATTCCAGGGGCTTCCAATGTAAGTGTTTCCTGCATGTAATCTTGATATCGCTGAAGTTCATTTTTTATGAAGTTAATATTGCGACCTTTTCGGCGCTTGTAAGGAATTCTTTCTGTAAGCCCAAAAAGACGTATATGTGCAGCGTGTGTATAGGTTTCAAATGCAACTTTTTTCTTGTCTAAGCCTAATAAAAAGTTATGCGGGTCCAATTCAAAATGATTTTCTTCAAGTAATTTGGCAAGTTTTGGACCTTCACAAAAATTGAATCTTTCCAATATTTTTGGTGTTGCTGGATATGCGGGGGCTTTTGCTTTTCCGAACAGCTGCATTAAAATTTTTTCAGCTTGTCGTTGTTCAGTGGTCACTAGAGGGGCATCTACGGAAATAATAATCTCTTCTTCCAAAGAGTTTATTAATTTCATGAGTTCGAATGTAGTAAGTTGTTTTGTTGTGACAGTTGTACAACTTATGTCTTTGTGATTTCCTGAAAATATACAAAGTCCACTTGGATATTTACCTGTCCAAGAAAGATCTAAGCCAACAAATGATGTCATGAAATATTGTGAATCCGTTAAGAGTATCGTGGCACAATATTTTAGGAAGCGTAAAGAGCAATTAGGTGATAGAAGTACTGTCTTTAATTTTTTAAAGAATCTGCTATCTACCAATTCAATAATCGTCTACGATCTACAGAGCTACATCAGCTTCTAGGTGAAGAGGTAACAGGAAAATGTCTCAAGAAATTGAATCAAATAGGCCGGGTGCAGGGAGTGTAATTGCGCTTATTGTGGTGCCTTCGCTTCTTTCTGGTGCTGGACTAGCTTTTCTATTGGTAGCATTTTTGGTTAACAATCTTCTAGTCCGGGATTTTTTCTTAATTTTTGGAGCGGTTTTTCTTTGGTTCGACTTCTTTTTTTCGATGGCAGTAATCCGATATACATTAAGAAGCCTGGATGCTCGTGTATCGAACATAGAAAAACAACGTATTTTCAGTTCATCTGACAATTAATTGAGCAGGATGGCTTTGCTATTAGCTACTCTGTGCGGACCACATCAGAATGCCACAGATCGTTTTTGCATCAGCAATTATGCCTTGTTGGATCGCTTGGATTGCTTCAGACAATGACATCTTTATAACTTTGATATCTTCATCAACATCCCCTTCTAATTTTGAAGGTTCCAGGTCTGTACATGTGAAAAGATGTACAAACTCATCACAATAACCAGGAGCAACATAAAATCCTCCCATCAAGGCTATGTTATTCGGTTTCATCCCTATTTCTTCTTGTAGTTCTCTTATTGCCGTTTCTTCCGGGTTTTCTTCAGGTTCAAGCGTTCCTGCTGGCAGTTCAAGAAGTTTTTTCTTCATTGGTGCCCTGAATTGTTCAACCAGATAAATTTCACGCTCTTTATTTAGGGCCAGCATGCAGACTGCTCCAGGATGATGTATTACTTCGCGCTGTATTTCAATACCGTTTGTAGTACGGAATTTTTCTAAATCAACTTGTATGACTTTCCCTGTATAGAGATTTTCAGTTTTGTTAATTATCGGTTCCAATTAGCGTCGTTCGTCCGGTTGTTATTCTAAATAGTCACGTAGCTTACGACTACGACTAGGGTGCCGTAGCTTTCGTAATGCCTTTGCTTCAATTTGACGGATGCGCTCTCGGGTCACACCAAATTCTTTACCAACTTCTTCAAGGGTGCGGCTACGTCCATCTTCTAAGCCAAATCGCAACTCTAAGACACGACGTTCCCGACTAGTTAAGGTTGCGAGGACATCTTCAACTTGTTCGCGAAGTAACTGTTGACTGGCCGCGTTTGCAGGGGAGACTGCTGTTTCATCAGGTATAAAATCGCCAAGATGACTATCTTCTTCTTCTCCAATGGGAGTCTCAAGTGAAACCGGGTCTTGCGAAACCTTTTGGATTTCACGGATCCTCTCTGGTGAGTATTGGCTTTGTGTATCTGGTTTACTACTTTCACGCATACCTTCGGCAATTTCTTCACTTGTCGGTTCCCGTCCAAACTCTTGCACTAAGCGTCTACTAATTCGAACAAGTTTGTTAATTGTTTCAACCATATGTACAGGTATGCGTATTGTTCGAGCTTGATCAGCTATGGCTCTCGTGATTGCTTGGCGTATCCACCACGTTGCATAAGTGGAAAATTTAAACCCTTTTCTGTAATTGAACTTTTCCACTGCTCTTATAAGGCCGATGTTACCTTCTTGTATTAAGTCCAGCATTGCCATACCACGCCCGATATATTTTTTTGCAACTGACACAACAAGTCGTAAATTCGCTTCAGTTAGACGTTGTTCAGCAGCTATACCTCGATGTTTTATGTCGTCAAAGTGATATTGCAAACGTTCTTCGAGCGGGGTAATCATTTCCTGGAGTCCTTCACAGGGGGGCAGTAAACTTGTTTCTCCATCATCTGCCTCTGCTGCCATTGCTTCTATTAACTCGGGATTCAAAATATGCGTAACAATCGAAATCTCAACAATTGCTTCATGAATCTCTTCTGCTTCCAGTTTAATTTTCTTCCCAAGATGCCAAGTTAGCCATGGATTAATTTTTCCTAGATCGCGCATTGCCTTTTTGGGGTCATCAGAGTCTACTTTTCCATGAATTAGGCCCTGAAATTGCTTGCTTCGGAGGATACCAGCGATTGAGAAATCATCTCCTTGTTGAGACATTTTTACTAATTTCTCTTCTTTGTTTCTCCAGACTGGGACGTCAGGGAGATCGTCCGGCCAGGTTCCTTCAAATCCAGGGATAGGCCCATTATTAGCAATCCAGTGTTCCCATCGGTCGATAAAATTTAGGGAACGTTCATATACCACATGTAAAGCTGCCCAGTTTTCTAAAAGAATAACAGCCATTCGTGCGGCTGAAGGCTTGTGGTTGTATGAGGTTTCATACGGCTCAATAATCTCTTCTTTAAGATAAATGTATTCTTCACGTTGACGAGAAAGAGTCTTCTCATCCTCAGCAGTTAGCAGGTAAACTTTTCCTATTTCACGTAGGTACATTCGGACTGGATCATCGATACCTTCAGACTCATCTGTGATGATCGCGGCGATAGCTGCTTCTTCTTCTTCCTCTTCTTCTTCCTCCTCCTCTAGTGTTGCATTAGATTCGGTTTTATCATCATTGGAAGCTTCGGGATCAACGCCTTCCTCATCAAAATCACGTGCATTACTTAGGCTACTAAGCACGCTATCGAGAACGGCGGTATCTGTTGATCCAGAATCCGGACTATCGCTCATTGGGCTAAACTCCAGAAGTTAAAAGTTTTAGTTTGGAACACTTGTGTTATTTGAGGCTACCATGTCCGTAACTCGGCATCAAATCGATACCGTTTAAACAGTAGCCCAAAAATCTAATAAAAGTTTTGCTAATGGTCTTGGGGCAATCAGGGGAATGTTGTGTCCAACACCGTCAATTTGTTGAAATTTGCTGTTGCGATTTAAAAGGCGCATCTCTATTGCTATTTCCTCCCTTAATTCCCTTGATTTTTCTCCACGTATTAAAAGGGTGGGCAGTTGTATTGAGCTCCACGAATCCCAATAGTCCTTCGAACGTTGAATTTTCACGGCTTTTTTCATTGCACCAATGTCACCTCTCCATCCTAAGCCACCTCCCTTAACAGGTTTAAATCGTGCGAGTGTAACTTCTTTACGTGCTTTACTAATTTTTTCAGGATTGGGCTCAAGAAATTTCAATGCTGCCGCTTCGTTTTTAAATTTTTTTGGTGCACTGTCTAGCCAGGTTACAGTTTCCTCCCAATTTTCCTTCCAAGTCTCTGGTCCGATATCTATGACAGTTACCGAGCTAAATAATTCCGGATATCGTGCAGCAGCTAAAATAGCTATTCGTCCTCCCAGTGAATGTCCAACTAAATGTAGCTTTTTACTCACTGGTCTAGCTGCAACAATTTCAATAAGGTCTTCCAAGTAGTCTTGTGCGCGAAAAGTTATTTTTTTATAAGGGCTGTCACCGTGACCACGTTGGTCATACGCTAGGGAAGTAGGTTTATTTTTCCCTAGTGCATCTACAGTCTGATTCCACACTTCAGATACTCCTGTAAGCCCATGAAGAAAAATGCACGTGGGCTTCTTGCCTTCCCATTCCAATACGCGAAAGGGACCGGCTTTTAGTTCTAGAGTGTGTTCTTGTTTAACCGCGATTAATCTCCCGTTGGGTATCCGGCCTGTTCCCAGGCTTCAGTGCCACCTTCAACGTTGAAAAGCTCATACTCTTCGAGTCCAGCAGCAGTTGCATATTCGGCAGCTAAAGCACTACGTCCTCCCATTTTGCAGATAAAGAGTACTTCCTGCTTTTCACCTGCAAAGTCACGGATTTGCGTTAACTCGCCCATAACCGAATTGACAGGAACCAGCAGAACACCCGATGCATGTATTTCTGCATATTCATGAGGGTCTCTTACATCAATCATTACTGCTTGATCTGTCTCTAATTTTTCCTTAGCTTCGCTTACGGAAATACGTGTAAATGGTTCTCTCGGATCTTTATCTGCCATATCATTTATAACCTTTCAGACTAAGTATAAGCTGGTGTCGAAATTTTAGGAATTGCGAACAAGTAATTATCGTCTTTTTGAGTATGATTGCGCGGTTTGTAAAACTATTGGTTCCAATTCAGGAGCAGAGTAGGATTTATTTGTACGTTCATCATTAGGTATTCCATAAACAGTATTTCTTTGCTGAGGTGTTCGTCCGAGGCCAACAATTAATTTATCCATTTGTTCTGGACTCATTTCCTGACCAAAACTTGCACCAGCTGCCCTGCTAATACTTTCATTCATCAAAGTGCCGCCAAGATCATTGGCACCTGCTTGTAGACATGCACTACTGCCAAGATCACCCATTTTTACCCAAGATACTTGTATGTTTGTAATAACAGGGTTCAGGACTAATCTGGATACCGCATGCATCAGGATGGCTTCACGAAATGTTGGTCCTTTTCGTGCACGTCCTTTGAGGTAAATAGGTGCCTCCATATGAACAAACGGTAAGGGGACAAATTCTGTGATTCCGCCTGTTCTTTCTTGAAGATGTCTTAAGTGCAGAAGGTGTTTTGCCCACGAAACGGATTTTTCCATATGGCCATACATAATTGTAGATGTTGTTGTGAAGCCTTCTCTATGGGCATCCTCGATGACAGAGAGCCATTGGGAGGTATTAATTTTATCGGGACAGAGTTCTGCTCGTACGTCGTCATCCAGTATTTCTGCTGCAGTTCCTGGCAACGTCCCTAATCCAGCTTGTTTTAATTTGTTCAAAAATTCAGGAACGGAGATTTCAAGAGTTTCTGCACCTTGCCAGACTTCTAAAGGAGAAAAGGCATGTAAATGAATTTCAGGTAGTTCTTTCTTAATTGCTTTGCAGATCTCTAGATAAGTTTCACCTGTATAGTCGGGATGAATACCGCCTTGCATGCATGCTTCGGTCGCACCTCTTTCCCAGGCCTCCTTTGCTCTTCTAACAACTTCGTCTAACCCTAGGTCATAAGGTTTTCCCCTTAAATTCTCACTCAGTTTACCTTTTGAGAATGCGCAAAATTGGCATTTGAAGTAACAGATATTTGTGTAATTAATATTACGGTTGACCACGTAGCGTATGGTATCGCCGGACACTTCTTCACGTAGCTGGTTGGCAGCGTCACAAACGTAGGTAAACTCCTTACCTCGGACCTTGAATAGGCTTACTATTTCTTGCTCAGTTAATTCGGTGCCAATGCGTGCTTTAGCCACAATCTCGTGTATAGAATTTGTGATTAAATCATGGTTATTGTCACTGGTACTGATTGTTACTGGCGGGGGTTCGACTTCATTATCACCAGGCGACCAATTACCATCTCTTGCGAATCCCTCGGTATCCATACTTTGCATTGTCAAAGTACGCATTTCTGGACTCAGCCAGTTTGTGGGATTTGTTGCATACTCAGGATAAATAGCTAGTCGTTCAACTAAATCTTTACCAGCCGATGCAGTTTCTTCCATTAAATTTTCTATTTCAGGCCATGGTGCTTCTGGATTTACATGATCTAACGTAACCGGGGATACTCCTCCCCAATCACTGAGCCCTGCATCAAGAAGTTTTTTGTAAGAATCAGGTGTTAAATTGGGTGGCGCTTGCACGTCCATTTCCGGCCCAAACAAAATACGTGTCATAGCTAATGTCCACAGAAGGTCATCAAAAGACGGTTCGGGTGAGTTTTCCATCTTTGTTCCTTGCTTTGCTCGGAAATTTTGAATAATTAACTCTTGTATGTGTCCATATTCGTCTTGTAGATCACGTAGAGCTAGCAAGGATTCGATTCGTTCTAATCGTGTTTCTCCTATTCCTATCAGGATACCTGAGGTAAAAGGGACTTTTTCTTTTCCTGCAAGCTGGATGGTTTCTAGACGAGCAGCAGGTTCCTTATCTGGGGAACCAAAATGCACTCCTCCTTTTTCCATAAGTCGACCCGAAATACTTTCAAGCATGATTCCTTGAGAAACAGAAACTTCTCGTAGGTTCTTAATATCTGTGGCTGTCATAACACCAGGGTTTACGTGTGGTAATAAACCTGTTTCTTTTGCAACCAAGTTCGCTGCTTCATGGAGATATTCCAAAGTTGTTTTGTGTCCCAGTGATGCAAGTTCTTCTTCTGCAACTGTGTACCGCAGTTCTGGTTTGTCGCCAAGTGTAAAAAGAGCTTCTGTACAACCAGCATTTGCACCAGCGCGAGCGATATCTAACATTTCATCTAACGTTAAATAGGCACGTTCACCTTTTTTTGGTGGTTGGGCAAAAGTGCAATAGTGACATACATCTCTACACAGTTTTGTTAAAGGGATAAAAACATTTTTGGAGTATGAGATAAGGTTGCCATGTCCATGATCTCGCAATTGTGAAGCAGTCTCAAGTAGGATTGGAAGTTCACTAAAGCCGGCTAAACTTAAAGCTTCTTCTCGAGAGGGCCTTTTTCCATCAAGAGTGGCGCGTATAATTTGGTCCCTATGGTCGAGCATAAAACTCCCTACGTGATTCCGGTTAAAGTATTCTACAATTCTTGACCGATACTGTAACAACTATAAAAAGATTTTGTTACGTAGTTGCTTGTCTTGTTCGCCCACCGGTATGCTATCCGTTTAGGGTTATAAATTGAAATTACCTAAACTGTTACAAAAAGAGAAGGTTTGTCAATGTATGTAATTGGTCTGACCGGTGGTATTGCAAGTGGTAAGTCTACGGTAGGAGACTATTTTCGAAACAAAAGTGTTCCTGTTATTGATGCTGATTTGCTTGGACATCGTACCTATGAGCCAGATACGGCTACATTTAAAAGTGTTGTAGCTGCGTTTGGCGATGATGTGGTTTCTAAAGACGGAACAATTGATCGCGCATCCTTAGGTAGTAAGGTGTTTGGAAATCCTAGTGAATTGAAACGTTTAACTGACATTGTTTGGCCAGGAATTCGGCGATTAGCTTCTGAAGAGTTATCTAATTTAGAAGTTGCGGGTACTCAAATAGTAGTATTAGAAGCCGCGGTCCTACTGGAGGCTCAGTGGCAGGATATGGCAGATCAAGTTTGGGTTACAGTGGTTTCTGAAGATTCAGCTATAGCTCGTTTAAAGGAGCGTAATGGCTTAGATGAAGATGCTGCTCGTGCTCGTATCGCCTCACAGCTCACAAATAGTGAACGAATTGAATCAGCTGATGTAATCGTAGAAAATAATAGTTCTCTTGAAGAATTAAATAATTTACTTGAAAAATTATGGGTCGATTTGCTTGAACGCGTGACTCATACATTTACAAAGGAGTAGTTTCTTGGCTCAAAATCAAACAAATGCTGTTGTGTTATCTGCTGAAGAGTTTACGGTTTCAACAGAACCTTATTACAGGCCTCTTAGTGATGAAATCGAGTTATTTGAGGCTGCGTATGATCAACGTGTACCTGTTCTTTTGAAAGGGCCTACTGGTTGTGGTAAGACTCGTTTTGTTGAATACATGTCTTATCGACTGGGTCACCAAGGAGACAGTAGCAAAAAGGGTCGTTCAAAAAAGACGAATAGTGATAATAGCCAGCGCCCGCTTGTTACAGTCGCCTGCCATGAGGATCTTACTGCCAGCGATCTTGTGGGACGTTATTTACTGGACACAGATGGAACCCATTGGATTGATGGTCCTTTGACTCGTGCGGTGAAGTCAGGTGCAATTTGTTATTTGGATGAAGTTGTTGAAGCTCGTAAGGATACGACTGTTCTAATTCACCCTTTGACTGACTACAGGCGTCTTTTGCCGATCGAAAAATTAGGTCAGGTCGTTGAGGCTGCCGACGGTTTTCTTTTGGTAATTTCCTATAACCCAGGCTATCAGAGTGCCTTGAAGGATTTAAAGCACTCGACTCGGCAACGGTTTATTTCTATAGAATTTACTTACCCTGAAAGAGATTTGGAAGGGGAGATTATTGCTCATGAATCGGGTGTTGATTTGGCTATGGCACTTGAACTTGCAAAATTAGGGGAGAAAGTGCGTAATCTTAAGGAGCATGGTTTGGGTGAAGGTGTTAGTACGCGTCTCTTGATATACGCCGGTCGTTTAATAACCAAAGGAGTTTCACCGCGGAGGGCTGCACAGGTAGCAGTTACTTGGTCATTAACAGATGATCAGGAAGTACAGCGCAGCCTCGAGGAAGTAGTTTCTTCAATTTTTGAATAGAAGGTCTTTTAGTTGATGTCAGCAAGTACAGAAGAATTACTTTTAAGATATCGTGATAGATTTGATGGTTTCCCTGATCCTCTTTTTTTGGCGTTTGAAGAGAGTCTTCGAACCTTGGATAAGAATCTTTCTCAGAATGAGCTTATAAGTTGGGTTGAAGCTGGCATGTCAATCATGCAGACAAGTTTACGTTCATGGGAAGCTGCTGCTGAGTATTTTCGTGCCAGTTCACTAATTCCGGAAGGAACAACTTGGCAAATTTATAAGGAACTAGGCGACCTGGCTAACGATCTTACAGCTGATAGTGCTCCTCTTGCAGTTGCTTTTCTTAAGAGTGCCCCCAAGATTGTTAATGTACCTGGCTTTTCTTCTATAACCGATTGGGGAATTCTGGGGAGGAGTCTGTATAAAGGTAATTGGAAGTCCTCGTCTTTAGCTGGTCAATTTTTCGAAGCCAGTCCGGATTTACTAGGTATTCTTTCTAATGAAGAATCCCGTCGTCTGGTTGAGTTTCTTGACGAATTAGCCCGACATTCTTATGAGCTTGCAGCCTCATGTCTTTCAACAGCTGCTGAAGTTTTGGGAACGCTGGAAGAAGCTGATCGGCTAGCTTACTTGTCGTTTGCACTAAAACTTACACAGACCTCGTGGGCTGATTCACGAATCTATTTTGAGCGTGGTGCTCCCCTTATACAAAGTGTGAATGCTCCGAGTCGAGACGATTTTTTGCAGTTAGCAACGAGGGTTGCCGAACAGAACACACGCGCAATGTTAAGTTCTTTTGAGTCTGCAGCTGCGTCCTTGGGCCAGATTTCTCGTGACTATCACCGTCCTATTGTTGAACTTGCACATACAATCTCACTAATTTCTCCTATCGCTGCAATGGACTTCATATCCAATACTCCAACAGTGCTGGAAAAAATACGTATTGAAGAGTTGCCAAGTTGGCATGAATCTGGTCTAAATATATTGGAATCTTCACTCGATGGCGGGGAAGCGTACTTTAGGTTGCAATCTAGTCGTGGAGAAGATGTTCTTGAAAAATTAAGCTCAAGAATTGAACTCACGAAAGTTGGAGAAATTTTACGACTTTATGCTAAGGCTCTTACTGGTCGTGATGTTAGTGTCCAATCAACAGCTGCTTTGACTGAAAAGGGAATTGGATGGGTAGATGAGCATGTTGCGAGTACCGAAGGATCTAGTATTTATGTGCCAGTTTTTATGGAGCGATATTCTTCTAAAGAAGAAAATTTTGCTGCTTTAAAAGTTTTTGTTACTCATCAGGCTGCACATCTTGAATTTGGTTCCTTTGATTTTGATTTAAAAAAACCAGCAACTCTTTTTACCAATTTGAGAGATGAGCTTCTCAAGGATCAGGAAGGGAAAAATTCTGGTTTTGTGACGCCGTTTGAACGTTTTTTTGACCTTTTCCAAAATCGACAATTGGGGAGTGATCTATACGAAATATCTGAGGATGCCCGTATCGATGCTGCTATAAAGCGGGAGTACGGAGGTATTCGAAAGGCTCTTAATCAACTTCAAGGCGAAGAAGTAGAAAAACGTCCAGAAATCTCAGAATTGCCATTGAGGCAAGCGTTTGTTGAAAATCTTTTACGTGTGAGTCTTGATGGTCTTGATGCGGTCAGATGGCCAAAAAATAAAATGGAAGTTATGGGCCAGGGCATTGGCATACTTGCTCGTCTAACCGATGAGAATGCAACTGTTGAGGATGCGGCTGAGGCTGCTTTGCGACTATATAACATAGCGTTGTCGGTACCGAACAAAAAGGATGAGGATGATAGTGAGTGGAGTCAAATGGATCCTGATGATGAGATGTTTTCACTTGATTCAACCGAAATGGGTGAGGGTACCGAACAACGTCAATCTGGAGAAGAGATTGAAAATGATACTGACTATGAAAGTCCTGAAGATGTAGATTTTCGCGGTGATTTCAAACCTGAACTCGTGCAGTTGCTTATGAATCTACGTGATGATTTGGAAATGGGAGAAGGTGGCGATTTTTCGCAGGATGCCCTAACCGAAGAACAGTTAGCTGAATTATTGGAAAAGTCTGCTGATCTTGATCTGGATGCATTGCTTGAAGGTGATTTAGAGACAACTACAGGGATGTTCCTTTCTAATCTTTTGAAAGAAGCTGGAACGCCGATTAGTGAAATGGATGTACAGGGGAATGAAACGAAATCTGATAATTCAACAGGGGAAGAGGAAGGTGAGGAATCCCTTGCTCCTGTGATCACCACCTACTATTACGATGAGTGGGATTTCCGTGCACACGACTACAAGCCTCGTTGGTGTGCGGTACAGGAACAGGCACTTGGACAGGGTGATGAAGATTTTTATGAAGAGGCGCTCCTTGAGCATTCTGGTCTTGTTGCCCAGACGAGAAAACAATTTGAGTTGATGAAACCAGAACTGTTTCGAAAAATGAAGAAGCTTGCTGATGGCGAGGATATCGATCTTGATCCTGCAATCGAGTGGATGGTTGACGTACGAGCTGGTGTTACTCCAACAGAAAAAATTTATTGGCGGCGCAACAAAATTGAGCGGGATGTGGCTATAGCTTTTTTGTTGGACATGTCTGCTAGTACAGATGAAGAGATAGCCAAACGTGAGAGGCCTTCAAGTGATGTTGATGATGACCCGAGGAAGTATCTTTCTTGGTGGGTTTCAAAACGTCGCCAAGAAATGTCGGAACCGCCCAAAAGAATCATTGATCTTGAAAAAGAAGCTACTGTTTTATTAATTACTGCGCTCGAAACGATTGGGGATGAGTACGGAATTTATGGTTTTAGTGGTTATGGCCGAGATAATGTCGAGTTCTTTGTAATAAAAGATTTTCAGGAAGTATTTGGACCACAAATTAAAAAGCGTATCGACCAAATCGCACCAATTCGCTCTACAAGAATGGGGCCAGCAATTCGCCACGCGACAACGAAATTAAATGAAACTGGTGCTAAAGTTAAAATTCTATTTTTGCTGAGTGATGGGCGTCCACAAGATCATGGTTATGGTCGAGATCGGACGGAAAAAGAGTATGCAATACACGATACAAAACAAGCACTTAATGAGGCGAAGCGAGACGGTATTACGCCTTTTGCATTAACTGTGGATCGTGCAGGGCATGACTATTTAAAAACCATGTGTGAAGACATGGGGTATGAAGTGGTGGCAGACATAGAGTCTTTGCCCTATCGATTACCTGCCTTGTATCGCAGGCTTACTGAGTAATGCCTCTTTTTTTGATTCGTCATGGGGAGTCTGAAGGTAATGCATTACGTGTTATTCAAGGCCAAGGCGGTGACTATGCACTTACGGCTCGCGGAAGAGAACAAGCTCAAAGTGTTGGTCAGTTGCTGGATTCCTTACCAGTTAAAAGCCTTTTCTGTAGTCCATTACGGCGTGCTCGTGAAACAGCAGAATTAATAGTTGCTTCGCTAACTGAACCAATTTCTGAGGCTAGCTCAAATAGTTTGATTAGCTTTGATAAGCGCTTGATGGAGTATGATTTTGGTGATTTGACGGGGACTCCCTTCAAAGATTTGCCAGAAGATTATATGGATTTTTGGCGTGATATTAGGCCTGAACCTCCAGGTGCTGAGGGTTCCGATAAATTTCGAGAACGTGTAAATGCTGCAACCACTGAATATTTGAGCATTGTGAGGGAAGCAGGTCCTGATTCGATCTGTGTTGCTGTCACTCATGGTGGTGTTATTGATGCGATATGTAGTTCAGTAATGGGATTACCTGCTGAGAAGTTTGGAGTCTTTCGTACAAGTAATTGTGCAGTTACAGAGCTGGAGGAATTACGTGGCCAAATTACTATTACACGACATAATGATTCCTGCCATTTAAAAGAAAAGTAGTTTTTTGGGTTAGCTTTTTACTACTTTAAATGAGTAGGTTTCAATTACAGGGTTTGCCAGGAGTCTTTTACACATTTCATCTACTTGTTGTTCTGCACTTTTTTTTGTGGAACTTTGTAGAGTTATCGTGAAAATTTTTCCTACACGAACAGTCTGTACATCTTCAAATTCAAGGGAATGAAGTGCAGATGCGATCGTGAGTCCTTCGGGGTCGTTCACAGTGGTCTTAAGCGTAACTGAGACGGTTGCGGAAAAATTAGGCAATTGGAAGGTCCTCACCTGTAAGTATTTTGTAGACTTCTAAGTAACGCTCACTTGTTTCATTGGCCACGTCAGACGGTACAGCTGGCAGTTCCTGGCCATCTTGCCAGCCACTTTTTGAGAGCCAATCTCTCACAGGCTGTTTATCAAAGCTTTCTTGCGATCGCCCAGGTTCGTACTTAGAGGCAGGCCAAAAACGACTACTATCTGGAGTGAGAACCTCGTCAATAAGGATAGTTTCTTCTTCGCGCAATCCGAATTCAAATTTGGTATCCGCTATTATAATTCCACGTTCAAGAGCAACAGTGTGTGCGTATGTGTAGACAGCTATGCTGCGTTTTTCCATGCTATTGGCTACATCCTCTCCTACAATCTCAACAAGTTCTTTGTAGCTGATGTTCTCATCATGACCAATATCAGCTTTGGTCGAAGGCGTAAAAATGTCTTCCGGTAATTTCCCTGACTCTTCAAGGCCTTCGGGTAAAGGAATTCCGCAAACGGAACTTGTTTTTTTGTAATCACGCCATCCTGATCCGCTTAGATAACCACGTACAATACACTCCGCATTATGACGTTCCGCCTTTCGGACAAGCATTGAACGTCCATGAAGTTCAGGGGGCAATTCAAAAGGGAGCAGGTTTGTTGCATTAGTTGAGTCGACTACTGCCAGCATATGATGTGGGACTACGTTAGCAATGCGGTTGAACCACCAAGAGGAGAGATATGTTAGTACCTTTCCTTTATTTGGTATGCCTGTAGGCAAGACTGCATCTAGTGCTGAGATGCGATCGGTTGCAACGATAAGCAGGGTATTGTCACCCAAATCATAAGTGTCACGGACCTTTCCGCTGTACTTTGGTGCGGGTAGGTTTGTTTCAAGGATTACATCGGACATTTGGTACCTTTTCCATTCGTGTTTTTGGTTTGTTCATTTGTTTTGCTAGATTTTATAGGTTTAGTCTCTCGAAGGTTACTGAAAAATTCTTGAGAAAGTAGTTGTAGTCGAATAGCGAACGTAATTGGTCTTCACTCAAATGCGCTGTAACATTTTCATCTTCTGATAATAGCTTTAGAAATGATTGACCTGTTCCCCAGCATTCCATTGCATTGCGTTGAACGATTCCATACGCATCATCTCTACTTAAACCTGCCTCAACCAATTCCAGTAACACTCGCTGTGAAAATACAAGGCCGTGCGTAGCCTCCATATTTTGCAGCATTCTTTCTGGGTAAACCTGGAGTCTGGAGACGATATCTGTGAACATATCCAGTGCATAATCAAGAAGAAGACAGGCGTCTGGAAGAATGACGCGTTCTGTTGAAGAATGGCTAATATCCCGTTCATGCCAAAGGGCTATGTTTTCTAGCCCTGTACTTGCGTAACCACGTAGTATCCGTGCTATTCCCGTGATCCTTTCGCATTTTTCAGGGTTCCGTTTGTGAGGCATTGAACTTGAACCCGTTTGCCCTTCTGCGAAAGGTTCTTCAACTTCACGGACCTCTGTTTTCTGGAGACCTCTAATCTCTGTTGCAAATTTCTCTAGGGAACCGCCAATGATTGCTACCGTAGTTAAGAATTCTGCATGTCGATCACGTTGGACAATTTGAGTTGAAACTGGTTCAACATTTAACTCAAGTTCTTTACAAACCATATCTTCGATGTCTGGGCTAATTGAGGCATGGGTACCAACTGTGCCACTAATCGCGCCTGTAGCAATCGTTTGGCTTGCCTGTTCTAGTCTTATTTTGTTGCGACGCATTTCATCTACCCACACAGCAATCTTTAACCCAAAGGTAGTTGGCTCTGCATGGACACCGTGTGTTCGTCCTACGCAAAGAGTATCTTTGTGCTTCCGTGCAAGGCTTTCTAAGGCATTATTTAAATTTGTTAAGTCTTCCAACAAAATTGTGCAAGCATCTCTTAGTTGTAGACCTGTAGCTGTATCCCAAACATCACTTGTGGTGAGCCCGTAATGAACATACCGGGCATCATCGCCGATGTTTTCCGCAACTGATTGCAAGAATGCTGTCATATCGTGGTGGGTAATCGCTTGATATTTGGCAATATCATTTATGTCAAAATCAGCATCTTTTTTTATTCGGTCCACCGCTTCAGCTGGAATTTCCCCTGTTTTAGCCCGGGCTGCACAGACGGCAATTTCAACCTCCAGCCACCGCTCATATTTGGCTTGTTCTGTCCAAATAGAAGACATTTCCGGTCTTGAGTATCTCGGGATCATTAGCTACCCTTCTGCTTGTTTAGTGCGGAATTCAGTGTAATTTTTCTTTATATCATCATGCTTTAAGGAAAGGATTGCTGCTGCTAAATAAGCAGCATTTCGAGCTCCCCATCCGCCAACTGCGACTCCAGCAACTGGAACACCTGGGGGCATTTGCAAAACACCAAAAACTGCGTCCTGCCCACCGGCTACATCGCTTGTTGGGAGTGGTACGCCAATTACCGGCAGCGTTGTATTTGCAGCGACAGCACCAGGTAGATGTGCGGCACCTCCTGCAGCACATATAACTATCTCGAAGCCGGAATCTATTGCAGTTTTTGCAAAATCTCTTACCTTGTCCGGATTACGATGTGCAGACATTACCTTTGTTTCAAAAGGGATGTCCAGAGAAGTTAAGACTTTTTCTGTTGGTTCCATTTGGCTCATATCGTTTTTTGATCCCATAAGAATGGCTACTAGTGGTGTACTCAAGATGTTGCCTCCATAACTGCAATGTCCTTGCGAAAAAATGATCCTTTGAACTTGATACGTTCTATATTGTCATAAACTCGTTTACGGGCTTCTTCTAGATTTTTCCCGTCTGCTACAACAGTAAGTACTCTGCCGCCAGATGTAACTACTTCGTTTCCTTTACGTTTTGTTCCTGCATGAAAAATCTGTATCCCCTGGTCTACATCCTCTAGTCCTGTAATCACATGCCCTGTGCTATACGATTCCGGATAGCCCCCGCTCGCAATGACTACCCCGACCGCAGGACGAGGGGACCAATCAATTGTCATACCTTCTAGGGAATCAACAGCACTTCTACATATTGTAAATAAATCACTTTTTAGCCTGACCATAAGGACCTGTGTTTCAGGGTCGCCAAACCGTGCATTGAATTCGAGTACTTGCATAATTTCCTTTGGGTGGCCCTGTTTTTGCGACATCATAAGACCCGGGTATAAGGTTCCTTTGTAAGGCATATTCCTCTGTGCCATTCCTTTTAATGTAGGTTCAACTACTTTTTCACGTATTTCCTGCATTTTTTCTTCTGTAACACCTGCACTTGGACTGTACACGCCCATACCACCTGTATTAAGGCCAAGGTTATTATCCAAAGCGCGTTTATAGTCTGAGACAGTAGGGGCAAATAACGCTCGGGTACCATCGCAAAATGCGTGTGCACTTGTTTCCCAGCCGAAGATTCTTTCTTCAAGAACAACAGTACTTCCGGAATCTCCAAATTTTTTCTCAAGCATGATGGTATTAAGGGCCTGTTTTGCATCTGCGTGATTATCACAAATAATGACACCTTTACCTGCAGCGAGTCCGCTTGCTTTCACAACGAGTGCACCCTCTGGCTGGTCGTTTAAATATTCAATTGCTGCATCATAATTTTTAAAAGAATTATGTGCGGGTGTAGGTATACCTTCGTTGACCATGAAATTTTTAGCCCAGGCTTTACTTGATTCTAGTTGGGAAGCTTCTTGAGACGGCCCGTAACAGGGAATACCGTATTCGGTTAAGCGGTTAACAAGTCCTAAAGGTTGAGGATCATCCATCGAGGCCAGGTAAAAGTCGATTGAATATTTTTGTGCGGCTTCTAGAATTCCCTCTATATCAGTGGGGGAAATCTGTAGATTGGTCCCTTCCTGTGCTGTTCCTGCATTACCTGGAGCAATATAGATTTCATCTACATCAGGACTTTGCCGTAGCTTCCATGCTATTGCGTGTTCACGTCCTCCCATACCAACTAGTAATACTCGTGCACCCATTAGATCTGTATGTCTCTTCCTTCGTTTTGTTTACTTAATAATGCTGAATGGTCTACTTGAAATATCATAAGTTACCGAACTATATATTTTTTGTTTTAAAAGGCCATATTAGTATTTGATTAGTTTTGTCCATATATTCTTTGTAGCCTTCTCTTTTCTTAAGATTTCTATTATCCATCATTGAACATGTCTTTAATGAAAACATAAGACTCATCGATAGAGGACAAATAAATAAAAACCAGTAACTATTATCGATAGATAGTGTCATCAAGAAAATACCCCACCAAAAAAGAATCTCGCCCAAATAGTTTGGATGTCTTGAATATTGCCAAAGACCACTCGCAATGAATTTTCCTGAATTTGACTTATCTTTTTGAAATTTCCAAAGTTGGTTGTCTGAAATCATTTCTAAAATGATTGCCATCAATGTAAATAAACTTGCCAAATAAAGCCAAAAATTTGCTGTGTTAGTAGAAATGGATAATGCATAAAACATTGGGAGGAGAGCTACGTTTACTTGGAGAGTGGGATAGATATGAATACCAAGCAGATCTATTAATTTAGAAAATTTAAGTGATTTGAGATCTTTATATCTAAAATCTTCGTCATTTAAACCCTGCCATCTTCTGACCCAATTAAATGTAAGCCTTAGTGCCCAAAACAAAGTCGGAATTAAGACTAAAGCTATTTTTTCATAATCTAAGTTTTCTGAAACAGGCCAAAAAGCAATATATAAAATTATGGGAATTGGTGCTACTGACCAGAACGGATCATAAAAACTTGAATTTTTGTAGACAGAACTAGCTGTAAATACAACGATCGTTGCAATTAAGTGACCAACTAAAACAACTACCCATTGATTTAAATGGAGCAAATAAGCACATGCTATAAAAGCTGCTGCAAAAGCAATAATGTAAACAATTCCGCATATAAATAAAGCTTTTTTTCTCACTCCCACTCAATTGTTCCGGGTGGTTTACTTGTAATGTCGTAGCTAACTCTATTGATCCCTTCGACTTCGTTAACTATCCGATTTGAGATTCTTGCTAAAAGATCGTAGGGGAGACGAGCCCAATCAGCAGTCATGGCATCTTCAGATGTGACTGCTCTAATTGCTAGTGCATATCCATATGTACGGAAATCTCCCATCACCCCTACTGTTTTCGTATCAGTAAGGACTGCGAAAGATTGCCATAAATCGCGGTAGAGATTTGCATTTTTAATTTCCTCGTCGAGTATCAGGTCAGCAGCTTGAAGAATTGAAACTTTTTCTTGTGTTACTTCGCCAATAATTCGTACTGCAAGACCTGGTCCCGGGAAAGGCTGACGCCAGACGATGTTTTCAGGTAAACCTAGCTCTGTCCCAATATTCCGAACTTCATCTTTGAATAAAAGTCGCAACGGCTCTAGAAGTTCAAAAGCCATATTTTCAGGTAAGCCTCCAACATTATGATGTGTTTTTATTTTTGCAGATCCACTGCCATGCAAAGCACTTTCAATAACATCTGGGTAAAGTGTGCCTTGGCAAAGAAAATGAGCATTTTCAATATTCTGTGCACTTTCTTCGAAGACTTCTACAAATAAGTTGCCGATGCGTACTCTTTTTATTTCTGGATCGGTAATTCCTTTTAGTTTGTCAAAAAAGCGGTCCGAAGCATTAACGACATGTATGTCCCAATTCTTTTGTTTCACAAATAGCTCGACTACTTCTTCTGCTTCGTTAGCACGTAATAACCCTGTGTCTACAAAGATGCAGGTTAGATTTTCTCCGATTGCTTGGTGGACCAGTGCTGCTGCTACAGCGCTGTCAACACCACCGCTTAATCCACATATAACGGAAGCTGTTCCAACACGGGTTCGTATTTCTGAAGTACTGGTTTCAATAAAGCTTGCAGGTGTCCAGTCACAAGAAAGCTTGCAGATATTTTTTGCGAAATTTGAAAGAATTGTTTTGCCACTAGGTGTGTGGACTACCTCTGGGTGAAATTGTAGACCGTAATAATTACGGTCTGGATCAGCCATTGCAGCAATGGGGGAGTTATCAGAATTCGCTAGTATTTGGAAGCCGTTAGGTGCTTGGGAGATACGATCGCCATGGCTCATCCAGACATCTAATGTCTCTGACAGATCACCAAAAAGTAGGGATGTTTGTTTAGTTTGTTTGATTTTTGCTGAGCCATATTCTCTAATGTTTTCTGGAATAACTGTTCCGCCCAGTTTTTCAGCCATTATTTGCATTCCGTAACATATACCTAGCACAGGTAACCCTGATTCGAAGACCCATTCAGGGACGTTTGGCGCGTTGTCTTCATAAACGCTAAATGGACCGCCTGACAAGATGATTCCAAGTACGTTCTTCTCTAGTAGAATACTGCTGTCTGTTTGGGGTGGAATTATTTCGCAATATATATTGAGCTCACGAATACGTCTCGCGATTAACATGCTGTATTGGGACCCGAAATCGACAACCACGATCGTTTCGCGTTGTTTCGACGGTCCCCCCGTCTGTTCGCTTGTTGTGCTTTTGGCCTTTGCCATTCGGCGTTTTTATTCCTACTGCGAAACTACCAGATATATTAGAGGTGTTCAATGAATACGTTAGGCAAAGGTCCAGTTCCGATGACATCTAGCACTATTGTGACCGCAGTTGAAAAGCTACGTATCGGAGAATTGGTAATTTTGCCGACTGATACAGTTTACGGAATTTGTGCAGACGTTGAGAACGATGCCGCCGTGCAAGCACTCTATGAGGCGAAAGGGAAAAGTTTCGATACTCCACTACAGCTTATCTTTGATTCCCATCTTTCTTTTAAGAAGTATGCTCGATTGGAGCAGCGTTTTTCCGAGTTAATCCGGAATCTTGGTTCTGGTGGATGGACTTTGGTTCTCCCGGCAAGTTCGGGATGGAATAGTTTAGCTCTGGCAGGAGGTAACACGATTGGTGTCCGATCTCCCGAAGTACCACTGTTAAGAGAATTAATTCGAGCATTAGGAAGACCTATAGTTGCGTCCAGTGCTAATCGTCATGGGGAACCTAGTCCTACTACTTGTAACGAAGCTATCAAATCTTTGGGTGCAGATTGTGCGCTAGCGCTTGATGGTGGCCCTACTGTTGGTTTGGATTCTACTGTGATCGATTGTGTATCTGATCCCGTACGTATTCTCCGTGAAGGCGCTATTCCAGCTAAACAAATCTCAAATTTACTTGATCTGAAAGAGATTGAGATCTTACATAGTGTTCGTAATGGATCATCATAATGGCTGATAATACTTTTGGGATTTCAAAACAAACCGTTCATGATGGTGATTTTTCTCAGAAAAATGTTTTTTTACGTGCTGATTTAAATGTCCCACTTGATGGGAAAAAATATCCTTGATGACACCCGGATACGTGAATCACTACCCACGATTAAATTTCTGCTTAAGGCCGGGGCATCAGTGGTTCTTGCATCCCATTTAGGACGGCCAAATGGCGAACCAAATGATGATTTTTCTCTTGAGCCAGTGGCGAGACATCTTGAGAAACTATTGGGTATGGATATCATTTTTGCTGCAGATTGTATTGGTGTGGAGACAGATAAGTTAACGTCTACTATTTCGACTGGAGAAATAGTAGTGCTAGAAAACCTTCGTTTTCATGAGGGTGAAGAGAAGAATGATTTAAATTTTGCTAATGCACTTATAAAAAATTGTGATGTTGTTGTAAACGATGCATTTGGTGTCGCCCATAGAAGTCATGCATCAACAGTTGGTGTTTGTACAGTGTTACCGGCATATGCAGGTTTATTGTTAGAAAAAGAAATTCGTTATTTGCAGGGTTTGGTAGATCGTCCTCCACACCCATTTGCTGCAATTGTAGGTGGAGCAAAGGTTAGCTCGAAAATTGCAACACTTGAGCAGTTGTTGCCAAAAGTTGATGCATTGTTTCTTGGTGGAGGGATGGCAAATACATTTTTAAAAGCTCAGGGAGTGGATGTTGCGGAATCTCTTGTAGAAGATTCTTGCTTGGAGATTGCAGTTGATATTTTGGATCGCGCTGAAGCTCAAAATGTGTCTGTTTATTTGCCTATAGATGCTGTGATTGCAGCTGGTCTTGATAGTGGCAGTACTACTCAAGTTATTCCAGTAGAAACAGGCAGTATAGTGCCTGCGGGAAAGATGATTTTGGATACCGGCCCTGAAAGTATTGAGATGTACATTGAGGAACTTTCTAATGCAGCTGCGATTATTTGGAATGGCCCCTTGGGAGTATTTGAAGTTGATCCTTTTGGGAAAGGTTCATTTGCGATTGCTGAGGCTTTGGCAAATTTAGACGCGATAACAATTGTTGGTGGAGGAGAAACGGCAGCAATAATTGCACGTTCAGGGAATACAGAGGCATTTACTCATGTTTCGACAGGTGGTGGTGCCTCGTTACAAATGCTTGAGGGTGAAGTTTTGCCCGCAATTGCTGCTTTGCAAGATCTCCCTGCTTGATGAACGTTCCTGTTCTATGATTGAAATATGAAATTAGATTTGGCACGTGAGTTATCTCAGGCTTCATCCACAAAAATTGTTCTTTGCGTACTTGATGGGTTAGGTGGTCTTGCACGTTCTTCAAGTGGTAAGACGGAATTGGAAGAAGCCCATACCCCGAACCTTGATCAGTTGGCTGGAGAATCTGAAATCGGAGCAACTATTCCAGTTGGTATTGGTATTACCCCTGGTAGTGGTCCTGGACATCTGGCCCTTTTTGGTTATGACCCTTTGGAGTTTGATATAGGCCGTGGGGTTCTAGAAGCAACGGGTATCGAGTTTCAATTAGGTCCTAATGATGTGGCAGCACGAGGTAATTTTTGTACGCTCGATTCTAATGGTGAAATCATAGATCGTCGTGCCGGCCGAATTGAGTCAAATCGTTCTAAAAAAATTGTTGAACTACTTCGTTCAGTGGAGATAGAGGGCGTTGATTTATATGTTGAACCAGTACGTGAGCATAGATTTGTTTTGGTTTTGAGAGGGGAAGGTCTAGGTGAACATGTTAGTACTACAGATCCGCAGATAGAGGGTGCTAAACCAATTCCCGCGCAGGGAATGGATTCCGCGTCCAAAAAAACTGCTGAATATGTAAATGCTTTTGTATCTGCAGCGAATGATTTACTTGCAGAATCTGGTGAAAAGCAGGCTAATGGACTCGTCTTGCGTGGTTTTGCAAAAGTTCCGTTGTTGCCACAACTTGATGATATTTGGAAGTTACGCTGCGCTGCTTTGGCTGTCTATCCGATGTACCGTGGCTTGGCTTCTTTAGCAGGAATGGAAACTTTGGCTTGTCCTGGTGGAATGGCAGAACAACTAGCTGTAGCACGTGATCGTTGGGATGATTTCGATTATTTCTTTATCCATTATAAAAAAACTGATGCTGCGGGTGAAGATGGGGACTTTGAAGCAAAGGTACAATCTTTGGAAGAATTCGATAAATCAGTACCTGCAATTCGTGAATTGGGTGCAGATGTATTGATGATCGCAGGTGATCATTCGACGCCTGCGGTCCTGGCTGGACATTCATGGCACCCTGTTCCTTTTTTACTGAATAGTGCGCATACATTAGGTAAAGTCGGATTTTCTGAAGATAGTTGTAGGTTAGGTGCTTTGGGTACATTCTCAGCTACTGAGGTTCTGCCACTTGCAATGGCTCACGCAGGTAAACTGCAGAAGTATGGTGCTTAATATGAGACGTCCCTTTATTGCTGGTAATTGGAAAATGTTTACTGCCGAGTCTGAGGCAATTGCGTTGGCAAAAGCCGTTTTAGAAAAGACTAATGCAGGTGAATATGATGTGGCTGTTTGCCCGCCAGCTGTGCACCTATCAGGTGTTCGTGATGTTCTTGCAGGAACTCACGTTGCAGTTGGTGCACAAGATGTTCATTGGGAAAATTCCGGTGCTTTCACAGGGGAAATTTCTGTTCCAATGATTGAAACATATTGTGATTATGTGATTATTGGACATAGTGAGCGACGTCAGCTATTTGGTGAAACCAATGAAACAGTTAACAAGAAGCTTTTGGCAGTACTCGATTCCTCCCTTTTGCCTATCGTTGCAATTGGAGAGACAGAAGAACAGCGCAGGAATAACGAGACTGAAGAGGTGCTTGCCCATCAGATAGTAGAAGGATTTACAGGAGTTACATTAGGTGAGCGAATTACCGTAGCTTATGAACCTGTTTGGGCAATCGGCACTGGCTTAACACCGACACCAGAAGAGGCTCAAAGTGCGTGTGCATTTATACGTGAAACACTTGCACAGATCGATTCTGAGAGTGCTTCGGTAATGAGAATTCTTTACGGGGGCAGTGTAAAGCCAAGTAATGCAGGTGATTTGCTTAAAAATTCTGATATCGATGGTGCATTAGTAGGGGGTGCTTCCTTAGATGCAGGCCAATTTGTAGATATCATTAATGCCATCCCCTAACGCTGTAGAGGCAGGAAAGCGTCGCCTTGTTGCTGTTGTTGGCCCAACTGCGGTAGGAAAAACTGAGCTTTCGATAGAATTAGCAAAAAGTTATGGTGGAGAGATTATCAATGCAGATTCGCGTCAGATTTACCGAGGGATGGATATTGGAACCGCAAAACCGACTGTTCAACAAAGGGCGGTAGTACCGCACCATCTTTACGATATTGTTGATCCTCCGGAGCAATATAGCTTAAATCTGTATCGTCGTGATGCCCGTGAGGCGATGGAAGATATCTGGAGCCGTGGTTGTTTACCTTTTGTAGTAGGAGGAACGGGCCAATATGTCTGGGCACTCCTGGAGAACTGGACAGTACCAGAAGTCGCTCCTGATGAGGGTCTGAGAAACGAACTTAAACTTTATGCTGAACAATTAGGTCCCCAAAAATTGCATGATCGATTACGTAGTGTAGATCCTGAGGCTGCCAACAAGATACATCCCAGGAACATACGCCGGGTCATACGTGCTCTCGAGGTACATACTCATACAGGTAGGCCAATAAGTGAATGGCAGTCCAAGGGACAGCCAGATTTTGCATACAATGTTGTAGGACTTGATTTACCTGATGCTATTGATAGTTCTATGAATCGAACAAAATCGGCTGAACACATAACACGTATCAATCGCAGGGCCGAGAATTTTTTTGAAGAAGGTTTGCTGGAAGAAACGAAAGCTTTACTAGATGCAGGAGTGTCGCCTGATGTATCTGCTTTGACTTCTATTGGTTATCGTGAGGCAGTTGCTGTGCTGAACGGGGAAGCTACTAAAGAGAAGGCTATTGAGTTGACTAAGCGTTCTACGAAGAGGTTTGCTCGACGGCAACGTCAGTGGTTTAGACGTGAAGATAAACGTATTAGTTGGGTTTCAAATTTGGTGGATGCTATGACTGTTCTGAATCAGTGATCCTGCACTAGTTTTTTATATAGTTTGGATATTCTGAATGCTTGATACGCTACAACGAGAATTACTTTTTGATGAGGTTTTTTATTGGATATATCTGTGACTAATTTAAAAAGATCCCATGATAATTCTGGTGTAATGAGAGCCCCAACTTTGATGTGAAATTCGAAATCAACGGACTCGGGTAGGTCGCATTCTTTGTCGTCACATGTTTGCCAATGAACCTTGCCGCTTACGGTTACGAAGTTTCCTTCATCTGTCTTCTCAATTAACTGGCCATTTTGTGCTACAGGTAAGCGCAAAATAGTGTTGCCTTTGTAAACCTGAAGGGTAGTGTCTGATCCAGTAAGTGTGAGTGGAGAAGTTTTAGGTTGAATTGGGGTGTAAGCCACAATTCCAGGGTTATTGTCTAGTTCGATTGATGCTGCAACTAGACCTTCAGGCACAGGTTCGCTATAGATATGTTTTCCTTCGGGTACACGTATTGTTGCGACAATTTCACGTGTAATTCCTGTAGGTAAGCTGTCCCCATGAAAAGCTACATCAACGTCGACGTCTTCGGTTGGACTTAACGTGGGCTCAACACTAAATCTTTCTCCCTGTGCAGCCGCAAGAAGTTGTTCTGGTCCTGGCCGGGCGTGATGAATATTTTCAAAAATTTTTTCGGTAATGATACCTTCGTTGTTAACAATGTAAGCACCCGGAAATGGGATTCCAAACCAGGGATGAGCATCTTCTGGAATAAGTGTATTAAGGATGCCAAAATCCTTTATCACTTTACTGTCTGGGTCTGACAGCATCGTAAAAGTAATCTTATGGGTCTTCGAGAAGTTGGCGATTGCTTTATGGCTGTCATAGCTTAAGACGTAAAGCCGTATATCTGCTTTATTGAATGCCGCCATTTCTCGTTCCAACTCAACTAGTTGGGTTCTGCAAGGAGGTCACCAGACTGCAGATCGAGTAAATACAAGGACTGCGTTCATGCCTTTTCTGTCTGTATGGAGATCGATAAGCTCACCATTTTTATTTAGAGCAACTACATCAGGTAAAGGATCCCCGATTTCAGGTCCTGTTGGGAAGTTTCCGATTGGATTACTCCGTGGCCCTGTTCCGTTAGGTATAGGTGCAATGTAGCCATGAGCATCTGAAAATTCAGATGGTTTAATCTCGCTACCTCGTTGATCTGTTTTAACACTCATTTTCTTTTAGTTTGCGTGACTTTCAGTAATTTTTCCATGGATCTTTTCGATTAATGAAAACCAAGAGCTGTTAAACTTGTGTAATGCGATTTACCAAGATGCATGGTTTGGGAAATGACTACATTTACATGTGCCCTGAGGAAGGAAACAGCTCGAATTGGGCTGAGGTTTCACGGCGTTTAAGTGATCGGCACTTTGGGGTTGGTGCGGATGGCATTATTTTAGCCTTACCTTCAGGGATTGCTGATCTAAAAATGCGAATATTTAATTCTGATGGTTCCGAAGCTGAGATGTGTGGGAACGGAATTCGTTGTTTAGGTCGGTATGCAGTTGAGGAGGGGCTAGTTAGACAAGATGCTAATTCTCTTAAAATTGAGACGTTGGCGGGAGTGCTAGAGCTCGAATTAATAAGGGAAAATGATGTCGTTACCGGGGCTCGTGTTGCTATGGGGGAACCTGATTTCCACCCTGCTAGTTTGCCGGTTCTTATTGACGGGTCAGGTCCAATAAGTGGTTATCAGATTGAAATAGATGACTTTCTTTTTGATTTAACTTTTGTAAGTATGGGAAATCCTCACGCGATCCACTGGTTAGCTAGTAAAGATCCTGATGATTTGGAAAATTTCCCACTTGATCGTCTTGGGCCACTCTTGGAGAATCATTCAATTTTTCCAAATCGTACAAATGTTCAGATAGTACAAGTCCTCGATCGTGAGCATGTACGTCACCGTGTATGGGAACGTGGGGCTGGTCTGACATTGGCCTCTGGAACTAGTGCGTCGGCAGTTTGTGCTGCTGGTCGGATGCTTGGCTTTACAGGTGATCGTATTGTTGATTCGCTTCCAGGGGGTGATCTATTTCTTGAGTGGGATGGGATAGGTTCGGTTTATATGACAGGACCTGCCGAGCGTGTTTTCGATGG
>JBJKVN010000013.1:0-7564 GCA_045562595.1 Tepidiformaceae bacterium
GTTAATCATCCAGACCTAGTTGATCGAGTCATTTTAGAGGTTTGTACTTCTGCAGGATGGGAGAAATGTCCCAACGGTGAAGATGTAGCTGAAGGGCCTGGTATGGCGCTTTACCTTCCTGGTGGAATGCACGGAACCGGAGTTGCTGGAGTGGTTCATCAAGTAGCTCCGGATGCAGACTTGATCGTTATCACTGTAATGGGGAGTACCGTGGAAAGTCCTGGCACAGCGACCCGCGCGTATCAGTGGGTGATTGATAATGCAGAGAAATATGGAATCGATGCGTTGGTCATGTCGTACGGTAGTTCAGTGTCCCCACGTAGTAATCGACGAGCAGGGTGCCCAGATCCAGATGGTGAAAGAGGACTTTTCAAAGCTATTCGGGAACTGGGTGTAGTTCCCGTTGTTGCTTCGGGAAATGAGGGTCTTCTTACTTCAATAGGATCCCCTGCGTGCTTTGAAACTGCGGTTAGCGTCGGATGGGTTAACGAAATCGGAATGATTCATGAAGGTTCAAATGTTTCTGAAAAGCTGACCCTATTAGCACCGTCAGAATTGGCCGCTGCGACCATTTTAGATTTTGGTCTTTATTCAGCTTTTGGTGGGACTTCAGGGGCCGCACCAGTTATCGGGGGCCTGGTTGCTATTGCTAGACAAGTTCGCCCTGAACTTACGGTAGATGAATTTGTTGCTGTCGCGAGAGAAACCGGTTACCCGATTGATGACTATGAGGTGGAAGGGCTTCCTCTCATCGACTTTTTGGCATTAGTGGAAACTTTGGCTGGGTTTTCATTGACTCCAAAGCCAAGCCTAGATGCGAGTGTAGACGGGACCATGTTGCTAATCCGGGGCAACGCCATAAAAAATTCGGAATTTTGTGAAGCAGCTGGTTTTTCTTTTGATTGTTCCGATCTGAAGGGGTCAGTTCAAAAATGGATCGCAAACCATACGATAATTTCGGGTGGGAAAATTTGCTCATTTGATGGATTCGAATTCAAGATTGGCGAGATTGGAACTTGCCTAGTCCAGTTTCGTTGGGAGCCTTGGGATGCCCAAAACCAAAAGGCAACAGGTCTAGGTGAAAAGCGACTTATTTTGGTGACTGGTAGAGAACTAGATTCGAGCGAAATAGATGCAGTTTTTTCTGAAAAGATCGGTTTTATTTTCCATTCGAACATGGTCGGTTCATATTCCGACATTGATATTAGCAAGCGTTCCTCGTCAGGGTTTTCGATTATCCAAGGCGAGGGTGACGTTTGTGTTCACACAGGGGAATATAATCAGGAGATACTTACTGTTGGGGTGGGGACTTGCATCGTGAAGATGTCATTTACCGAAATAATCTCGTATGAACCGTATGAGACAGGTCCGTGGATACACCACTTTTTCAGAATTGATGTCGAGTAAGAATTAACGACTATCGAAGATTCGAGAATCTCGTTTTACCTTAAGACATTGTTTTTTTCGAAATATTAAAGTATTTAGCTATGCCCATGCCGAGGGGGGAAGATCTTTCTTGTTGTCTTCATTATCTTCCATTTTCTCTCCTGGCTGTTCTGACAATCTATACGGCCTTATTTTCGGTGTTTGAAGACGCAGAAATATCGCAAATAACAATAGAGCACTACCATATGCACCTGCAGCAATTTGTTGCATAACTGTTTCGGCACCCTCAAATGAAATAACGGTATAAATGATGCCTCCTATTGCAATAAGCCAGCTTAATAAATTGAGAATGGACCACCATATTTGTCTGGACATAGCTGCCTCCGTTCCAACTAAGACTACGTAACTTCTATGGTTTTGACACGATAAAAGGGTGTGGTGCATAGATAATTCAATAATCTACCCAAAAGTAGGTGACATAAGATTGTTGAATTATCCCTAGAATACGGACTTGTACAAAGAGGAAAAACAGTTTGTACCGTCTATATAGTGTTACTGACATGGATTGTTATTCATTTATCAAGACCTTGAGAATGAGTCACTGAGGTGTTCGTCTTTAGAAGAACTAAAAGTGTTAATGGGTTTTATTCGATATACAAACCGCTTCAATACTGGTGTACGATATTGCCCCTACTGGAGTAGGAAATAAAGAAAAGTTTCAATGCTCACCAAAGCTAGTGATAGCCCGAAGAGTATTTTTCTTTTTCGTAAAATTATAGGAGATAAAAAATGTCTGATTTAGTCACGCTTGAATGGCCACGTGAAGGTGTCGCTCTAATTACAATGACAAACCCTGATATTAAAAATCACGGGTCTTGGGAAGCAATAGAACAAGTGGGTGAATATTTGACACAAGCCAGGAATGAGGGTGCTCGTGTTAGCGTGCTCGCATCCGGTATCGATGGTCATTGGTTTGAGCATGCGTGGCTTAGGGATTTGCGAAATGGTGTTATTGGTGAGCCAACCACTAGTAAAGGTAAAGGTGCAGGTTGGGGAACCTGTTTACAGGAGCTCGCCTGTGAACCAGTAATTACTATTGCAGCAATTAACGGTGATACGTCTGGTGGTGGGTGTGAGCTAGGATGGGCTTGTGATTTACGAATTGCCGATGAGCAGGCACGTTTTGCTCAGCCTGAAGTACAAATTGCTTTGACTACTGGTATTGGTGGTACAAGTAGATTGGCCAGGATTGTTGGTCGTACGGCAGCAGCAGAGATTGTACTAGATGGTCGATATGTTTCCGCAGAGCGGATTTATCAGCTTGGGGGAGTTAATCGTGTTGTTCCAAATGGCACTTGTACCGAAGTTGCCTTGGAATGGGCTGACCGACTTGCTGAAAGACCGGCTCATGCGCTTGCAACTCTGAAACGCATTTTGATATCTAATGATGAACATTTGAATTTACCTGATGCGCTTACGAATGAACAAAAATTGTTTGGCACTACCGTTTCCACACAAGAAGCGATAGATACTATGGGCGAGATACAAGATCGTTTTGATCAAGGTGTTTCCCCGGCAGAAGAGTATGGAGTGCAATAAGAAAATGGACGATCCCACATTATCTGTACATGAAGCTATTTTTACTGCACGTAGTATGCGTCATTTTAAGCCGGATCCAATTCCTCGTGAGAAATTGGAGTACGTAGTTGAGGCAGCCACAATGGCACCGAGTGCAGGGAACATGCAATCTTGGTCATTCATTGTTGTTACAGATGAGCAACAGCGTGCTCGAATTGCGGAGTCCTATCGTGAGGTCGGACGAGCTTACATTCGGGATAGTGTTTTGGCAGATCCGGAAATCCCGAAGGATAGGAAGCGTGTTTATACAAAGGCGATGCATAATGTGGAACATTTGGATGAAGCTCCTGCTTTTATCATCCCTTGTCTGCCTTCACGTGCTCCGGATAATGCAGATGTTTCTTCAGGTTCGTTTTCGACAATCTATCCAGCTTGTCAGAATATTATTCTTGCAGCTCGTGCACTTGGTTTAGGGACAGTTTTGATTACATTAGCTACTGATTATTCTCCTGTGAAACCCCAGGCTGCAGATTCCCTTTCTGAGATTTTGGATTTGCCTGAAGAAGTTACAACGGCCGCAATTATTCCAGTAGGTTATCCCAAAGGAAATTGGGGACGGCCCTGGCGTAAGCCTTGGCAGGAATCTACACATTGGGATCGATGGAAAGCTTAAATTTGTTTCCTAGATAGAGAATTAGTAGACATAAAATTCTATTGAAGCATTTCTCTAAAACCCGTACCATTCCCCCAACTACTCTTTGGGAGAGGTATATATGAGTGAAAATTATTGGAATAGATTACGAAATGGTCGGGTTAACCGACGTCGCTTTTTAGCAGCAACGGGTGTTGCAGCTGCCGGAACAGCTGCAATTCTTGCTGGCTGTAGTGATGACGAAGAAGAAGCTGCAGCTCCAGCAGCAGCAGCAACAGAAGCGGCAGCAGCAACAGAAGCTGCAGCTTCCGGACGTGTTGTAAATGATCCTGCTGGTTTGACCCGAGGTGGAACACTTCGTTTTGGTAGTGCTGTGGGCGGAGACTCTGTTTTTGATCCTGCGATTACAAACCATGCTGCAACGTACAGTTTAGGTATGGGGAATGTGTATAACCGGTTGCTTGCCTATGACGGCGATGTTGCTGTTTATCCTGAGTTGGCGGCTTCACTTCCTGAACAGCCAGATGATATAACGTATGCATTTACGTTGTTACCTAATATTAAATGGCACGATATTGCCCCAGCAAATGGTCGTCAATTTACCGCTGAGGATGCGGCCTTTGGATTAAATCGATTTAATGAAGATAATCCTGAATTTATGCAGGGTCAGATCAAAATGATCGATAAGATTGATGTAATTGATGACTTGCACTTTACGGTTACGACTAAGTCACCGTTTGCTCCAATGCTTCGCTTTCTCGCAGATGATCCTATTCTGATGGTTAATCCTGAGCAGCGTGAGGCTGTTGGTGATGCAGGCCTAAAAAAATATGAAAATATGGTCGGTACTGGTCCGTTTATGCGCGGTGAACTTGAGGCTGAAGTCCATGGCCGATTGGATGCCAACCCTAATTACTTTATTGAGGGCCAACCTTATCTTGATCATATTGAGCATATTGCTATTTCTGCTGATGCGCAGGAGGGAGCTTTCTTAGCTGGTGAATTCGATACTTTCGATTCATTCACTGCAGGAGGATATAGCTTCCAGGTATCTTCTTACCAAGATCAGATGGGTGATAAGGTTGACTTCCGAAAGCGTCTGCATTCAGCAATAGCTGAAGTGCATATGCATAATGAGAAGGCACCATTCAATGATCAACGTGTTCGACGTGCTGTTCAGCTGATCATTAATCGACAATTGACTGCAAATCCATTTGGTCCGGGCAGCGGTATCATCATGGGCCCAGTGCCACAGATGTTCACACCGTTTGCGTGGAGCGAACAAGAACTTCTGGAACTTCCAGGTTATCGGGAAGATAAGGAAGCAGATATTAAGGAAGCAATTGCACTTGCTACAGCTGCTGGGCTAGATCCGAATGATCCGCTCACGATTGCAACGCCAATCCAGTGTGACTGTCATGCGGTTCAGATTAAAGAAGATGTGAAAGCAATTGGTCTTAATCTGGAACTTGAGCCGGCAACGAGTGCAGATTATTTTGCACAACGTGCAGCTGGAAACTATGTGATGAACATAGGTTTGGAAGTGGGTGGAACTGATGCAGATACGTATCTACACCATCGTTTCCATTCGGAGGGTGCTTTCAATCGTGTCGGTGTTAATGATCCTGAGCTGGATGCTTTGTTGGATAAGCAGCGCACGACAATTGATAACGAAGCTCGTGCAGCAACGATTGACGAGGTTTCACTCATGTTACTTGAGAAGTCACCTCAGGCATTCGTTTCTTCACTGATCTTCTACCCAATATTCAGGTCCTATTTGAAGGGTGTTCCTGCGAAAGTTCCATTTGGTCTTACGCATAATCATTCAACTTTGTGGCTTGACTCAAACATGATGTAATCTGTCGTTTTCGGCTTGTATTACATGGGAATGGAGCTCGTTTTACGAGCTCCATTCCTTCATGTAATACACCTATTATTCCCTGACATGTTTATAAAAAACAGAAGAAAATTGTCAATGCAGATATATAAGCTTATCTAGGATGGGTACTTTTATTTTTTTAACGTAGTGCTACTTATTTATGTTTATATGGAACTAGAGCCACGCATTCTTGGATCCCATAGATCGCGAAGAGCGTCTCCAAGAAGGTTTACTCCCAGTACTGCTAATGCCAGTCCAAATCCTGGGAAAAGGAATAGCCAGGGACGCATTGAGAAATACGCACGACTTTCCGAAATCATTTGTCCCCACTCAGATTGTGGTGGTTGGACACCGAGACCAAGGAAACCCAGACCACCCATCAGGAGCATGACATTGCCTAGTCCTACTGAAAAAATAACGCCAATCGTGGGCAAGATGTTTGGTAACACGTGGCGTAGCAGAATTCTTATCCAGGATGCCCCAGCAACTTCCGCGGATTCTATATAGGGGTTGGTTAGTGTGCCTAAGGTTATTCCTCGTGCAATTCGACTAATTCCAGGTGTCGTTACAAAGCCGATTGTAAAAACAAGGATATGTAGATCAGTACCAAAAACGGTGATGAATAGTAAAATTAAGAAAAGCCCAGGTAAAGCTAAAATCGCGTCTACGAATCGTTGCGCAACTATATCGATAGCTTTTGAATACGCAGAAATCATCCCGAGCAGTGTTCCAGCTACTGTACCAGTCAGAAGTGCAAAGAATGAAAGTAGTACAGTGACCCTTCCCCCTTCCATTACTCGCGCAAAATAGTCTCTTCCACGTTCATCTGTTCCGAACCAACTGTCACCAAAAGGTAGCGCTAACATATTTGCTGTTAGTTTGTCAGGGCTTGCTTGGGCTACAACTGGACCGAAGGCGACAATAGCAAGAAGAAGTACAACAAGTATGAATCCGACCACTCCAACAGGCTGTTCTTTTGCAATGGTTTTAAGCCGTGCCAAAACGTGTGGTTTATTTGGTGCTAGGTTAACCTGGTCGATGTTCATGAATACTGGATCCTTGGATTAAGGAATCCGTATATAAGGTCGACTACGAGATTTACGGTAACAAACATAAAGCCCGAAAAAACGACCAAAGTTTGGACAGCAAGGTAATCTTCATTACGCACTGCGTTAAGCATGTAAAGACCCAGCCCAGGTAGGGAGAAGATTTGTTCCATTATCACGACCCCCCCAAGTGCTCCACCAAATGAAAGTCCAAGTACAGTAATCACAGGAATTAATGCGTTGCGAAGCGCATGTCTTTGCACCACCACTAAAGATCTAAGCCCCTTTGCTCTAGCTGTACGAATATAATCTTGTCGAAGAACCTCTAAGAGTTCAGTTCGTGTTAAACGAATAAGTGTTGCCATTAATCCCAATGAACCACAGATGACAGGTAACATATAAATTTTTAAATTTTGGATAGGATCATCTAGAAAAGGTACATAGCCAAATGGAGGAAACCAACCCCACCATATTGCAGGGAATTTCAGGAGTGCTACTGCAATAACAAAACTTGGTACAGCAAGGATAATTACACTAAGCAAACGTATTCCATGGTCTGACAATTTGTTTTGACGCACTGCGGCTATCGCACCAAGTGGAATTGCAATAATTGCTTGTGCAACGACGGTCAAGATCACAAGTTCAAAGGTCACGGGGAAACGTTTTTTAATTTCTTGTGAGACAGGCTTATCTGTAATCAATGATTTGCCAAAGTTTCCACGGAAAGCATTGGCCATCCACTTACCGTAAGCGACTAAAACGTTTTCGTTAAGCCCGAGGTGTTCTCGTAATGATTCTGCACGCTCAGGGGTATATCCGTCCGCCAATCTAGCAGCAACAACATCGCCAGGTGTTAGTCTCATTATTAATGCTGTGCCCAATGACAAAATTAATAAAGTAACAGGGATCAAAAGTAGCCTGCGGATGATATACTGCGACACAGCAGTATTGTACTGTTCTTAATAGGAAATGTGTGAAACAGGAGATAATTATGGTTACAGAGTCAGGACGTACGCGGACACC
>JBJKVN010000014.1:0-72260 GCA_045562595.1 Tepidiformaceae bacterium
GCATCAGCACCTGTTCCACCAATAGCTATTGACCAGCCGTGTCCTAAAGCATTTGCAGCAGCGTACTGAGCAACAACGCCGTCAGTGCTACCCGCATTTGTTAGGGCACCACCGCCCATGTTTACGCCGCCTGTAATCGAACCAACGATTGTTGGCTTACCATTAACAGCCGCAATACCACCTGCTACGTCCGCACCAGTGCCACCCTTAAGAACAGCACCTTGATAAGCAACGGCTGCAGCAGAGGATTTCACAATAAGAATATCTGTGAGACCAGCAGAAGTGAGGGCACCGCCACCAGGGTTAACTGCTGCAGTACCTACTGTCCAAACTGAATAAACGGAAGAGCCAATAAGGACAAGGCCGTTACCTACGTTATCCTGAGCACTCGCCGCGACGGCTACACTATGCGAGTAAACAAGTGCGGTTGTCCCTCTCCAGAGGAAACCATCATGTGTCGTGTTATTCGTCCCGTCACATGCAACATCAGCACCAGAAGGCTGACAGTCATTAGCACCATCAACATTAAGCGCAAGGTAAACAAGACTGTTAGCTGAATCTACAATGATACCTGCACCCTGCCCATTTGCGTTTCCATCATCACCCTTAACGACGTGAGCCTGGGCTGCATAAGCACCAGCGATTGTGTATTTAATAACCGCAACGTCAGTACCACCAGCGGCAGTCATAGTGTCACCAGAGCCTGCGCCAGGATCAATCGCGCCAGTAAAGTCAACAAGCACGTAAACGTGAGTAGCATCGAGGGCAAGACCTTTAACAGCGTCTGCGCCAGTAGAACCAATCTTCAGAGCCCACTGCAAGTTTCCAGCTGCGTCATACTTCGCAACGAAACCATCAGCAGCACCAGCCGAAACCAGGTTCGATGTACCAGCAGTAGGATCCATGTCTGCGGTACCGTTAATAGTACCACCGACATAGGTGTTACCGTACGCATCAGCTACGACAGCAGTCGTTGCTGCGTTCGCGCCAGTACCTGCAACAATATTCTTTAAATAACTCCCGTAGTTGCTATTAAAATCACCGGTTCCTGCCGAAGTTGTAGTGGCGAATGCACCACTTAACAATGTCGCAGCTGCGACAACAAGAACGGCAAGTAAAAGGACCATTGCGCGTCCTTTAGCCATTGGGAGAATGCTTGAAACTTTACTCATATTTTCTCTACCTATTCAATTTGCTCACGTTTATACAATTACGCAGACATATGCAAAGCATACGCCGGCTATTATCAATACAGGCTACTTGCCCGGGCAGGCCCGGTCAACTGCTCATAAAGATTAATCGCCTAAAAATAGAACGTTATTTACGGCAAAAGGTTAACGTAAAAAACACATAAAAAAGAACCCCCCCGTTAAGGAGGGTTCTTTATCCACGTTGTGCGTGGTAAATCTAACGCTTACGCGCTGTTACCACAGCAGTTCCACTGAGGAGTGTTAATCCCAGGAGTGCTAGTAACATGGCCTGTGTCGAGCTAGTTGTAGCAAGACCAGAACCTGTAGCTGGTGCAGCAGGTGTTTCTGCAGCTGGTTCTTCAACAGCTGGTTCTTCAGCAGCTGGTTCTTCAGCAGCTGGTTCTTCAACTGGAGTAGTCACTGTCAGGTTTGAAACATTAAGTGCACTATTTGACCATGCAGCAGTTTCTGTAGCTGCGACACCATCTACCGAGAAGGAGACGGTTGTGCCAGCGCCGCCACAGGCTGCGCTTACATCAACTACATATGTTCCTGCAGCATTCACTGCGGTTGTGGCACAAACAGCACCACCAACCGAAGCTTGTACTGATGCCCCCGCGGCTGCAGCTGTACCGTCAACGGTAACTGTTCCTGCAAAACGGGCGGGCGGGTTAGGTGGAGCACCTTGAGCGATAGCCGCTCCAGCACTCATACCTACTAATCCGAGGAGCAGGGCAAGCCCGAGCATAGCCGCACTCCACTTCATTACTCGATTCTTCATTATTGCTCCTCTATTTTCTTTAACTATTTTATTTTTGATTGGATAAGTGGGGAGTCGTAAACGATTCCCCACCCCCCGTATCTTTATTAGTTAGCGAGAGTACTGGTTGTTACTGAGTAGACCCAGTAAATACCGTTTGTCTCGAGTTGTGTCAGGTCATTAGCACCAGGGATGCCTACGCCAGCAGGGAACCAACCGTTCCAAGCCTGCGTTGTAGCATTCCAGCCATAAATAGCTGTCACAGAAGAACTTGCAGCAGTAGCAGCAGATACTGCTGAACCACTCCAGGAAACCAGGTTCCAGCCAGCGCTAAGCGCTACTGTAGCAGTTGAAGCAGCAGGTGCCCCATAACTGATTTCTGTACTTGCGACGATCTTGCCACCACTAATAATGGCAAGCGTACCTGAACCACCACCGGTCGGAGCGATAATTGTTACCGTTCCACCAGTAATAGGGTTAACACTTACTGTCGTAGCAGATGTCGAAACAGTCTGACCACTTGTACCTAGGTTTGTTACAACAAAGGTTGGAGTCGTAACCGCAGTAGCAGCCTGAACTGAAGGCGTATTGCCATTCACGTCAGTTGCAGTAACGGTGTAAACACCAATCGCACCAGGTGCAACCGAAGCTGGACCTGAAACTGCGTAGTTCGCTGCAGCACCACGGACCGTAATGGTCTTGCTTGCAGTGAGTGTTCCGTATGTAGCCTTAATTGTCATTGTTCCAGCGTTGGTAGCAGATGCTGCCCGCGCTATGGTGATGATTTTAAGGGTCTGAGTTGTTGCAACAGTTGTAACGTTTGTATTACCAAGACCGGATGTACCTGTCACTGTAATACCACCGAGGGAGCCATCAAGACCGTATAAGGTATCTGTAGCGCCATCATTATCATTGCCGTCGCCGTCATCATCATCACTGAGGTTAACAACTAAGGAAGGTACAACGTTACCAGCTGTGTCAGTTGCTTTAACTGAAACTGCATATACCGCGCTAGCTACTGGAAGCGTATTCGCACCAGTATTACCACCCGTAAGGGTTGGGATTACGGAAACTGAGGTTGTATCAAGAACTGCTGAACATCCCGTACCACAGGAAATAACATCCAGGGCGAGGTTTGCAGCAGCACCAACTCGAACAAACGCTGATGGCAAGGTTAAGTTACCCGATGCGCCTGTAAAGACAGCAGTAATCGTAACTTTGGCAGGCGTAACACCTGCTGGTAAACCTGTAACAGCGATATTTGGGTTAGCAATATCCTGATCAGCAGCTGCATCAGCAACTACGAGCTGTGTATATGTGTTTGTACCTGTAAGAGTGAAAATACCACTACCTAGTGTATAGGTAATCGAACCGCCTAAGCGGGTGTGGTTTGCATCCTCAATGTGTACAACATCGATAGAAGCTGCTCCGAGAGAAGATATCGATGATGGGGTGATTTTTGAGCGATTAGCTGCATAAGCAAGGTTCGTCGCACCAGTTGTCACATTTGTGTCGGTGTCAGCATTGTCATAGTCGTAGTTGTCTGCGACTTCGTTCAATGTTGTTGCTGGAGGGCCCTGCCACTTAATTGTAACAGTACCGGTTGTATTAGCCGCACCGTCATTGTCGGTGTCTGTGCCCATTTTTATTTCGGATGTACGTCGTAGGCCCGTATTTGTTACTGTCTCGGTCCTACCAAAAGACGCAACACCAGCAGCTGAATAAACAGTTGTTACCGGAACGATGTACTTAACAGCAGTAAAGTTTGCTGCTCCACCAGAAAAAGTCACAGGGACAAAGCCTGGGTTTGTACCAGCTGCTGAGTTGTACCAGTGCTGGGTGTTAGTAGCTGCGGCTGCCGCAGTTACTACAATAGACATTGTGTTACCAGTGGTACCACAGGAAGCTGTCTGACCGTTTGCGTGTGTCATAGTACAAACTGCCAAAAATGCTGCCGCATCTGCTTTATTCTGAGCTCCCGCATAAGCAAAAGCGGCTACAAGCATGGCCAAAAGACCAACCATGAGCGCAATTCGCTTGCCGTTGAGAGCAGAACTGAATTCGTTAACCATATTCTCTCCTTCAGAGGTTTCGTGGATATCGTGTTGTTTCGTATATACAAAACATCACAACGTCAGACACCATGCGCATGCGCATAGAATCTACGAATGTACGTAGGCTACTTCCCTTCGCAGTGAAGGTCAAATAGGAGTACGCACAAATCGTTACAGTGAGGGTAACGCAGAAGTGGACGAGAGGTTAACGCAATTTTCTAAGAAATCCGGGTTTTTTTTGAATTTACCTGAATTTTCCCCAAAATTATGCAATTTCACTAGTCTTGGGCCCTGTAATCTCGATATGGACCATCACGCCAATCAAGTGCTTCCTTCAGACCGCCGCCAGATGTCATCGCTTCACGCACCTTATCCTGCCACGCGTAAGACTGACGTGTGAATTGGGCTGCGGCATCAAGATCAGTCGAAGTCCGCATCGATGAATAAATCCCCATATTCTCGTAAAACCTGTTCATCGATGTTTTGAGGATCGCGAGATGGTCAGCTGAAAGGTTGGCAATACGATCAGCAAAAGCAATCGCACGTTCCTCAAGTTCGGCTGCTGGCCATGCATAATTAACCATGCCAACTTCCTGAGCCTCAGCACCAGTGATGTTATCTCCAGTGTAATAAAGCTCTTTCGCCTTACGCATACCGATCACTAAGGGCCAAATGGCTCCGTTTCGAGCAACACCCAGTCCACGACCACCCGGATGTCCTATTCGGACATCATCAGCAGCAACAATAAGATCGGACATCATCGCAAGTTCACAACCACCAGCAAGTGCATAACCATGAAGCTGAGCAATTGTTACCTTCGCCATATTCCAGTAGTACATCTGGATGTCCGTAATCTGCTGCATCCCTGTACGAATATTCCAAAGCAGCCTGCGACCTTCTTCATCAGTAGGTGTGTACGAACGGTGGACAGCATCTGCCCCACGTCCTTGAGGGGGAGTGAGATCATAACCGGCGGAAAAGGTTCGTCCTGCGCCTTTTAAAATAATGACTCGAGCAGATTCGTCGGCCTCAAGTTCATGAAGCGCATCGTTTAACTCAAATAGCAGCTCTTGCGAAAGTGCATTTAATTTCTCAGGACGATTCAGGGTTATGCGCGCAACCCTGTCGTCAGTTCCAACACGATCAATAAGGAGAGTTTCATAATCACTCATAGTCAACACCATTCCAACCAATTTTCAGCTATCGCTGTCCATACAGTGTAACGACATAGAGCTACGACTTAAATAAAAACTAATTGTCCTTAGGCCCATCAATGTCCTGCGAACCTATATCAGTCATAAGAAGATTGATAAATTTCTGAATAATTGGGAAAACGTGTCGAATTTGAGCTTCAGAAAGAAAACCTTCATAAAAATTAACCCCGAGAGCATTTACAGCG
The DNA here is from genome assembly GCA_045562595.1 of Tepidiformaceae bacterium. Lineage (GTDB taxonomy): Bacteria > Chloroflexota > Dehalococcoidia > Tepidiformales > Tepidiformaceae > JAKUNN01. The sequence continues at coordinate 5,404 of JBJKVN010000014.1, forward strand.
ACTAAATTTTCTTGCAACTGTTCATCCCCGGTCTCTTTAACAAGTTCTTCAAGGTTATGTACGTGGTGCCGATATGTAGTATTTGGAAGATTCTTCAGCGCTGCATATTGATCCAATGCAACATTCGTTGCTGCCCAGAGCTTCTGTGAAGCTTGACGCAAATGGCCATCACGCAGATATGCATCAGCTGCATCAAGTAATTCATAAGGATTTAAAGCGGCTTTTTCAGACATTCGCTTCTAGTTAATAAGGAAGGACGTTAGTTAGCCTTCATTGCGAGAGTTTGGTTAATGTCTAAAGGAATAGCTGGTCCCATAGTAGAAGTGAGAGCGGCGGACTTAATGAAAACACCTTTCGTTCCCTCTGGGCGCTGTGCCTGAAGAGCTTCAATAAAAGTAGCCAAATTATCTTCCAGGCTATTTTCAGGAAATGAGGCTTTCCCTAAAGGCACATGAAGATTGGCAAGTTTGTCCAACCGAAATTCAATTCGTCCTCGCTTAGCCTCGCCAACGCTGCGAGCAATATCTTCTGGAGCAACGACGGTACCGGCACGAGGGTTAGGCATAAGACCACGTGGCCCTAATACACGACCTAAACGGCCAACCTTACCCATCATGTCACGGGTAGCTATTACTGCATCAAAGTCAACAAAACCACCCTCAACCTTTTTGATCAAATCATCGCCACCCACAATTTCAGCACCATTCTCTGTCGCATCTCGGGCAGCTTCGCCTTCAGCAAAGACAGCGACACGCACTTCTTTTCCAAGGCCATGAGGCAAAACGGCTGAGCCTCGGACCTGTTCCTCTGCATGCCTAGGATCAAGACCAGTTTGCATATGTATCTCAATTGTTTCATCAAATTTCGCAGTTGAATTTTCCTTTACCAAAGCTATCGCAGCTTGTGGCCCATAAAAATTTTCACGATCGATTCGCCCATCAGCTTCTGTGTATCGTTTTCCTTTAGAAGTCATTATCCTTCAACCTCAAGACCCATTGAACGCGCCGTACCCTCAATAATTTTCATAGCAGCTTCAACATCATTTGCATTTAGATCCGGCATCTTAATCTCTGCAATGCGTCGAACCTCAGCTTCCGGCACCGATCCCGCCTTCTCTAGCTTTTGAAGACCACTACCTTTTTCAATACCTGCAGCCTTACGCAATAAATCAGCCGCTGGAGGTGTCTTTAATATGAAAGAAAAGGAACGATCCTCATAAATTGTGATTTGTGCAGGAATAATATTTCCAGCCTGGCTCTGAGTCCGAGCATTGTAATCCTTACAAAACTCCATGATATTTGCGCCATGCTGGCCTAATGCCGGACCAATTGGAGGCGCAGGGTTAGCCTTGCCAGCATCAATCTGGAGAGTTAAGACTGCACGTACTGACTTTGCCATATCACTCGCTCTTACTCGTTATTATCTGCAAACAACCTAAAGATTGCGCGAAAGATCAGTATCAAACAGCCGAATGCTTTGGGCAAGTGCTAAAACTAAACAAATTCATTCTTACCCCTTCTGCTAATACTTAGAAACATCCCTTGCGGCCTCTGACATACTTCCTGTAACAATAAAGATAATTCGCTCACAGATATTTGTACATCGATCAGCAATGCGCTCTAAATTGTGTGCAGTCCATAAACGATAAGTATTGCCCTGAATAGTTGAGTTATCATCGATCATGCTCTTGAATGCGTCGGCATATACCGCATCTTGCAAGCGATCAACTTCATCATCAGCTTCACAAATACGTCGTGCTTCATCGATATCAGTGTCGATATAGGCTTTCAAACTATCGCGCAACATCGTCGTACTTAACTCACCCATTTTCGGAATATACCCTAGCTGCCTAGGCAACTCTGAATTGTCACCGAGCATCATATTGATTCGCGCAATTCCCTCAGCATGATCAGCAATCCTCTCAAGATCAGTAATAATATAAAGCGCGCTAATCAACGTCCTAAGATCCGTTGCCATAGGTTGTTGTGAGGCAACAACAAAAATTGTTTTCTCCTCAATCTCATACCGCTTCTGATCAATAATCGAATCTTCTTCAACTATCCGTTGCGCCCATTCAAGATCACCTGTGCGCAGAGATTCCAGCGCGTCATGAGTGGCCTTTTCAGCCATTGAACCCATCACAAGGATTTCTTTTTGAATATCAGCTAATTCTTGATGAAATAATTCACGTGGCACTTTTTACCTCCAGCTATTAACCAAATCTTCCACTGATATAGTCTTCGGTACGTGAGTCTTGTGGTTGAGTGAAAATTGCTTCAGTTGAATCATATTCAACCAGCCGACCAGGCACACTTTCATCCGTAAGCATAAAAGCTGTGTAGTGAGAGACACGAGCAGCTTGCTGCATATTATGCGTCACGACGACTATCGTGTAATCGTCTGCGAGTTCACGCATTAGATCTTCAATCTTGAGAGTTGCAATTGGATCAAGGGCAGAACAAGGCTCATCCATAAGAATCACATCTGGATTTGTAGCTACAGCACGTGCGATACATAAGCGCTGCTGCTGTCCACCCGAAAGTTCAAGCCCTGACTTTTTTAGATTATCTTTTACCTCATCCCAAAGAGCAGCACGTTTAAGCGAGCTCTCAACAAGTTCATCGTAATCACCTTTAAAACCATTTACACGAGCACCGAACACAACATTGTCATAGATTGATTTTGGAAAAGGATTCGGTTTCTGAAAAACCATCCCTATCCTTCGGCGAATTTCAACTGGATCTACTTTTGAATCATAAACATCAACACCGTGATAGCCCACACGACCTTCTATTCGAACATCAGGAATCAGATCATTCATTCGATTCAAACAACGTAGAAGCGTACTTTTCCCACAACCGGAAGGACCAATTAACGCGGTAACCCGATTGATTGGGATCTGAAAAGACACATTAGATAAAGCCTGTTTTTGTGAATACCACAACGAAAGATTATCGATTTGTAATACCCGATCCTCATCAGGCACAACAATATTTGCCTCTTCAGTAACACCGTCTTCCAGGTCGGTTGCAGCAGAATCCGCTACTGTTTCGACGACGGAATCCTGCTTTTTAAACAAAACCATTGAGTGATCTTCCTTCCTCTATATTAACAATGCTTAACAAAAAATTCTTGATTATCATGAACGCCTAAATCTTTCTCGTACGAACAGAGCAATAATATTAAAGACTATGACTGCAGCTACAAGGACAACAATTCCTGCTGATGCATTATGTTGAAATCCCTGATTTACAGGACGAATAGTCCAGTTGTAAATCTGAATGGGAACAGTTGTGAATGAATCCATTGGATTAATGGAATCAAAAGCGATAAATGTAAACGCTCCGATCATTATAAGCGCAGCAGTCTCACCGGCAGCACGTGCTATAGCAAGAATTGTTCCGGTCATCACACCTGGAATTGAAGCAGGAAGAATGTGATGCCAAACTGCCTGCCAGCGCGTAGCACCCAGAGCTAAAGCACCATCTCGAATAGATGGTGGTACCTGTCTTATAGCCTCAACTGAAGCGATAACAATCATAGGCAAGATCATTAGTACCAACGTAAATGCTCCGGCTAACATTGAAGGACCTAAACCAAACACTCGAACAAAAAGAGTAAGCCCAAGAATTCCATAAATAATGCTGGGTACACCTGCAAGATTAGAAATATTGAGACGAAGCAGTGTAATAAACCGACTTCGTGGAGCAAATTCCTCAAGCCAAACCGCTGTCCCAACAGCAATGGGAACAGATAATGCGACCGTATAAATCACCACCCAGATCCAACCAAATAAAGATGACCTAAGACCTGCTTCCGCTGCTTTGCGGGAAGGATAATTAATAAAAAAGTCTAAATCTAGGCGAGGAATTGCCTCGCGGATATTTTCAATTGCGAGAATAACTAAAACAACTAGCCCTAAAAGAGTCGCGACCAATAAAACCCAACGAGAGAGTCGAGAAAGTTTCTGTCGTCTCGCAACAGAACCAGTAGCTTGCAACACAGTAGGGCTAACTTTAGAAGACATTACTCATATGCCTCCCGTACACGCCGAACAATAAGTTCAGCCACAACATTTACTATCAAAGTCATTAAGAATAAAAGGGCACCGACTGCAAATATCGATGAGTACTGAATTGTCCCCCGGGCAGCATCGCCAGTACCAATCTGAAGAATATAACCGGTCATGGTCTGAATAGTTTCAAGTGGCGACAACGTTAAGTTAGGCGTAGAACCAGCAGCGATAGCGACAATCATTGTTTCACCAATAACTCGTGCTATAGCGAGCAGTATTGAAGCCATAATGCCACCAATAGCAGCCGGAAAAACGACACGGAAAGCAACTTCTAAACGAGTAGAGCCCAAAGCGTATGCACCTTCTCGCAAGTCACGAGGAACATTAGACATCGCATCTTCCGAAACGGATGCAATTGTTGGAAGAATCATGACGGCAAGCATCAAACTCGCAGAAAGAGAATTGAAGATGCTAATCGTGTCTTTTCCCAGTGTTGGAAACAAAATATCCTGGGTAATAAAAGTAAGCGCGAAATATGCATACACAACTGTCGGTACACCAGCGAGCAACTCAAGCATTGGTTTCAAGAATTTACGTGTACGGGGATGAGCATATTCACTTAAGTAAACCGCGGCAGCCAAACCCAGTGGTACAGCGATAACAAGGGACCACAACGTTACATTGACCGTGCCAGCTACAAGTTCCCAAATACCATAGCTACGAGGTTCAAAATCCGGTTGCCACTCGCTCGTCCAATCAAAGAACTGAACGAGCGAAATATCTTGAAAAAATGTGAAAGCTTCTCCAAATAAGACAACTACTATTGCCACTGTTGTGGCAATAGAGATAGCTGCACAAGCCACCAAAAAGGCTAAAATCCCCACTTCTCCCGGCTTTTTAAAACGTCTTTTTGTAAGAACCTGTTCTATTTGAGAACTGGAATTGGCTTCCAAAGCTGCCACTAAAATCCCCTCGACTAGCAACCTTCCACTAGTGAGACAAAGATACAGCTTGTCTATTAAACCTGTTTGTTAACATTGTTAACAAATAGAAATCACTACCCGTCTGCTTCCCCTGGTCCGTCAGACCCAGCCTTAGCATCCAATCCCCCATTGTCATATCCATCACTAATCGGATTATCTGTTCGCTGACCCGAACTTCCCTGGGGAGAAAAATCATCCACAACGTTTCGTAAAGTATCACGATCAAGATCAGCTGGTGGTGTAAAGGGATTTTCCGGCGTTCCTGCCAAATGTAAGGTCTGTGTAGGAAACGCGAACTCTACTTGAAGTTCTTTAGCCAACCGTACGATATCCAAATTGAGAACATGCCGTACACGAAGTTCTGCCCTCCAACTAGGAGCATCAATAAAACAGTACAAAAGCATATTTAGGCTAGCAGCACCAAATGTATGGAACTCCACCATGTAATAATCATGACGCATCGAAGGGTTAGCTAGGATAATCGCCCGAATACCTTCCACGAAAGCTTGCAAACGATCTGGATCGGTATGGTAGGCAACCCCAAGGGTGGTTTTATACCGACGCCATCGTCGTGAGCCCATGTTATCAACTTCAGCTTCCGTAATACTGGAATTAGGAATTGTTACAAGTGAATTTTCAAATGTTCGCACGCGAGTCGAACGGAACCCGATAGATTCAACATTACCTTCAATCTCACCGACAAGAACCCAATCCCCAATCTGAAACGGTTTATCGGCCAAAATCGTAATACCCCCAATAAAATTACGCACTGAATCTTGTGCGGCAAGTGCAAATGCAAGACCTCCCAACCCTAAACCAGCAATTAGCGAAGTAATATCTACATCTAAATTCTGCAGTATGAAAAGTAGGCCTATTGCAATAATAAAAGCCTTGAGGATCGTCCTCACAAGTGGAACCAACTGATCATCAAGTTTCGTTTCTGTACCGGACGCACGATCGACAAGATAATCAGCAAAAATATCTGCTAGGCGAAAAGCAATCATTACCACCGAAATCGCAGCAATCAACCGAGCGATAATCAGGATGATATTTTCGGCATCTTCTGCAAATTCCAATGTAGGAATAGCTATCAGGGCAACAATCGAAATCGCCAGAAACAAAAGACCACGGTGCACACGTGCAAACTCAGCAAGCCAAAAGGTCCGTCGATGCTCTGGAGCTTTATTGCGAATAGCGTAACGAACCGAAGCTGTGAGAAGGAATGAGACAATTGTTGCAGCCACAATTACCGCAAGAATACCTAGATATTGACTCACCTCAATACCTAAAAAAGTATTGTCAAACCATGCAGGACTAAGAAAAATCATATGAACAGGATAAATGATCTAGTGAAAGTTGTTTTTGTTCTACGCAAAATAAACACAAAATAAAATATTTTACGAAATTGAATAGCGAACTATTGAAGCCTATCTACCTCGAGTGAGTTAAGCGCCAAGCCCAAAAGCTCTTTAAGTAGATCCCACTGAAACCAAGGCTCACTTTCATTAAAATGACGCCAGCCATAATAAATAACACCCAGCTCAAATAACCAACGAGCACGAAAGTATTCCATACCCGTAACAGAAACATTATTTAGATCCTCATAAAGGCTTACGAACGGCATCTTATTGGGGTTAGAAAAAGGAGCACCTCGCAAATTGGAAAGAGCTACCAATTGACCAAGATCACTCCTTGGATCCCCAATTCGAGCCTGCTCCCAATCAACCACCGACACAATTTTCCCATTCCGGACCAAATAGTTATGAATATTGATATCCCCCTGACAAAAAGCTAAAACACCGTCACTAGGAACGTACTTTTTTAAAACATTTAATGTGTGAGGTAATAGCCCATCGTCAGCTTCTTCCGCACCCGGAAACTGTCTCATACGCCGTTCAATCACAGCCAATTCCCTCAAATTGGAAGTTGTCAGGGAATCAGGGACATCCATAAACGAAAAAAATGGGAGCTTCCAATCTATTTTATGTATCCGCCCGACAGTCTCTACGAACGCAGAAAATATATTTGGACCTGCCTCGTCCGAATCCACTTCACCCATATGTTTTGCGTCAACCCACTCCATAACAAAAAAAGGAGCCTTTAACAAAGCAATGCTTTCTTCAACACCAAAAACAAAAGGGACTGGTATATCAGTTCCTCGAAGGGCATCTAAAACAGCTGCCTCACGACTGATTGAGTAAGGCTCAAAAATACCGTGTTCACGCTGTAATCTCAGCGCTATTGACTTAACAGGTGCATTTTTCAGCTCTATCTTCCAGGTACTATTAGACGCCCCTCCCGTGACGATACTCACATCGCCCAGCACAACTTTCTCAAAATCGTTTTGCTTTCTAAGCCAAAGTTCAACAATATGTTTTTTTAACACCATATAAGTATAAGAAGTAAAGCAAGCTAGTTTCTAAGGGAAAGACCACCTTTAATGATTTAAGACCCTCGGCGGGGTTGGAGTGTCAAGACGTTGACAAAAGATTGCATATTACGCATCAACATGAGCACAGGCGTAATCCAAGAAGAAGCATTTCCAGAGAAATATCATCTGCTTGGAGGACGTGCTCTGACTGCGCGCCTCCTACTTGATGAAACTGATCCAGATTGTGAACCACTGAGTCCTGAATCTACGCTCTATATCGCACCGGGTTTACTAGGAGGCACAGCTGCAACAACCAGCGGCCGCACTAGCTTTGGGTTTAAAAGTCCACTAACAGGCGGTTCAAAGGAAGCTAACGTTGGAGGCCAAATAGGACATAGATTGGCTCGGTTAGGTATACGAGCAATAGCTATAACAGGCACTGCATCAGATGGATGGATGAGGCTCGATATCGACACAAATGGCGCAGTCATCTCGAATGCCAGCGACTTAGCAGGCAAGCGAAATTACCAACTTCATACAGAATTGGTAGGAGACAAATTACGTAACGCTGCGGCTGCAACAATTGGACCAGCAGGTGAATTAAAGCTTGCAGCAGCATCAGTCGCTGTCACAGATCCAGAAGGAAGACCTACTCGCCACGCTGCAAGAGGTGGTCCTGGAGCAGTAATGGGGGCTAAAGGACTTAAGGCGATAGTAGTTGATGATAGCGAAGTACCAAGAACAATTGCTGCAACAAACCCAGATGGATACAAAAACCAAGTAGTAACATTCAGTAAAACTGTCCTGGATGATCCACGTGTACAAAACACAGGCAAATATGGCACTGCCGGTGTAATTAAGTTTGTAAATCGTGAAAATGTTCAATCCCTACCGGTACACAACCACCGCCTAGGTGTCTGGTCAGAAGAAGATGCTGCTCAGCTTAGTGGTCAGCATATAGCTGCATTAGGTGAAGAACGAGGCGGAAAAATGCTTCCATGTATGGCTGGTTGCATCATTAAGTGCGCAATTTTATTTAATAATCCGGATGGGGAGCATGTAACTACTGCTCTAGAATTTGAAACTTTGGCACTACTAGGATCCAACCTTGAGATTGGACCTGCTGATGCAGTTGCAGAACTAGATCGTCTTTGTGATGACGTCGGGCTCGATACAATCGAAATCGGTAATGCACTAGGAGTAGCGATGGAAGGAGGAGGATTAGATTGGGGTGATTGGGAAAGAACTCAAAGCTTGATCGATATCGATATAGCACAAGGTACTGAGCTAGGAAAAATAGTAGGAAATGGAACAGTCTATACAGCCAATCACTACGGAATAACACGTATACCTGCCGTAAAGGGGCAAGGTTTGCCTGCCTGGGAACCACGCACTTTAAAGGGTATGGGAATCACCTATGCAACGAGCCCACAAGGAGCTGACCATACAGCCGGAATGGTTACCGCACGAGAGGCAAATGCCAAAACGCTAATGCAACAAAGCCGACACGAACAATTAGTCATGATGGCAACCGATGCTGCAGGCTTGTGCCAGTTCACAAATGCAATTCCTTCTGACATCGCTGGATTCATAAGCGAACAGTACGGAGTAAACTATGCAGAGGAAGATGTTCTTGCTTCAGCACATGAAGCAATCAAAACAGAAATCTCCTTTAACCATAAAGCAGGTCTTGGCCCGGAAACTGATACGCTACCTTCATGGCTCTACGAAGAACCACTTGAACTTCCAGATGGACCATCAAAGTTTGATCTGCCAGATGAACTATTGGCACAAACCTGGAATGACTAATCCTTTAAATTTAAATCTTCTTCTATGGTCATTTTTTGCTAGATAAATTCTGTGCCGCAATTAAAAGATCCCTGACTAATGGTGCGGCTAGTGGATACCCCTCCTTACCATTTTCGAAAACTACTGCCGCCAAAAATCTAGGGTTCTCCAAGGGTGTATAACCAACCCACAAAACATGCGTCTGATCTTCACCTTCTTCAGCTGTACCAGATTTCCCAGCAAAGTCGATGAACCCACGGTTTTCAAATGCCCACCCAGACGTACCTCTACTGGATGTCACTAACTGAAGTCCATACTTGATGTAATTAAGAACCTCCCTACGTAAAGGCAAATATTCACGTATTTGTGCAGGTGTATCTTCAGGATTCCGGTAGATTAACAGTTGTGGGTTACGCAATTCCCCAACTACTAGGGCACTGTAAGCATTTGCTAACTGGAGTGGTGTGACTAGCAAATCACCCTGCCCGATACTCAAATTGACAGCATCACCTGGATACCAAGGTGCTGAACGCGCCTGAGATTTCCAAACAGCATCAGGAACAAGACCTTCTTCATCAATGAGCCCAATAACACCAGTAGAAGCACCAAAGCCAAAAGCTCGAGCCATATCAGGCAACGCATTTTCCATCTTTTCATACAAAGTCAGCCCAATCTCATAAAAAACGGGGTTACAGGAACGCATAAGAGCACGCGCTATGCTTAAATCTCCCTGAGCGCCTTCCCAATTTCTACGCGGTGGCTCAACTCCATACCAAATTGCGGGACAAGGGATTTCATCAGAAATTGAATACAGAGAACTTGCTAACCCAGCGGCTGCAGTAACAATCTTAAAAGTTGAACCTGGCGCATACAGCCCTGAACTAGCCCGATTAGTCAACGGATTACCTTGATCATTGACATACATTTCGATTTCTTCTGAAATGCGAAACTCAAACGCAGAAGGTTGAAAAGAAGGTGAACTATTGAGGGAAAGAATAGAATTATCATGTAAGTCAAGAAGTACTGATGCACCTGGCTGGGCACCCAAAAGCTGCTCCGAAAGTACTAGTAAAGAACTGTCCAATGTAGTGTAAACATCTTGGCTTTCCACATAATCTTGCTCAAAAAGAACAATCGGTGACAAATTGGGATGGACGATTTCCAACCGTATCCCAGGTCTGCCAGCAAGTAAATTATCCATTGAGGCCTCTAAACCGCTAACGCCCCTCCTGTCCCCGGACCTCAGTCCCATTGCCTGCAAATTAGCTAACTCATTTGCAGTATATTCGCCTGTATAACCGACAATATGAGCAGCAGCACTTCCAAGTGGGTGCAATCGAAATTCCTCAATCCACATGACCAGACCTGGATAAGAACGTTGTGCTTCAATAACAGCCGAAAGTATTTCTTCGGTAACTTCACCGATTTTTACTCTTTGTTGTAAATCAAGTTCACTATCAAAAGCTTCAGCAATTACACCCTTTTCAAAGCCAATATCTAACAGGATTTCTTCTATTCCCTCGCGGTTTCCACGTCCCTGAATGATATTTCGGTCTAATCCAACGTATCTAACATCACCCGTGGTTGCGAGAATCAAACCATCCTTATCGTAGATATTTGCTCGCCTTGGTCGCTTTATGAAGCTTTTAAATGCTCCCCCCAAAGGAAGATCCGGGTGGATTGCAGAAGGATGCCATATTGTCTTAAAATTACCATTTGATTCTGCCAATTTTAAGACAACCGTGTACTCGAACGTACCGTAATATCTAGTTCTCAAATCTACATGAAATAATGCAGCTTCAGCAGTAACATTAACCACTGAAACGGTAATCTTAGTTAAGCTAGTAGCAGCTTCAAAGTTATTATAAAAGTCAGCAAAAACAGTATAAGGAGTCAGCCTTTGGCTATCCTCGTGCACCATATCGAACAAAGCGGAATAGTCTCCGCTCATCCAGATCAGCGCAAAACGATCAGCAAAATCAAACGGATCACCTTTTGCGACTTCTGTATCATTGTTTTCTACTATCTGCGCAGAGGAAGTAGAATTCCCACCAAACTGGCGAATGCCTAGCACTACACCAACACCAATGAGAATCACAATCAAACCAAGCAGGACAACTCGTAAAGACATGGGTGCAGCTACTCGACTTCTTCCCGTTATTTTGATTGTATCAGCGATTTGTTTTGCTTCGTGCTTGGAAAATAGTACAGATCTAACAAATAGCGGCCGACAAGCCGAAATAATGACTGAAGAAACAATGAACTCAAGGGGATTTAAGATGGGTTTCTTAGCTCTCCCTAAAGGCTCATCCTGGAAAAACTACGAAGAAACTTTTAAGGAAACGTCTAAATATGGTGAAGTCATAGCAATAAAACGGACACCGCCATGGGAAGAGTTCATGACCAACGCAATAATTTCCGAACAGACAAAGGATCTGACAATTCTGGAAAAAGACTTGATAGAACAACACAACCTGACCCTAGTTTTTGCAATTGATCCTTGGGATAGCGCAGTACAACGCACACGAATACATCAACTCCCTACAGATTACGATCCAAGAAAAGGTATTTTGGATACAAGATTGCAAACTGCGTTATCTAACTACGCAATATATGTAGCAACTAACTACGAACCGGATTATCTGATTATCGGAGTTGAAATCAATATGCTCGCTATCAGATCTCCTCAGCAGTTCGCTGCTTTTGTTGATTTGTATGAAAAAATTTATAGAGATATAAAAAAGATAAAACCCGAAATAAAAATCTTTCCGACTTTTCAGCTTGAAGACCTTTACGGGCTGCTTGACTTACAAGACAACAGGGCTTGGGAATCCGTTGAGATCTTTTCCGGGATTATGGATGTATTTGCAATTTCAACATTCCCATACCTAACCGATATTGATAGCACTCAATCACTAGAAACTAACTACTACCTCTCCCTACAGCAACGTTTCCCGGGTGAAATTATGATTTTTGAAGCGGCATACCCGTCTAAATCAGTAGATACCTATCCTTTGATAGGTACAGAAGGCGACCAAGATACATTTATCAAAAAACTTCTAAACGATGCGGAAATGGGCAGCTTCAGCACAATCATTTGGTTAGCTCCATTAGATCCTTTCATTGCTAATATCGACGATAATAAAATTTTTCGAGACGTAGGATTGAAAAAAAAGACCGGAGAGCCCAAGGAGGCTTGGCACTCTTGGGCAACATGGGCAAAACGTCCCTATATTCTCAAGAAATAAACCTGCTAAAAGAATTAGTAGCATTTTCATTTGAACCCAGATTTTTGATCCGTTGGAAAAAATATTGCTTTTCAATCAACCCGACCAATTGTCCTTCATCTAATACAACGAGCTCAGATACACGACTACTCTCAAAAATATTAAGCACATCTAATGCCGAAGTATTCAAATCAACAACAGTCGCGTCATCACGTGATTTCATCACACTTTGTGCGGAGGCTTGCAAACGATCGGAAGACGAAAGAAATCTGACTTCGCGCTCCGTAATTAAACCCAAAACTCGTTCATCTAGAGCCACAATCAAGATGTTCGTATTATTTGCGGTCATTGTTTCAGCAACTTGGTTAAGTGGTGTACCTGGAGTCACAGTAATAAAATCTTTTTCCATCACATTCTGCGCCGTTACCACCTCGTTTATACCTGCAATCTGCAACGTCCGAAGTTCATGACGCGAAGAGCGTAAAAGGAACCAGCCCACCAAAATTGCCCAAATACCTGCCCCAAGCCAACCAAGGAAAATTACAACCCCTCCACCTATAATCAAACCCCAAGAAAAAGCAAACGCAACACGAGACGCAATGCGCGTTGCTTGTCTGAAAGAATTAGTTATCTTCCAAGCAATCGAATGTAATAGTCTTCCCCCAGCAAGCGGGAATCCAGGAAGACTATTAAAAATAGCAAGTAATAAATTCGCTATACCTAAATACGCCAAAATTGCTGTAACTTGCTCATTTCCATCTCTAGAAAAGAACCATCCAAGTACTAACAATCCACCCAAAAGCAAACTGATACCTGGACCTGCGGCAGCAATTTCAAATTCTTCCCTTGCAGTTCTAGGAGGTTTTGATAAATGTGAAATACCTCCAAACCCAATGAGCGTAATACTCGGCACAGCAAGCCCATTACGAAACGCGACCAAAGCATGAGCTAAGGCGTGTATAAGAACAGTAATAAATAATAGAACTGAGGCTGCAGCACTCACTATCCAACAGGTCCATTCCGTCCAAGTTTCGTAAAAACCAGGAAAAACGCTTAACGCTAATAATCCCGTCAAAATCGCAACGATTAACAACCAGGACTGGTGTATAGAGATCCCTATCCCAGCTACTGAACCAATCCGAATGGGACGTCCAAACATAGTTAAATTTTCGCGCTAATTAACTTTCGCTAGCCCGTGGCGAACTACTAAACTCAGCGGTTCGATGAGAACCATCACAAAAAGGCTTTGAGTCAGACTGTCCACACCTACACAAAGCAATTACATCTCTCTCCTCATAGCTATTACCCTCTTGATCGACAACATTAACGCCACCTTCAATTACGTAAGGACCATCATCAGCTACGGTTATTTTGATCTCAGCCATCATAAACTCCTTTTCGGATCGCTCATTTCACATGAGATCACGATTGTCTGCCTTCAGAGGCGGTTATTCAAGTTTTTTTACGTATATTTTGAATATAGCACTGCTGCAACTTGCATCCTTACGCTTCACCACCTAGCGTTTGTATATGAGTAGAATCGGATTACTTGTCCCTTGCTATATGGCAATCCTACGACCAGAAGATGTATCTAGCTCACGTCGTATCTTAGAAGCATTGGGTGAATCAGTAGATGAAATTAAGGGTTATTGCTGTGGTCAGCCAGCCTATAACAGTGGGTATAGAAAAGAAGCTCAATCAGTCAGTCGCAAAATGCTTCGGGTTACGCGACCCTATGAAACAGTAGTAGTCCCTTCAGGTTCTTGTACAAGTATGGTCCGAACAGGCATACCAAAAATATTCGCTGGACCACGTGGATTAAGTATTACGGAAAGAACTAAGTCCTTTTTTGACTTTGGCGAATTTGTACATTCGCATCCTAGACTCAAAGAACTGAACTTCGAACTAACAGGGACTATTGCGTATCACGATTCTTGTCATGGTCGCCGTGAACTGGGTATAACATCCAAACTGATAGACCTCCTAGAACACATCAACGGCCTAAAGCTTCGACGACTGCCACATGAAGAGGAGTGCTGTGGTTTCGGTGGTGCTTTCACAGTAAAGCAACCAGAGGTATCAGTGGAGATAGCCCGAACAAAATTAGAGGAAATTACGGAGACCGGAGCGCAAATACTAGTTTCTGAAGATCTTTCCTGCTTAACACATTTGCAAGCCACAGCAGAAGGGGATGGTCGCAAGCTGGAAACTTGGACAATCGCAGAGCTATTAGATCGAGCACTAAATGAGTAACTTTCGAACACGCGCAAAACTGAAAATAGGTCATCAATCAAGACCGGCCGCAACGCTAAAACCGATAGTACGCAATGTGGTTCGTGATTCACGTTTAATGCTTGCCGATAGACCTGCGAATGCAAAATTACGTGCTCAAGAAGCACGGAAATACACACTCGATCATCTTGAAGAGCTACATTCACAACTTAGAGAAAGCTGCAAAGAAAATGAGATAACGTACCATCGCACAACATCTGCAGAAGAAGCATGTGCATTAATTTCTGAAATTATTGGGCAAAGGCAACGAATAGCCAAATCAAAATCAATGGTTGCTGAAGAGATTGGATTAACAAATTATCTTCGTAAACAGAAAAAGGAAGTCTTTGAGACGGATATTGGCGAATATATAGTAGATATCGAAGGTCAAGGCCCTAGTCACGTTACTGCTCCTGCAATCCATTTGGATAGACATCGCATACAAAATTTGTTAAATCAGGCAGGTCTGAACGTACCTGATAATTCACCCTTAACTCTTTCTCATGCTGTACGAAATACGGTCTCGGATTTTTTTCAAAACGTCGATGTCGGAATTACAGGAGCAAACGCAGTCATAGCCAGCAGTGGAAGAATTATGATAGTCGAAAACGAAGGCAATGTTGCTTTAGGGTTATCTAACCCTCCAATTCACATCGCAGTGACTGGTATTGAAAAAGTTGTACAAAATGAGCAAGCTGCCCTGGATATAGCGCAGGTTCTTGCTCCTAGCGCCACTGCTCAACCCCTAACTGCATACACACATTTCATTGGCACCCCATCAAAAAATCAGGAAAGACATTTAGTCTTTGTCGACGCTGGCAGAACAGACATTTTGAAGGACGAACGCTATAGAGAAATTCTTTTATGTATAAGGTGCGGCGCGTGTATGAATGCCTGTCCTGTATACACTGCGGCAAACGGATTGTCATATGGTTCACCGTACATGGGACCGATAGGTGCCGTTCTTTCACCGCTACTATGGCCGGAAAGTTATTCAGACCTACCCGATGCATCAAGCCTATGTGGACGATGCAGCGAAGTCTGCCCTGTTGGCATACCTCTGCATGACATGTTACTCAATTTACGTGCTGATTCAGCAGCTAAACAGGCAGGTAAGAAAATAACAGAAAGGATAGTATGGCTATCCTGGAGTTTCATCTTTTCAAAACCTCGTTTAGGCCAAGGTTTTGCTTGGCTAACCAAAAAAATGTTGCGCCTCTCTAAAAATCTACGTAAACAGACGCCGCTCGATCCAAGGCGAATTCCTGGAACAAAACGCTCACGTGACGCAGAAATGTTGATCCCTCTTTTTGAAAAAGAATCCATGCCAACTAAGAAGAAAATGCCTAGCCAACCAAGTTCACTCCTAGAACAGTTTCGTGTACAGGCAACCGAAGTAGGTTTTACAATTGAAAATGAAGCAACTGCTCATTTAGAAAGATGTTTAGTCTTAAAAGCTACAGGAGCAATAGCAGCGACAGGCAGTGTTGTTTTCGTCGAAAAGGATTCATTTTTAAAACAACTGATGGAGGCATCAGACGTAACAATTATGCTAGATAAAGAAACCATCGTCGAGTTTCCTTCTGACGCAGAAAACCTCATTGGAATAAATGGAAATGCACTAATTATGACAGGAGCAAGTCGAACTGCAGACATCGAAAAGAAAATCGTCCGCGGAATTCACGGACCTCAAAACATATCAGTCGTAAT
The DNA here is from genome assembly GCA_045562595.1 of Tepidiformaceae bacterium. GTDB lineage: Bacteria > Chloroflexota > Dehalococcoidia > Tepidiformales > Tepidiformaceae > JAKUNN01. The sequence continues at coordinate 21,769 of JBJKVN010000014.1, forward strand.
CAAATAAGCTAATCTTAGTACCTCCCAAAATATCTATGGATGTGTATCATTGCGCCAGAGAAAAGGAAATAGTATGGAAGCTCGTGAACTGATAGTAATCCAACATGACATAGCACATGAACAACTTGAGGGTTCCATGGATAGATGTTCTCCTGAACTCTTCCAAAAACATCTTGATAACTCATTAACTAATCCAATCGGAGCAACTTACGCTCATGCAATTTTTACCGAAGACGTGTTACTCCTTGGTCAAATGAGAGGATTAGAGCCTCTATTCGAACGTGGTGGTTGGGAAGCAAAAATAGGAACACCTCTGCCAGCTGAAGCCCCATTACTTGATCGTCAATGGGCGTTGGATTTCGAATTCAACAGAGAAGCTTGGCGTGAATATGCTGAAGCTGTCCGCGAGGAATATCGAAACTACGTCACAAGTGCGCCAGAAGAAGTAATGGAACAAATTATGGATTTCGGACCATTAGGAAACAGACCTCTTTTGTCTCATTATGCTTCATTGGGTACCTTTCACATTAGTAGCCACCAAGGGGAAATTGCAGCACTAATGGGATTAGAGGATGAGCAGGGGCAAATCCTCTAATTGTTGAGAACTCAGATAAAATGCACCGAATAATTTAATGCGAATTGGACTTATATCAGACACCCATATACCCGAAGCACGTGCAGAACTTTGGCCTCAAGTTTATGCAGCCTTTGAAGGAGTCGATGCGATCTTGCACGGTGGGGATATTCATGATGTCGCACTTTTAGACACGTTCACTGCTATTGCCCCTACATGGGCCGCACGTGGTAACGGCGAGGACGGCTCAGGTGGGAGGCCTGTACAACCTGAACATCCAATCCTGAAAGAATCCTGGGACCTTAAGTTTGAAGGCTTCTCATTTGGCTTATTACACGAATTATATATTCCAGAAATCCCACCCCACCTTACCGTAGCGAACACATTAGAAAGAACTTTTGGACATAAGAATTTTGATGTTGTTGTATATGGTGATTCTCATGTAGAACGGATAGATTCTGTTGGAGGCATTCTCTGTATAAACCCCGGATCACCAACGTATCCACGCAATTTAGATACGCAATTGGGAACGATAGGATTTATTGATATTGAACATGGCGAGATTAAAGCCACAATTTGGCAGCTGACAGACGAGGGGATTACACCTTTTAACTGGGATGCCTGGCGAGAACCCAGGTAGCGGTGAGGAAGAAGCAGAGCTACACTAACTGTGATGTGGAAATTAATCGGATACCTGTCAGCAACTTGCTTAGTATTCATAGGGCTTCTAATAGGCTTAACCCTTGTCGGATTCAGAGTCTAGGCAATTATGCAAAAAGGTGTTTGTTTGAATAATGACAACACCACCAGAACAAGCAGAACTTTTTAGAGGACTATCGGAGCAAGAGGTCGCACGACTCACCAGTGCAGGCCTCACCAATAAAGACCGTACTAAGCAACGTTCAGATTTAGACGTTGTTCGAAGTAACTTACTCACTTTTTTTAACATTACCCTAACGATCCTTATTGCTGCATTATTTGCAGTTGGTGCTTTCCAGGACGGAATTTTCGTTGGTTTGGTAGTACTTGCAAACGTACTAGTAGGCACGTATCAAGAATTACGTGCTACCCGACAACTGCGTGCTCTAACAGCTCTCAGTACTCCACATGCACGCGTTATACGAAACAATTTTGAGAAAGAAATTCCGTCTTCTGAAGTTGTACAAGGCGATCTTATCCATTTACTACCAGGTGACCAAATCGTTGCAGATGGGAGGATCACATCTGAGGCGATAGAGGTAGACGAATCGCTGTTAACCGGAGAAGCAGAAGCTATACACAAAGAAAAAGGCGACCCACTGCTTTCTGGCAGTTTTTGTATCGCTGGAAGTTGCTTCTATGTAACTGAAAAAGTAGGTATAGAATCTTACGCTCTTAATCTCACTAAAAATGTCAGAACATTAGTAAGACGTTTATCCCCATTGCAACTACAACTACGACGACTACTCTGGATATTAGCTGTATTAACAATTGTCCTCGCAGTTGCGTTAATGATTTCATTCAACGTTGAAAATCGAGGATTTACTGAAGCCCTGCAAGCTACAACGTCAACACTTACAACAGTCGTACCTGCAGGACTTCTACTGGGGATAACTGTTGCTTTTGCAGTGGGAGCAGTTCGTGTGTCACGTTTTGGTTCCCTAGTACAAGATATCAGCGCAGTAGAAGCACTTAATTATGTTGACGTTATCTGCCTAGACAAAACTGGCACAATCACAGCTAATGATCTTATGGTCAGGGAAATTCACTGGACAAACCCAGAAGCTGAGGAACCAGATGGAGATTCAAGCTGGCTTGGTGCATTTTCAATAGAAGCAGAACTGGAAAGCAATACTTCAAAAGCCCTTGCCATAACACTTGCGCAGAGGACAAATGGCGCGCTCAAACTAGAAGGTATTCCGTTTAGTTCTGCTCGTCGCTGGAGCTCAATGACTTTAGAAAAAAATGGAGTAGAACGTAAATTTGTACTAGGAGCACCAGAAACCATTTTTGAAACAAGTCAAGGTAGTACGAAAAAATTTGAGGAACTCTACAAAAATAGTTCGGAGGCAGGACTGCGCGCCGTAGTTTTTGCGGAAACTAAAAAAACCCCGTTAGATGACAGCAAACTTCCCGAGCTTACACCTCTTGCATTAATCGTTTTAGCCGACGTACTACGGCCTGAAGTCTATGAAGCCTTCCAATTAATGGACGAACTTGATATTGAACCAAAAGTGATTAGTGGAGATAACCCCGAAAGTGTTGCATCCCTGCTCCGCCAATTAAAGATTCAGCCTAAAGGAGGATTCATTTCAGGCCAATCACTAGCGTCTCTCGAAAAAGATGACTTTCAAAAAGCAATACGCGAACGAACTATTTTTGGTCGTATTTCACCTGAACAAAAACTCGAGATTATAGAGGAACTCAAAAGGCAGGGAAGATTTGTTGCAATGGTCGGGGATGGAGCAAATGACGTTCATGCACTTAGAGGAGCCGACGTTGCTGTAGCTATGGAGGAGGGATCAGCAATCGCTCGTGGGGTTGCCGGAATAATTCTACGGAATAACTCTTTTACAGCACTGATACAAGGAGCCCAAGAGGCAACTCATGTCCTAGGCAATGCAGCTCGTTTAAGTAAAATCTTTATAACGAAAAGTTTCTACGCGTATTTGTTAATTTTCTCAACTAACCTTTTAGGCCTAGATTTTCCTTTCTTACCTCGACACGGATCACTAACTGCTCTCTTGGCATTAGGTATACCCGCTGTAATTATTTCTGTCACCATTCCGCCATCTAACGCAGGTCGTGACTATTTAAATAACATCCTCAAATTCGCTCTACCTGCAGCAGTAGCACTAGCGATATCAGCTATGGTATTGCAATTTGTTACTGATGGAATTTTAAAGCTGGACGTCGAACAAACACGTACATTAATTTCACTAGTCATAGGCTTCACGAGTATCGGTTTTATGATTGAGGTAGTAGGTTTCGAAGGCGCGTCTTGGCGTAACCTACAGAGACCAATACTCACCATATTATTTGGGGCAATCATGGCAGCTATTTTGGTCACCACAATATTCGCTGACTGGCTCAGAAACTTTTTCGATTTCAGGTCACTTAGTGCAATTGAATGGCTAACTGTTTCACTCACAGTTATAGCTGCACTAACTTTGCAATACATAGTAAGCAAAAATTGGCCTCGCATAATCAGATTCCTAATAGCACAACCACCCGACTCAGAAAAGGTACGTGGCAGAAGAATTTAGCTACAAAAATTCCTAACATCCTTAAGACAGACAGGTTATCTTTGGACAAGAGAAGGAGAAATTAAGAACCAACATGGCTAATACAATTACAAACCCGCAAATAGAAAGTTATGTCGAATCCCACACAAGCCAAGGGCCTAAGTACCTTCACGAAATAGCTGAACGAACACACATAGATCTAGGCGAACGAGCCAGAATGCTAACCGGTCATGTAGAAGGTAGATTTTTGAAATTCCTTGTCTCAATGCTGAAGCCAGAGAAAATTTTAGAAATTGGATGTTTCACCGGCTATTCGGCTCTTTGTATGGCAGAAGGGCTATCAAAAAATGGCCAGATAACGACTTGTGATATTAGTGAAGAACATGCACAAATTGCGAAAAGTAATTTTCAAGCTAGTCAGTATGCCGATCAAATTAATTTAATTCTTGGCCCTGCCCTTATAACTTTAGAAACCTTAGAAGGCCCTTATGACTTTATCTTCGTAGATGCTGATAAGGAAAACTACCTGAGATATTACGAGACGGTACTTCCTTTATTATCCAAAAACGGCGTTATCGCTTTTGACAATGTTCTTTGGAGTGGCCAAGTTCTTCAAGCAGAGGATCAAACAGAAGAAACAAAAGCGATACGAGAGCTAAATGACTATTTAATAAAAGACGACAGAATTGAATGTGTCATGCTACCAGTTAGAGATGGAATTACTTTAATTCGCAGCAAGGGAAGTACCGACAGGTTATAGATAAACAATTTTGCAAGTTGGCCCTCATTATTTAGCAAAAATTAATTTTTTACGCCTGGCTGACGAGATATATCTGCCTTCCAAGCTGTTTTGGCGCAAATTTAGCGTTATTCTAGAAACAGGTAACCTCAATTACTAGCAAACAGTAGAGGTGTTTTTCAGGGATGTTCAACCTGAAAACAACTGCAAAGCGGTACAATAAACGGCCGGTGAAGAAGCTACTCAAATAAGGGGAATGAAAAATGAGCGTAAATGGAACGAACGAACAAGGTACCTGGACTGTTAAAAAAGGGCTAGCAGAAATGCTAAAAGGCGGTGTCATTATGGATGTCGTCACACCAGAACAAGCGAAAATTGCGCAAGAAGCAGGAGCCTGTGCCGTAATGGCCTTAGAACGAGTTCCTGCAGATATTCGCAAAGATGGTGGGGTCGCTAGAATGAGTGATCCGGAAATGATTCTAAGCATTATGGATGCTGTAAGTATTCCAGTAATGGCTAAGGCAAGAATTGGCCATTTCGTTGAGGCTGATGTCCTTCAATCTCTTGGAGTTGATTACGTAGATGAATCCGAAGTACTCACACCTGCAGATGAAACGCACCACATTGACAAACATAATTTCAAAGTACCTTTTGTTTGCGGTTGCCGAAACCTTGGTGAAGCCTTAAGGCGAATCAGCGAAGGAGCTGCCATGATTCGCACAAAGGGTGAAGCTGGAACAGGAGATATCGTCGAGGCAGTACGCCACATGAGGTCCGTACAAGATGAAATCAGAAAGCTTAAAACACTCGCTGATGAAGAGATCTACTCCTATGCAAAAGTGACTAGTGCACCAATTGAATTAATTGAAACTATCCGGTCAACGGGCCGTCTTCCCGTGGTTAATTTTGCGGCAGGTGGTGTTGCCACACCAGCAGATGCAGCATTAATGATGCGGCTAGGTGCCGAAGGTGTATTTGTTGGGAGTGGAATTTTTAAGTCAGAGTTCCCAGAAAAAGTTGCGAAATCTATCGTCGAAGCAACAACACATTTTGAAAATGCGGAACTTATTGCAAAAGCGAGTACAGGACTTGGAGCAGCTATGCGCGGTCTGGCAGTCGCACAGTTAGCTGAAGAAGAAATTCTTTCAACTAGAGGAACATAAATGCTCCAAACCAAATTTTTAAGGCCTTGATACTACCTAGATCAAAAAAAATAGCCAGAAAAATAGATATTTTTCTGGCTCCTAGACGCTAATGTGGTAAAGTTCCTGAAGAATTTCCGGGGATGTCTCGCCTCAACACCAGAGGCTTGTGTTAGCCATCGCATGTAAGAGGACAATGAGTTTTTACGACACCTGGTCTGCAGTATTTATCGCATTAATCGCGGGCGTTATTCTCGTAGGAACCGCACTGCTTGGTGCGCGGCTGCTCGGACCTTTTGCACGTGAGCAAGGCAAAGGTATTTCTTACGAATGTGGCATGCTTCCAACAGGGAAAAATTGGACTCAAGTTCACGTACGATATTACCTGTTTGCTATTATGTTTCTGATCTTTGATGTAGAAACTATCTTTATCTTTCCTTGGGCTGTACGTTTTCTAGATTTACCAAGTCACGCATTCTGGTACATGGTATTTTTTGTGCTTATCCTGAGTGGTGCACTGTTTTATGCGTGGCGTAAAAAAGTACTGGAGTGGCGATAATGGCTGATAAACCAACTTCTCAAGAAACAGGACCCCTGGCATATACTCCAGACTTCGGAAATGAAGAAGAGCGACTTCAACCGGTAGAAACGCCAGATGATCATGCTCTTTATCGAGTGGTACTACCTGGAGTAATGCAAACTGGTGTAGATACTGTTATTGCAATGTGCAGAAAAAGTTCATTGTGGCCAATGACATTTGGGCTAGCTTGCTGCGCAATTGAAATGATCGGTACCTTCATGCCAAATCATGATCTTGATAGATTTGGCATCGTTCCTTGGCCAAGCCCACGCCAGAGTGACGTAATGATCGTCTCTGGGACAGTAACCAAAAAAATGGCACCGGCAGTCAAGCTCTTATACGAACAAATGCCTAACCCTAAGTATGTGATTTCGATGGGTGCATGTGCGACCAATGGTGGACCCTATACCGAATATGACCGGGTGCTCCAAGGCGTGGATAAAATTATTCCAGTGGATGTCTACGTACCAGGCTGCCCTCCTAGGCCAGAATCTCTACTTGAAGGATTTATAGCACTTCAGGAAAAGATTATGGAAGAAAAGAAGAATGCCGGATGACAACAGAAACTAGCCCAGCTTCAGAAAATATACAGACAGCAGAATTAATACGTACACAACTGCCAGATATACCCTTTGAAATTTCCGGAACAAAAACCTACGCTGACCTCAAAGTAGAACCTGAAAATTTCTTGCTACTTGTCGATGGCCTACATAAAAATGATGCGCTTTCATTTGATTTGCTACGTAATATCGTAGCTCTTGATATGGGCGAAGAAGGACTTTGGGCAAAGTACCATTTCTATTCTTTTATGCACGGTCATGGAATACAGATAACGGTTCCTGCAAATTCAAATGACCTAACTATTCCTTCAATTACGAATATTTATCCGACAGCAAATTGGCATGAAAGAGAAGCGGCGGAAATGGTTGGCTTAAAATTCCAAGGCCATCCTGACCCTCGCAACCTACTGCTAGAGGAGGATTTAGACATCCACCCACTGCGTAAAGAACACCCACTTCAAAAACCAGAAATATTGCAAGGTATAGAAGAAGGGCCTCCTGGGGTAGAACAATGACAACTTGGCCTGAATCACAAGGAGCTTCAACCAGTCTTGAAACCGTAGATATGACAATCAATGTTGGCCCTCAGCATCCCGCAACACACGGGGTTTTTCGCATGGTTCTGACTGTAGACGGAGAACTCGTAAAAGACTGTGAACCATACATTGGATATTTGCACCGAGGGCTTGAAAAATTAACTGAAAATGCAGATTACCGACAAGCTATGGGCTGGTGGGACCGCACTGATTATCTTGCAGGAATGTGCTGTGAAGGTGCCTACGTTATGGCAATCGAAAAATTGGCGGGGATTGAAGTCCCGGAACGTGCGGAATACATACGTGTCCTAATGATGGAACTTTCTCGAATTAACTCACACTTCATGTTTCTTGGTGCATTTGGGGCGGACGTAGGATCTTTTGGCACAAGCTTCACATATGGATGGCGCGAAAGGGAACGTATTTACGACCTTTTTGAGGAAGTCGCCGGCGACCGTATGTTTCCCACTTATTTCAAAGTAGGTGGGGTAACTATGGATTTACCAGAAAACTTTGAGGCACGATGCCGAGACATACTGTCTTCTGTTCGTCAAGGACTTGAGGATTTTGATGGACTACTAACGGGCAATGAAGTTTTTGTAGAACGCTGCCGTGATTTAAACCCGGTAACTACAGAGCAAGCAATAGCTTGGGGTTTTACAGGACCAATGCTACGAGCCACGGGGTTAGGTTGGGATATTCGAAAAGCAGAACCATACAGTATCTACGAACGACTTAATTTTGATATACCAACAGGAAAACAAGGAGATGTCTTTGACAGGTATTGGGTGAGACTTTCAGAAATGTATCAAAGTGCTCGCATTATTGAACAATGTCTAGACGAGATACCAAGTGGACGTGTTTTGAACCCCGACCTCCCAAAAACACTACGAATTAATGAGGGTGAACTTTACCTACCAACAGAAGGCACAAAAGGTGAGTACGGTGTCTACTTGATGGCACGAGGGGGAACGAATGCTTATCGTGCAAAATTACGCTCCCCTTCATTTTCAAACCTATCTGCTCTTCGTGATTTAGTAGTTGGAAACTACGTGGCTGACGCCATAATTATCCTAGGTTCATTGGATATTGTTTTGGGGGAGGTCGATAAGTGAGTTTTGCTGACCCGTTTTTTGGAATCTCCTGGTTAGATATAATTATCCGGACATTGATTGTAGTTATTGCAATGACTGTCGTCGTTATTTACCTAACTTATGGCGAGAGAAAAGTTGTTGCTCGTTTCCAAATGCGCTTGGGACCTACCCGCACAGGGCCTGCAGGCTTACTGCAAGGAGTAGCAGATGCGCTCAAACTGGTAGTTAAAGAAGATTTGCGCCCACGCAACGCTGATCGATGGGTTTTTGAATTTGCCCCATATGCAACATTTGTTCCAGTGTTCTTAGTGCTATTAACACTTCCGTTCGCAGAGAATTGGGGCGTTCGAAATTTAGCCCTTGGTATGTTTTTTGTGTTTGCAGTATTGGGATTAAACATTGTAGGTGTCCTAATGGCTGGATTCGGTTCAGGAAACAAATATGCCCTTCTTGGAGGTGTTCGTGCAGCCGCACAAATGATTAGCTATGAAATCCCATTAGTGGTCGCACTTTTAACTGTTGCTATGCTTGCAGGCACCCTTGATTTAAATCTAATTGCGAGCCTTCAAGGTGACCGACCTTTCATACTTGTTCAGCCTTTGGCTTTTGTAATTTTCTTCATAGCACTACTCAGTGAATTACACCGTGCCCCCTTTGACATCCCGGTAGCAGAATCAGAAATCGTTGGTGGGTACTTTGTGGAATACTCAGGAATCCGCTGGAGTATGTTTCAACTTGCAGAATACGCAGCACTCTGGGGCTTTAGTATTTTCGGATCAGTAATCTTTTTAGGCGGATGGAATTTCCCTTTCGGCAGCGAAGTAGGGGTCGGTCTTCAACTAGCACTCACCTTGATCAAAAGTACACTTATGATCCTCCTTATATTCTGGGTTAGGGCTACTATGCCTCGCTTACGTATGGACCAATTAATGAGCTTTTGCTGGAAAGTTTTAATTGAAATTAGTTTTGTATTGTTACTGATTACGGGCTTCTTCCTTTACTACGATTGGCCTCAAGAAATTTTGGCACTCGTAAATTGGGGTGGAGCATTATTGCTTCTTACTGTGGTCTTTATTAGAACACGCCGAAAATCCGAAGCTGAAGATTTGGTCGGCACCTATAAAAATATTGAGGTTTCTGAATAATGTTTGGAATATTAAAAGGCTTAGCTACAACATTCTCTACTTTCACTCGACAACCTGTGACAATTGAGTACCCAGACGAAAAGAGAGACCTCCCGGAACGCCAGCGCAGCTTTCCTGTTCTTACTTGGGACTTTGACCATGACGAACCTTTTTGCACTGGCTGTAATATCTGTGTAAGGAATTGCCCAGTTGACTGCATGACGGCTGTAATGCAAGACAACCCTAAGCACCCTGAGGGAACAAGTGATCGTCGAAAAATTGTTGATAAATTTTGGATAGATTACGCCCGCTGTATGCGATGTAACATATGCGTAGAAGTCTGTCCGTTTGAGGCAATTGTTATGGACAACAATTGGAGCGGGCACGAACATAGCGTTTTTGACCGTCGGGACCTGCACAAAGATATTGAAGACCTCCTCGCTTCTAGTAAAAGTGGTGAGTTATCCCGACCATTTAGGCCTTTAGACAGTATTAACTTAAGTGAGGCCGTAGCAACTGGGGAAGAAACACCTGAAGCAACATTTGTTGCAGCAATGCCTAAAGCACGTGAAGAACAAATTCAACGTATTGAGCAAGGATTAGGTGCGGCTATTCAAGAACGTGAAGCAGAGGTACAAACCACCACATCTGCTTCTAGTGAATCTAGTGCTGCTGAAGATGATTTCGCGGGTCTTTCCGAACGAAAAATACGTGCACGTAGAATGAAGGCAGAACGAGAGGCAAAGGCACTTCTCGAAAAAAATGAGGAAGTAAGCCAAGAGCTTCTGTATGTGCTTGGACGAACAGAAAGCACACTATATAAAGAAATAACCGGAGAAGACGCTCCAGCTACCCCAGTATCTCCATCTACTGCAGCCGTTGCTCCCTCTCCCGCAAGTCCTAGCAGTGATGCAGGCGATCCGAATTCTCCCCGAAAGATTCGGGCCAGGCGTATGCGTGCTGAACGAACAGCACGAGAACATATTGAAAAAAGCGAAGAGGTACCAACAGAACTAATGGCAATCCTCAGAGATACCGAAAGTTCTATGTACGCCGAACTTGGTGGCACCGAAAGTCCGCAAGTAACAGAAACCGAAACTTCAAACGTTGATAACACAACAGGAAATTCTGAAGGTAATGCTAACTCACCAAGAAAATTACGTGCCAGACGTATGCGTGCTGAAAAAGAAGCTCGCGAATTACTGGCTCAAGGAGAACCTATACCTGAAGAATTGGTGGAGCAAATTAAATCACTAGATGGCACAGTGCCAACAGCAGAGAGTTCCACGTGATAACAGAAATACTTTGGTGGTTTTTTGCAATCGCTATAGTGGGTACAGCCGCTGGGGTTGTTTTCTCACGTTCAGTAGTGCACGCCGCAATATTTCTAATCTTGAGCCTTGCTGGCGTGGGTGGATTGTATATCTTCCTAACTGTGGAATTCATAGCCTTGGTGCAATTTTTAATTTATGGCGGGGCTGTAACAGTCCTAATCTTGTTAGCCCTTATGATGACTCGTTTAGATGCAACAGGAGCACCAGACAAGCTAACAGGACCTCAAGCACCTTTCGGGGCCCTTGTTGGTATCACACTACTTCTTACTTTGGTGGGAGTCTCCTTGGCAACAGCGTGGCCAGGTGATGTCGATGACCTTCCCACTAACATCACCATTGAACAAATTGGTGACGTTTTGTTCACTTCATACGGAGCTCCTTTCATTATCGCATCAGCATTACTCCTAGTTGCCTTCATAGGTGCAATCGTTTTCGCAAGACAGGAGGAGGAAGCTTGATACCTCTAGAAAATTACCTGGTCCTTAGCGGAATTCTCTTCTCGCTTGGAGTTTATGGAGTTTTATCTCGCCGCAATGCGGTACTGGTGCTAATGAGTGTTGAATTAATGCTCAACGCAGTAAGTATCAACTTCATAGCATTCTCTGCCTATCTTGATGTAACTCAAATTACAGGTGTTATCTTTGCAATCTTTGTGGTTGCTGTTGCAGCAGCAGAAATTGGATTAGCCTTGGCAATTGTTCTTCGAATATTCCGTAATCGTTCAAGTATTAATATCGATGAGGCTGCGGAGCTGAAATGGTAGATGTAGGAGAGAATAAACATGAGTGCTGAATGGGCCTGGCTACTTGCTGTAATACCGGCATGTGCATTCATAGTACTTGCTTTGTTTGGACGTTCTCTTCCGCGTCAAGGCGATTGGCTTGGTGTCCTGACAGTCACCTCCCTACTTGGTTTGTTGATTGCAATTTTCACAAAAACGTTTGGCGCAAAATTACCAATGTTAAATGCCGTGGAATGGACCTCGATAGGGAATTTTAGTTTGAGTCATGGCATAACTGTTGACTGGATAACACTCATTATGTTGCCAGTAATCATCATCGTGGCACTCATGGTGAATATTTTTTCTATTGGCTATATGCGTGGGGAACCTCGCTACTCTTGGTATTTTGCACTCCTACAACTATTTGTAGCTTCAATGCTTCTACTGGTATTAGCGGACAACCTATTGCTCCTTTATATCGCTTGGGAGCTTGTTGGAGTCTGTTCGTTCTTACTGATAGGTTTTTACTGGGAAAAACGTTCTGCTGTTGAGGCAGCTAAAAAAGCCTTTATAACTACTCGAGTCGGTGATGTTGGTCTGCTCATCGGTATCATATTGCTCTGGAAAGCCACAGGAACTTTCAACATTCATGAGCTTATCAGCTACGTAGAACATGGTGAGTTAGGCGGTATAACTCTCTTTATCGCAATGCTTTTCATTTTCCTAGGTGCAATGGGAAAAAGCGCCCAGTTACCATTTCATGTTTGGTTACCCGATGCTATGGAAGGGCCTACTCCAGTCTCTGCATTAATTCATGCAGCGACAATGGTAGTTGCCGGCGTTTACCTTGTAGCTCGCCTATTGCCTATGTTTGAAGCTGCTGCAGGGATGATGCTCATCATCACGCTCGTTGGCTTAGCCACTGCGATCTACAGCGGAATAGTTGCTTTCGCTCAAACAGATATCAAAAAAGTATTAGCTTATTCAACTGTTAGTCAGTTAGGTTTTATGTTTGTGGCACTTGGTGTCGGCGGTATCGGGGCAGGAATGTTCCATCTGTTTACACATGCATTCTTTAAAGCCCTGCTGTTTCTTGGAGCAGGTTCCGTCATTCTTGGCACTCACCACCACCAAGAGATGCGTAACTTGGGCGGTCTTTTACGGAAAATGCCTATCACTGGCATCACGTTTGCCATAGGATCTCTGGCCCTGATGGGGTTATTCCCATTAGCAGGCTTCTGGAGTAAAGAAACAATTTTAAGCGCAGTAGATCATGGACCAGGAAGTTGGGCATTTATCCTGATTTCAATCGCATCAATTATGACTGCCTTCTATACTGTGCGATTATTCCTTCGCACCTTTACAGGGGAACCTCAAGACACTGCAGTTGCAGAAAAAACACATGAGTCCAGCCTGATAATGACAGGCCCACTTATCTTACTTGCAATTTTTTCAGTTTTTGCTGGGTTTTTCATCTTCACTGACTTCAGCAAGGTTTTCGGTTTACCTGGTGGGATTTCTGAACTGATTTATTTACATCATCCAGAACATTTTTCAGTCCACTGGGACTTAGTCGGATACTCTATGGCACTAGTAGCAATTGGAACATTCTTTGGTGTCTGGTTCTATTGGCGTGGAAGCACCGAACGCTCAACAAAACTTGCTGAATGGCAACCAACTATTTATCACATGATTCAACGAAAATTTTTCTTCGATGAGCTTTATCAATTCATAATTAATCGAATCATCCTTGGTGGCAGTTACGTAGTTAGTTGGTTCGACCGCTATGTCGTTAACGATACTGGTGTGGATGGTTCAGGTGAATTAACCAAGTATTCGGGATTTGTACTTAAACACCTTCAAACCGGCAAGGTACCTAATTATGCATTAGCGATCGTTGTTGGAATTGTCATGTTATCTCTAATCACACTAGTTTTGCGAGGATGATGAATGAGTTTTGATCAAGCTCAAGGGTATGTTCTTTTAGCCGCACTAGGTGTTCCTTTTATGGCCACAGTTGCTACGTTACTAACCCCTAGCGCCCAAAAAATGACTGTCCGTTATATCTCTTTATTTGCGAGTGGAATCCTTCTCGCATTATCAATTTATGTATTTGTCGCCTACCAGACAGGCACATCAGTGATTCAAATGGAGCTTTCATGGGCATGGATTGAAAATGTGGGCTTCTTAAAGACAAATGGGATTGCCCTCCATCTTGGAGTTGATGGGATCTCAGCTTTAATGGTTCTCCTCACAGGTGTGGTTGCATTTGCGGGAACTCTAGTTAGTTGGAAATTAGATTATCGAGCAAAAGATTTCTTCGTTTTGTATTGGGTTCTCCTTTCAGGCGTGCTTGGAACATTCCTTGCACTTGATCTCTTCTTTTTCTTCTTCTTCTATGAACTTGCTGTAGTTCCTCTTTATCTCTTAATCGGTGTGTGGGGAGGTACTCGCAAAGAATATGGAGCAATGAAGCTAACCCTGATGCTGGTCGGAGGCTCCGTAGGTATATGGATAGGAATTTTTGCGATCGTTCATGAGGCGGGCTTAGGAACATTTGATCTCCCTACCTTGTGGGAAGCTGGCAGAAGTGGGGCACTAAGCCCTAATTTTCAAAAAGCTGTCTTCCCCTTCATCGCAATTGGCTGTGGTGTATTAGCTGGATTATGGCCATTTCATACCTGGTCACCAGATGGACACATGAGTGCGCCTACCGCGGTATCAATGGTGCATGCTGGTGTTTTAATGAAATTAGGAGCCTTTGGCATAATCAGACTAGGTATCCAAATTTTGCCTGAAGGTGCCGAGTTCTGGATGCCTGCACTTATCATACTTGGAACAGTAGGAGCCTTATATGGTGCTATTGCAGCATTAACGCAACGGGACTTGAAATTAATATCTGGGTATTCCTCTGTTAGTCATATGGGGTTTGTGCTGATTGGCTTAGCTACACTAAACGAAATAGGCGTCACAGGTTCAGTTCTTCAAATGTTTAGCCATGGTGTGATGACAGCACTAGTCTTCCTTTTAATTGGCGCGATTTATGACCAAGCTCATATACGTGACATTGGACAGTTTGGAGGGATTGCACGAGTAATGCCTCTTTGGGTAGTAGGTTACGTAATTGCCGGATTGGCTAACGTAGGACTACCGGGACTTTCAGGATTCACAGCTGAATTTCACATTTTTGTTGGAGCGTTTAAGACGTATCCAATTGTCGGGGGGCTGGCGATCCTAGCGGCCGCTATAGCAGCTGCCTATATGCTACGCATGTTTGCTCAAGTTTTCTGGGGACCACTCAATCCCCGTTGGCGTGAACTAAAGGATATCACGCCTCTTGAGGGAGTCTCAGCAGCCTTACTAATAGCGAGTATCGTCATTATGGGAGTGCTATGGTCACCATTCACAGACCGTGTAGGTCATACAGTAATGAATCTACCAGGAGTGACTAGCTAATATGCACGATTTTACACTTTTCATTCCAGAATATATCGCTGTTTCGCTTGCGTTAATCATTTTAACAACCGAGTTAATTTGGCCAAAAATTCGTAAGGATCTTCTTGCCTATATGACTGGGATAGCCGCAATCGCATATGGCGTAGCAGCTGTACCATATCTTAATCACACGCCTGCTATTTTTGAGGGTGTTTTAAATACTGGTGACTTCACAACATACTTTAGATTCCTGGCTGCAGGGATCGTATTAGTCATCTCACTTATATCGGCTCATTACATACAGAAACGCACTTATTCAGGAGGAGAATATTACAGTCTTCTCTTAATTGCCGGCGTAGGGATGACACTTATGGCATCATCTCGTGAATTACTCACAGCCTATATCTCCCTAGAACTACTGAGTTTCACTCTTTACATACTAGTCGGCTACTTCAAACATGAAAGACGTGCTAATGAAGCAAGCCTGAAATATATTCTCCTCGGCGCATTTTCAAGTGCCATGCTGCTTTATGGAATCAGCTTGCTTTACGGAATTACTGGCACTACGAGTTATGAAGGTATCGCAGCGGCACTAGAATTACGCGAGGCAGGAACCGACCCTGGAATGATTATGGCTATAGTACTCATAATCGCAGGCGTGGGATTCAAGGTATCTGCAGTGCCATTTCACATGTGGGCACCTGATGCATATGAAGGAGCGCCTTTACCGATAACTGCGTTTTTATCTACTGCTTCAAAAGCTGCTGGTTTCGCGCTAATAATTAGGATTTTCGGTGAAGCTCTCTTTGTAGATGGTGCTGAATGGCGAGCACTTATAGCTATATTAGCCGCATTAACTATGACTGCAGGGAATTTGATAGCGATTCAACAAGTCAGCATGACTCGCTTGGTAGCATATTCATCAATAGGGCAAGTTGGGTACATGCTTGTAGTAATCGCTGCAATGGGTTTTGGTGATTCTGAACAAGCTGCAAATGGATCAAGCGCACTACTGCTACATTTGACGGGTTATATAGCTTCGACACTAGCCCTCTTTACCGCCTTAACCATATGGGTAAATCGTACGGGAGACGACTCTATTCGAGGTATGCGTGGGATGGCAAAAGCTCAGCCATTCTTGGCACTGATAATAGCCGCATCTCTCTTCTCATTTGCTGGATTACCATTTTTTGCTGGATTTTCAACTAAACTATTAATGTTCCAAGCCAGTATGAGAGATGGTTTAATTTGGCTTATAGGCCTTGCTGTTTTAAATAGCTTTATAAGTCTCTATTACTATTTAAGAGTAATGCGTGAGATGTACCTCTTTGATCCACCTGAGGACATTAAACGCTTTAACCCAACACCTATCCTTGCAATTACCGCAGGCCTTTTACTTCTTGCTATGCTTTTTATCGGTATTTTCCCCGGCCCTACATTTGAAGCCGCAACTAATGCGATCGCCTCTTTATATTAAACTCTAGTAGAACATATACACCTGATAATTTTGGGGGAAATACCCGGAAAAATAGGAAGTCGAACTGAAAAGGCAACTATGCTTTACTACTCAACATCCTCTAAAGCTATGGTCTCTGCTTCACCTTCGGGATCACTATAAACGCCCCCAGGAACACCTTTCCAAACAGTGACAACAAAATCTTCCCGAAACGGTGCAGCATTCATAATTAACTGCTCATCAGCAGCATCAATCAGCTCGCGTATTTGTTCATCATTCGCCTTTTCAGTTGTGCACAAAGTTGCGTGCACATCTTCATCACGATAGTGAATATCAAGCCTGCCAACCAAATCATCATCCTCAAAAATCGTAAACACCTCTGAAAAGGCTGATCTTAACTCTCTCTCAAAACGAATCATATTGGTCTCACCTGGCCATCACCATACACAACCCACTTGTAAGAAGTAAGTTCGCGCAATCCTACTGGACCACGTGCGTGCATTTTTTGTGTTGATATTCCAAGTTCTGCCCCAAGACCAAATTGCCCACCATCTGTAAATTGAGTACTTGCATTTACATAAACTGCAGCTGCATCTACTTCATTTAAAAAGCGTTCTGCAGAAGAATTACTTGTTGTAAGAATTGACTCACTATGTCCACTACCGTGCTTAGCAATATGATCTATTGCAGCATCCAAATCCGTAACAATACGTACGCCAGCACACATTGCCAAATGTTCAGTATCCCAATCTTCAGCAACAGCCTTCTCAATATTAAGTCCAAAAGTCTCGTTAATACTCTGAAAAATTTCGTAGGCATCTTCGGACGCTAAAACAGTCACTCTGTCTTTCCAGCGATCAGCTAGACGTTGACAAAAATCAGTCGCAACTGATTGGTGCACAAGTAATGTATCAAGGGCATTACAAATGCTATAGCGACGTGTTTTGGAATTATCGACGACTTCTAATGCCATTTCAAGATCAGCAGTCGCATCTACATAAACGTGCACAACACCAATCCCTCCTGCAACAACAGCCATCGTTGCGGTATCTCGAACATGAGCAATCAGATCAGCCCCTCCACGTGGAACAACCAAATCGATCAAATCGTGCATTTTTAAGATTTGATCAACATGTACTCGATCAGGTTCAGTAATAAGTTGAACTACTTCGGGTGAAATAGAAGTCCCTGCATTAGCAACACCAGCATGTATTGCATTTCCAAATGCACGATTTGTTCGGACAGCTTCTTTACCACCCCTTAAAAGCGATGCATTACCACTCTTCAAGCATAAAGTGGCAACGTCCACAGTTACGTTAGGACGAGATTCATAGATACACGCAATTAATCCAAGGGGTACACGACGACGAGAAATTTGAAGGCCATTTTGTAAAGTTCTTTCATCAAAAACTTCACCAACTGGATCGGGAAGGGCAATAATATTACGCGTATCCTGCACAATCGATTCGATTCTGGCAGTAGTTAAACTTAAACGCTCAATGAAGAATGACTCTAGTCCAGCTTTTTTAGCTTCCGTGACATCTTGAGCATTTGCATGCAAGATCTCATCATGATGTTCTCCCAATGCATTCGCAATACTGTCCAAAACAGTATTTTTCTCTGCACTTGTAGCTTGAGCAAGAGCTGTCGAAGCTTCTTTAGCGCGCTTGGCCTGCTCACGGATATCAATCTTTCCTGTCATAGCCATACTTCCTACCCCATAAATCAAAGATTAGAATTCTTTAAAGAGGAAATCTATGCCTGAAAACGATTCTACCCGAAACATGCTACTTGCTCTTGATATCGGCAATACATCCATACACACCGGATTGTTTATCGACGACCACCTCACGGCAACTTGGCGGGTTGGGGTTGAAGCAGAGCGAACCGCAGATGAATACGGAGTTTCCCTTTTAAATTTATTACGAACACATAATCTATCACCTAATGACGTAAGTGCATGCATTATCGGTTGTGATGTACCACCACTTCTGCCCACTTTTCAAGAAGTTTCACTGAACTACTTTGGGATTGAACCGCTAGTAGTCGGTCATGGAATACGGACTGGTGTCCGCATTCTTTATGAAAACCCAAAACAACTAGGTGCAGATCGAATAATCGATGCTGTAGCAGCAATACATCTATACGGTCCACCTGCGATAATCGTAGATTTTGGAACAGCAACCGTCTTTGATGCAGTTGATAACAATGGTGACTATTTAGGTGGCGCAATTGCACCGGGTATTGGCATTGCGAGTGAAGCTCTTTTTAGCAGAGCAGCCATGCTTCACCGAGCACAGTTAGAACGTCCTCCAAGCGCTATCGGACGCAATACGACTCACGCGCTACAGTCTGGCATCCTCCTAGGTTATGTTGGACTCGTAGAAGGTATGGTCGAACGCTTCCAAGAAGAAATTGGTCCTGGTGCAAAAGTAATTGCAACTGGAGGGTGGGCTGAACAAATTGCTGATGAAACAACAGTCATAGATATTGTTAATAAAGAACTCACACTGACAGGGCTCTATATCCTTTATGGACTTAATAGCGGATCCTAATGAAGAGGAATTCTTAAAAACTCTATGGAAATTTTGAAAACTAGTGATAACGAAGAACGACTTGTTCTAAAAGGTCGTCGAATTGCCCTTGGCATCACAGGAAGCATAGCCTCCTATAAGGCTGCCGACATCGCGAGTCAACTACGGACTCTAGGTGCAATTGTAGAAGTACTTTTCACTAAGGAAGCTACGCGTTTTATAACTCCGTTGACACTCCATGCACTAACTGGAATCGAGCCAATCATTGAAATGGCAGATGCCCCAGAGGCAGAGGCACATGTCGAGGTAGCACGAAGAATCGATGCGCTGATAATCGCACCAGCTACGGCAAATTGCATAGCTAACCTTGCACATGGTCAAACTAATGATGCTGTCACCCTAACTGCCCTTGCTACCACAGCACCAGTTTTAATTGCTCCTGCAATGGATAATCAAATGTGGTTACACTCAGCGACACAAACAAATATCCAAACTTTAACCGCGCGAAACATTAAATTTATAGGTCCGGAAGAAGGTCGCCTAGCCAGTGGTCGTATAGGGCTTGGACGATTATCTGCTACAGAATCTGTAATCGGTAAATTAAGAGAAATACTGGGAACACTAGATGGAGATCTGAAAGGAAAAAACCTTGTTGTGACAGCAGGTGGAACAGAAGAAGCACTTGATCCTGTTAGATATATTGGCAATCGTTCTAGCGGGAAAATGGGCTTTGCACTTGCCCAAGCAGGAATAGATAGAGGTGCGAAAGTTACACTTGTAAGCGCGCCTTCCAATTTACAAACACCGGTTGGAGTAAACCGGATAAATGTCACTACAGCAGCTGAAATGTTTGCTGAACTACAAAAAATTAACTCTACTGCAGACGCTCTAATTATGGCAGCTGCACCAGCTGATTTTTCCCCATCTAAATCTGCTAAACAAAAACTTAAAAAAACAGACTTTAACGAAAAAGGGCTCAGCCTAACATTAGAACCGACAACCGATATCCTTGGCAATTTAAAAGGGCCAGGTGTCAGAGTTGGTTTTGCTGCAGAAACTGAACACATCGACAAATATGCGAAAGAAAAACTGCAAGCAAAAAAATTGCATTTTATAGTCGCAAATGATGTTTCAGCAGATGGAAGCGGTTTCAATACAGAAACAAATGAGGTTACAATTTTCAGTAACAATGAGGATACAGAAAAAATCCCACTACTAAGCAAATATACAGTTGCACACAAGATCCTCGATCGTGTTGCACGATTAATAGATTCGGAAGTCTAAGTGTCGCTTTTCCAAGACATCCTCGGCGATATTAATGCAACTATGGATCGAGATCCTGCAGCAACTAGAAAGCTAGAAGTACTGCTATTTTATCCGGGGTTTCATGCGCGCCTAGTGCATAGATTTGCTCATTTCATTTATAAAAAACGACTCTTATTCATAGCCAAGGGATTAATGTACTTAGTCCGGTTAACCACACATATTGAAATCCATCCAGGAGCTAAAATTGGCCCTCGATTTGTAATCGATCATGGTTCAGGAGTAGTAATTGGCGAAACAACTGAAATTGGTCCTGATGTTACCCTCTATCAAGGTGTAACTTTAGGCGGAACTAGCACGAAAAGAATTAAAAGGCACCCAACACTTGTCGGAGATAATGTCGTAGGTGCAGGAGCAAAAATTATAGGAGCTGTCGAAATCGGTCAGGGAGCACGTATAGGAGCAGGTTCAGTAGTACTCACAAACGTTCCGGAAAACGCAACCATTATCGGTGTACCAGGACATATCACACACGTGAAAGATGATTCCAATGGTGTCATTCAACGAATGCCTGATCCTGAATGGGAAAGGTTAAATTTATTAGATACCAAAATGGACGAGCTGAACGAATCTATAGCGCATCTGCAAAAACACATCGAAGAACTCCATAGAGAACAACATGAACCTGATCAGAGCATCCAATGATCAAGCTTTATGACACCCTACGGAGAAAAAAGGAGCCTTTAGAGCCCCTTTTGGGAGAAGAAGTTAGCCTCTATGTTTGTGGCATTACGCCATATAGCAAGGCACATCTTGGACATGCGTTACATGCGTTGATTTTCGATATGTTGAGGAGACATTTGGAATGGTCGGGTCTAAGAGTCCGGCATATCCAAAATTTTACCGATATTGATGACAAAATTATCGATCATGCAAACGAACTCAACATTCCAACTAATGAACTAGCAACTTCTAACACAACAGATTATCTACAGTCGCTAAGACTACTAAATATTTTGCCCGCAACGGAATACCCACGTGCAACATCTGAAATGCCCAATATTATCCATGTTATTGAAGGACTAATAGAAAAAAACTACGCCTACCCTTCTAACGGAGATGTTTACTACCATGTTCGGAACAAACAAGACTATGGAAAACTTTCAGGCCACGATATCAACGATTTAAGGAGTGGGGCCCGAATACCTCAAGGGGAAACAAAAAAAGACCCCCTTGATTTTGCCCTCTGGAAAAAGGCCAAGCCAGGAGAACCGTATTGGGAAAGTCCTTGGGGGAAAGGTAGACCAGGTTGGCATATTGAGTGTTCAGCAATGGCTATAGGTGCACTAGGCAACCGCATTGATATCCATGGTGGTGGAGCCGATTTGATCTTTCCTCACCATGAAAATGAAATCGCGCAGAGTGAAGGCTTTACTGGGGAATCACCTTTTGCCCGGTTTTGGATACACAACGCTTTACTACAACTAGGCAATGATAAGATGTCAAAATCTTCTGGAAATCTTGTTTCAATTGATGAAGTACTACAGAACACCACAGCTGATGGTTTACGACTTTTTGTAGCAAGCAGTCACTATCGCAGTCCCTTAAACTACACATCTGAAGCCCTTGAAGCTGCTTCCACGGGTGCCGAACGATTACGTGCAGCCGCAATATTACAAGAAGTATCTCCATCAGGAGAACCTCTTCCCGTAAACGATGAACGTATCAAATTTCGTACTGCACTCAATGATGATTTGAACACACCAAGAGCAATCGCTGTTTTATTTGATTTGGCACGTTCAATAAATAGGGCACACGACAATGAAAAACCTTTTAAAGAAGCTCAAAACCTTCTCCGCGAACTTGCCAATGTTCTAGGGTTTACCTTGGCTGACCCAAAGACAATAAAACAGGAACTGGAGCCCTTTCAGGTATTACTTAAAGAATATGATGAAACCAAAGGGAAAAAGGAGAATCTGGAAGACATTCTTGGGACATTGCTCGAACTAAGAAAGGATTTAAGGAAAGACAAAAAATGGGCAGCTGCCGATCGTATTAGAGATCGGTTAAGTGATCTCGGCATTGAGCTCCAAGATAGTTCAGGTGGAACAACATGGAAGATCCAATAAAGGCTTAGCGCAACTCAGAAATCTGTGTTTGCTTTACAAGATCCCAATCAATTGCGTATCCAAGACCCGGTTCTTTTGGGGCATGAATAAGACCGTTCTTGTCGACCATGATGTCATCCAAAAGGCCAAATTTTTGAACTTCATCTGGAAGCAAAACTTCAAAATACTCACAGTTATCTATTGCTAATGTCACATGTAAATTTGCAACATTGTTAAGGGAATTTCCTCCATGATGTATCTCACAATTCATGCGAAAAGCATCTGCGAGATTGGCGATCTTCATTAGAGGTGTAATTCCACCAACTACAGCAACATCCCCCCGTAACATGTCGGTTGCCCCCTGCAGTATCCATTGCTGCATCCCATAGAATCCACCTGGCGCATATTCAGTTGAAATGATTGGGATCTCGAGCTTTTGGCGTAGTTTTGAGTAACCATATATATCCTCACCTTCTAGCGGATCTTCATACCAATAGAAATTCAGATCTTCAATCGCTCGACCCACACGTACCGCAGTTTCATAGTTATACGACCACGCGGCATCAAGCATAAGAACCATTTCTGGGCCTACAGCATCACGAACTACACGACAAATTTCAATATCTTCATTTGGCTCAGTATGCGGATGAATTTTATATGCCTTCCATCCACGATCACGAAAAGTAACTGCCTCATCAGCATAATCCTGTGCGGTAGGCAAGTAGGCTGACGATGCGTAAGCAGGAACTGATTCTCGATAACCTCCCAATAAACGATAAAGAGGTTGCCCTGTGATTTGACCCGCAAGATCCCAAAGGGCCACATCTACTGCACCTATAGCCCGGATGTTTACACCTCTTTTCTTACGCCACATTTTTCGCCAAAATTTTTCGATTTGCAGAGCATGTTCGCCAACGAGAAAAGGCTTCAAGTTCTTGAGAAGAAGACCCGCATCCTCATTTACATCTCGATTAAAAGCGCCTAAAAACGAATGCCCTTCATGTCCTCCGGTTGTTCGGATAGTCAGAATCCCCAAATCACAACGCCCGCCATATGGAAGTGAAGTGCCGCCAGGATAGGCCCCTTCTGGAACTTCACGCTTAAAAGTCGTAATAAAAACATCTTCAATAGTTAGGGGATTTGTTATAGACATACTGGACACCTCATCTCAATAGGCATAGTACGTTACTAAATAAGAAAAAGAGGTGCTTTTTCATTCAAATATCTGCTAATGAATAATGAAAATAATCCAAACCAGAGCATATATTTGCTTATAATCGACTATACTTCGGATTCACAGAGGAATGACTATGCGCTTTAACCACGATGTCGACGTTGAAAGTTTTCGTCAAGAAGTTCGTCAATTTATAAATAAAGAACTTGCACCTGAAAAAGAACGCCTTAAGTCTGCGGCACAGGAAGAACGCACAAATAAGGAAGAATACGACTATGTAATGGGCTTTCAGCAAAAACTAGCAAAGAAGGGGTGGTTGGCAATGGCTTGGCCCGAGGAATATGGTGGCGGCGGTGCCTCACATATGCAACAGCTAGTGTATAACGAGGAAATGTCTTACGCAGGTGCGCCCCATACATCAATGGGAATTTGGTGGGTAGGTCCATCACTAATGCTCTACGGAAGTGATGAGCAAAAAAACCAATACATTCCAAAAATAGCCAATGCGGATGACTGGTGGTGCACGCTCTATAGCGAGCCGGGAGCAGGAAGTGATCTGGCGGCAATGCAAACAAGGGCAACGCGTGACGGCGATGATTACGTAATAAACGGACAAAAAATATGGACTTCTGGAGGACACTTAGCAGACTGGGGCTGGCTCGCTGCAAGAACAGACCCAGACGCGCCAAAACATAAGGGAATTTCAATGTTTATGTTAGACATGAAGTCACCTGGAATTACTGTAAGGCCACTGATAAACATGGGAGAAAAGCATAGTTTTAATGAAGTGTTTTTTGAAAATGTGCGGGTGCCAGCATCGCAGTTAGTCGGCGAGGAGAATCGTGGCTGGTATCACCTGGCCGTCGCACTCGACTTTGAACGTAGTGGCGTAGGTGCTTATGCGAATGGCCGTCGTGCTGTTGAACGCCTAATCGAATTAGCAAAAGAAAATTACTCACTAGTTGAGCAACGTCCGTCCGTGAGACAGCAGCTTGCTGAACGTACAATAGAAGTAAATACAGGTACATTCTTAGCATATAGAGTTGCATCTATGCAGGCTCAAGGAATGGTACCGAACCACGAGGCGAGTGCAAGTAAACTATTTGGAAGTGAACTCAGCCAAAGGATTGCATCGACCGGCATGCACCTTCTTGGTCAGTTTGGACTGTTGAGAGGAACATCTCCACGAGTCATCACAGATCAGGGGCAATCTTATCTACAAGCTGCATCGTCAACAATAGCTGCAGGTACAAGCGAAATCCAACGCAATATAATTGCTACACGTGGATTAGGCTTACCTAGGTAGTAAGGATTAATTCCAATCATCTCGATCGGCTATACGAGTTTTAGGACGTACGATTCCCTTCTCACGTAATTGCTCAATTGTTACAACTTCGCCGGTATAGCTGAGAGGCTGTTTTGCCATCCACAACACTGCATCTGAAAGAATAATAGGATCCTCAAAATCTGAAAAATCCTGATTACCCAATGTATGGGCATAGCCCTCACTCCAAACACTTAACTCCAAGCGGATACAGTTATGAGAAACTCTCCCGTCTTGCTCATACGCAAAACCTTCCGTCATCGCCTCCAAGGCGCGTTTTGTCACTGTGTAAGAAATTCTGCCAAATTGCGGATGCACAGAAGCACTAGATGAAATATTTACCACGCGTCCTTCACCCTTTTCAGCCATACGAGTACACAAATGCCAAATCAGATAAAGCGGACCATTAATATTTATATCGACTGCAAGACGCCAACGTTTAGTAGAATTTTCAAGAGTGGGTCCCGGTACTGCAATAGCAGCATTATTCACAAGAAGATCACATCGTCCAAATTCGGAATAGACTTTCGCAGCAAGGTCAGCTATAGCATCTTCGTCACGTACATCCAAAGGTACTGCAAGCGCACGTGCACCTTCACGACGAGCAGCATCGGCGGTTTCATCTACTGTCCCTGGTAACTTTGTTGGGGATTCAGAAGAGGAGCGAGCGCACGCAACAATATCGTAACCAGCAATCGCTAAATCCACTGCGAGTTGCTTTCCTATTCCTCTACTAGCTCCCGTAATTACTGCAACAGGACGATCTTTAAGCATGATTTATACCCCTTCCCATGCTATCTCAGAGCACGACCACCATCCACAGTTATCACGGCTCCAGTAACATAAGCGCTAGATTCTGAGGCAAGATAAAGTACAGCACCAACCACATCGCCCACAGAGCCATAACGACCCATCGGAATATTACTTAACAATCTTTCACCATGACGACTTTCCAAAAGACTGTCGGTCATATCACTTGTTATCCAACCTGGCGCTAAGCAATTGACACGAACATTGCGATCAGCCCACTCCAAAGCTAATGCTTTGGTAATTTGAATAAGCCCTGCTTTAGACACCGCATAAACTGATTGCCTTAAGTCAGGTTGTAGACCTAGCACCGAAGCAACATTGATGATGCTCGCCGCCCGATTAGAATCAAAAAGGTAACGGGCAAGTTCAACCGAACAAAAATACGAACCGCGTAAATTAACATCCGTAACATTATTGAATTCTTCTACAGTGACATGCTCAGCACGTTTGTAAAATGGGCTGATCCCAGCGTTATTAACTAAAACATCAACTGGCCCAAGGCCCCACGCAGTCTCAATAAGGGTATTAATAGACTCGGGATCACCAACATCACAAGTAACGGCAAGTGCGTTTGGGCCAAGCTTTTTAGCAGCATTTTCCAAAACTTCGGGATTTCTGGCACTTATGATGACTCTACCGCCAGCATTAATAATCCCTTCAGCTATGGCATAACCAATACCCCGAGAACCACCGGTTATAAGTGCAGTCTTTCCTTCAAGTGAGAAAATATTGTCTTCTTCAGTCATGTTAATAGTCTATCCGGTTATAAAGCCATGGTCTTATTAAGGGGAATAGTTCAGAAAAACACACAACACGCTATGATCGTATCGTGATAAATCAAACCGATTTGAAATCAGCCGTTGCACACCTGAGATCGGTGGATCCTTTGCTCGGTTCAACAATTTTAAAAATAGGGAAGATTACTTTTGCAAAACCAGCCTCAACGCCATATGAAGCAATAGGACGTTCAATCATTGGACAACAATTGAGCACTAAAGCAGCTAGCGCGATACACAGGAAAGTCGCTTCAAGTTTTGGCAACTATGATGACTTAACAGAAACCGCAATGCTACCTAGCCCAGAGGTACTACGCGCGCTCTCGCAGGAACAATTACGTTCTGCAGGGTTATCACGTCAGAAAATTATCACTTTAAAAGAACTTGCAGATTACAGTATGACCGGGGAACTCAAAAATAAAATTTTAGAAAATGCCAGCAATGAAACAATTATTGCAGAACTAACAAAAATCACTGGCATTGGAAAATGGACAGTACAAATGTTTTTGATGAATTACCTACAACGTCCGGACATACTCCCCACAAGTGATTTAGGTATTCGGAAAGCGATCAAAAAAAACTATCATCTAACATCTCTACCAACAGAAGAAAAGGTAATGCTAATCGGTGAATGCTGGCACCCTTGGTCAACAGTTGCAAGCCGATATCTTTGGTTAAGTCTTGAAGAAAACCTAGCAAACAAAACAGCCAAATGAGTATTTTGATTGACGAAACAACAGAAATCTTAATTCTCGGAATTACAGGCCGCGAAGCGGTCTCAATTACTCGTGACACATTAGATTATGGCGGAAATATTGTTGCTGGTGTTACTCCCGGAAAGGGAGGGCGATTTGTACATGGAGTACCGGTTTACAACTCTGTCAACGATGCACAAAAACAACATCCGATAAATGCAGCAATTATCTGTGTACCAGTCAGTGCTGCAAAAACAGCAACTTTTGAATGCATCAATGCAGGCATTCCATTGATCCTCATAGTAACTGAACGTATTCCCCAATTGATAACCGCACAAATTGTTGAATATGGGAAATTAAAAGGCTCCATAATTATTGGACCAAATAGTATGGGACTGATTTCGCCAGAAAAAGGAAAACTTGGAGGGATAGGCGGACCTGCGAAAGATACAAGACGGACATTCCAACCCGGAGATATTGGCATCATGTCACGTTCAGGGGGGATGACAACAGAAATTGCAAATCTTCTACGACTGAATGGAAAAGGTGTTTCAACAGCTATCTCTATTGGTGGTGACCCGATAATAGGTTCAACTTTTGCAGACCTACTACCAGCCTTTGAAAAGGATCCGGAGACAAAGGCGATTGTCACATTTAGTGAACCCGGCGGAGGGATTGAGGAAGAATTAGCAGAAATTGTTCAAAGAACTCAAAGCAGAATTAAAATTGTCAGTTTTATAGCTGGAAATTTTATGTCAGAAATGCCTGGGATTCGCTTCGGACATGCCGGCAGTTTAATTCGGACCCATTCTGATAGTGTGGAAGCAAAAACAGCTGTCCTACAAAAAGCAGGTATTCAAGTGG
This sequence comes from Tepidiformaceae bacterium, assembly GCA_045562595.1. Lineage (GTDB taxonomy): Bacteria > Chloroflexota > Dehalococcoidia > Tepidiformales > Tepidiformaceae > JAKUNN01. The sequence continues at coordinate 49,836 of JBJKVN010000014.1, forward strand.
CAAAACAACTTTCGGACATTCCCAAACACTTAAAAAACAACTGAAGGCTCGAACCTTTCTAAGCTACCCAAATATTGAAAATATTGACCCGCGATATCTAAGGTAAGATTAATTTATCTTGGAGAACACAGATGAGTACCTCAACTGACTTAAATTCAACAATTGTCGAACCAGGAGAGTTCCTTAGTGAAGAATTCCGCCTTGATCCTTTTCCTGTTTATAAAAGACTACGCGAGAACACCCCGGTCTATCAGGATAAGTTTCAGAATCGCTGGATCATCTCTTGTTATGAAGACATATGGAATATATATAAAAACAATGAGGAATTTACACGTGCAGTTTACGACCCAAAAGGAAAGTTTAAATTTGGGTCTGACACTGCATTAGGGGCAACATTAAATGAGCTTGGTGAAGGTGCAGATTATATTTGGCTACGGGGAATAGTTGCTGGGGAATTTGTTGGAGAACGACTCATTGCAAGAATTCCCTTAATTGAACGCATTGCTTCACAAATCATTGAGGACTTTGTAAAAAAAGCCAAATCAGACTATTCCACAGGAATCACTAAAAAAACAACTGTAAATTTAGTCCAACAATTTAGTGCTCGATTCCCAATTCGTGTGATTGCAGGGATGCTAGGTTTGCCAGAAAAAGATAATGACTATTTCGAAAAACTTTATGATGAACTTTTTGCAGGAGGGGGATATAGTCACGCTTTACAACAAAAGGGGATCCAAGCTAGGGACAACCTTTTCTCCTACTTAGATCCACTTATAGAAGAAAGAATGCAACACCCGAAAGAAGATCTTCTTTCCGTCTTCTGTCATGCCACAAAAGCTGGTGAACGTATGAGCGTTTGGCAAATTAAAGGATACGTTGCACTTTTACTAGTCGGGGGAGGCGATACAACACACAAAGCAATAGATGCAATGTGGTGGAACCTACTTAATAATCTAGATCAATATGCTGCGGTAAAAGATAATCCAGAACTCTTGGACCGTGTTTTCACTGAAATGCTTAGATTTGATGGTTCGAATCATTGGCAACGACGTCGTACGAAAGTAGAAGTTGAAATACGTGATCGTGTGATTCCTGTAGGGGCAAGTGTGTGGTTAGGTTTAGGTTCAGGAAACAGAGATGAGCATATTTTTAAGGATCCAGAAAAATTTAATATTTTTCGAGAAGATCTTTATTTTGGGAAAGAATTGAGAGTTGGCTATCGGAAAAATGGAGTTTCAAGCCACCTCGGTTTTGGACAAGAAACTCATTTTTGTATGGGATATGCATTAGCACGCCAAGAGTCGGTAATTGCCTCAAGAATTTTATTACAAGCACTTCAAAATCCAAGGCTAAAAAAGGTTCCAAATGAAGGAATAGCCTTCCCTCCACCTGGTCGGGGCGGGGTTCGCGGGCTACAAGACCTTGAAATTGAATTTGATGCCTAACACCTTAAGTCGAACTCGCGCATAATCACATCATGGCAAATGAAACAGCTTTGGATGCACTACCTATTCGTCACGTCCTACCAAAAACAACAGGACTTTCACTAGAAGGACATTTGAGCATCGGTGGTTGCGATATTCGTGATTTGGCTAATCAATATGGCACTCCATTATATATTTTTGACGAAACAGACTTCAGAGGAACTGCTCAAGAATTTAGAAATGAATTTGGAAAACGTTGGGAAAATATCACCATTCTATATGCGGCGAAAGCATATCTTTCAGGCCCCATCACAAAAATAGTTAACCAAGAAAATCTAGGCATGGATGTCGTAAGTGGAACAGAGCTGGCTATCGCTCTCAAAGCAGGTATGGCTCCAAAAAACCTATACTTCCATGGAAATAATAAGAGTACTGATGAACTAAAAGAGGCAATCCAGACTAATGGATCTGGGCGTATAATAGTGGACAACTTCCATGAACTAGATCTGTTGGAGAAACTCTGTGGAGAAGCCAACTTAAACCAATCAATCTTGTTACGTATCTCACCCAATGTAGATCCACATACACATTCCAAAACAACAACTGGGATTTTGGATAGCAAATTTGGATTCCCTCTAGCAACTGGTGCCGCAGAGGAAGCAATACGGCAGGCAAGTGTATCTGGGCATCTCGATGTATGTGGCTTACACATACATCTCGGATCTCCTATTTTTGAATTAGAACCTTATCAGCAAGGAATTGAAATCATCTGCGAATTCGCATCAGAGATGCTATCGAAACATCAATTTTCTATGAGGGAATTCAGCCCTGGGGGTGGATTCGCACTTGCATATACTAGAGACCAACATCCACCTACGATCGCAGAATACGCTGAACTCATAACTAACACTCTCAGAAACGAACTAGGAACTAGGAATTTGCCAAATCCGTTACTTCATATCGAACCCGGACGCTCCCTAATTGGACGGTCTATGGTAGCTGTCTACACAGTAGGTGCTCGCAAAGAAATACCAGATGTCCGAACTTATGTGTCACTTGATGGGGGTATGGCTGACAATATTCGGCCAGCTATGTACGGATCTAAGTATGAAGCGATTAGCGTGGATCGGCCTTTAGCAGATTCTGAAGAACTGGTAACACTTGCAGGAAAATACTGTGAAAGTGGTGATATTCTTGTGGAAAACGCTTCCTTACCAAAATTAGAACCACAAGAACTTGTCGCTATCCCCGCAAGCGGCGGCTACAATTTAGCAATGAGTAGTAATTACAATATGGCACTTCGGCCTCCCGTAATTGGAGTTAAGGGTGGCGACAGTTACCTATTGCAAAGACGTGAAACTTTAGAAGATTTAACCGCGCGTGACGTTAGTCTCTAAACTTCGAAGATTAGCTGCTTTTCGCGCTACCGAATAAACGCTCCGTAACCTGCTTTCGGAAAGTAAAAATTTCCTCAAGTCGACTCCGTACAGTTAACTTATTCACCACATCGCCAAGCAGACCAAAAGGAACAGAGTAAGTCACTATATCCCGCATCTCCACTCCTCCAGCAACTTCACGAAAAAAATGCTGATGATGCCAAAATGCATACGGTCCAACTTTTTGTTCATCAACAAACATCTCCAATTCTTTTACATGGGTAATCTCTGTTACCCATTGAATTGGGATACCTAATAGAGGCTTAACTTTATAAGTAATAGTTAAGCCTGGATACATACGCTCCGGCACTTCATTAGTAAGCTGCAAAGAAAGCCACTGCGGTGTGATAAGGGGGAGATTACCTGGCTGGGAAAAAAAATCCCATGCTTCTTCTAAAGAAATTGGCAAAAAACTTTCTCTTTGAACAAGATGTGCACTCATTTTTAGCGCCCCAAGATTTCACGTAATGCCACGTCAATATTTGGATATGAGAACTCATATCCGTCCTCATCCAACCTCAATGGCTTAACACGTTGACTAGCAAACAATAACTCCTCTGCAGCATTACCAAGCAATAACCGCATAGCGAATTTTGGAACTGGCAACACAGCAGGTAATCCAAGAATCGATGAAAAAGATTTCGCTAATTCAGTATTTTGAATAGGTTCTGGAGCCACCATATTCACTGGTCCTTCAAGATTACTTTTTAATAAATGTTCTATCGCCCCAACCACATCTGCAAGATGAATCCACGGCATCCATTGCCTACCACTGCCAAGACGACCTCCTACACCCAAACGAAAGGGTAAGCTAAGTCTTTTGAAGGCAGAAGCACTATCGTCAAAAACTACTCCAAACCGTAAAAAAGCCGTACTCACACTACATTTCGATGCCTCTGCTTCCCAATCCTCACAAATACCTGCAAGGAAACCCGTGCCAGGACCAGAATTTTCTGTAAGTTCTTCATCATCCCTATTCCCATAAAACCCGGCGCCTGAAGCAACTAGGAATCTCTTAGGCTTTTCCTCAAGGGCATTCAAGTGTTCCACTAAAAAACGTGTGGTGTTTATACGACTACTACGTAAAACAGACCGTCGCTGATCACTCCATCCACGAATCCACGTATCATCACCAATAGAAGCACCACTAAGATGCACAACTGAATCACAACCTTTAAAAGGGCTATCCTCTATCCCACCACGAATCCACGTATAAGCATCCCAATCCGCCTGTTCATTGTTCTGTTCACCACGATGAATACGGATTACTTCATGACCCTCACCTTCTAATTTACTAGCTAACACCGAACCTATAAGGCCAAAACTTCCTGTTATAGCTACACGCATAATCACCTCCTTATAACTAACTTTATTAGCTATTTATTAACAAGCGAATGAAAGAAATTAGCTCTCGCCTAAAAGACGAATAATTAAATTATCTAGTTCATCAGGATCGAAAACTTCTATCAAAATACGCGCACCTCCCTGATGGCCATCAGTAACATTAACTCTTGTTCCAAGACCTCTGCGAAGGCGATTTTCAAGTAGCTTAAGTTCGGCTTCACGCATATTTACATCTTCTATTTTTAGAGCATCAGATTGAACCTTAGCTGGACGGAGAAACTTGCGAACTTCCCGTTCAATTTCACGAACATTTAGCCGCTTACGTACAACTTCACGCCAAAGTGAAAGCCTCTCTTGACCAGGTGGCATACCTAAAAGTGCTCGTGCATGACCCTCTGAAATTTCGCCAGAAACCAAACTGGCACGTATTTCCATTTCAAGATTTAAGAGTCTCATAGTATTTCCCACAGAGGAGCGTGAACGGCCTATGCGACGAGCGACATCTTCTTGAGTAAGACCATATTCATCAATAAGACGCTGAAATGCAGACGCCTCTTCTAGGGAATTAAGATCAGAACGCTGAAGATTTTCAACAAGTGCAAGCTCCAGCAATTCCACATTAGTACTTTCTCGAATAACTACAGGTACATCTGTAAGCCCTGCCCGCTTAGCAGCTTGTAAGCGCCTCTCACCGGCAATAAGAACATATCCATCACTGGGCCCCTGACTGACAATAATGGGCTGGATGACCCCATGCTGACGAATAGACTCCGTCAACTCTTCTAGCAAATTTTCCTGGAAAACTGTTCGTGGCTGTTCTGGATTTCTGATAATTTTATCAATTGCGATTTGTGCTGTATTTGACGAGTTTAAACTACTCTTCTCCGCCTCATCAGTAACATCAACCCCTATCTCTTGTTCACTCACTTCCTGTTTTCCCCCCGTCCCTAGCAAAGCATCCAATCCTCGGCCTAAACGTCGAGGATTGTTTCGTTGATTACCTTGCGATTCACTCATTTGTTGTTCTGAACTCATTATCATCCTCCATACAAGTATGTAATTCATTAGCAAGATCAACATACGCAATAGCCGCTTTTGAAGAAGGAGCGTATCTCAAAATGGATCGTCCATGACTCGGAGCTTCACCAACCCTTACTGAACGCGGAATAACTGTTTTAAATGTTTCGGGGAAATGAAGACGTACATCCTTTTCTACCTGATGTGCCAGACGCGTTCGCGAATCAAACATAGTAAGTAACACGCCAATAATTTTAAGTTCCATATTTAAATGTTCACGAATCAAAGTAATCGTTTCTGTTAAATGACTTAACCCCTCCAAGGCAAGATACTCACATTGAACAGGGACAATCACACCTTTTGCTGCAGTAAGCGCATTAACCGTCAGGAGACCAAGTGAAGGAGGGCAATCAATAAAAATCCAATCATACTCGTTAAGAATCGGAGCTAAAGTCGTTTTTAAACGCTGCTCTCTCGCCACTGCAGAAACAAGTTCAACTTCAATTCCCGCCAAATCCGGAGTAGAGGGGATTAATGCAAAGCCATCTTCTGCTTCCGCAACACATTTACTTAGCTCGACTTCTCCAGATAGAGATTCATATATCGTAGGGCCAAGATAATTAAGGAAGCCACTGGAACTAGTAGCATTTGCCTGCGGGTCAAGATCAATTACTAAAACGCGCTGATTAGCTTGCGCTAAAGCCGCGGCCAAAGACACCGCTGTAGTAGTTTTCCCAACTCCGCCCTTTTGATTAACAAAGGCAATGCACTGAACCTCTTTTTTCAAGGGCACAGACATACTAACCTCTCAAGGCAGATACTTTGCTCGGATACCTAATCCAACTATTCATCATCATAGATAGCACTAATCACAACTTTGCGATTATCACCACCACCAACACTATTAGTCTCAATATCGTTCATTCCCTCCAAGGCCAAGTGTACAATACGACGCTCAGCTGGAGACATTGGTTCTAACGTAATTGGGGCACCCGTCTCTTGAACCTGTTCAGCCATTCGTTCTGCAAGAGAAACGATTTCTTCCGCGCGACGCTGGCGATAGTGTTCAATATCAAGCATGATCCCGCCTCTATTTGGAAAATGTCGAGTCATGGCTGCATTTACTAAATACTGGAAAGCTAAAAGACTTTCACCTCGTCTCCCAATTAACATCCCTAAATCCATACCTATTATGTCAATAACTGCTAAGGAGCTGCCTATCCCTTCCGCAGGAGTTAATGGCTCCCGAATTTCGATTTCTGCATCGATATCGAGAATATGTAAAATATCGTCTACCATACCGGCCGCAAAATCGACCTCTTCAGCGTTGATATCAGGCTCTATATGTTCATCTTGCTTCGGACGCCTTGAACCCTCGCGAGACTTTGTGGGCTGAGATGATTGCCGCTCTCCCCTATTAGAATCTCTCTTCCTATTTCTCCCTTCACCAGATCTAGTCGATGGTGCTTGATCCGTATCAACACCTTTGAAAAAATCTGCCTCCGTAAGTTCTGGGCCTGCATACTCGGCATTCGGAGGAGTGTTTGTTCCCTTACCCTTTGCTTGTGTAGTACTTCTATCTGCACGATTTGAACGTGGCCTCTTGCCTCGCTGGGGCCGATTACCTTTCCCTTTTGCACCGCGTCCTTCACTACGCTTACCTTGTTTTAGTTCTATTCGTACAACGGCATCTCGACCGCCTCGACCAAAGATAAATGATCCTCGATCACCTTCATCAAGAACTTCAATATTAACTTCGGACATTGAGGCATCTAATTGCTTCAGCCCATTTCTAATTGCGTCTTCGACGGTTTTTCCGTTTGCTTCTATTTTTTGCATCTCGTGGTTTCCTAGCTTCTGTTGAATGTTGGCGGGGTTTACGATCAGACGTTGTAGATGCCTCATCGCTACTACCCATATTGTTTGTCAACGACGAACTTTGCGCTACTGGCGCACCCGTCATTGGTTTGATGCCTAAGATTGGTAATCCATAGGTGATAATGTTAAATGCAATGCTGACAATTGTGGTTACAACCCAATAGAGTGCAACCCCACTTGGAAAACTAAATGTGAAAAACATAAACATAACCGGCAACAACCATTGCATCATTTGTTGCTGAGCTCGCGCACGATCATCAGTAACAACTGTCTGAGACGTGCGCGTCTGTATCCAAGTCGTACCTCCTACGAGAACGACCATAATTAGACTTGACTCGGCCATATTCATGCCGAGAAAATTAGTACTTAAAGGAACACTGGCCTCTAAAAAATGCCAGTCGTAAACATGTCCGTATAAATTACTTAAAGCTTCTGGAGAAACAGCTAAGGTCTGGCGAATTGCATAGAAAAGAGCGATTAAGACAGGGAATTGCAGCACCATTGGACCTAAGCATCCAAGCGGATTAATACCAGCTTCTTTATAAGCCTTCATGATTTCTTGTTGTCTGCGCTTAGGGTCGGTAAACTTTTTTTGTAATTGTTGAATTTGAGGTTGTAAGGTCTGCATGGCACGAGTCTGATTCAATTGACGCATCGTAAGTGGGAAAGTAATGACTCGAACGACGATAGTAAAAGCAATGATTGCTAAACCGTAATTATCGAAAAGCACATTATTCAAAATAATCAAGAAATTGATCATTGGATCGAGAAGTACCATGGTAAAAATGTCGCCTATAGCACCCATCAATCAGACCTTTTTAGTATTGAAACTTCTTTAACATCATTCACTTCTGGATCAGCCCGGAAGAGCTCTCCATTCTCACTTACTATCCAGGCAAAACCTTGATATTCGACTACAGAGGCAAAAATATCTGCCGTATCATTCAAGGAAAAACTGTAGTTAATAATACCTTTCTCAATATCGATGAAATGTACTGTCGCGTCCTCATCTGCAAGCACTAAAGTTTGTCCAATGATTACTGGTTTTCCTTTTATTTTTCCCCCAACAAACATAGGAGGCCATACTTGGTTCTCAACATTTATCCCTTTTGTAATATCTAAAGCATATAAATTTCCGGCGAAATCACCGAAATAAAGTATCCCATCTTTAACTAGTGGTTCAGCCCAGACCCAACCTTCAGTTTCAAATGATTGTCCAATGCTTTGCCCACTTCGAACATCTATAAAATCAATTATTCCACCCAAACCGGGGACGAAAAGAACGTCTTCATTAATGAGCGCTAATACGGCAATTGCACTATCTTTTTTAAAAGGTGCGTCCCAAACGGGTAGCCCAGTTTCTAAACTAAATGCCTGGACAGCTCCTTTCATCGTCGCCGTGATAACTACTCCATCCGAAATAATCGGCGACGCCCATATAGCAGCCCCAAGATCTTTACCGTCCACAGGCCACGGATCTACTGTCTTTTCTGCGTCTTTCACATTTCGGACATATAAACGGCCTTCAGTAGTTGCAAAAATCAAACGCTCTTCATCAACAACAGCATGACCAACAATTTCTCCCTCGTTAATTAGCCATGAGCCAGTCAGTCCTGGTTTATAACGCCCATCGTCCTTTGTTATAGAAACAATGTCACCGGAATAAGCTGCGAGAATAATAAAATCTTCACCTTCAATTGTCACAAAGATGGGAGGAGCATATACCGCCTTCAAATCGATATCATCTTCAATCGGGTTCACATCATCGTTAGGGAAACGCCAGAGTTCTCTAGCCCTACTATTATCTGTTTCATCGAAGGCGAGCGCCGAGAGCCTTCCCTCATCTAGGAAAACAAATGCGTTTCCATCTTCAAACTGAGGGGGGGACCATCCCTTCGGGGATGCGAAGCCTACACAGGCAGCAGACAGAACGAGTATAGCGATAAAGGACATCAAAACTGTCCATCGCAAGAAGAGCACGTACTTATATTAGTGGGGAAGCACAGTATGCGCGCGCGCAAGCAATAAATTAGGCTATCAAGATACTTTTCCCGGAAAAAATAGTTGGAACTAAACTATAGGACTATGAATAGTCATATAGTTATATATTATTACATAACTATATATAAAATCATAAAAAACTTAAAAATACTACTTGTAAAAAGTAATTTTACGAAGTTTTTACTTTAATTCAAAGATATTGTTGCAGGAAACAATAATGGAGTAGATGAAAATGTTTCACGTGAAACATTTAAGAGTCTAGAATGGTCAGTCTAAATTGATCAGGATTTAATTTAGTAAACATCTAACGATGGGTTAGATCACCTTCCCTGAAACACTGCGCATCCAGGAAAGCTACAGCAAGTTTCCGTCAGGCCGTATTTAGCAATGCACTGCAAATTAGTGTTTCACGTGAAACACTGCGCATCCAGGCAAGCTACAGCAAGTTTCCACGAACTCGTATTTTGTAAGTACTACAGGTTAATATCACATGCAACGCTATGCATCCGGAACAGGATCGTACCCTGAACCACCACCAGGCCTACATCTCAGTAATCGAGCAACCGTAAGCCTTATTCCTTTTATGAAACCATGTTGCTCAAATGACTCCTTCGCATAGGTTGAACAGGTAGGTAAGAAGCGACATGTATTTGGAAACAAGCTAGAAAGACTTAATTTATATATGTTAATTAACATAATAATTAATTTAACTAGCATTATCCCTCTCTTCAAGGAGTCCTGCTTCCTCAAGTATTGGCTTAAGACGTCTTGCTAATACCGCCGGAGTTAAATTCAGCGCCTCAGCTCTCGGAACTATTACAAAATCAGCATGTGCCACAATTGGCAATAACTTTAATGCCTCACGCATACGTCTTCTCACTTTATTACGTACAACTGCTCGTTTATCCAAGCGCTTACCTGGAGCTATAGCCGCACGAGCAACTGTTAATTCCGTAATTACGTAGCGGACTAAGGCAACCCGATTCGAAACAACATGTCCATTAAGGAAAAGTTGCTGTATATCTTTACGTCGCCGTAGACGCTCAACTGGCATGTACTTCTAAACGGAAAGCCGCTGTCTTCCTCGACTTCGACGCGCTTTGAGCACCAATCTTCCAGCACGAGTCGCCATACGCCTTCGAAATCCGTGACGCCTCTTCCTCGGACGTCGATGTGGTTGGTAAGTACGTTTTGGTGACATTCTCTATCTAAGCTAGCGTGCAGTTACCGTGCGCGCTAGCTTTTACCGACACTTTTTTCAAAATTACTTACATAAACATAAAAACCTGAGTAGTTTAATATAGTACTCCAGCTATGAGTGAGTCTTTCGACCTAAACGAACAAGTTCAGAAATATAGTGCTTGGATTGAACTGGACCTAGATGCGCTTACAGAAAACATCACATCAATTAAATCACTCCTATCACAAGAAACTGCATTTATTGCTGTCGTAAAGGCAAATGCATATGGACATGGTATCCAGCTTTTGGGACCTGCCTTAGAAGAAAACTCTGGGGTAGAAAAATTCGCAGTCTACACAATTACTGAAGGGATTGAACTACGTTCACTCGGCCTGAAGAAACCTATTCTCATAATGGGACCAGTAGATGTGCAATTAGCCAATTTAGCAATTGAACACAATTTGACGGTCACATGTGATAGCAAAGAACTTGGAAAAGCACTTGCACAAGCCGCACTAGCAGCAGGGAAAACAGCGTCTATACACCTAAAAGTTGATACGGGAATGCATCGATTTGGCAATACCATTGAAGAAATTGTGAGCCTAGAAAAAGAATTTCGCGATGACAAGAACATTTCAATTGAAGGAATCTACACACATCTTGCAAATGGTGATTTACAAGACGATAGTTTTAGCGATGTTCAAATAGCTAAATTTGAAGCTGTTTTAGAAGCTGTACCAAACATAGCTTTCAGACACGTTGCAAACAGCGCAACAACAATTAAACGACCACAATTACACTATCAAGGCGTCCGATGTGGACTCGTTATGTATGGGGAAACACCCAACAACATTAGTCCGCCTGTTTTAAAACCAGTTCTTTCACTCAAGGCTCACATCATGCGTGTTAGCAATGTAGATACAGGTGAAGGGGTCGGATACGGACTTCAATGGAAGGCTAGCCGCCCTTCGCGCCTCGGGTTAATACCAATCGGTTACGCAGACGGATGGTTTCGCTTTTTCTCTAATAACGGCATAGTTTTGGCAGGCGGAGTTAAATGCCCAATTGTTGGAACAGTTAGTATGGACTCCTTCGTAATAGATATAACTGACAGTACCGCTGACTTTGGGGATGAAGTTGTGCTGCTCGGGAAACAAAAAGACAAAAAGATTGGCATTAGCGAGACTGTCTCAAAAATTCATACTATTCCCTATGAACTTTTGACGGGCTTAGGCAACCGGATCCCTCGGATTTCGCACCGTAAAGGAATAATTGTTGGCATATTGGAACCTTAGAATTATCTCTTTTTCATAAGCATGGCAGTCCGTGGAATGGGAGGTAATACATAGGGGCCCAGCTCAAGCAGTTCAATTGATACAAACCCCTTTTCTGCAAACAATGCTCCCAAACGACCCCATCCTCGTAACTCAACCTCCGAACAACCTACCGACAGTAAATGCTTATGTAAAAGGTTTAGTTTTCTAGATTTGACCGGACCAAATTCCAAAACTATAGCAGCGCCCCCTGGTGCCAAAATACGAGCTAGTTCTGACGCAAAAGCTTCCACAACATCATCCTCAAATCTGCGAACAAAATGTAGTACTGTAACGCAATCAAAACTATCTGCAGTAAATGGGAGCTTCTCTGGCCAGGCAATCATATTCGGCAAAGATTTTCTTGAAAGATCAACCGTAACCGGTGGTGAGGCGTTAGCACGTGTGGAAAGAAGACGGGCATAAGCCGCGGTTCCACAACCTATATCCAAGTAAGATTTCCCTGGTCCAATTCCAAGTAAGCGAATAATCTCATCAGCGCGGGGAATAAGCATCGCCTTAGCAATACTAGTCCCTGCTAATACACTAGGAATACCCTTAGCATATCGATCCCACTTCTGTTGAGCATTTAAAACGGATTGGCGACGTCTAATCACAAATCATATAGTAGCCGTACGCGACGTCCATCGCGAACAGCTTGCGACAGTAGAGGTAACATTGTTTCAATCTCACTTTGTAAATTATCCACTTGACCTTGCTTTGCAAGCGATTTCACTTCACTGTCTTCCTTTAGGGCTTTTCCTAAATTCAAAAGCGTAACCTCCAAAGGTGAAGGATCTTGCCAGGCAAGTTCGATATTCTTTTCATCTATATCATCCTCGGGCTGACGCTCATAAAAATTTGTCAAAGGGTTAAGTCGGACACCTAAGGACCTTGCAAGCCTTTCCGCCATTGCAATTAAGGGGTGTTGTGCACCAAAATCACGCACCACAGCAAAAGACATCAGCGCTACCAAGTCACTACCTATTTCATAAATTCGAACTGGACCATTAACTGTTTCAATTTCTAGCGATAATTGCATATCATCCAACAAAACTTTTACATAATTCTAATATTTTCACGTATGAGAAGAACTTTTACACTACTCTCTAAAATCCATTAAGACCATTCGTAAAACGCAAGGCATCAACAGGGGTACCATGCACAATGATCTCCCAGTGCAAATGTGCTCCGGTTGAAAGACCAGAACTACCCACATATCCAATTAAATCGCCAGCCTCAACCATTTGACCCTCCCCTGCTGCAAAAGAACTCAAATGTCCATATGCTGAATACAAGCCACCGCCATGATCTATAGCGATATAATTTCCACGTAAAGAAAGTTGTCTCGCTAAAACAATCACCCCACTATTAGAAGCATAAACAGGGGTGCCTTCGTCAGCACTAAAATCAACACCTTCATGATGTCGAATAAGATTATCTCCATAATCACGCTCTTCACCAAACTCACTTGTGATTCGTGCATTAAACTGCAAAGGTTTTAGCCACGGCCCATCTCGCCATAATTTCACAGGATTAGAAAAGCTGAACGTATCTTTTAAAATTAAATCTTCATCCTCTCTTTGTGCCGATGACAATAATGTGGGATTTTCAAAACTATCACCTGTGAAATCATAGAACGTCCACTCACGTGGAATTATTTCAACAAACATTTCCTTCTTAAATTCTGAATCATCGCTATAAGTCACTGAAATAGAAATTTTGTGCATTCCGACTTCTGCTATACGTGAAATAGGAATGAATGTGTAATATGACCTATCTCCCCTGGTAAGCTGCATATCAAAACCTAAAAAAGTAACTGATCCTTGAATAATTGATCCGGCAACCGAAAGAAGTAGAGTCCCACCTTGCGTAATAGAACTTTTACTAATAAAAAACTCAGGATCAGGTAATGGTGTTGGCGTAGCAGTAAGTTGTACCACTGGTGTTATGTCCTCATATACGGATTTCGAAACATATTCAATTGAAAAATCTTTATTACGTTCACTTGAACATGCAAATATAGGCAAGACAACTAAAACTAAAATACAAAGACTGAAAGAAGTGATACCAAAGGTGAACACTAACCGCCTCAGTTCGCTTTTTTGTTACGCGGGAGAAATTATAAAACATAAGCGCCTCAAGAGGCGCTTATGTTTTATTTACTCGAGTGAAGTTCTTAGTTCGTATAAGCAGCTTCACCATGCTCAGCAATATCTAAACCTTGCTCTTCAGCATCCTCACTTACCGTTAATCCCATTGTGTACTTGATAACAAGCAAGATCACACTAGTCATAACAAAGGTCCAACCGATGGTCGCCAAAATCGCAACTAACTGGCGCCACAGCTGGGCACCCTCTCCCTCAATAAGACCAGCAGTACCGCCAACAGCAGCTACCGCAAAGATACCGGTAGCAAAAGCTCCCCACATACCGCCAACGCCATGAACAGCAAAGACATCTAATGTGTCGTCAAAGCTACTGAATCTTGATAGCAATCGGATTGCATAGAAACCAAGAACACTAGACATCGCACCAATAATTAATGCTGGGAAAGCATTTAAAAACCCATCACTGGCAGGCCATAAACCTACAAATCCAGCAGCAGGCGTGATCGCAACTAAACCAGCTACAGCACCTATAGCAGCTCCTACAACTGAAGCTTTACCTGTGTGGAAGTAAGACAACCCTACCCAAGTGAGTGCAGCCATCGCAGCAGCACTATTAGTAGTAACAAATGCGTTTACCGCACCTCCTCCGGAGGACAAAGCGGATCCTGCATTGAAACCAAACCAACCAAACCAAAGCAGTGCAGCCCCTAATACAACGAAAGGAACGTTATGCGGCTCAGTAGAATGACCTGCATTTCTCCGTTTTCCAATAATGAGAGCTGCGGCTACTGCAGCTATACCAGCATTAATATGAACAACTGTACCGCCAGCAAAATCAACTGCTTGCAATTCGGTAGCCATCCAGCCACCACCCCATACCCAGTGGGCGAGAGGAGCGTAAACAATGGTGACCCATGCCACCACAAACGCAATAAAACTGCAGAACTTCATCCTTTCAGCAAATGCACCTGTAATAAGAGCGGGCGTTATCACAGCAAACATCATTTGAAATGCCATGAAAAGGAGATGTGGAATTGCTGTACCAGGAAAAGCTTCATCAAAGCCAACATTCCGCAGGCCAAAGAAACCTAAATCCCCAACAAAACCTCCTACGCTGTTACCGAAGGCTAGAGAGTATCCCCACAACACCCAAACTACACCAACTACACCTAAACAAATAAAACTTTGCATAATTGTCGCATTCGCATTTTTTGAACGAACCAAGCCGCCATAGAAAAAAGCTAGGCCTGGTGTCATTAACAACACGAGAGCTGTTGAGACTAAAATCCAAGTAGTATCGCCGGAATCAATCATAAAAACCTCCACCCTGATCACATAACAGGATTATGCGAGAGTAACGTGAAAACAAAACATAGCTGTTACGGACATGTTAAATAACCAAAATACAAATAAGTCCCAGTGTTCCGCTCATCACAAGTCAACGGTATTCTGTTGTTTCACGTCGGGGTGTAGCTCAGCTTGGTAGAGTGCTTCGTTCGGGACGAAGAGGTCCGCAGTTCAAATCTGCGCACCCCGACCAAATTTAGTAAGCAAGACCTTCAAGACCATAAATGTTTCGTGCCAAGGAAACACGACCTAAATGCCCATTCCCATGACCGATAAGACCATGTCCTATCATTTCCATACGGGGGACCTCTCCCCAAGGACGAACAAATTGCACAACTTTAAAATATTCTTCATCCATTTCATTGATTCTCGGTACTACAACCTCTTTAACAGCTCGAATATATTCAGTAAACGTAAACACATCAGGAAAGTGCAGGCTATAAGCATCTTTAACATCCATACCTGTACCCTGGTCTACCGCAGGTAGATCCCAACGCTCATTAAATTTTTCCTTCAGCCAAACAGGTTCCTCTCTTTCAAAAACAAAAAAAACGATATTGTCTACAGTGCGCACCACATGCCAAACATCAAAACCGACTGAATTTGTCGTTCCTTTATGCGTATCCGAAATTTGCTCGTCAGTCAGTCCTTCAAGACCTGCTTCGCAGTAATCAAGCAACCTTCCAATCAGGCTTGAATACTGAGCTGCCAATGTTGAGTCATTCCCAAATCCGGGTGAGTTATGTCTATTAGTCATGTCTCTAGTCTAGAAGATAACTTTTACGACTCCAAGAGGCTTTCATGTTATCTTGAACCTTCATAACTCTCCATCCTGTTAAGGAAAGAGTGAATTAAAAAGACGTTTTTTACTTGAAAATCAATAGATGCTCTATAGAGTGGGTACATGGAACTAGAAAAAAGTAAAGGTACGCAAGTACTAGAACAGCTAGAAACTAGCGAGGAATTGGAACTTCCATGCCATCTCATTTTGCTTGATGATGATAGCCACACGTATGCCTATGTCATTGCAATGCTTACTAATATTTTTGGCTACTCACGTGAAAAAGGATTCGCCATAGCCAGTACCGTGGATAGCCAAGGTCAAGCAATCGTAATGACTGCTGACAAAGAAAAATGTCTTGAGGTTCAAAATCATATTCACAATTTTGGACCTGACCCTCTAATGGAAATGAGCACTGGCAGCATGTCTGCGATTATCGAACCGACTAAATAAGCGGTTACGGGAACATATGCGTAACGTTCAAATAATAACTACGGGGACCGACTGGGATAATCTACAGAACCTTTTAGAAGATTCAGGTTTTCACATAACCACGGTCCACCCTGGTAAATTCGACAGCGCAACAGGTCCTTCTATTGATGACCTACAAGCTATCCTTCTCGACACAAGAGATTTTTCATGGGATAGCCTGCAGGCCATAGTAAATGCCTGTGAAGAACAGGACATTGCAACACTTTTATTAATCGAAGATGAAAAGTTAGAAAATTTGACCCTTGAAACAAAAACTGATGACTTCGTACTTCTCCCGTCGGGAAACAAACAAATAGCTATTCGCCTAGAACGAATCTTTCATGAACGATTTGGAATCGATGAACAGAATGAAATTAGTTATGGTGCACTCACAATAAATTTGGTTTCGTACCATGTAGATGTCGGTGGCACTTTGGTTGTCCTCACTTTTAAGGAATATCAGCTCCTTCGATACTTAGCTATGAACACGGGTGAAGTCTCGACTCGTGAACAATTGCTAAACAAGGTTTGGGGATACGATTATTTTGGAGGAGCACGTACAGTGGATGTTCATATAAGACGTCTCCGTTCAAAAATCGAAATAGACGGCCATAAATTTATTGAAACAGTACGTAATGTAGGATATCGACTTACACCTCTAGACTAAAAAGGTCTGAGGGTATTAGGTAGTCATGAATACGGAAGAACAAGAAACAAAAGGAGCAGAATCCCCTCTACGGGGCAGAGTTTATTGGGGTGCAATTCTCACTTTATTTGTCGGAACCTTAGTCACTATCTTCCTATTGCTAACACCTCCAAAAAATGAATCTGACGGGCTATTAGTTCTCGAATCAAGTGATCCTGAAGAAACACCAACCGAACAAGCTAATGTCTCTCCATCTCCAACTGCAACCCCCACTCCTACACCCATATCAACACCAACACTCGCATCAACCCCCGAGGCAACACCAACACCAACACCAACACCAACGCCAATGATTGAGCATACTGTTTTAGATGGCGAAACAATTAGTGGAATTGCTACTCGTTACGGAGTAACCACACAACAAATTATGGAATTAAATCCTAGTCTTGACCCTAACCTTATCTTTACAGGAGAAGTTATCCTAATACCTACCAATGTTGAATAATCTACCAAACCCACTGGACACACCAACACTTACTCAGCCAGGAGCAGTAAAACGAGCCCGACAAACCGTCATCCGTACTGCAATAATTTGGACCCCCTGTTGTCTAGCATGTGTTGGCGCTGCTATCTTCGTACTAGTTGATATTTCGACATCAGGGGGGTCTTGGGTTGGATTCAGTCTTGCAAGTTTCTTCGCAATTATATTTGGTTTTCAAGGAATTCATGCCATCCGAGATCTAGCGGGTGGCCCCGTTCTGTCGGAGGGAACGGTAACCAGACACTGGACTAGGCGTGACGCCATCGTAAGTAAAACACATTACATACGACTAAGCGGGAAAGAAATCCTACATGTTGATCCAACACAACATATGCAAATTAAGACTGGAGATTACCTTCATGTTGAGTTTTATCCGGGAACAATGCGTGCACTAAGGATAGAAAAAGGTGATGCTCCTGAAGTTGAAAACCCTGAACAAGATAACAACGATAACGGTACAAAAACTTTAGACTTACCAAGTACCCAAAACACCTCTGAGAAGAATAAGTCAGAAAAACCATTACCTGACCTATTTACAGATTCTTAGAATTCGATTCACTAGATTTAGGAGCTGAGAACCTAATCTTCCCTATTCCATCTGCCAGACTTACCACCTATTTTCTCCAATAGTTGGGTGCTTTCAATCGTCATACCTCGATCAACAGCCTTACACATATCATAAACAGTAAGTGAGGCAATTCCTGCTGCAACAAGGGCCTCCATTTCAACGCCTGTTTGAGACTTTGTTCTCACAGTGGCAGAAATTTTGAGACGGATTTCATCGTGTGGGTTGAAATCGATTGTGATGGCAGAAATTGGCAAAGGGTGACACAGGGGAATAAGTTCTGCAGTTTTTTTAACAGCCATAATCCCTGCAATACGGGCAGTAGCAATTACATCACCTTTCGGTAAACCATTGTTTTGAATTAAAGCCAGTGTCTCAGCTTTCATAACAACAGTGCTGACTGCAGTTGCCTCCCTCACCGTCGTGTCTTTTTGAGAAACATCGACCATACGGGCCGCACCTTTCTCATCTAAATGAGAAAGGCCAGAACTATTCGAATTTTCAATGGACATTTAGAACTCCTAATCTACAAGAGTAATTACGTCGTCGGTAGGAAACGGTTTGAAACCATCTTTATCTTCTAGCCTATCCACCTGTTCCTCAGCATGGTAGGACGAACGTACTAGAGGACCAGACTCAACATGTTGAAATCCCATAGCTAAAGCCGAAGTACGTAAATCCTCGAACTCCGAAGGATGATAATATCGAACGACCGGAAGATGCTTACTTGTCGGGCGAAGATATTGACCAATTGTTAGTATATCCACATCGCTGGCTTTTAAATCTTTAAAAACTTCAAGTAGCTCTTCATGCGACTCACCTAAACCTACCATCAGTCCACTTTTTGTCTTTCCATCAGGGGCTAAACTCTTTGCCCTCTTCAAAAGATCCAAGGATCGATCATACTTTGCTTTAGGACGCACATGCCCATATAAGCTCGGGACTGTTTCTGTATTGTGATTAAGAATCTCAGGTTGAGCCTCCATAACAATCTGTAATGCTTCCCAATTACCCATAAAATCAGGAATCAGTACTTCTATAGTTGTCTCAGGAGTAAGTCTTCGAATCCAATTGATACATTCAGCAAAAATTTGTGCACCGCCATCAGGAACATCATCACGATTCACACTCGTGATCACAGCGTGTCGCAGCCCCATTTGCTGAACGGCTAGAGCAACACGCTTTGGTTCACCTAAATCAAGTGATTCCGGTCGACCAGTTTTTACAGCACAAAAACCACAAGCACGTGTACATGTTTCCCCTAAAATCATGAAGGTCGCTGTACCCCTACTCCAACAATCTCCTATATTTGGACAACGAGCCTCTTCGCAAACAGTATGCAGCGATTTCTGCCTCATCAGGTTCTGAATACGAGCATAACCATCCCCAGCAGGAAAACGAGCCTTCAGCCAAGGAGGCCTTTCGGCAGAATCTGAACGGAGCCTAGAGCGTGTAGTCATTTCATTCAGACTACCTCTTTTTCGGAATTATTGCCTATATTCTAAAAATTACATTCCTTAACTTTATGCATACAATAAAGAGGGGTTTGATATAGAAAAAAATCAATTTGCTCGACTTTTTCATCCACGCTCAGTTGCTGTTGTGGGTGCCTCAGACAACCCTGACAGCCCAGGATATGATTACGTAAAATCTTTGCGTGTTTTTAATTTTTCAGGATCTGTATACCCAATACATCCACGTGCAAAAAACATTGAGGGTTACGAAGTTTTTAAGTCACTGACAGATATTTCAGAACCTATCGATTTACTCATTTCTTGCATTTCTGCTGAACAAGTACCTGCCTTGATTAAAGAAAGCATGGAACATGACATACCCTATTTACATCTCTTTACAGGAAAACTGAGCGAAACAGGGAATACGAATGCAAAGATGCTCGAGGAGCAGATTTTACAACTCGCAAAATCTGCTCACATCCGTCTACTTGGTCCTAACGGAATGGGAATACATTACGCAGCTAGCGGACTTTCTTTCAGACCTGACCTACCCAATTTCCAAGGTGATATCGGCCTCCTGAGTCAAAGTGGAAACAACGCCGTTGAGTTACTTACACGAGGAACCGCTCGTGGCTTAAAATTTGGAAAAGTTATTTCGTATGGTAATGGAAGTGATATTTCAGCTGCAGAATTATTGGATTATCTCGGTTCAGACAACCAAACAAAGATAATAGCTATCTATATGGAAGGCCTTGCTGCAGGTCGCGAATTTTTTGAAGCGTTAAAGGCAGCAGCAGCAAAAAAACCGGTCGTAATCCACAAAGGTGGACGTACAGCCTCCGGTGCCAGTGCTGCTGCGTCCCATACTGCAGCACTGGCAGGAACAAATACCATTTGGGAATCGGCAATACGTCAAGGTGGTGGATATGTTACAAAAACCAGAGATGAAACTCTTGACCTACTTATAGCCTTATCGCTACTAAGTCCAATAAAAGGAAACCGTGCAGCAGTAGTTGGTGGTGGTGGTGGTCGAGCTGTACAGGCAGCTGATTGTTGTGAGGAAAATCAAATCAAACTGCCTGATCTTCCAACTGCAGTCCACAAAATCGTTGATGAACGCGCACCTACGCTGACAAATTGGATTAACAACCCTGTCGATCAATCAATTTTAGCTGGAAGCGGATTTTCTTCGCATAGTTTACTTTCCTTAATGCTAAAAAGTGCGACTTATGACTTTGGGATAGCAAATGTTGGAGAGGAGTGGTTCCTAGGCCGTCCTGATGCTAAAAATCGCCTAAAACACGCCTGTACTCGGCTAATAGAAACAATCAAAGATTGCACGCTTCCCGTTGCTGTTATTTATGGAACTACAGAAACACTTCAAAATGACCAGCGCATTTTGCTCGATGAAATGCGGGAGCTCCTAATTAATGAGAACTTAGCAGTTTTCCCAACAATCGAACGTGCGACTTCCACAATTGGACAATTGCTAACAACCTCAAAGTTATCTAAATAACCCCAGGTTCACTTTTCGTACTCTGCCCTTTGACAAGTAACAAAAAAAGTGGCGTCCCCAAAATCATAACTGCGCCAGCAAACAAAAAGGCCGCAGACGTATCAAAAAGATCAACTAAATAGCCACCTAATACGGCTCCACATAATATTCCAACACCACCCCCGGAAGAACCCAACCCTATAACCGTACCTAACCCTACTCGTCGCCCTGCAACTATTTCTAAGGCACTCGCAGCAACTTGAGTCATGGCCCCAGATGCACCCAGTAAAATCATAAATACAAAAACCAAAGGCAAGCTATCGACAGTCCCAACTGCAATCACACATCCACCTGCAAATACAAGGCCCACAGCTACTAAAATCACTCTGTTCATGTGATCAGTCAGCCATCCCAGCATAGGCTGCGAAATACCACTTGCGAAATTCTCAACTCCAAAAGCAAGTCCAATAACAACAGGGCCTATCAACAATTCATTTTCTAAACGGACTGCGAGGAACGCGAGAGTGGAACCCCAAGAAAAAGAAAAAAGTACATGACGGAAAGTCAGAGCTACCGTTAGCCTGTCCTTTAATGCGTTCCAGATGCTGGCGTTTGTTTGAAACAAAGCCTTTTGATTTGTGTTTAATGCTTGGGGAGGACGAGGGGGAAGCAAAATCGTTATTATGAGTGTTGATGCACCCATAATAAGCGCCATGGATATGAAAACTGCATCGAAACCCAACCAGCCACGTATGAGCCCTGCAAACATTGGTCCAGAACCGAATCCAATAATGTCAGCTGTAGCAAAAACTCCAAACCATCTCCCCTCGTATCCTGAAGGAACCATTTCTCCAATATAGGCTCGAGCAACACTGAATATCAGGCCAGTACCAACTCCACTTAACATTCTAAAAGCAATAATTTGGGCAAAACTATCTGCAGTTAAATATCCAAGAGCAGCAGCAAGATAACAAAGTAAACCGAGAATGATAAAAGGTTTCCTTGGGTATCGATCACTTAATCGTCCAATTAAAGGACCACTAATAGAGTGTGTGATCGCAAAACTTGCAAATGTAAAGCCTATCCAAACACCGGTTGCGCCAAGATTTTCGGCATAAACCGGTAATAAAGGGCTTACTAGAGAAATTCCAAAAGTCGCAACAAAAACTGCTACATAAAGGACAATGAATGGCCGACTAAGCACTACTGCAAGTACCCACAGGTAAACTTATAAACAAAACTCTCCATTATTTATCACCTTCATCAGCTCCCTCACCTCCATCAGCTCCCTCACCTTCATCAGCTCCCTCACCTTCATCAGCTCCCCCATCCTTAGCCTCATCGTTTACATCGCCCAAACTATCTTCACTAACTTGAGGCATTTCCAAAGGGGCATTCCCCAAATCTAGACCAGGACCATCC